>NZ_JBDGJQ010000015.1:0-82419 GCF_057656815.1 Variovorax sp. Soil_C_39
GAGCACATTGCAGCGCTGGACGCCCAGGGCATCACCAGCTACGTGGCGCCCAACCGTGCCGTGAACAACAAAGGCGATGGCAGTCTGTACGAGCGCAGCGCCTTCACCTACGAAGCGGCCAGCGACAGTTTTACTTGCCCTGCAGGCAAGCAACTCAGACGCAAGCAACTCTCGCGCACGGACAAGATGGTGATCTACGCCGCCCAGCCCAGCGACTGTGCCCAGTGCGCGCGCAAGCCCGCATGCACCACGGCCAGGCAACGCTTCGTGACACGCCACCTGTACGAAGAGGCGCTGCAAGCCAACGCGAGCCGGATGGCCGCGCAGCCATGGATGATGGCGCTCAGGCGCAAGACCGTGAAGCACCCCTTCGCCAGCATCAAGCACCTGATCCTGGGCAATGCCCGGTTGCTGATGAGACACACGAGCGGAGCGCGTGCGGAGTTCAGTCTGGCTGTGATGGCCTACAACCTCAAGCGGGTGTTCAACATGAAGGGAGCGCCCTGGATGCTCCGGGCGCTGGGGGGCTGAGGCCCTTGGGGCAATCGCTCGCCTAACGAAAAATGCCCCGCTCTCGCGGGGCATCTCGATCTAAGCGGGCGGCAGACTATTTACACAGACTGTTTCGCGGGCTTTTTACGTGGCACCGTGGCCGTGGCTCAGACGTCGAAGAACACCGTCTCGTCGGCGCCCTGCATGCGGATGTCGAAGCGGTAGCCGACCGCGCCGCCTTGCTCGAAGCGCTCGGCAATCAGCGTGTGGCGCCGCTCCGCCGGCACGCTCGCGAGCACCGCGTCGCGCGCATTGGCCTCTGCCTCGTCGCTGAAGTAGATGCGCGTGAACGTGTGCAGCAGCAGGCCGCGCATGAGCACGATCACGTTGATGTGCGGTGCCTCGCCGGGCGACTCGGCGCCGGGCTTCACCGTGTGGAACACGAAACGGTTCTGCGCGTCGGTGCCGGTGCCGACGCGGCCGAAGGCGCGAAAGCCGATCTCGCGGACCTCGGCCGGCGTCTGCGGATAGCGGCCCTGGCCGTCGGCCTGGCTGATCTCGACCATCGCGTCGTTGATCGGGTTGCCGTCGCCGTCGATGACGCGGCCCTCGAGGCGGATGCGCTCGCCCGCGGCGTCGTCGAGCGCCACGGCGGCATCGAAGGGCTGGTCGAAGTCGTAGCCGTACTGCGTGGCCGTGAGGCCGTAGGCGAAGTAGGGGCCCACCGTCTGTGACGGGGTCTGGCCAAAGTCGGCCTGCTGGGCGGTCATGAGCTGGTTGTTGCTTTTGTCCATGTCGTGCGTCTCCTGGCTCAGCGGTTCTCGAAGGGGGTCTCGTCGGCGCCGCGCAGCACGATGTCGAACTGGTAGCCGAGCGCGTAGCCTTCCTCGGTGATGTCGAGGCTGAAGTCGGCGATCAGCCGGTTGCGGTAGCGCTCGGGCGTGCCGGTGATCATCGGGTCGTACTGCAGCAGCGGGTCGCCGGGAAAGTACATCTGCGTGACCAGCCGGCTCGCAAAGCTCTGGCCGAACAGCGACAGGTGGATGTGCTGCGGGCGCCAGGCGTTCGGATGGTTGCCCCAGGGGTAGGCGCCGGGCTTGATGGTCAGGAAACGGTAGCGGCCTTCGCTGTCGGTGAGGCAGCGGCCAGCACCGAGGAAGTTGGGGTCGAGCGGCGCATCGTGCTGATCGACCTTGTGCACGTAGCGGCCCGAGGCATTGGCCTGCCACAGCTCGACCAGCGTGTTGGCGACGGGGCGGCGGCGCTCGTCGAGCACACGGCCGGTGAGGATCATGCGTTCGCCGAGCGGCTCGCCGTTCTTGCACGCGTTGCGCGTCAGGTCGTGGTCGAGCGCGCCGATGCTGTCGTGGCCGTAGACCGGCTGCTGCAGCTCGCCGAGCGCCGCCTTCAGCGGCACCAGCGGCTTCTGCGGGCCGCGCTTCATCGTCGACTTGTAGCCGGGATAGATGTACGAGGGATGGGCCTGCCAGTCGCGCGGCGTGAGCACGGCGGCGGGGGCGGCCTCGATGGCCTGGGTTTTGGTCAACATGGGATGTCGTCTCCTGGGTGGGGCGGGGTCTTGTCCGAACATCGAACTCTAGAAGGCCGGTCCGATGATGTAAATTGAAGATTGGTCTCATTTGAATAACCACAGGTAATTGAAAGACTCCGCCGATCTCCGCCAGGATTTTTTGCGCAACGTGCAGTTGCGCCATTTGCGCTGCCTGGTCGCGGTGGCGCAGGAGCGTCACTTGGCGCGCGCGGCCGAGCGGCTCGCGCTGAGCCAGCCCGCGGTGTCGAAGACGCTGTCGGAGCTCGAAGCCATCGTCGGCACGCGACTGGTCGAGCGCAGCAGGGCGGGTCGGCGTGGCGTGCAGGGCCTCACGCCCGCCGGCGAGCAGTTGCTCGCGCATGCGCTGCGCGTGCTCGAGGCGCTCGACGCCAGCGCGCAGGCGGTGGCACCGGCCTCGGGCGAGCGCGTCGAGCGGCTGCGCATCGGGGCGCTCCCGAGCGTGGCGCCGGCACTGCTGCCGGGGCCGATCGCGCGCTTTCGCGAGCGCTGGCCCGCGGTGCAGATGCTGGTGAAGAGCGCCGCAAATCCGGTGCTGCTCGACGAGCTGCGCGCCGGCGAGCTCGACCTCGTGGTCGGCCGCATGAGCGACCCGCGGCTCATCGGCGGACTCAGCTTCGAGTTGCTCTACACCGAGCCGCTGGTGTTCGCGGTGCGTGCGGGCCATCCGCTGCTGGCGCGCTCGCCCGCGCGGGCGGTGTCGGTGCAGGCGGTGCTCGGCTATCCGCTGGTGGTGTACGGCGAGGGCACGGTCCCGCGCCACCATACCGAAAGCTTCCTGCAGGCGCGCGGCCTGGCGCTGCCGCCCGATGCGCTGCAGACGCTCGACGTGGCCCTGGCGCGCGGGCTCGTCGCGGTGTCCGACGCGGTCTGGATCACGCCGCTTGGCGCCGCCCGCGGCGAGCTGGCCGACCAGCGCCTCGTGCGCCTGCGCATCGACACCACGGGCACCGACGAACCCGTGGGCCTGCTGCTGCGCAGCGATGCCGAGCCCTCGCTGCCCCGCGCCGCCATGGCCGCGCTGCTGCGCGAGGCGGCCCGGGAGCAGGGTGCGCCGCTGGCCCGGTCCCGGAAGAAGCCCTCCGTTCGCGTCTAGTCGCGCGTTGCGCGGCGCTGCACGCAATCCACGTAGCCATTGCCGTCGGGCGGGCGGCCGGCGCGCTGGCTCTCCCACATCATCTGGCCCAGGCATTCCATCGCCTCGTGGTGCGCATCGAGCAGCGAGCCCCGGCGCGCGGCCAGCAGTTCGACCGCCTGGCGGATGCCGCGCGGCTGGTCGATCGAGCATTGCTCGCTGATAGACAGGTGCATCGACAGGTGCAGGAACGGGTTCTCGCGGCCCGACGCGCCGTCGTACACGCGCGCCACTGCGGCATCGGCATCGGCCAGGTCGTCGTGGTACTCGGGATGGGCCTCGATCCAGCCGGCCGCGAGCGTCTCGAGTGCTTCCATCGGCAGGCTCTGCCGCTGCTTCGCGAAAACGTCGCAGAAGAAGCGCCGCACGTCTTCCTGGGAGGGATTGAACATATCTGTAGGAAACAAGAAAAAGGGGTCGGAGGGGAAGGATTCTCGGCGCCGAGCGGCCGGGAATGGGGGGCGACGTTCCGGTAGCGCCACGTTACGTCGTTACGTAACAAGTGGCTCAAAGACGCCGCCAGAGGCCGTCCACGGCAGCGGTCCGGCGCCCATCGTCTCAAGAATATCCATGTAAATCAAAGGCTTGCAAATTTGTAGGCGCGAATGCCCTGCGGATCTTCGAGGCGGCACGGTAGTTGCCCCTGTAAAGGCATCTTTTGTCACAGAGGCTGCCATGAACGACCCACAAGCATCGACCCCTTCGACCGACGGACTCGCCGCCAGTGGCGTGGCGCCCGTGGTCATTGCCCAGGCCAACACGGGCGCGCCGCTCGGCACATCCGCCGCGGCCGTTTCGTCGGCACCTGCCGCCGCCGCGGCACCCGCAAGCATCGGCACATTGTCCAATGCCACGCAGGGCGTCGCCGTGATGCGCGACGGTGTCCGCATTCCGGTGGAGGGCAATCAGAGCCTGATCGCAGGCGACCGCGTGCTGGTCCCCGAGGGCGGACAAGCCAACGTGCTGTTCCCCGGCTCGGCCAGCAACAAGGCGCCGCTGGCCGGCGTCTTCACCAGCGGCACCGATGCGACCATCGGCTCGACCAAGCTGCCGGGCGGCCTTGAACAAGTGAACGTCGACGTGGCCCAGGGCGACCTGCAGGTCACGCCGCCCGACAGCGACGCCGATGCGGCCGCGCTGGCGGTCAGCAAGAAGCTTCCGGCAGCCGGCGGCCTGGGACTGGGCGAATTCGCACTCGGCGCGCTCGGTGCCGTGGGCCTGGGTGCCGCTCTGGGCGGCGGTGGCGGCGGTGACGGCGGTATTTCGTTCTTTTCACCGATCGGCGGCGGCGAGACCGATGCCGATGCCGACGCGGATGCGGACGCCGATGCGGATGCGGACGGTGACGCCGATGCCGATGCCGATGCCGATGCCGACGCGGATGCAGACGCAGATGCCGACGTGGACGCGGACGCGGATGCCGACGCAGATGCCGACGCGGACGCGGATGCCGACGCCGATGCGGATGCGGATGCAGATGCAGATGCAGATGCAGATGCAGATGCAGATGCAGATGCAGACAGCGACAGCCTGCTCGACCCGGTCGACGACCTCGCGGACGGTCTTCTCGGAACCGGCGGCAGCAGCAGCGGCGGATTGGGCAGCACGCTCCAGCCGGTCGCAGACCTGGTCGACCAGACCACCGACCTGATCGACGACATCGTCGCGCCCGTGCTCGGCTCCGATTTCGTTGCGGACAACCCGAACCAGTTCGAGCCGGTGGACCACTTCGCCGGCGTCGTGCTCGACGGCCTCAACGGTGCGGCCAGCCCCGTTGTCGACGGCCTGCTTGGCCAAGGCGCCACCGACGCGCTGCTCGGCCAGGTCGACTACGTCACCGACGCGGTTCAGAACGGACTGGACCACCTGCTGGGCGAAGAGGGCATCCTGACGGGCGTGACCGACGCGCTGGGCCTCGACGGCGTGATCGACACGCTGATCGGCGAAGACGGCGTGGTCAGCGAAGTGCTCGACGGCCTGCTTGGCGAAGACAGCCTGCTGGCAGGCGTGGTGGGCCCGGACGGCCTGCTGGGCGGCCTGCTGGGCGAAGAAGGCCTCGTTGGCGGTCTGCTCGGTGAAGACGGTCTGGTGGGCGGTCTGGTTGGCGGCGTGCTGGGCGACGACGGCCTGATCGGTGGGCTGCTGGGCGGCGATCTTCTTGGCGGCGACCTGCTGGGTGGTGTGCTCGGCGAAGACGGTCTCGTGGGTGGCCTGCTCGGTGGTGACCTCCTCGGAGGCGACCTGCTGGGTGGTGTGCTCGGCGAAGACGGCATCGTCGGCGGCCTGCTCGGTGGCGACCTCCTCGGCGGCGACCTGCTGGGCGGCGTGCTGGGCGAAGACGGCATCGTCGGCGGCCTGCTCGGTGGTGACCTCCTCGGTGGCGACCTGCTCGGCGGCGTGCTGGGCGAAGACGGCATCGTCGGTGGCCTGCTCGGCGGTGACCTCCTTGGCGGCGACCTGCTGGGCGGCGTGCTCGGCGAAGACGGCATCGTCGGCGGCCTGCTCGGTGGCGACGGTGCACTGGCCGGCGTGCTGGGCAGCGAAGGCCTCACGGGCGGCCTGCTGGGCCAGGACGGTCTGGTGGACAACCTGCTCGGCGCGAACGGCGCACTGGGCGGATTGCTGGCCGACAGCCCGCTCGGCGGCCTGCTGGGCGGCGAAGACGGCCTGCTAGGCGGCCTGACCGACGGGGTGCTGGGCGACGACGGCTTGCTCGGTGGCCTGCTTGGCGACGACGGCCTCGGCGGCGGTCTTCTGGGTGCGGACGGCCTGCTCGGCAACGATGGCCCGATCGGCGGCCTGCTGAACGGTGACCTGTTGGATGGCGTGCTGGGCGAAGACGGTCTGCTCGGCGGCCTGCTGGGTGGCGGCCTCCTTGGCGGCGACCTGCTCGGCGGCGACCTGCTGGGCGGCGTGCTCGGCGAAGACGGCATCGTCGGCGGCCTGCTCGGTGGTGATCTCCTGGGCGGCGACCTGCTCGGCGGCGTGCTCGGTGAAGACGGCATCGTCGGCGGCCTGCTGGGCGGCGATCTCCTGGGTGGCGACCTGCTGGGTGGCGTGCTCGGCGAAGACGGCATCGTCGGCGGCCTGCTCGGTGGTGACCTCCTGGGCGGCGACCTGCTCGGCGGCGTACTCGGTGAAGAGGGCATCGTCGGCGGCCTGCTCGGTGGCGACCTCCTTGGCGGCGACCTGCTCGGCGGCGTGCTCGGTGAAGACGGCATCGTCGGCGGCCTGCTCGGTGGTGACCTCCTCGGCGGCGACCTGCTCGGCGGCGTGCTCGGTGAAGACGGCATCGTCGGCGGCCTGCTGGGTGGTGACCTCCTTGGCGGCGACCTGCTGGGCGGCGTGCTTGGTGAAGACGGCATCGTCGGCGGCCTGCTGGGTGGTGACCTCCTTGGCGGCGACCTGCTGGGCGGCGTGCTTGGTGAAGACGGCATCGTCGGCGGCCTGCTCGGTGGCGACCTCCTTGGCGGCGACCTGCTTGGCGGCGTGCTTGGCGAAGACGGCATCGTCGGCGGCCTGCTCGGTGGCGATCTCCTGGGTGGCGACCTGCTGGGCGGCGTGCTGGGCGAAGACGGCATCGTCGGCGGCCTGCTGGGTGGTGACCTCCTTGGCGGCGACCTGCTGGGCGGCGTGCTGGGCGAAGACGGCATCGTCGGCGGCCTGCTCGGTGGCGACCTCCTGGGCGGCGGCCTGCTGGGCCAGGACGGCCTGGTCGGCAGCCTGCTCGGCAGCGACGGCCTGCTCGGTGGCGTGGTGGCCAACATCCTCGATCCGGTGCTCGAAGTGGCCGGCGGCGCCGCCGAGACGCTGGAGCCAGTCGTGGCTGCCGTGTCCGAAGTGGCCCAACCGGTGACCGACATCCTGGCCGGTGCGGGCACCACGCTGTCGCCGGTGATCGAGACGGTCGCAGGGCTGGTCGACACGGTGGAGCATGCCGCGCCGATCGTGACCGACGTCGTGACCCCGATCGCCAGCCTGGTCGACCAGGTCGCCGGCAACAACAGCGTGCTGACGCCCGTGTCGAACATCCTGCACGGCCTGCTGGGCTGAGCCCCGGAAACACCACGGGGCAACCCATCACAAGAACGACAGCACAGGGACAGGCCGCAACCCGGCCTGTCCCGCCAAAAGGACGATCAACATGAACAAGAACTTCCGGATACTCGCCACCCTCGCATTGGCCGCCAGCCTTGCCGCTTGCGGCACCGGCCCCAAGGACGGCCGCGAAGACGCCAAGTACTACTTCTCGAACAAGGCCGCGAGCAACGTGGCCAGGGTGCAGGCGCCGCCGGCGCCGCTGGCGCAGAACGGCCCGGTCGGCGTGCCGCGCATCGTGTACTTCGACTTCGACAAGTACAACATCCGTGCGCAGGACCGCAGCGTGGTCGAGGCGCACGCGAGCTACCTGCGCAACCGTCCCACGAGCCGCGTGGTGATCGAAGGCCACACCGACTCGCGCGGCGGACGCGAATACAACCTGGCGCTGGGCCAGCGCCGCTCCGAAGCCGTGCAGCGTGCGCTCACGCAGCTGGGCGTGCCGGCCGAGCGCATCGAGGCCATCAGCTGGGGCATCGAGAAGCCTGCGTCGCCCGACAACACCGAGGAGGGCTATCAGCTCAATCGCCGAGCTGAATTCAGCTACCGCTGAAGCCGGAGAACGCGACCCCCTTGCGCAGCGTGAACAGGCCCTGGGCTGAATGATGTCCTTCTCCGAACAGCTCCATGCCTGCCACGAGCGCCTGGCCTCGGTATGTGCGGCGCTGCCACCGCCCTATCCGGCCTTCACGCTCTTCTTCTCGGTCACCGACGGTTCGCAGCGCGCGCATGTGGTGCACGCACGCGCGGCCGATTTCGAGACCGCGTGGCGCGAAGGCGCGGAAGCGGTCGAACGGCGGGTGCGCGACTGCGGCCTCGTCGCGCCGTGGCTGCGCATCGACTGGGTCGAGGGCGCGAGCCCGTTGGGGTGGGGCCAATTCAAGGCCCAGCTCGGCGCCGTCAAGCGCAACTACTTCCGTCTCGGCCTGGCCTTCGACAAGGACTTCGAGACCGCCTTCACCGAGCAGGAGCTCAACGCCAATGCGATGCTGAGCGGCGATTCGACCATCGCGCATGCGGTGGTGAACGCGCGCAATTTCGCGCTCTATGCCGAAGCGCGTTTTGCCCGCGCGCTGGCGCTCGATCTGCCCGCGGACCACCCGGTCTACCTGCTCGCGACAGTGGGCGTGTTCTGCCAGGCCGACGGCGTGGTGCACAAGCTGGTGGGCACGGGGCTCGATGCGGGACGCCGCCAGTCGCCTGCGCTCACGCCACCTTCGGCCCTCGAGCTGGTGCGCAGCGGCGCGGTCTATCTTGCGCGCCAGGTGCAGGACGACGGGCTGTTCGTCTCCGGCTACTTCCCCTGCTTCGACCGCCGCATTCCGACCTACGACGCGATGCGCCATGCAAGCGTGGTCAGCGCCATGGTCGAGGCCTGGGAGCTCACGCGCGACGAGAAGCTGCGCGCCGCGATCGACCGCGCGCTGCCGCCGCTCGCGAGCCGCTTCATCCGCGAATACAAGCTGCCCGACGGCCGCGAGGCCGCCTTCCTGGTCGACGGCGAAGAGATCACGCTCGGCGGCAACGCCGCCTGCATCCTCGCGCTGGTGGCGCACGGCGAGGCGATGGAGACGCGCCGCTGGCTGCCGCTGCTCGAGAAGCTCGCGCTGGGCATCGCCTCGCTGCAGGACCCTGCCACCGGCCGCTTCAACCATGTGCTGCACGCCGCCGACCTGCGCGTGAAGCAGGCCGCGCGTGCCGTCTACCACGAGGGCGAGGCGGTGTTCGGCCTCATGCGGCTCTACGGCCTCACGCGCGATCCGCGCTGGCTCGCGGTGGTCGAGAAGGCCTTCGACCATTTCATCGCCAGCCAGCACTGGCAGGCGCACGACCACTGGCTGAGCCGCTGCGTGAACGAGCTCACGCGCTGGAGCCCGCAGGAGCGCTACTTCCGCTTCGGCCTGCAGAACGTCGCGGGCTACCTCGACTTCGTGCTCGACCGCAAGACCACCTTCCCGACGCTGCTCGAACTCATGCTGGCCGCGCAGCAGATGCTGCAGCGGCTCGAGGGCATGGCGGCCATGCGGCACCTGCTCGACGAGCTCGACACCGAGAAGTTCTACCGCGCGCTCGACTACCGCGCGCACTACCTTCAGAACGGCTTCTTCTGGCCCGAGATGGCGATGTACTTTCGCCGTCCGTCGCACATTGCCGGCGCATTCTTCGTGCGCCACCATGCGTTTCGCGTGCGCATCGACGACGTGGCGCAGTACATGTCGGGCTTCGTCGCCTACCACCGCTACCTGCTCGAGCGGCCGGCAGTGCCGGGTGCGGGCAACGCCAGGGACGACGGCGCCGAATGGACCGCCGACGAGATGGCGCGCGTGACCGGCGGCGACTGGGTGGTGCGGCCCGACGACGGCTGGCGCGCCACCGGCATCACGCAGCGCTCGTTCCTGCGCAAGGGCCGCGTGGTGTTCGAGCACCAGACGCGCCCCTCGAAGGCGCCGCTGGCCGCAGTGATCCTCAAGGGCGTGCTGCAGCCCGCGGCCGCCGTGCTGTGCACCGACGCCTCGGCGCACCTCGACAAGCGCGTACCGGTGCTGCAGGTGAAGAACCTGCCGCAGGCGGTGCTGGCGCTGGGCACGCATGCGCGCACCGAGTTCGCGGGCCGTGTCTGCGGCGTGGTGGGCAGCGGCGCGGCCAGCAGCACGGTGGCGGCGATGCTGGCCGATGCCCTGGGCGTCTGGGGCGAGGTCGGCCGGCCCGAAGGCAACGTCAGCCTGCCCTCGGGCATGGCCTGGAACCTGACCTGCATGCCGCGGCGCGCCGCCTACTGGGTGCTGGAGATGGGTTCGCCGAACCTGCCCGCGCTGACCGAGCTGGTGCGCCCGATGCTGGCCGTGGTCACCGGGCTGTCGGCCTCTGCGCAGAAGCGCAGCGGCCCTTCGGACGCCGCCGCGCGGCAGGACAGCCGCATCTTCGAGGGCATGGCGCCTGGCGACACCGCGGTGCTCAACCGCGACATCCCCGAGTTCGCGGCCTTCGCCGAAGCCGCCATGGCACACCAGCTCCAGATCGTGAGCTATGGCGAGCACCAGGACGCCGACCTGCGGCTTCTGGCCTTCGACCACGGCGAGGCGCAAGTCGCAGTGCTCGGCGAGCCGTTCCAGCTGCGGCTCAACGCGCCGGGGCGCCACATGGGCCTTAGCGCCGTGGCCACGCTGGCGGCGCTGCATGCGATGCGGCTCAAGCTCGCGGCCGCGGTGGAGCCGCTTGCCGCATTCGAGCCCTCCGGCGCGCGCGGCGCGCTGCACACCATCCACATCGGCGGCGGCAGCTTCAAGCTGATCGACGAGACCTACGACGCCAACCCGAGTTCGATGCGCGCTGCGCTCGAACTGCTGTCGCAGGCGCCCTGCGAGCCCGCGCGCCGCGTGGCGATCCTCGGCGACATGCAGGAGCTCGGCCCCGCTGCGCAACGCCACCACCTCGACCTCGAGCCCGAGCTGCTCGCCTCGCAACCCGACCGCGTGCTGCTGTGCGGACCGCTGATGCGCGCGCTGCATGCGCGCATCAGCACCAAGGTCCGCTCGCACTGGTTCGTCGACGTGGCCGATCTGTCGACCGCACTCGGAGGCCTGCTGCAGCCGGGCGACTGGGTGCTGGCCAAGAGTTCCCCCGGTGTCGGCCTTTCGCGCCTCGCCCGGGTATTGAAAGCACTGCCATGAAACCCAGCCTCTCCCTTCCACTTTCCGCCGAGGCTTCGCCCGCGACCCCGCGCCGCTGGTGGCTCGGATGGTTTCAGCTTCTTTGCGCCTGGTTGCTGTGCATGTTGCTGTGTGCCAACGTCGCGCTCGTGCTCGCGCAGGACCAGCCGCCGCGGGAGCCGGAGCGCCCGGTGGCCCGCAAGCCCGTTGATTGCGGGCTTCAGGATGGCGCGACCGCGGCGACCGCGCCGCCTACGCTGCGGGAAGCGCTTCGATGCAGTGGTGCGTAAAAGAAAATCGCTTCGTAACATTTGGGTAACAGTCGATAATGACGCAGGCGTCATTGCCGCACGGATCGGCCTTTTCCCATGATCAAGTTTCTTCTGCCCAGCCAGCTGCTGGCCGACCCGCCGGAGGAGGCTGGCTCGAGCCCCTACGCGGGCGCGCTGCACAAGGCGTTTCGCGATGCCTATCCGCTGGTCAAGAGCGCGGCCTGGCGCTCGCTGCCGATCAGCCTGTTCGGCCTGCTGCCGTCGATCTTCCTGCTGCAGGTGTATGACCGCGTGCTGTCGCGCAGCGGTGTCTCGACGCTGGCCGCGCTGGTCTGCGGCATCCTGTTCTTCCTGTGCATCGAGTTCTGGCTGCGCATGCGGCGCTCTCGCCTGCTGCGCAATGCGGGCGCGATCATCGACCATGGTGTCTCGGGGGCGCTGCTGCATTCGATGCTGAACCGGCCGCTGCGCGCACTCGAGGCGCGCCCGGCTTCGGTGTGGCACCAGTTCTTCCGCGACGTGGCCTCGGTGCGCGGCACGGTCACGGGCGGCCTGGCGCAATCGATCTTCGACCTGCCGATGGCGGTGTTCGCGCTGGCGGTGATCGGCATCGTGGCACTGCCGGTGCTGCCTGTGGTGGTGCTGTTCCTCGGCATCATGGCCTTCCTGGCCTGGTGGTGGGCCGATGAGGTGCGCACCGGCCGGGTCGAGGAAGTGCAGCGCGGACGCGGCCTCGACCGCATGACCGCCGAGATCTGCAACGCCCGCGAAACGCTCAAGACGCAGGCCAACGACGGTCCCACCGTCGAGATGTGGCGCCAGACCTACAACGACTGGCTCGGCGAGAGCTTCAGCAAGAACGGCCAGATCGAGACCGCGCGCGACGGAACCACGGTGCTGCTGACGGTGTTCTCGGTGATCATCGTCACGGTGGGCGCGATCTCGGTCATGGAGCAGTGGATGACCGTTGGCGGGCTTGTCGCTTCGAACATGCTGGCGCTCAAGGCGCTGCAGCCGGTGGCCGGCCTGGTCTCGAGCTGGCGCTCGCTGGCCGCTGCCAAGGAAGCGGCCAAGCGGCTAGAGAAGGTGCTGGGCGAGCCCGTCGAGAAGCCGCCGTCGGGCATGACGCTGCCGCAGCCGCTCGGCCGCGTGACGCTCAAGGACGTGAGCTTCAGCTTCAGCGCCGAGTCGCACAAGCCGGTGCTCGAGAACGTCGACCTCGACATCGGTCCCGGCGGGCTGCACGTGATCGTGGGGCGCAACGGCGCCGGCAAGTCGACGCTGGTCAAGCTGCTCTCGGGCCTGTACACGCCCACGCGCGGCGTCATCAGCATCGGCGAATACGACCTGTCGCAGTTCGGCCGCGAAGAGCTGTCGCGCTGGATCAGCTATCTCTCGCAGGAGGTCTACTGGTTCGGCGGCCCGCTGATCGACACCATGCGCCGCACCGCGCCGGGCCAGAGCGACGAGCAGGTGGTGGCCGCCTGCAAGCTTTCGGGCGCGCACGACTTCATCTCGCGGCTGCCCGACGGCTACCGCACCGTGGTGGGCGAGGGCGGCGTGGGCTTCTCGGTCGGCGAGCGGCGCAAGCTCGCGCTGGCCATGAGCTTCCTGCGCAAGCCTTCGGTGCTGGTGCTCGACGAACCAAGCAACGACCTCGACTTCCAGAGCGAGCGCACGCTGCTCGCCACGCTGCTTGCGGTGGCCAAGGTGCGCACCGTGGTGGTGGTGACGCATTCGCTGCGCATCGTGTCGGCCGCCACCACGGTCTACCACGTGACAGGGCAGGGCAATGTCGAGCAGGGAACGGCGGCCGTCATGGTGCCGAAGCTCTTCGGCGTGAAGAAGGCGCTGGTGGCGCTGGGCGATGGCGGTGCGGGCGACGACGAAGCCGCGCACGGCGCCGGCGCCAGCCGCTCCATGGCCTGAACGAACGAAGAACCGTATGTGGGGACCGAATTGAAATCAGATTTGCCGCAGATCCTCCAGGAAGAGGAAAGCAAGCGCTCGGCGCAGACGTCGCCCAGCGGCCGGCGGCGCCAATGGGTGATCGGCGGCGCGGTGGCGCTGCTGGCCGTGGTGGGGCTGGGCTTTCCGATGGAGACGGTGGTGGTGGCGCCGGGGCGGGTTATTCCGTCCGACCGGGTCAAGTCGATCCAGCATCTCGAAGGCGGCATCGTCAGCGAGGTGATGGTGAAGGAAGGCGACCGGGTGCAGCAGGGCCAGTCGCTGGTCGAGATCGACCTGGGCGGCAGCGGCCTGAACTTCGAGGAGCTTTCTGCACGTTATGCGTCCACGCAGGCCACGCGCATCCGGCTCATGGCCGAGAGCCGGGGCCAGCCGCTGCGGCGCGACAGCTTTGCCGCCGACATCGACGCCAGCGTGCTCGACGGCGAGGTCGGCGCCTATGAGGCGCGCTCGCTCGAGCAGCGCGGCGTGATGGCCGGCGCGGTGTCGATGCTGGAGCAGGCGCGCAGCAAGCTGCTCGAGCAGCAGGCCAAGGTCAAGGGCCTGAACGACCGGCTGGCGCTGATGCAGAAGGAACTCGAGATTTCCGAGCAGCTGCTCAGCGAGAAGCTCGTGGGCCAGGTCGAGGTGCTCGAGAAGCGCCGCCAGGTCGAGGGTGTGCGCAGCGAGCTTGCGGTGGCGCGTCAGGGCTCGATCTCGGCCGGCGCCGCCATCGCCGAGGCCCAGGCCAAGATGGCCGAGGCCGAAGGCCGCTTCCGCCGCCGTGCATCCGACGAGCTGGCCACCGTGGAGCGCCAGTTCGCGAGCCTCAGCGAAGACCTCGCGCGGGCCCGCACGCAGCGCTCGCGCACCACCGTGAAGGCGCCCGCCGACGGCATCATCAAGGGCCTGCGCAGCGCGAGCCCGGGCTGGGTCATCAAGCCCGGCGAAGCGATCATGGAAGTGGTGCCCGACAAGGACGAGGTCATGATCGAGGCGCGCCTGAACCCGAACGACCGGGGCTTCGTCGAGATCGGGCAGGGCGCGCGCGTGAAGATCACGGCCTACGACTACCTGCGCTACGGCGCGGTCGAGGGCCAGGTCACGCTGGTGGCGGCCGACGCCGACCGCGATCCGGCCGTCGCCAACTCGACGCCCTACTACCGCATCCTGGTCGGCACCGAGCAGACCTTCGTGGGGCAGAAGGAAAACCGCATCACCGCCGGCATGGAGGCGGAGGTCGACCTGAAGGTGGGCACCGATCCGTTCATCTGGTACATCCTTCGTCCGGTGCTCAAGCTGCGACGCGAAGCGTTCCGCGAACCATGAGCGCGACGACCGATACAGGCCGGCGCCGAACCACGGGCACCGGCGTCCTCTGTGCGGCGCTGTGCGCCGGCCTCTTGCTGCCGCCCGAAGCCGCGCTGGCGCAGGAGTCCCCGCCAACGCTGGCGGCCGCGCGCCGCCTTTCGTCGCCATCGCTCGGCGCCGCGAGCTCCGTGCAGCGCGTGAAGCAGGCGCTCTTCACGCTGTCGCAGGAATTCCCCGAGGTGCAGACCGCGCAGGCCGCCGCCAACACCAGCGGCTTCGGCGTGGAGACGGCCAAGAAGGCGCGCTATCCGCGGTTCAAGATGGGCACTGCTTCGGGCACCTACAACAGCGGCGCTGCCAATGCCGCCACGGAGAACTACACCGTGCTGACCGCCGAAGCACGCGTGAGCCTGATCGACGGCGGTGCCATGAGCGCCGCCGTGCGGGCCGCCGAGGCGGGCAACCAGGCCGACGAGGACGCGGTTGTCACCACCTCGCAGAAGGTGGTGCTGGATGCGCTCACCGCCTACCTGCAGGTGCAGCGCTTCGACCTGAAGAAGCAGATCGCGCGCAAGTCCACCGAAGTGGTGGCCGAGCTCTCGCGCGTCGAATCGCGGCGCGTCGCACTCGGAGCGACGGGCGAGAACGACCTGAACATGGCGGCCTCGCGCCGCGCCGCCGTGGCCGCGCGCGAGGCAGATTTCGAGGCCCAGCGCGACGAGGCGCTGGCCAAGTTCAACACCTACTTCCGCTTCACGCCCGAGCCTTCGTCGCTGCCCGTGCTCGCCGCGCCCGCAGCCTGGCGCATCGTGTCGCGCGACGAGGCCCTGCGCCGTGCCGAGGAGCGCAGCACCGAGATCGCCGAGGCCAGGGGCCGCGTTGCGCGCGCGCAGGCGCTGGTCGAGCAGCAGGAAGCCAGCATCTGGCCCACGGTTGACGCGGTGGTCGTCAAGAGCAAGGACCCGCGCGGCGTCTCGCCGCAAGATCCGACGCGCGCGGCCTTCGAGCTGAACTGGAACTTCGGCAACGGCTTCGACCGGCAGATGAAGTTGAAGTCCGCGCTCGCCGAGGTCGCCAACCAGGAAGCCAAGCTCGAAGGCGTGCGGCTCAACCTGCTCGAACTCACGTCGGCCTCGTGGTCGCGCACCGTGTCGGGCCGCGAACGCGAACGCCAGCTCATGGAGGCCGTCAACGCGTCGGGCCAGTCGTTCCGCGGCCGGCGCCGGCTGATGGAGTTCGGCCGCGAGACCCTGCCCGCCGTGCTCGACGCGCAGCTCGACTACTACACCCTGCTGTTCGACTATGTCGATTCGGTCTTCGACCTGCGCATCACCGAGCTGCGCCTCGCGCGCACCGTGGGTGAACTGCGCATCGACCCCGAAGCCGGCAACAACTGGATCGACCGCATCTTCGGCCCGCCGACCCGCCCGGTGCTGAGCGACGACGGCATGCTCGCGATGCTGTGCATTGCGAGCAACGCGGCCTGTGCGAACGAGGCGGTGGTCGACCGGAGCGCGAGCGCGACGGCCGCCGCCCCCGCGCTGCGCACCACGCAAAGAATGCCTGCCCGCTGATCCGCGGGCGAGCGCGGAGCGAGCCCCTTCGGGGGCGGGCTGCTAAGTCTCTTCCGGGATGCCGGGCTCGCCGTCGAGAATTTGATACTTGCGCATCTTCTCCCACAGCACCTTGCGGCTGATGCCAAGGTGCTGCGCCGTGTCCTGGCGCTTCCAGTCGTTGGTCTCGAGCGCCGCGATGATGCGGTTGCGCTCGCTGCTGTTCCAGCCCCGGCGCTCGCCGCTGCCGTCGAGCGCCACGCCGTTGCTGCTGCCCGCGCCCATGCCACCGCCGCCGTTCGCGGCCAACATCGCCGGCGTCGGTGTGCCGCGCGTGAGCGCGATCGCGCGCTGGATCAGGTTCTGGTCCCAGCCGCGCAGCTGCCGTGCGATCACGCCCACGCGCTCGGCGAGGTTGCGCAACTGCCGCACATTGCCCGGAAAGTAGATCTCGGCGACTGCATCGCAGAGCCAGTGCGGCGTCTCGCCCAACGTCTCGAGATCGTCGCCGAGCACGTTGCGCAACAGCGCCTTGAAGATCGCGATCTTGTCGATCTCGCCGCGCTCTTCGAGGCTCGGCACATGCAGCTCGATCACCGCGAGGCGATAGAACAGGTCGGCGCGGAATTCACCGCTCGCCACCATCTCGCGCAGGTTGCGGTTGGTGGCGGCCACGAGCCGAAAGTCGACCCGGATCGGTGCGGTCGCGCCCAGCCGCGTCACCGTGTTGTCCTCGAGCACGCGAAGCAGCTTGACCTGCTGGTACTTCGGCAGGTCACCGATCTCGTCGAGGAACAGCGTGCCGCCGGTGGCCTGCTCGAAATAGCCGCGGTGCGCATGCACGGCACCGGTGAACGAGCCCTTGGTGTGGCCGAAGAAGAGCGATTCGAACAGCCCGTCGGGAATCGCGCCGCAGTTCACCGCCACGAACGCGCCCTTGCCGTAGTTCTCGTGCCCCAGGTGCAGCTGCTGCGCGACGCGCTCCTTGCCCACGCCCGTCTCGCCGCGCACCAGCACGCTGTGGTTGCAGTTGGCAAAGGCGTTCACTTCGGCCAGCAGCGACTGCATCGCCTCCGAATGCGCCACCAGCTCGTCGGGCGGCTGCGGTGCCACCTCGCGCGCGCGCAGCTGCCGCACGAGCTTTGCCACCATCGTGCGCAGCTCCGCGCAGGTGAAGTCGTAGGGCAGCACATGCAGGTACTCGGGCGGGTAGGTCCGCGAGTCGCGCTCGCGCGCCGCTGCCGCGACCCAGATCACGGGCATCCCCTGCAGCAACTCGGTCGCATGCGCGAGCCCGCCGTTGTCGATGACCGTCACGCTCAGGATCGCCACGGAGGGCCGCAGCGCGGTGCCGCGGTCCTGTGACGGAGCAGGCATGCCGTCGGCCCGGATCACCTCGACGTCGAAGCTCGCCATGCAGCGCGCGATGCGGTCGAGGATGTCGGCCTTGCCTTCCCAGACAAAGAGGTCGAGTTCGTCGAAGTTGGTGGCTGCGCTCATGTGCAAATGCGTGAATCAATAGACAAGCTCTACACCTCGGTGACAGGAGAGGCGTGCGCCAACCTCGGCCTTGGCGAGGTCGATGCCGAGCAGGTCCAGAAGAAGGTTGACCGCAGGGTCGAGCAGGGGCGCGAGCGCGTCCCTGACGATCGTCTGAAGTGTGTTCAGAAGGCCGCTGACGAGGCTCACCGTGCCGTTGAGCAGAGGCCCGAGTACTCCGCTCGTGGTGCTTGAGTACGCCTCGACGCGTATTCCGCCGAGAGCAGACCCGAGCCCCGCGACGACGGACTGTGCACTAAGGGACTGGAACGACGGATCGGGGGCTATGCCGTCATACGGCGCGGCGTCGATTTCGGGCAGGTTCTCCGGCGCGGGCGCGGCGTAGCCCAGTGCTTGGCCGCTCGAGCTACCGGGCACCGTGGAGTTGACGACAATCCCCAAGCCAGAGAGAAGGTTCTTCTTTGCATTGGCTTCGCCTTCGACGAAGTTGCCGGCAGCATTCTTCCATTTCACCCCCGTGCACAGCACCGACAGCAAACAGAAGCTGGGCCGGGCCACGCGATACCCGACTTCCACTATGCCCACCGGCTCCGCCGCTGCAGGTGCGGACGACGAGAACGCGTTCGTCACCTTGCCCACGTGGAGCTCTGCAACGCTGGTGGACGCCTGGACCTCAAGGGTCTTGTTCTCAATTGCGTCGCAGGTGTGACCCGTGACGAGCGCCGAGCCGTTGCCGGAACTGATGCTCACGTCGATGGGCGTGGCGAGCGCATCGGCGTAGATGACTTTGGTTTCCGTGCACGCGGGTAAAAGCCCGCCGCAGAGGACGGTTCCCACCAGATCGGACACGATGGACCCGAGGTTCAAGGTTGCGACGCTCTCGAGGAACTTGGCGAGTGGCGACAGTGCACCGGTTACGGCTGAAAGCACATTTGACACCGCCGAGCCCAGCCCGCTCAAGTTCACGGAGAGCAGTACGCGGACCTGCGCGGTGCGCACATAGATCCTGTTCGGGTCGTTCACGCCCAGGCTCGAGTCGATCAATAGTGGATTGCCAACTGCCGAGACTTGAGGCGCCTCGATCGCACGAACCTTAGCGGTGATGCCGGCGATGCCTGGCACATTGATCGGGATGTCGGCTGCCAGTGCGTTCTTGCCATTCGCCAGCTGTACGACACCCTGCACGAGGTCGAACAGCTGCAGGTCGGTCTGCAGGCCTGCGGCCTCTGTGCCGCTCGCGATGTTGAGAAGCTCGCCGAGGGTCAGCGCCACGGGCGACACCTCGGCAGCGAGCGCCAGGCGCTGCAGTGCGTCGACTGCCGCCGTTGCGGTGGCACCACCGCGCTCCATCACCGTGATCATGCTTCGCAGCAGCACGCCGGCATCCACACTGGTGTCGAGCACTTGGTCGTACCGTGCGGCGTTGATGCCGAGGTCCAGCTTGAGTTGGTCGAGATAGTCGAGCAGCTTGATGCGGCTGTCGAGAAGGCCCTGCCAGCCGCCGATCGATACGTCAAGAGAGCCGCCGAGCAAGCCGCCGAACAGCGCGTTCAGCAGCGTCGAGCGTTGTGAGTCAACCGCAGCAAGCGTGCTGCGGATGTTCAGCGACGCCATTGGCTGGCGCTTGGCGGCCAGCGCATCGACGCTGATCGCGAATGACTGGCTACCCGGCAGGGCTGGCAGAAGGAGCGCTGCGGGACGCGTGATCGTGACGCGAACCGAATTCAGGAACTGCCCCGCACCGGGCGCGCCGAAGTGAAGTGGCCCAGGACGCGCGGCCGGATCCCAGTGGCCGCACGTGATCTCGGCCGAGGTTACGGACGCGAAGATCGCCGGCATGTTCTGCGCGGCATTTGCGACCGCTGCGGCCGTGGCATTGGCGCAGTTCGCAGGCAGTACCGCCTGGGCGCCCGACAGCGCCGCGAGATCGGCGGTTTTCTGGAGCTCGCGCTTCATGTAGAACATGTACCCTAGCTGGGTGCCAACCAGCACGATAACTATGAGGCTCAGCGCGATCGTCGCGTTGATGACCACTGATCCGCCCTGTCGCCGGGCTGCGCTCCGATGGATTGAATTCATCGTCGCCTCCTAAGAAGAAGATCTGGCTACCGTCGCCTTGCCGAGCAAGCGGTCGGGCATCCAGCTCGAGGTGAGGGGAAGCGGCGGCAACAGCGGATTGGCGCGATACGGATAGCTCACCTTCACAGCGATATGCGCCGCTGACACGGTGACCTCTGGAGGAGTTCCAGCCATTTGTTGGCGAAGCCAGTCCTCCTTCGACGAAGAACTGCTTCCAATGGACGCAGGCGTGATCATCGAGAGCGCCAGTGAGCGATAGATCGCTGTGCGGACGTTCGTTTGCAGATCTGCGGTCGCCATGCTTCCGGGCAACATCTGAGAAGCTCGCGCGCCATCTTCTGCTGCCCGGGAGACCACCTGCTGGACATAGAGCACGCCGGAGAAAGTCACGAGACCATAGATGCCCAGAAACAGAACGCCGAATACCAGCGCAAACTCGATGGCAGCCACGCCGCGCTGTTGACGCGAGGTCGTTCGGGTCATGGCCGCGCGGGTGGTTTTCACAGCGATGCCCCATCGAGCAACATGCTGGCCCTGCCCGCGATCTGGTCGGGCACGGCAAAGCTCGGAAAAGCCGGAAAGATCCCATCGATTCCGCTGACGGTCACAGTCACGACCATTTGGCAGCGGGCGTTCCACGCGGGGCCGCAGGGCGGCGCCGTTTGCGAGCAGGTGCTTTCTTCCGCCATGCAAATCACTGCTTCCACAGCGCGATTCGCTTTCAACCCCGCAGGCAGCCATTCGGTGCGCTGCTTCGCGATCGTGTCGGCTTCAGTTTGCCGCGCAGCCAAGGTGATCTGGTACCGCAGGCCGGCCCTTGCCCCGTCTTCGGCCGCGTTCTGCAAACTCAAGCGCATCGTCAACAGGAAGCCGTAGCAGATCACCGCGTAGAGCAGCGCAAAGATCATCAGGAACACAAAGGCAAACTCGATCGCGTACACGCCGCGCTCGGCGCGTCCCGGCTTCGCATGTCGGCGTATTTCCATCGTGGTTCCTTTGCGTGGCGAAGGTAGACGAGCGTTCAGCGAGTCCCGGAAGCGCCACCGCCCCCGGACTTCGTCACCGTCGACCCGAGTTGATCGGGAATCGGATGCTCGAAGCTCTTGAGATAGCGGTCATAGCTGCGGCTTGCGACGCTCCCGCTGATCGAGCGATGCGTGCTGGAAGCGATCTCTCCACTGCGTTGCCATGCCAGCAAGCCTTGCGTCGCATCGCCCGTCCGCAGGGGTGGCGGGTCGAATTCCTCGAACTCGTCTTCGGGTTCGGCCATCGCTTCCGCTGGCTGCAATGCTGCCTGATGCTGTGCCGGTGAACTGGCGAGCGTGGCTTCACCCGCAACTGCGGCGCCGCCCGAAGTCGGCGCAATTGGCATGACGACAGCCTTTGCGCCCGCGTCACTCGCTTTGGCATCGCTCGCCTGCGCCATGGCGGTGGTCACTCCGAGGAGCAAGAGCGCAGCAGCCAGGGCAGCGCGGGTGTGCACCGTGACGCTTCGTTCGGCGGATGTGTAGTTCATGGTGTGCCTCGTGGATTCGGATTCGTTGAGAGCGGCGCATCGGCGCTCGGCGCTGAAGGATTCGTCTGGCTCGCAGTCCGCATGCCGGCTGCGTCCGACCAGCCCGATGGCCGCAGCGCGAGAGGCACCACTGCGGCTACGTGCCGAGCAGATGCCGGCGCTGCCGTCGCGGCGGCGATGGGAGCAACACCAGGCACGGCGGACTTTCCGGGGCCACGCATCTGCAATGCCGCATCTCGCACGGCCGAGCGTGTTGCTTCGGACATGCGATGCGCATCCATCAGCGCCGTCGCCTGATCGCGTTGACCGGTCACTTCCAGGTAGAGCGCGAGATTGGCCTGCGCTTGCGTGCTGTCCGGGCGCAGCTGCAAGGCTTGCATCAAGGGCAGCCGAGCCTGTTCGATCTCGCCGGCACGCAAGTGCGCATAGCCAAGGTCGCTGAGCAGCAATGCGTCCGTCGGCGTGCGGCGCTGCGCCTGCGCAAGCAGTTGCACGGCCTCGGTGTAGTCGCCGCGTGTGCCGGCCAGCAGCCCCAGGCCGCGGTAGCCCGCGCTCTCGAGCGGGGTGCCCATCAGGCGCTTGTAGGCGGCTTCGGCCGGGGCTGCCTGTCCTGTCCGGCGCAGTGCTTCAGCACGCACACGCGTGGATTCGGGCGACACGCCCCAGCGTTGTTCGAGTGCATCGATGTGCGCGAGCGATGCAAACCAAAGGTCTTCCCTTTGCATCTGCTCGACAAGCTTCAGATAGGTCGCTTGCGTGTCCACGGACGCGCCGGCCTTTGTCTCCGCAGCGGCTTCGGCGGCCATGCGCTGTTGCGCATCGGCGCTGGCGGCGTACTGGTCCTTCATGCCGGCGCAGCCGGTGACGGCCAGGACTGCAGCAACTGCTGCAGCAGCGATGAGAGCCGGCGTGCGGCGAGCCGCACGCGGGACAACGCAAGGGTCGAATGGTTTCATTTGGCGGCGGCCCCCAGTGAGCGGAAGATCGCGAGGAAGGCGGGGCCTGCCGTGACGATGACGAGCGCCGGCAGCAGCGTGCTAACCATCACGGCGGTCATCTTTACCGTGATCTTTCCGATCTTTTCCTTCATTTCGGAACGCCGGTGTTCGCGCAGCCGGTCGCTGAAGATGCGCAAGGGCTCCTGAACGGCGCCGCCGTGCTTGTCGACCTGCACCAGCAGGGAGACGAGCCCGCGCAGGTTTTCGTTCTTGTGCAAGGTTGCCAGGCGCTGCAACGAATGCTCGCGGCTGCGCCCGCGGCTGTACTGGTTGTTGGCGAAGGTCAGTTCGTAGCCGAGCACGCGCAGCACATGCGAAAAGTCGCTGGCCATGATCTGCAGGCTCTGGTCGAGGCTCAGCCCCACGCCTTGGAGGAGGCGCAGTAGATCGATGAAGAGCGGAAGCTCCTGGTTCACTCGGTCGCGCCGTTTGGCTGCAAAGCGCACGAGCGTCCATTTCGGTGCCATGAAGCCGACGACGAACGCAACGGCCAGCACGATGACGACAGTGCGCTGCGGATGGCCTGCGCTCCAGAGCACATAGGCGAGAAAAGGGAAAAGGAACGCGAGAGCGATGCGAGTCACCAGAAAGACCAGTTGCGCTCGCTTCGACGAAAAGCCGCACTGGTCGATGAGGTTGCGGTCTTCGTTCGCCACGAACGCCCGGCCGATGCGTGAATCGAGCCAGTGGAATGGCAATTCGATGTCCGACTTGCCCAGGCCATCCGCGTCCTGAGTGGAATCGGAAGCCTTTGGGGGGAGCGGAACCGTCGCGCCCTGCTGGATCGCGCGGTCGATGACCTTGCCGCTGCGCGAGCGTCGCAGCTCGGCCGCGATCAGGGCCCCGGCACCGGCGAGCAAGCCCAATGTCAGCAATGCCAGGCTGACGATCACCAGTTGATTGGGCGTGAAGGTCATGTCAGTTTTGCCAACCGATAGAGAAGCGCCGCGCCGAACAGCTGGAAGCCGCCAGCGGAGAGCACCATGATGCGACCCGTGTCATCGTTCCACATGCCAAAGAAATAGCCTGGATTGGTCAGGATGAAAAACACGCCCACGCTCACGGGCAGCAATCCGAGGATCCATGCGGAAAGCCGCGTCTCGGACGACATGGCAAGCAACTCGTGCTCGGCCTGCTCGCGGTCACGCATGAAGTTGCCGACGCGTTCCAGCAGCAGGTCCGAGCGGCCGCCATAGCGCACGCCCAGGCCAAGGATGGAAGCGAGCAAGAACATTTCCTCGATGCGGACATTGCTCGCCGTCTGGTGCAAGGCCCGGTCCAGATCCATGCCGGCGCGAACCAGAGACGCCGAGCGCTCAAGCTGCCCGCGAAGTGGCGCGTCCGTCGTGGCGATCGCCAACTGAAACGCTGCCTGTGTGGAGTTGCCGATGGTGATCAGGCGCACCATCGCGTCGATGTAGCCGGGCAGCTGGCTGACCAGCTTGCGGCGGAATTTCTGCAGCCGAAGCCAGATCGCAAAGACCGCAAGAAGCGTCAAAAAGGCGAGCGCGCTCAAGGCCGTGAACCAGCCGCCGAAAAGACCGGCCACCGAGGCCAATGCGACGATCGCGCCTGCTCCCAGCGCGGTCGTGCGCACGTCGATCACGCCGACCAGCCATCCGGGAAGCGCCTTTTCGAACAGACCTGCCGATGCGCCAGCCGAGGCACTTGCTTCCGTCTCGAGCCACGGGTCCGTGGTCACGCTCGTCAGGAGGCCATCGCTGGACAAGGGCATCGGCATTGGCACCGGCACCGCATCGGCCGTGCTCGCCAGGATCTGCTGGTTCAAATGCCGCCCCGCCGCTTGGCGTGCCTGGCGCCCTTTTGCCCATTGCCACAGCAGCAGCCCCGCGGCTGCAAGCAGCAGCGCAATGCAGGCCACCGTGAGCAGGACTTCACGCACGGTTGTCTCCCTGCTGCTGCTGCGCGCGCGTCAGCGACTGGCGGAAGCGCGTGATCTTGGGCGAGTGCGGCGCGATGCCGAGCGACACCCAACGATCGCGCTCCTCGCCGTCGGGCGACGCGATGGGTTCGTAGCGATAGAGCTCCTGCATCGCGACCACGTTGTCGTTGACGCCCGTGACTTCGCTCAGCGAGAGGATGCGACGCTGGCCGCTCGACAGGCGCCCGATCTGCACGATGAAATCGATGGCATTGGCGATCTGCCGGCGCAGGCTCACTTCGCTGCCCTGGTAGCCGGCAAAGCCCGCGAGCATTTCAAGGCGGTAGAGGCATTCGCGTGGAGAACTGGCGTGGATGGTCCCCATCGACCCTTCGTGGCCCGTGTTCATCGCCTGCATCATCTCGATGACTTCGGCACCGCGCACCTCGCCCACGATGATCCGGTCGGGCCGCATGCGCAGGCTGTTGCGCAGCAGGTCGCGGATCGACACCACGCCGGTGCCGTCGAACCCGCCTGGCCGGCTTTCGAGTCGAACGACGTGGCTGGTGCCGAGCGACAACTCTGCCGTGTCTTCGATGGTGATGACGCGCTCGCGCGCAGGAATAAAGGTCGCCAGCGCATTGAGCAGCGAGGTCTTGCCCGAGCTGGTGCCGCCGCTCACGAGGATGTTGCAGCGCGCCCGCACGGCAATCTCCAGCAACTGCGCCATGCCTGCGTCGAAGGTGCCGAGCTTCACCAGGTCGGCCGGCGTGAGCGGCTCCTTGCGGAACTTGCGGATCGAGACCGACAGGCCGTCGATCGCCAGCGGCTCGATGATGACGTTGATGCGCCCGCCGTCCGGCAGGCGCGCATCCACCATCGGATTGGATTCATCCAGCCGACGCCCGAGCGGCGCGAGGATGCGGCGCACGATGCGCATCACGTGCTCCGAATCGGCGAAGCGCACCGTCTCGCGCTCCAGCATGCCATGGCGCGAAACGTAGACGTTCTGGTAGCCGTTGATCAGGATGTCTTCGACCGCCGGATCGTTGAGCAGGTCTTCCAGCGGGCCGAAGCCCGCGAGCTCCTTGGTCAACGCATCGGAGATGAGCTGCATCTCGCGGTCGTTGATCGGCACGCGGCGCAGCCGCACGAAGCTGTCGACCTCCAGTTCGACGAACTGCTGGATCGACGCGCGCGACCAGCGGCCGAATTCCGCACCGAGCTCCTCGATGCGGCTCAGCAGGTGGTCATGCGTCCAGCTTTTGATGTCCTGGAACTGCTGGGAGTTGATGAACGCCTGGTCGTCGTCGGCGAATTCGAGATCGGTGGACATAGAGGCGGTTCAACCTTCAGTAGAGCTTTTTCGGAAGCCGACGATTTGCGCCATGCGGGCCCTCCAGCGGGATTCAGTGGACGATGCCTGGCCTGCGTCGGCCCCATGGGCCTGGTTCAGGCCGCGTGCGAGGGCGGCAATGCCCTGCGAATAGGGGTCACTGCGTGCAGTGCGCACCAGCATCTCGCCACGGCTCGCTGCCGCCAGCAACGGCGTGCTGCGCATCGGCAACACGTGGTGCAGCGTCAACTCGAGCCGCTCGGCAATGTCCTTGGCCGGCAGCCCGACATGGCTGTCGAATTTGTTGACCACGAGCTGCAGCCGATCGGTCTCGACGCCGCGTGTGCGCAGTTCCTTAAGCATGTTGGCGGTGGAGACGATCGCGCCGATGCTCTGGTCGCACACCACCCAGCTGCGCTGGGCCGCCTTCACGGTCTGGGCGACGAAGTCGAGGGTTGTGAAACCGCCGAGGTCGGCGATCTGGAAGTCGTAGAACTCGCCCAGGCGCTTGATGAGCGCCACCGAATCGGCGTGGGAGATCTCGCGCACCTGCGCAAGGCTCACAGGCAGGGGCAGCACGGCCAGGCCGCTCGTGTGATGCGCAAGGGCGGTGTGCAGCAGCGTCTGGTCGAGGCGCCGCAGGTTGCGAACGCCGTCAACAAAGCTGAAGCCGCTTTGCGTGTCGAGATAGAGAAGACCGTCGCGCGCCGGCAGCCCGAGGTCGAGCAAAGCCACGCCGCGGCGCGTGTTGCGTCCGGGGACCGCCGCCGCTGCTTGAGACAGCTGGTCATTGAGCATCAGCGACAGGCTGGTCGCGAGCGTGGTCACGCCGATGCCGGAGCGGGCGCCGAGCAATGCGAGCGTGCTTCCGCGTGGGCGGTTCGGCGAGCTGGTCTGGCGGTCGAGCAGCTTGCGCAACGTGCTGATGGTGTCGCTGGGCGGCGCGCTCATGTCGACGAAATCGTCCACGCCGGCGCGCAGCGCCGCAAGCATGGACGCGGGCTCGGCCGAAGCCCCTGTCGCAAGCACCGGCAATGTCGGCCATTCGCGCTTGAGGCGTTGGTGGAGTTCGCTGGCCGCAGCAGCGTGCTCGCCCGCGAAATCGAGGAACACCGCCGCAGGGCTGAGCATGGCGATGCGCTCGTCCATCGCCTTGGCGTCGGGCGGAAGGGTCACCACCGCGCCCACCCGGCCGAGCGCGTCGGTCAACCAGGTGACATGGCTGCTGTTCGGCGATGCAAAGAGATAGGTCTCCGCACCGATTTCGGGAAGGCTGTCGCGTGGGGCGTTCATCGCATCGGCCACTGGATTGGTGAACTGGTTGTCGTCAACGCGAAAAGCCCGGGACCGTGGTGCCGGATGCCGGGCCCAACAGATGCGAACGCCAGACCGGGCCGTCGCGCTGCTCTGCGCCACCGGGAAGGTACGGGCCCAGGTCGGTGCCACGCGCAATGGGTTTCACCAGGTGCGGCGTGACGAGGATCACCAGCTCCTTCTCGCTCATCTGGTATTTGTTCTGCTTGAAGAAGGTCCCGAGCACGGGGATGTCGCCGAGCAGCGGAACCTTGTCTGCGTTCGAGGTCGTGGTGCGGCTCACGAGGCCGCCGATGATGAAGCTCTCACCGTCGCCGAGTTCCACCGTGGTGTCGGCGCGGCGTGTGCTGATCGCGGGCACGGCGACGCCACCGATGCTGAGCGAATTGGTGTAGTCCAGGTCGCTGGCTTCGGGCGCCACCTTGAGCACGATGCGGTCGTTCGACAGCACGGTCGGCGTGACAGTGAGGCCGATGCCGAACGGTTTGTACTCGATGCTCGTCGTGCCCAGGCCCTGCGGTGCGGGAACAGGGAGCTCGCCGCCGGCCAGAAAGCTCGCGCTCTGGCCCGACAGCGCCACCAGCGTCGGTTCGGCCAGCACGCGTGCCATGCCGTTGCCTTCGAGGAAGCCAACGTTCAGGCCGAGGCCCGCCTTGCCGAAATTGAACAACAGGCTGAAGGCCTGCGCGAGCGGGTTGTTGGCTTCGCTGCCGATCGAGCCGTCGGAGGCGAAAGTGGTGGAGCGCAGCGACGACGGCGTGAACACGCCGAAGCTGAAGCCGTTGGAATTGGCGCGGGTGCTGAAGATGTTGAGGCCGGCCTGCTTGAGCACGCTCCGGTTGAATTCGACGATCTTCACCTCGACCTGCACGCTGCTTCCTCGCACGTTGACGACGGAGCGGTCGATCAGCGTGGACTTGTCGCCGCTGGCGGCCAGGGCTGCAGTGCGCGCATCCTGGTGCGCTTCCATGCTGTCGAGCGAACCCTTGAGCGTGGCGCTGCGGCGGCGGACTTCGAGCGCGTACACCGTGGCGGCGGACTGGCCTTTTTCCCAGACCATGAGCGTGGTGCGCCCCGCGGCCTTGCCTGTGACGATCAGGCGCGCCGCCGGCGAGTTGGGCGATTGGCGTGTGAGCGAAACGCTTGCGACCGTTTCGTCTGCGAGGGCCATGCGCTCGATGCCCCTGCCGATCAGCAGCTCCTTTTGCGTGCCCGCGTCGATGCGCAGCGTGAGCGCGGCGCGCGCGGACGTTGCCTCCGCGGCGTCGGCAGCAGTGGATGCCACCGGCCAGACGCCCGGCGCCAGCAAGCTCAGCACCGCGAGTGTGGGGCGCAGGGCACGTGCCGGGCCGGCTGTTTTCGCGCAAGGGGCGATCGTCATGGTGTTCTTTTTTTCCTGCGTGATCAGTAGTTGATGGTTTCGCTGCGATCGCCGCGAATGACTTCGACCTTGAGCCCGCCGCGTGCATCGCCGGTGCGTGGCGCCGCAGTACGCGCGGCAGCCATGGCGGGCGCGCGCGAGGCGATGCTGCCCGGCTTGCCGCCGCTCACGAAATCTACCGTGGTGACGCCGGCCTGCGCGCGGTCCAGTCCCTCGAGCGGGGCGCGGCGCGGTTCGCCGGGCTTGGGCGCGGGCGGTTGCAGGGCAGGCGGCAATTCGGCCAGGAGCTTCGGATCGGGCTCCGCCATGTCGGTGGGATGACGCAGCGCCAGCATCAAACGGCCGCTGTTCTCGGCCAGCGTGAGCCGATTGATGTCGTCCACGGGAACCGCGAGCACCGCCGTGCGGGCTTGTTCGGCGCGCTGGGCCTGCTGTTGCGCGGTGCCGTTCTTGTCCACCTTGGTGGGCAGGCCGTCGACCGAGGCGCTGCCGTAGGCGAGCACGCGCTTGCGCGAGAGGAGCAGTCGGGCCTGACTGCGATCGATGTCCTTGCTGTCCGACTTGAGCATCACGAAGACGTCGACGAAATCGCCGGGCTGCACCTTGTTGCCCACGCCCATGATCTCGTCGGCCTTGATGGCGACCGCGCGCTCGCCTTCGGCGACGCGCAGTGCCAGGCCGGACACCAGCTGGCCTTCGAGCAGCGGCGAGCCTTCGCTCAGGTCGATGACGGGCACGCGTCCTGCGACGGGCGAAGTGTCCTGGAAGGCGCCCATCGGATTGATCGTCAGGCGTTCGACGCGCAGCGCATCGGCCGGGATCGCCTGGCCCGCGGGCAAGGGCTTGGCCGCCACGACAATGGGGAAGGTCTGTGCCTGGGCCGCTTTGCCGGGAGCCGCGGCAGAAGAAGAGGAGGGTGCGACAGCGACCGGTGGCGGGGGCTGGCGGCTGAGCATCCATGCATAGCCGCCGAGCGCGAGGGCCAGGAGCACGAGGAGGGCGGCGATGACTTTGGTGAGATTGATCATGGGCGGCGTGTCAGGGAAGGGCAATTCGAGCGCTGTCGATGAACAGCTCGGGTGGCAGAGCGATCAGCTCTGTCGGCCCCAAACCATCCACACCGCGGCGGCCAATGCGAGATAGGCCGCATAGGGAATAAAGCGGGTCCGCGTCGGCGACGGATTGCCATTTGCCGACAACGGTTGTCCGAAAAGCATGAGCGAAAGCCTCGGCGCCACGGGCCAGCGCTGGAGTGCCAGCCAGAGCGCGGCATGCAGGCCGGCAAGCACGCTGCCGATGGCCCAGACCGGGAGCAGGGACGTATGACCGATCCATAGCCCGAGTGCGCCAGCGAACTTCACGTCGCCGGCGCCCATGAGACCCAGGGCGTAGAACAGCAACAGAAATCCGAACCCCAGGCCGGCGCCGAGCAGGGCGGAAGACCAGCCGTGCGCGATGGGAGCGGTCCCGAGGGCCAGCGTCGCGAGCGCCAAAGTGGCGCCTGCGAGCACGAGCCAATTGGGAACACGTCGTTGCCTGAAGTCATAGACGGCGATCGCGAGCAACCACATCAAATAGGCTGATGTCATTGCTTGCGATATCACCTTACGCTGCAGCAGTTGCCAGATTGCTTCTGATTGATTCCCAGATGGTTTCCAGGCTCGCGGCGATGCCGGTAGGGCTGGTGATGGCAATAATCATCACCACCGAAATCAACCCCGCAATAATTCCATATTCAATTGCAGTAGCGCCTTCTTCGTCGCGCAGGAACCGAGTGATAGAGCGAAGCATGATTTTTACCCTTTGAAAAATGTTAACGAACGGCTGGGAGGCTTGATGTTATACGGCGTAACTCTGTGTATCAACAGGGCCAACCAACGGGAAGCGGCCGCGGTTGTGATAGCCCTACTCACTAAGCAGGATGGCTGCCAGCCCAGCGCCACCCTCCGAACCACCTCTGCGCCATCGCGCCCTGACCGGTTCGTAGGCGGATTCTTACCTCTGTAAACAGAGGTACCCATACCATGAATGTGGTACCCACGTTACGTGGAACAGAGGGGTGCGAAGGTGTTGACGTTACGGGAACACATGCGTTTCGCGTCACGTAACACCACGGTTGAGCGACCAGATGTAACGGTCGATATTGGGGGAGAAAGTGAGAAAAAAGTCACACATCCAGCCCCATAGCCCCCCGGTTGGCAGGGGCAAATTGAGGCTTTAGCCGAGGATGTCCTCGTGGAAAAGCTTCCACTCGCTGCCTTGCCGCAGCCAGTACTGGCGCCGGGTGCGCCCGCTTTTCTCGCCTTCGAACACTTCGCCGAAGGTGGCGACCATGGTGTCGTCGCCGTCGCGCCAGTGCAGGTACGACATTTCCTTGAACTGGACACGCTTGCCCTGGGCGTATTCCACTTCGTCCTGGAAAACCGAAGCCGGTTCTGCCGATTTCCTGCCGCCGCGCTGGAAATCCGGCAAATAGAATTTCTTCAATTGCGCTTCATTGCCAATGGCGCGCGCGTCTTTCCAGGCCGCCATCGCGCTGGTGAACGATTGGGCTTCCTTTTCGGCCTGCGCGCGCGAAATCCATTGCAGGCTCGGTGCGGTGACCACCGGCGTGGCGCCGATCTGCACCTTGCGCAGCAGCTGTTTCAGATCGGGGTTGGCCATGACCACGCAGCCGTCGCTGGCGAGCGGCGCGCGGGCGTACTGCTGCGGCGGGGTGCCGTGCAGCCAGATGCCGCTGCCGGTCTTGCCGCGGCGGACGTCGTACGGGTTCGGATAGTTGATCGGGAGCGCGCCCGCGCCGTAGAAGTCCTTCAGCGACTTCGGGTCGAGCTTGCTGGTGACGTAGTACACGCCGAGCGGGGTGCGTGCATCGCCTTCGCTGACCTTGCCGATGCCCGACTTGCCGACGGAGACGTAGTAGTCGGCGACGAGCTGCAAGCCCTTGTCGGAGTTCTCGAGCAGGTACAGGCGCGAGCGCGAGGCATCGACGGCGATGGCATAGCGGCTGCGCGTGGAAAGCGCGAGGAACTGCGAGGGCACGGTGCCGGGCGGCGGCCGGTCACGCAGTGCCTGCAGGCGCCGGCGCGACTCTTCGCGCAGTTCGGCCATGGCGGCGCTGCCGCGCAGCTTGCCGACGCTCGCGGCATCCGAAAAACCGTGCGCGGGCGGCACCTGGGTGGCGAGCAGGTCGGCATAGACCAACTGGGCCAACTGGAAGTTGGGATGGTCGCGCACCAGTTCGCGCGCCTTCTGCAAGGCCGGGCGGGCCTGGCCGCGGCCGAACAGTTCGTAAACGCCGATGAGCCGGGCCTCGGCGCTGCTGGCCTGCTCGATCGGGCCGGCCGGGGCGGCCCTTCTGCTGCGCGTGGCGTTTTTCGGCCGGGCCGCGCTTTTTAGCTCCGCCCGGCGGCTGCCGGTCGCCACCTTCGACTTGGTCGCTTTCGCGCTCTTGGCGTTGCTCGTCTTGCCCTGACCCTGCTTGGCCGAAGCACCGAGGGCAGCGGGCGCGGACACCAGCAGCGCCGTTGCCGCCGCGAGCGCGGCGAGCAGGCGCCCCCCGCGCCGCAGCGGAGGCGTCTGGGGCCGGACGACACCCGTCACTAGCCGCCGACGCTTTCCTTGCGGATCTGCCATTGGCTGCCCGACGTGCGCTGCAGCTCCAGCGTCTTGCGGCTCCTGATGTTGAGGTTGTCGGCGCGGTAGATCTGGCGGAACTTGGCCGTGGCCACTTGGCCGTCGACGTGGACCACGAGGTTCTCGAGGTTCACGCTGATGTTCGACTTGCCGACGATGCGCGCATGGCGCTCTTCTTCCCAGGCCTTGCGGCTCTGGCCGCCGCCGGGGTTGAAGTCGGGGCCGTAGGCCGCGAGATAGCGGTCCATGTCCTGCGCCGCCCAGGCCGCCGCCCAGGTGCGCACAGCGTTCTCGACGTCGGCGCTCGCGTCGGCCGTGGCGGCAGGCGCAGGTGCCGGCGCGGGCGCGGGTGCAGCAGCCGACGGGGGGGCCTTGGCGATCGCGACGGGCGGTGCGGCCGGGGCAGGGACAGTGGTGGCGCGGGTCGGGGCCGGCGCGGGCGCCGGCGGTGCAACGGCTGCAGCGGCAACAACTGCGGGCGCGGGCGCGGCCGGCGCCTTCGCGACCGGTGCAGGTGCCGGTGCGACCGGCGCCGCCGCTGCGCTGCCCGCCGGCGGCGTGAACAGCGTGCGGATCACCGCCAGCTTGGGCTGCACGGCCGCCGCATTGTTCTGGTCGAGCTGCAGCGCCTTGCTGTAGGCCTGGCTGGCCAGCCGTGCATACACGTCGCCGAGGTTCTCTTGCGCCGTGGCGTAGCTCGGATTGGTGCGAATCGCGCTTTCGAGCGCGGCACGCGCCTTGTCGAATTGGTTCTGGCCGGCGTAGATCACCGCCAGGTTGTTGTAGGGCTCGGGCAGTTCGGGCGAATCCTGCGTGAGCTGCGTGAACACGGCGATCGCCTCGTTGCGCTTGCCCGCGTTGAGCTGGATCACGCCCTTGAGAAAGCGCATCTGCGCATCCTTGGGCTTGTCCTTCAGGAACGCGTCGGCACGGGTTTGGGCCTCGTCGAACTTGCCGGCCTGCACGAGGCGGTCGACCTCGTCGTGCTCCGGTGCAGCGAGCGCCGAAAACGAGATGCCGCAAGCCGTCGCCACGAGCAGGGCGCGAACAACGGGGGACAACGAGCCGAAACGGGCGCGCAGCAGGGGGCTCTTGGGCATTGCGGGCAAGACCTCGTAGGGGAGAAAAGGGAGTGGGACGCGGCAGGAATTGTATGTGGGCGGGTAACTTCCGGATACCGAGCATGGCCGTCGCTAACGGGCAAGGCGCCTGGCTTGCGCGATAGGAAACATTCATGTAACGTTCTGTAAGTCCGGCCTCGCCGACACCTCCCCCGACACTTCCTGCCTCTCACTCTCTGGAGCCGCCTTGAAGATCACCAAACGCCGCTTGCTCGAAAGTGGCGCCGCCGCCCTTGCCGCAACGCTTTTCACGCCCGCTTCACTGGCCCAGCGCGCCGCCGCGCCGGCTGCCGCCGCCAGCGACGCCGCATGGCCCACCAGGCCGCTGCGCATCCTCGTGGGCTTTCCGGCCGGCGCTTCGCCGGACCTCGCGGCGCGTGCCATCGCCGAGCCGCTGTCGAAGATCCTGCGCCAGCCGGTCGTCGTCGAGAACAAGCCCGGTGCAAGCGGCAATCTGGTGGCCGACCAGGTGGCCAAGGCCACCGACGACCACACCATCGGCGCGCTGATCAACGGCAATCTCACGATCGCGAAGCTGCTCAATCCCAAGCTCGGCTTCGACCCCGAGAAGGACTTCGCGCCCGTGGGCCTGGTCGGCACCGCGCCGCTGGTGCTGGCGGTGTCGGGTGCGGCCGAGGGCAAGACGGCCGCCGAGCAACTGCTGTGGGTGCGCAACCTGAGCAGCGGCGGCAGGTACGGCACGCCGGGCGTGGGCACGGTGGGCCACCTGGGCATGGAGCTCATCAAGAGCCGTGCGGCCATCACCGCGCAGCACAAGCCCTACACCGGCAATCCGCAGGTGATTGCCGGCCTGCTGGCCAACGAGATCCAGCTGGCGCTGCTGCCGCCGGGGCTCGCGCTGCCGCATGTGAAGTCGGGCAAGATCAAGGCGATCGGCGTGACCTCGCCCGAGCGCAGTCCGCTGGCCGGCGACCTGCCGACGGTGCGCGACGTCGACGTGCGCGGCGCGGATCTCGAGATATGGACCGCGCTTGCCGCGCCCGCGGGCATGAAGCCGGCCGCCGTGGCCCGCCTCAATGCCGCGCTGACCGAGGTGATCCGTTCACCCGAGGTCGCGGCCGCATTGCTCAAGACCGGTTGGCAGGCCCAGCCCGGCCCGCCCGAGGCGCTGGCCCGCCGCATGCGCGCCGACACGGCTCGGCTCGGCGGCGTGATCATCATGAAGGGCATTCAGTCAGAAGGATAAGACGCCTCCCGAAGCGGCTCACTTCGTGTAGCCGCCTCCCCCCACTGGGGGGCGCACCCGGCGGCCGGGCAAAGCCCGTTCCACGGGTGCACTGGGTTGGGGGGCGGGTTCTAAAGCAGTTGCGAGACTTTTTTGGCGGCGTCGATCAGCGCGGGCAGCATCGTTTCCTGCATCGCCTGGGCGCTGGTGCGGTTGGCCTGGCCGCTGATGTTGAGGCCGGCCACCATGCGGCCTTGGCGATCGACGATGGGCGCGGCCACGGAGACGAGGCCTTCCTCGAGTTCCTGGTCGACGAGGCACCACTGTTGCCGGCGCGCCTGCGCGACCTTGTCCATGAGCGTGTCGACGTCGGTCACGGTGTGCTCGGTGAGCGCCTCGCGCGGCGAGGCTTCGAGGCGTGCACGCACCTCGTCGTCGTCGAGGTCGGCCAGCAGCAGGCGGCCTAGCGAGGTGCAGTAGGCCGGCAGGCGCGAGCCCACGCCCAGGCTGATGCGCATGATCTTCTGCGTCGGCACGCGCATCACGTAGACGATGTCGGTCGCGTCGAGCACGGCGGCCGAGCATGACTCCTGCACCTGCTGCACCAGCGCTTCCATCACGGGCTCGGCGCGGTTCCAGATCGGCATCGATGAAAGGTACGCAAAGCCCAGGTCGAGGATGCGCGGCGTGAGCGTGAAGAACTTGCCGTCGCTCACGACGTAGCCCAGTGTCTGCAGCGTGAGCAGGATGCGCCGCGCACCCGCACGCGTGAGGCCGCTCGCGGCGGCCACCTCGCTCAGCGTCTGGCGCGGCGCGCTTTCGCTGAACGAGCGGATCACCTGCAGGCCGCGCGCGAACGACTGCACGTAGCTGTCGCCGGGCGCGGGCGTGGTGCCGGTGTGGAGGGAGTGGGTTGCCATGCTGAGCGATCGTCCTTAGAATTCATTATACGAACAAATGTTCTTTATACGAACATTTTTGACGCATTGCACAGCGTCCCGTTGCGCGGTCGGCCGCCCGGTTCGCTGGTCCTTCCTTCTTCTTTCTTCTCCGGAGACAGGCTTCATGATCAACAAGATCGCGCGCTCGGTCGCCGATGCGCTGGCGGGCATTCCCGACGGCGCCACGGTGCTCATCGGCGGCTTCGGCACCGCCGGCATTCCCGGCGAGCTCATCGACGGGCTCATCGAGCAGGGCGCCAAGGACCTCACCGTGGTCAACAACAACGCCGGCAACGGCGAGACCGGCTTGGCCGCGCTGCTCAAGGCCGGCCGCGTGCGCAAGATCATCTGCAGCTTCCCGCGACAGGCCGACAGCCAGGTGTTCGACGGGCTCTACCGCAGCGGCAAGCTCGAGCTCGAGCTGGTGCCGCAGGGCAACCTGGCCGAGCGCATCCGCGCTGCGGGCGCGGGCATCGGCGCGTTCTTCTGCCCGACCGGCTACGGCACGCAGCTCGCGGGCGAGCGCGAAACGCGCGAAATCGACGGCAAGCAGTACGTGCTCGAGTACCCGATCCACGGCGACGTGGCGCTCATCAAGGCCGAGCGCGGCGACCGCTGGGGCAACCTGGTCTACCGCAAGGCGGCGCGCAACTTCGGCCCGGTGATGGCCATGGCCGCGAAGAAGACCGTGGCCACGGTGCACGATGTGGCCGAGCTCGGCACGCTCGACCCCGAGACCATCGTCACCCCGGGCATCTTCGTGCACCAGGTGGTGCGCATCGAACGCACGGTCACGCAGGCCGGCGGCTTCAAGAAGGCAGCATGATGAGCAGCAGCAACTACACCCGCCGCACCAAGGACCAGCTCGCCGCGCGCGTGGCCCAGGACATCTTCGACGGCGCCGTCGTCAACCTCGGCATCGGCCAGCCGACGCTCGTGGCCAACCACCTGCCGCAAGGCCGCGAGGTCATCCTGCAGAGCGAGAACGGCATCCTCGGCATGGGCCCCGCGCCCGAGGCCGGCGAAGAGGACTACGACCTCATCAACGCCGGCAAGCAACCGGTGACGCTGCTGCCCGGCGGGGCGTTCTTCCACCACGCCGACAGCTTCGCGATGATGCGCGGCGGCCATCTCGACATCTGCGTGCTCGGTGCGTTCCAGGTGTCGGCCACCGGCGATCTCGCCAACTGGCACACGGGCGAGAAGGACGCAATCCCCGCCGTCGGCGGCGCGATGGACCTGGCCATCGGCGCCAAGCAGACCTGGGTCATGATGGACCTGCTGACCAAGCAGGGCACGAGCAAGCTGGTGCAGGAATGCACCTATCCGCTGACCGGCATCGGCTGCGTCAAGCGCGTGTACTCCGACCTCGCCACGCTCGAATGCACGCCCCAGGGCCTGAAGCTCATCGACACCGTCGAAGGGCTGAGCCGCGAGCAGCTCGAACAACTCGTGGGCCTGCCGATCGCTGCATGACACCGGCCCAAGAACCGACCACCCCTTCCACAGAGACACACACATGACCCAGCAAGCCTTCATCTGCGACGCCGTTCGCACCCCCTTCGGCCGCTACGGCGGATCGCTCTCCAGCGTGCGCACCGACGACCTCGGCGCCGTGCCGCTCAAGGCGCTGATGGAACGCAACGCCAAGGTCGACTGGCAGGCCGTGACCGACGTGCTCTACGGCTGCGCCAACCAGGCCGGCGAAGACAACCGCAACGTCGCGCGAATGGCGGCGCTGCTCGCGGGCCTGCCGATCGAAGTGCCCGGCGCCACCATCAACCGCCTGTGCGGTTCGGGCCTCGATGCACTGGGCAGCGCCGCGCGCGCCATCCGCGCGGGCGAAGCCGGCCTGATGATCGCCGGCGGCGTCGAAAGCATGAGCCGCGCGCCCTTCGTCATGCCCAAGGCCGAGAGCGCGTTCAGCCGCAACAACGCGGTGTACGACACCACCATCGGCTGGCGCTTCGTCAACAAGCTCATGAAGGCGCAGTACGGCGTCGACTCGATGCCCGAGACGGCCGAGAACGTGGCGACCGACTACAAGATCGAGCGCGAGGCGCAAGACCGCATGGCGCTCGCCTCGCAACTGCGCGCCGTGGCGTCGCAGAAGTCCGGCTTCTTCGACGCCGAGATCGTGCCCGTGACCGTGCCGCAGAAGAAGGGCGATCCGCTCATCGTCAGCAAGGACGAGCATCCGCGCGAGACCAGCATCGAATCGCTCGCCAAGCTCAAGGGCGTGGTGCGCCCCGACGGCACCGTGACCGCGGGCAACGCCAGCGGCGTGAACGACGGCGCCTGCGCGCTGCTGCTGGCCGACGAAGCCAGCGCCGCGAAGCATGGCCTCACGCCGCGCGCCCGCGTCGTCGGCATGGCCACGGCGGGCGTCGCGCCGCGCGTGATGGGCATCGGCCCCGCACCCGCCACGCAGAAGGTGCTGGCGCTCACAGGCCTCACGCTCGACCAGATCGACGTGATCGAACTCAACGAAGCCTTCGCCGCGCAGGGCCTCGCGGTGCTGCGCCTGCTCGGCCTCGCCGACGACGATGCGCGCGTGAACATCAACGGCGGCGCCATCGCGCTCGGCCATCCGCTCGGCGCCAGCGGCGCACGCCTGGCCACCACCGCGGTGAACCAGCTGCACAAGGGCGGCGGCCGCTATGCGCTGTGCACGATGTGCATCGGCGTGGGGCAGGGCATCGCCGTGATCCTGGAACGGGTCTGAACGCTACGGCGCGGTGAAGATCGCCGCAAAGGCCAGGGCCAGGCCGCGCTCAGCGGCCTGCGCCGCCACCTGCACGCGCGCCGACGCGACGGCCGTGTTGCCCGCTGCATCGGTCGCAAGCACCTCGATCGTCTGCAGTCCGGCATTGCCCGGGGTCCAGTGGCAGACGTAGGGCGCGGCAGTGAAGGTGCACAGCGGTAGGCTGCTGCCGGCCAGCAGCACCTTCACGCCCGTCACGCCGGCGTCGTCCGACACGATGGGCGTCACCACCGTGGCCTGACCGACCACCGCGGCCGCGGGCGCGGCGACCGAAACGCTCGGCCGGTGGCTGTCGGGTGTGCCGAGCGCCAGGTCGATCGTGAACCCGTCGCGGCCCTGCACCGCCTTCTGCTCGAAGGCATCGAAGATGGTGAACCATGTGGCGCCGGCCACGCGGCCTTCGGCTTGCGCCTTGACCAGCAGCGTCGTCTTGCCGACCGCGAAGCAGCTGTGCCCGCAGCCCCAGTCGAAGACGAAGCGGCCGCTGGCGTCGGTGCGGCCCTCGGCCACCTGCACCAGCGGCTTGTGCCGGCCCGGATCGCGCCAGACGGCGACGCGCGCGCCGGGCAGCACGGCCCCGGTCCGGCGATCGGTAACCGCCACCTGCGTGCGCGCCGTGCCGGCCATGTAGGTCGAGCTGGCCCAGCGCGGCCACTGCCGCCAGTCGGTGTTGATCATCGCCCTGGTGCCCGCGGTGAAGCGGGTCATCGCGAGCGTGGCGGTGCGGTTGGCCTGCGGGCGGAAGCGCTCCTCGAACACGCTGCCGAGCAGCGGATCGTGCCGCCAGTGCTGGCGCGGCCACCAGTACGCATCGCGCGGATTGGAGAGTGCGAGATCGGCCTTCGGCGCGACGCCCGTGGTGTCGGTCACATGGCTCGCGTTGTAGTACTCGCCCGAGCCCGCGCCGAAGACATGCTCCAGCTCGTGCAGCAGCGTCTTGAGCTGGCGGCCGAGGTAGTCCTTCTCGACCGACTCGGGCGCTGCGGGCACGATATCGCGCGACAAGGCATCCGGGTCGTGGATGGCGGTCCAGTTGAGGTTCCAGATCACGCCCTTCTGCGGATAGGTCCAGCTCATCGCGAGCCCGCCGTGGCTGTAGCCGCGCTGCGAGGCCGATACGCACACGACGATCTCCCGGTCGACGAGGTCGTTGAAGGTGCAGGGCGGCGCGGCCTTGGGCGCGACCAGCCGGAGGTCCTGCGCCGGGTCGAAGACGAAGCTGCGCACCGTTTCGCGCGCGAACACGCTGTTGATGTCGGCCACGTACCGGGCGAGCCGCCGCCCTGCCTCTTCCGCGCCGATGGCCGAGGCATGCACCGGGTCGACGTAGAACTTGAGCCGGTGCACGCTCTGCGGCGCCTTGCCGACCTCGTCGAGCGCTGCCAAGGCCATCGACGGCGGCAGCAGGACCATGGCCCAAGCGACGGCTGCACCCGCCCGGCGCAGGTGCGCCACTGCACCGACGGCTTCGACGGCGCGATCCGCGAAGCGACTCCCCAACCTGAACAACATGCACGAACCCCCGCCGGCAGGACGCGAACGCGTCGGCCTGCCGGCAGTCCGGTCGACGCTCCTTGTCTATCCGGGGTGGGTGGGGCGCGAGTTACCTGGCAAATGCCCGAAAGTGTGAACTTTTCTACACATTAACGAGCCAATGGTGGTTTCGGACTCGTTACGAGCCGGCGAGCGACAACCGCCGCAGCAGGTCGGCCTGGCGCGATTCCTCGGCGTCGCGCAGGCTTTTGGCTGCGCGGGCGGCCACGTAGCTCACGTACATCGTTTCGATGGCGCGGGCCCAATCGTGCACCGCGAGCGAGGGCGGCGTGGCCGGGCCCGGCGCAGCAGCAGTGGCGTCGTCGACCGGACGAGCCGGCACGTCGAAACCGGCCTTGCCGAGGATGGTGGCTTTCTGGAGAACGGTAAGCATGCGGCGGGCCTCTCTGAACCTCTGTGAACCAGGGCGCTTCAGCTTAGCCAGCGCGCAAGAGGCGTGCCATCGGCCGCACGACCGGTGCGCGTGTCAGTCAATGGCTTTCGTTCCGCGTCGTGGCGACGATGGGTAGTCCTTAAGGCCTAGGAGAAAACGGCCCTGCGTTCTGCCAAACCAGCGTGGCCGCAGCCAGATCCTCGAGCGCGCTCCCCACCGCCTTGAAGACCGTGCGCTCCTCGCGGCCTGCGCGGCCGGTGCTTTCGCCCCGGCAGAGTGCGGTCAGCGTGCCCTGCACTGCGTCGGCGCGCAGCGTGCCGGCGGCGATCGCGTCGAGCAGTTCGCCGGCCTTCTGCAGTGCCTCGGGGGTGTCGACGAAGACCCGGGCACCCTCGAAGCAGCGCGCGTCGGCCTCGCGCATGGCGGGCGTGAAGCTGCCGATCAGGTCGAGGTGCGAGCCCGGCGCGAGCCACTCGCCGCGCACCAGCGGTGCGGTTGCGAGCGTGGCGCAGCTCACGATGTCGGCCTCGCGCACGGCGGCTTCGAGGTCGGTGGCGGCGCTGGCGTCAAAGCCTTCGGCGCGCCATTGCGCGGCCAGCGCCCTGGCGCTTTCGGGGCGATGATTCCACACCTGCACGCTGCCGAGGGGGCGCACGCTCGCATGCGCGGCCGGCAGCAGCCGCGCGATGCGACCGGTGCCGAGCACCAGCAGGCGGCGCGCGTCCTGGCGCGCGAGGAACGAAGCCCCGAGCGCCGAGGCGGCCGCGGTGCGGCGTGCGGTGATCTCGTTGCCGTCCATCAGCGCGAGCGGCACGCCGGTGCGTGCGTCGTACAGCACGTAAGTCGCATGCAGGCCCGGCAGGCCGCGCGCACCATTGCCCGGAAAGATGTTGATCGTCTTGATGCCCAGGAAGCCCGCGTCGCTCCACGCCGGCATGATGAGCACCGTGCCCTTGTCGGCGCCGGTGGTCTCGATGGCGTGCACATGACGCGGCGGCACCTGGGCATCGGCTGCAAAGGCCGCGCGCAATGCGGGCACCAGCTGCTCGAAGCCGAGCGGGGCGCGGGTGGCGGCTTCGTCGAAATGTTGCATGGTCAGGGTTGCCGTGGCGGTAGCGAAGCGTTGAAGAACTCGACCAGCGCGCGCTGGTACGTGGTGCCGAAGCGCGCGGCCGCCATGGGTTCGAGGTGGCCGGCGCCCGCCACCTCGATCAACCGCTTCGGTTCGCGCGCCGCCGCCAGCAGGCGCTGCGAATGCGAATGGGGAATCACCGCGTCTGCCGTGCCGTGGATCAGCAGCAGCGGAATGGGCGACACCGCGGCCACGTGGCGTGAGGCGGCGTAGGTGTCCCCTACCAGCAGGCCGGCGCCTGGCAGCTTCTCGTTGGCGATCGACGAGTACGAGAAGAAGGTCGATTCGATGGCCGCGGCCTTCACGCCGGCCCGGTTGCCCGCGCCCACCACGGCGATCGCGTTGGTGCCGCCGAGGCTTTGGCCGAACACCAGGAGCCGCTCGGCATCGACATCGGCGCGCGAGCGCACATGGTCGAGCGCGGCATTCGAATCTTCGAAGACGCCCTTCGGCTCCGGCTTGCCCTCGGACTCGCCGTAGCCGCGGTAGTCGAACACGAACACGTTGAAGTCCTGCTTCGGCAGCCAGGCCACGAAGCGCCAGTGCGACGACATGTTCTGCGCATTGCCATGGAAATGCACGACGGTGCCGCTGGCCTGCCGCGGGTCCGCGCGCCCGCTGGCGGGAATGAACCAGCCCGCGAGTGCCGTGCTGTCGGCGCTGTGGAAACGCACCGGCAGGTACTGCAGGCCGCGCGCCTCGGGCGTCTCGTAGCGCACCCGGTCGGGGTAATAGAACATCGACTGGACGCAGCCGCCGAGCAAGGCGGGCAGGACGAGCATCGAGGCCAGCTTGTGCCAGTTCATCGCGCGGAGGATAGCGCAGGCATCGCTCACCCCATCCTGCTACGCTCGGGCGGCCCGCCCCGAATGCCGCGCGGGCATTTTTCTGCGCCGCCTCCCCCATGGTCTTTCCCCTCATCACCGATCCGCATTTTTATGCGGTCGCCATTCCCGCCGTGCTGCTGCTCGGCGTCAGCAAGAGCGGCTTCGGCGCGGGCTTCGGCTCGCTCGCGGTGCCGTTGATGGCGCTGGCCGTCACGGTGCCGCAGGCCGCGGCCATCCTGATGCCCTTGCTGCTGCTGATGGACCTGCTGGGCCTGGCCGCATTCCGCAACGACTTCGACCGTGCGCTGCTCAAGTTCCTGATCCCGTTCGGGCTCGTCGGCACGGTGGTGGGGACGCTGCTGTTCCGGGTGTTGTCGCCGCACACGGTGGCGGGCATCGTGGGCGTGTTCACGCTGCTGTTCCTGGCGCAGCGGCTGGTGTTTCCGCCCAAGCCCGACGATCCGCTGCCCTCGCGCGCGGTGGGTGCGGTGTTGACCGCGGTGTCGGGCTTCACGAGCTTCATCGCGCATGCGGGCGGGCCGCCGATCAATGCCTACGTGATCCCGCTGCGGCTCAAGCCCGTGGTGTTCACCGCGACGATGGCGTACTTCTTCTTCGTGGTGAACCTCAGCAAGTGGATTCCCTACGCGTGGCTCGGCCTGATCGACCTGCGCACGCTGGCCACCTCGGTCGTGCTGATGCCGCTCGCGCCCCTCGGCGTCTGGGTCGGCATCCGCATCGCGCGGCGCATCGACGCCACGTGGTTCTACCGCTTCGTGTACCTGGGCATGCTGCTCACTGGCCTGAAGCTCGTCTATGACGGCTTCCTGGCCTGAACGCTGCCAGCCCACTCAGGCCAGTGCACCCGTGGAACTGGCTCCGCCAGGCCACCGGGTGCGCCCCCCAGTGGGGGGAGGCGCCTACACGAAGTGAGCCGCTTCGGGGCGTCCTAGAACTCGACAATTGGCTTGAAGCCGCCGAAGATCATCCGCTTGCCGTCGAACGGCAGGGTCTTCGGGTCCATAGCGGCGAGGCGCGGGTCGGCCATCACCTTGGCGTTGACCGCGTCGCGGTGCTTGCGCGACTTGTAGACGATCCACGAGAAGGCGACCGTCTCGTCAGCCTTCTGCTTCACGCTTTGCGGGAAGGACGTGTACTTGCCGGGCTTCACGTCGTCGGCAATGCATTCCACGTATTCGAGCGCGCCGTATTCCATCCAGATCTTGCCGGCCTTGCGCGCGAGCTTGCGGTAGGCCTCGATGTTGTTGGAGGGAACGGGAACGACGAAACCATCGATATAGCGAGCCATTGAAAGTCTCCTAGGGTTGAGGGGAAAAGAACGATTTGTTGTCGCTATCCTGCGATGCAGCCGGCGACGGGGTGCGCAGCAGCAGCCCGCCGAGCAGCCCCGCCACGGCCGCGAACACCGCGCCGATCAGGAAGGCCAGGTTGTAGCCGCCGGTGAGCGCGAGCGGAAGCTGCGCGCCGGCCGCGGTCATGGCGCCGGTGCGTGCCGCCGCCGCGCTCGCGAGCACGGCCAGGCCCAGGGCGCCGCCCATCATGAAAGCGGTGTTCACCACGCCCGAGGCCAGCCCCGATTCGGTAGGGCTCACCTCGCTCATCGCGGCGAGCAGCAGCGGGTTCAGCGCCATGCCCGCGCCGAGGCCGAGCAGCAGCATGCCCGGCAGCACATGCAGCATGAAGCTGCCGTTCACCGGCGCCCAGGCGAACAGCGCCAGGCCGACGGCCGCGAGGCCGAGCCCAATGGCAAGCGGCCCACGGATGCCGAAGCGCATCACCAGCCGGGCCGACACGCCGAGCGAGAACAGCGCCATGAGCAGGTTGGCCGGCAGGAAGGCCAGCCCGATCTGCATCGGCGTGTAGTTGAGCACCAGCTGCATGTAGAGCGCCGAGATGAAGAACCACGCGAACATCGCGGCCGCCCACAGCACCCCCACCACGTTCGATACCGACACGCTGCGCAGCCGGAACAGGCCGAGCGGCATCAGCGGATGCTGCACCCGTGCCTCGATGGCGATGAAAAGCACCATCAGCACCACGGCCGCGCCGAGCAGGCCGAGCGTTTGCGCCGACTGCCAGCCGGCCTCGTTGCCGTTGACGATGGCGTACACCGCGAGCATCAGCGACAGCGTTACCGCCACCGCGCCGGCCACGTCGAGCTTCTCGCCGTGGGCATGGCCGCGCGCCTTCGGCAGCAACGCCACGCACAGCGCATACACCGCCACGCCGATCGGCAGGTTGACCAGGAAGATCCAGTGCCAGCTCAGCGTGCTCGTGAGCAGGCCCCCGAGCAGCACGCCGAGGCTGCCGCCGCCCGCGCACACGAAGCCGTACACGCCCATGGCCTTGGCGCGGTCGGCCGGCTCGGTGAAGAGGTTCATGATCAGCGAGAGCGCCACCGCCGACACCACTGCGCCGCCCAGGCCCTGCACCGCACGCGCCGCGATCAGCAGGCCCTGCGAATTGGCGATGCCGCAGGCCAGCGAGGCGAGCGTGAACAGCACGAGACCGGCGAGGAACATGCGGCGGTGGCCGTAAAGGTCACCGAGCCGTCCGCCCAGCAGCAGGAAGCCGCCGAAGGTCAGCATGTAGGCATTCACCACCCAGACCAGCGAGGTTTCCGTGAAGCCGAGGTCGGTGCGGATCGACGGCAGTGCGACGTTCACGATCGTGGTGTCGAGCACGATCATCAGCACGCCAAGGCACAGCACCATCAGGGCCAGCCAGCGCTTGCGGTTGTTGTTGTCGAGGGTGTCGGTCATGGGTGTTCCTGCAAGAAAGACAAGATCAGACGAGGGGCTTGCCGCCGTTGATGAGCCACGGCGTGCCGAAGCGATCGGTGACCATGCCGAAGCCTTCGACCCAGAAGGTCTTCTCGAAGGGCATGCCGACCTGGCCGCCTTCGGCGAAGGTGTCGAACACGCGCTTCGCTTCGGCCAGCGAGTCGATGGTGAGCGCGACGCCGAAGCCCTTCATGCCTTCGTACGGCTGGCCCGGCATGCTGTCGGAAGCCATGAGCATGCCGTCGCCGTAGGCCAGCGAGGCATGCATGATGCGGTCGCGGGCCTCGGGCGGAAAGTGCTCGGCGTCGGGCGTTTCGCCGACGGTCATCATCATCTGGAGCGTGCCGCCGAGCGTCTTTGCGTAGAAGCGCATGGCTTCGGCCGCCTGGCCGTCGAAGGTGAGATAAGCGTGGATGGGAGACATGGTGTTTCCTTCGGATTACGCGGCAGCGACAACCATCAGCCAGCCCACGCCGAAGCGGTCGGCGAGCATGCCGAAGTTCGACGTGAAGAAGGTCGGCGTCAGCGGCTGCATCACCTGGCCCCCGGCGGCCAGCGCATCGAACCACTTGCGTGCGTCGGCGTCGGTGGCGGCGGTGATCGCCAGCATGATGCCCTTGAACTCCGCCTGCCCCGAGCACTGCCCGTCGGACAGCATCAGCTCGGTTTCGCCGACGCGCAGCACCGAATGCATCACCTTGTCGGCTGCGGGCGTGCCGCCCGCGCAGCCCTGTTCGGCTTCGGACGCAGGCATCTCGGGTGCCTCGCTGTAGCGCATCAACTGGACCACTTCGGCGCCGAGCGCCTGCTTGTAGAGAGCGATCGCTTCGTCGCAACGGCCTTCGAACGAGAGATAGGACTGGACTTTCATGGCGATTCCTTTGGAGGGATGAACGGGCGCGCAAGACACTGCGCGAATACGGAATACTTAGTTTGTGTACACCGTCCACAAAGAATAACAGACATAATGGACACTGTCCACATGGAGATTTTTCGATGAGCCCGCGCGTTGTCCCGCCCGTCCCGAAGCCGCCTGCCGCCCGCAGCACCTACCGGCATGGCGACCTGCGCCGGGCGCTGCTGGATGCGGGCATCGAGCTGGCACGCGACGGCGGCCCCGAAGCGGTCGCGCTGCGCGAAGTGACGCGGCGCGCCGGCGTGGTGCCGAACGCGGCCTACCGCCACTTTGCGAGCCGGCGCGAACTGCTGCTGGCGGTGCGTGCCGCCGCGCTCTCGGCCGCGGCGGTGGCGATGGAAAAGGAACTCGCGGTGCTGCCCTGCGAGCAGCCGCCCGCCGACTTCGCGCGCGCACGCGTGCGCGCCATCGGCACGGCCTACCTGCGCTTCGCTCAGGCGGAGCCGGGGCTGTTCCGCACCGCGTTCGTGGTGTCGTCCGAAGATGCGCAGGGCGACGTCGGACCGGGGAGCGCGGGCGAGAGCGGGCTCGACCCGTTCCAGCTGCTGGGCGGCGCGATCGACAAGCTCGTGGAGGCGGGGGCGCTCGATCCCGCGCGCCGCCTGAATGCCGAGTACCTGGCCTGGTCGGCGGTGCACGGGCTCGCGCTGCTGATCATCGACGGCCCGCTCAAGGCCATGGATGCGGCCGGCATCCATGCGCTCGGCCAGCAGCTCATCGACATGGTGGAGCGCGGCCTGTAGGTCCGCCTAGGAGGCTGTCGGGCTTGGACCATGCCCAAGCCCGACAGCCTCCTGGGCTCAGAGATAGATCTTCTGCAGCAGCCGGATCAGCGTTTCGCGCTCGCGCGCGGTGAGCCGGGCGCTCGCATCGGCCTCGAGCTGCACCACCGTCTGCTCGGCTTCCCGGATCAGCTTCTCGCCTGCTTCTGTGAGGTGCAGGCCCACCGCGCGGCCGTCGTGCGGATGCGGGCGGCGCTCGATCAACCCGCGGCTGTCGAGCGTGGACACCAGGCTCACGAGGTTGGGCGGCAGGATGTCGAGCGTGTTGCAGAGCTGGCGCGAGGTGGCGCCCGGGTTGTGCGCCAGCAGCGACAGCACCGAGAAATCGATCTGCTTGAGGCCGTAGGGCGCCATGCGTTCGGCGAACACGTCGCTCACGATGAGCCAGGCACGCCGCGCGTTGTAGCCGACGAAGTCTTCTAGCACGCGGGCATCGAGCCGGTCGTGCTTGCCGGCGGCCGCGGGTTCGGCCTTGGGCGTGCTTTTCTTGGAGGGTCGAGGCATAGGCCTGGAGCGTAACGCGTCGGCCTACCGCGCCGACGGCATTTGCGTCTTCGGCGTCGTGACCAGCAGCACGATCGTTGCATGCAGTTCGGCCGTGGCCTGGGCCGGCGTGATCTCGTTCGAGACCGCCGCGTACGACAGGGCCTCGGCCGCGCCGAGCATCGCGCGCACGCGCAGCGGCGCCAGTTGCCCGCCGGGCGCGAACGGCGCCAGCACCCTGCGGCACTTGGCGTGGAACGCGTCGGAACATTCGCGACGGATGAGTTCGAGTTCGGGCGCACCGGCCAGCGCACCGACGATGCCCGGCAGTTCGCGGCCCTGCGCAAGCACGCAGTCCACGTAGGTCGAGGCGATGACGTTCGCCATCGCGGGCAGCGTCGGGGCGCTCGCTGCGATGGCGGCGTCGATGATGAGTGTCTGGCGCGCCTCGAAGTCGAGGTACAGCGCCGAGATCAGGCCGTTGCGGCTGCCGAAATGGTCGTAGACCACGGGCTTGGCCACCTGCGCCTGCTCGGCCAGCCGGCCAAGGGTCAGGGCGTCCATGCCTTCATGGCGCACCAGCGCCCAGGCCGCGCCGATGAGCTGGCGGTAGCGGTCGCTGCGCGCGAGGCGCTTGCGAGGAGGAGCTTCGGTCAATGTCGGGGTGTTCGGCGTGGTTATGTACGAATGGTACATTGCAGGCATTAACCTACCAAACGTATATAGCGAAGGAGTCTCCCCATGCATGCGCTCATCGTCGTTGCCCATCCCAAGCCCAGCTCCGCCACCCATGCCATCGCGGCACGCGTCGCCGAAGGCGTGCGCCGCGCCGGGCATTCGGCCGAGATCGCCGACTTGGCGGCCGAAGGCTTCGATCCACGCTTCACCGAACACGACGTCGCGGTGCATCGGGAGCGACGCGCGCCCGCCGCCGACGTGCTTTCGGAGCAGGCGCGCATCGACCGTGCCGATGCGCTGGTGCTGGTCTATCCGGTGTACTGGTGGTCGTTTCCAGCGTTGCTCAAGGGCTGGATCGACCGCGTGTTCTCCAACGGCTGGGCCTACGACGAGGCGCCCGGCACACCGTTGACCCGAAAGCTCAGCGGGCTGCCGGTGTACCTGGTCGCGGTCGGCGGCGCGGATTGGCGCACCTATGCGCGGCATGGCTACTTCGGCGCCATGCGGACCCAGATCGACCACGGCATCTTCGACTACTGCGGCGCGCAGGTGCCGCGCACCGAACTGCTGCTCGAGCCAGCCGATGGCGACTGGCGCGAGAACTTCGAGTTGGCCGACGCGTTCGGTGGCAAGGTGGCGTCTAGTCCGATTCGGCGAACGCCTTCAGCTTCGCCAGCGCCGCTTCCCACTGCCGTCCAATGACTTCGAGCGTGCGGCGTGCCTCCTCGAGCTGCGTCGGATCGAACTGCCAGAGCCGTTCGCGGCCGAGCTTCAGGTCGGTCACGAGCCCGGCGTCGCCGAGCACCTGAAGGTGCTTGGTCACGGCCTGCCGGCTGATGTCGGTGCTGGCCGTGAGCTGCGCGATCGAGAAGGCGCCGCCCGCGCACAGCACCGCCACCAGCCGCAGTCGCGTGGTATCGCCGAGCGCGAAGAACACATTCGCGAGCCGCTCGGGCGGCGCGGCGATGGCGGGCGGCTCAGCCTTGTTCGGCATGGCGGCGCACGTTGTCGAGCTGCTCTTTCCAGCCGCCCGTGTTCATGCGGAAAGCCTCGAGGCGGCGCTGCGGCGGCACCTTGTCGAAACCCGACTCCACCGTCTTGACCAGCGTGGCGTTGCCCGGCGCGTCGTGCAGCGTCCAGGTGACGAGCGTGGGTTCTTCCTGGCTGTAGTCGACCTCGGGATCGACGGCATAGGGGTGCCAGCGCCAGGAAAGCAGGTCCTGCGGCTCGACGCGCTCGACGCGGACGTCGAACATGACGTGCGTGAAGCCCTCGATCGTGATCGGGCCGCGGGTCACCTCTCCGGGCGTGAAGCGCTGTCCTTTCAGGTCGGCGCCGAACCAGCGGCCGAAGGTTTCGGCGTCGGACAGCAGGCTCCACACTTTCGCGCGCGGCGCCTGGATGACGATGCTGCGCTCGATGCAGTCGGCGGATTCGGTGCGGGAGTCGTCGGTCATGGGGTCTCCTGAAGAATGGCGGACATCAATGAGCAACAAAATGGTTGCCTATCTATTGTGCAATGGTCCGCCAAAATCCGCAACTGAATGGTTGCAAATCCTTCAAGGTCGCGCGAGAGTCTTCGCAGCCGCATGCGACAGCGCCATCCCCTCGCAGGCGCGCTTGACGATCCCGTGGCGCATCTCGAACTCCGGCAGCACCCAGCGCCGGAAGGCCGCAGCGGGCGCGGTGCGTGCGGCGCGTTCCGTTGGCGTGGCCTCGGCGGCGTCGATGCGCGCCCAGGCCCAGGCCAGCAGCGCGAGCATCACGAGGCGCAGGTAGTCGTCGGCCACCTCGTGCGGCAGCGCGGGGTCGGCATGTGCGGCCATCGCGATCGTGGTGCCCAGGTAGCGCAGCTGCGCCAGGCGCCGCTGCACGTCGGCATCGACCTCGCGTGCGGCGTCGAGCGTGTCGCGCAGCTCGAGCAGCAGCGCCGACATCGCGGCGCCGCCGTCGGGCAGCACCTTGCGCACCAGCAGGTCGATGGCCTGGATCTCGTTGGTGCCCTCGTAGATCATGGTCACGCGCGCGTCGCGCACGATCTGCTCGATGCCCCATTCGCGCACGTAGCCGTGGCCGCCGAACACCTGCAGGCAGTCGCTCGCGCCATGGAAGGCCTGGTGCGTGCAGGCCGCCTTGAGCACCGGCGTGACGAGCGAGCACCAGCGCTGCGCGCGCTCGCGCGCCTTGGGATCGGCGTCGTGCGCGGCCACGTCGAGCATCAGCGCGCTACGGTAGGCGAGGGTGCGCGCACCCTCGACCCAGGCGCGCTGCGTGTCGAGGATGCGCCGGATCGCGGGATGCTCGGCGATCAGGTCGGCGGCCTCGCTGCCGCGGCTGGCGGGCGCGGGGCCGGGCGCGCGCATCTGGCGGCGCTCAGCGGCATACGCGCTGGCCTTCTGCCACGCGGCGTCGAGCAGGCCGATGCCTTGCAGCGCCACGTGCAGCCGCGCCGCATTCATCATCACGAACATCGCGGCCAGGCCGCGGCCCGGTTCGCCGACCAGCCAACCCGTGGCCTCGTCGAAGCGCATCACGCAGGTGGGGCTCGCGTGCAGGCCCATCTTTTCTTCGATGCGTTCGCAGTGCACCGCATTGCGCGCGCCATCGGGCAGGTGCTTCGGCACCAGCGCGAGCGAAAGCCCCTTGGGCCCGGCGGGTGCGTCGGGCAGGCGGCACAGCACGAGGTGCACGATGTTCGGCGTGAGGTCGTGCTCGCCGCCGGAGATGAAGATCTTGCTGCCGGCGACGCGCAAACTGCCGTCGGCCTGCGGCACGGCACGTGTGCGCACCTGGCCCAGGTCGCTGCCCGCATGGGCTTCGGTGAGGCACATGGTCGCCAGCCATTCGCCGCTCGCGAGCTTTGGCAGGTAGCGCGCTTTCAGCGCATCGCTGCCGTGGTGCTTGAGGCAGGCATAGGCACCATGCAGCAGGCCGGGCGCCATCGTGAGCCCGTGGTTGGCCGCGGTCATCCATTCGTAGACGATGGCCTCGAGCACCGTCGGCAGGCCCTGGCCGCCGTCTTCGGGCGCGACCGCGAGCGCGGGCCAGCCGCCGTCGACGAAGGCGCGGTAGGCCTCGCGAAAGCCGGGCGGCGTCGTGACCTCGCCATCGGCGAAGCGGCAGCCGATCTCGTCGCCGCCGCGGTTGAGCGGCGCGATCACCTCGCCGACGAAGCGCGCCGCCTCCCCGAGCACCTGTTGACAGAGCGCATCATCCACTTCGGCGAACGGCGCGAGCGCGCGCAGCTGCGACGGTGCATCGAGCACCGCGTTCAGGAGGAAGCGCTGGTCTTCAGGGCGGGGGGTGTAGCTCATCGATGGTGGAAGAAGTATCAGGACTCGGCGGTGAAGCCGATCTTCTTGACCAGCGGACCCCATCGGTCGAATTCGGACTGGAGCGATTTGCGCATGTCCTCGGGCGAGGAGCCGCTGGCCACCAGCCCGACCGCGAGCAGCCCGTCGGCGACGGCCTTGTCCTTGAGTGCGGCCTGGATCGCGCTGCTCGCGGCAGCAATGGTGGCGGCCGGCGTCTTGGCTGGCGCGAAGAAGCCGAACCATTCGTCGGCCACGATCTCGGGAAAGCCCTGTTCGGTGAAGGTGGGCACGTCGGGCAGGTAGGCCGGGCGCTGCGTGCCCGAGTTGGCGAGCACGCGCAGCTTGCCGGCCTTGGCAAAGGGCAGGCAGTCGCCGACCGGCGTCATGCTCGAGGCGATCTGGCCGCCGACCACGTCGTTGACGGCGGGCAGCGACCCGCGGTACGGCACGTGCCGCAGGTCGGTGCCGGTGTGGATGCCCAGCAGCGCGCCCAGGAAGTGCGGCGTCGAGCCCGCGCCCGGCGAGCCGTAGCTGGCCTGGTCCGGGTTGGCCTTGGCCCAGGCGATGTAGTCCTTGAGCGTCTTGACGCTGGCCGGCACCATCGGGCCGACCGCGAGCCCGTGGGTCATGACGGCGCCGATAGAGATCGGCGCGAAGTCGGCCATGGCGTAGCCGAGCTTGCGGTAGATGTGCGGATAGGTCGAGATCGCCGAGGCCTGCGCGAGCGCCAGCACCGAGCCGTCGGCCACCGAGGCCTTGAGCGTGTCGAGCGCGATGCGCCCGCCCGCGCCCGGCTTGTTCTCGACCACCGCGCTGTTCTTCGAGAACGCGGTGTCGCCGAGCTTCTCGGCCACGCGGCGGGCCACGCTGTCGCCAGCGCTGCCGGCCGGGAAGCCGTAGTAGATCTTGGCCTGCTGCACGATCTGCGCGAACGCGGCCAGCGGCTGCAGCGCGCCGAGCGCGGCGGCGCCGCCGAGCAGGTTCACGAATTGGCGTCGGTTGGTCATGGTGCTGTGTCTCCTGGATGTTCTTGGAATGGGATCAGCGCGGCGCCATGCGCAGGGCGCCGTCGAGGCGGATCACCTCGCCGTTCAGATGGCCGTTGGTGACGATGTGGCAGGCCAGCTCGGCGAACTCCGACGGCTTGCCGAGACGCGGCGGGAACGGGATCGACGCCGCGAGCGACTGCTGCACCGGCTCGGGCAGCTCCATCAGCAGCGGCGTGGCGAACAGGCCCGGCGCGACGGTGCACACGCGGATCGCGTGCTGCGCGAGATCGCGCGCCATCGGCAGCGTCATGCCGACGAGCCCGCCCTTCGATGCGCTGTAGGCCTGCTGGCCGACCTGGCCGTCGAAGGCTGCGACCGACGCGGTGAAGAGCATCACGCCCTTTTCCGCGTTGTCGAGCGCCTCGAGCTTCGCGCAGCGCGCCGCGAACAGCCGCGCCATGTTGTAGCTGCCGATCAGGTTGATGTTGACCACGCGCACGAAGTCTTCGAGCGGCGCGGGGTTGCCGTCCTTGCCGACGATGCGCTTGGCACTGCCGATGCCGGCCACGTTCATCAGGATGCGTGCGCTGCCGTGCGCGGCTTCGGCCTTGTCGAGCGCCGCGGTCACGCTGTCGGTATCGGTGATGTCGCACGCGCAGGCAATGCCGCCGATCTCGGCCGCGACCTTCTCGGCGAGTTCGGCGTTGCGGTCGAGCACCGCGACCTTGGCGCCGAGCCGCGCGAGCTCGCGCGCGGTGGCCTCGCCGAGGCCCGATGCGCCGCCCGTCACGAGTGCGGCCTGTCCTTGGATCTTCATGGGATGTCTCCTGGAATGTCTAGCGGGGCATGAGGGTGAAGGGCAGCGTGCCCGCGTGCATCGCATCGGCCAGCGCGGCGCGGTGCTTGAGCACGGCGCGCTGGTTGATGGAGCCCTTGTCGGTCACCTCGCCCTTGTCGATCGACGGCGGCTCGGCCACGAGGTGCAGCCTGGCGATGCGGTTGGCGCTGCCGGTGGCGCTTGCGGCGAGCGTGTCGACCAGCTGCTGGAAGTGCGCCTGCACCGGCGCGCTTTCGAGCACCTGCTGCATCGGCGCGTCTGCTGCGAGCCCGGCGAGCTGGCGCACCTTCTGCGTCGGGAAGATCAGTGCGCCGACTTCCTTCAGGTTGATGCCGGTCAGCACCGCGTCCTGCACGTAGGGCGCGCCGGCCGCGATGATCTTCGCGCGCAGCGGCCCGACGCTCACGAAAGTGCCGGTGGCGAGCTTGAAGTCTTCGGCGATGCGGCCGTCGAAGCGCAGGCCGCGGTGGATGTTCGATTCGTCGATCCACGTCACCGCGTCGCCGGTCGAGAAGAAGCCTTCCTCGTCGAAGGCCTCGGCCGTGGCCTGGGGCGCGCGCCAATAGCCCGGCGTGATGTTGGGGCCGCGGTAGCGCACCTCGGTCTTGCCGTCGACCTCGACCAGCTTGAGCTCGATGCCCGGCGCCGGCAGGCCGATGTCGCCCGACTTCACGTCGGGACCGGTGACGTAGAGCGCGAACGGGCCCGATTCGGTCATGCCGAGGCCGGTGCCCATGACGATGCGCTCGCCGACCTCGGCCTCCTGCGTGCGGTGCAGGCTGTCCCAAATGGGCTGCGCCAGCGCGGCGCCCGAGTAGAAGAACATGCGCACCCGCGAGAGCAGGTTGCGGCGCAGCACCGCATCGGTCTCCATCGCATTCGCGATGGCCTCGAAGCCGGTCGGCACGTTGAAGTAGATGGTGGGCGCGATCTCGCGCAGGTTGCGCAGCGTCTCGGCCATGCCGGTGGGCGTGGGCTTGCCCTCGTCGATGTAGAGCGTGCCGCCGTTGTCGAGCACGATGCCGACGTTGTGGTTGCCGCCGAAGGTGTGGTTCCATGGCAGCCAGTCGACCAGCACCGGCGGCTCCTCGCCCAAGGCGGGGATCGAGTGGCGCAGCTGCTGCTGGTTGGCGCACCACATGCGGTGCGTGTTGATGACCGCCTTGGGCATCTTGGTCGAGCCCGAGGTGAAGAGGAACTTGGTGATGGTGTCGGGCCCGGTGGCCTGCAGCGCGGCGTCGATCGCGGGCGTGGGCCGCGTGGCGAGCAGCTCGGCCAGCGGCGTGGCGGCACGGCCTTCGAGCCGGCCTTCGCCGAGCACCACTTCGGTGTCGTGCGGCACCGCGGCCTCGATGGCGCGGCCATAGCGCGCGGCATCGGCGGCGAACACCAGGCCCGGCGTGAGCGTCGCCAGCACGTGGCGTAGCTTCTCGAAGTCCTGGCTCACGAGCGAATAGGGCGGCGAGACCGGGCAGTACGGCACGCCCACGTAGAGGCAGCCGAGCGCGAGCATCGCGTGGTCGATGCTGTTCTCACTGAGGATCGCGAGCGGGCGCTCGGGGCCGAGGCCGCGCTCGAGCAGCGCTTGGCCGATGCTGCGTGCGCGCGACAGCGCCTCTGCATAGCTCACGCGCAGCCATTCGCCGGTGCTGCCGTCGGGCAGGCGCTCGCGCGCGGCGATGAAGGTGTGGTCGGGCGCGGCCTCGGCCCAGTGCACGAGCCGGTCGGTCATGCGGCCGCGGTACGCGCCGAGCGGCGTCTCGGCCTGCAGGTACTGCGTGCCGGGCGGGCCGGCGCGCAGCACGGCGCGCGTCACGCCGAAGGTCAGCGGGCGGTAGCGAATCGGGGTCATGATTTGCTCACCTTGGCGCCACGGCCTTCGAGGAAGTCGCGCACGCGGGCCTTGGCCTCGGGTGCGGCCTGCGCGATGCCCGCCATCAGGGCCTCGGTGAAGAAGCCATGGTCGGCCGACTGCTCGGCGATGCGCGGCAGCGCATGCATCAGCGCGTAGTTGGTCAGCGGCGCGTTGGTGGCCACGCGCTTGGCGATCTCGAACGCCTTGTCGAAGGCCGTGCCCTCGTCGACCAGGTACTGCGCGAAGTTGGCGCGCTCGCCGTCTTCGGCGTTGTAGACCCGGCCGGTCATCATCATGTCGGTCATGCGCGCCACGCCGATCAGCTTGGGAATGCGCACCGAGCCGCCGCCGCCCACGAAGATGCCGCGCGAGCCTTCGGGCAGCGCATAGAAGGTGGAGCGGTCGGCCACGCGGATGTGGCAGGCGCTCGCCAGTTCGAGGCCGCCACCGACCACCGCGCCGTGCAGCGCCGCAACCACCGGCACCGGGCCGTGCTGGACCAGATCGAGCGCGCTGTGCCACATGCGCGAGTGCTGCATGCCCTGGCCCGCGTCGCGCTCCTTCAGCTCGCGGAGGTCGAGACCGGCGCAGAAGTGCGGGCCTTCGCCGTCGAGCACTGCCGCGCGCACGCTCGAGGGCAGGTTCTCGAAGGCATCGCGCAGCGCGAGGATCAGCCCGTCCGAAAGGGCATTGCGTTTGGCGCCGCGCGCGAGGCGGACGATGGCGACGTCGTCGCGGATGTCGAGGTGAAGGTCGGGATGGGTCATGTTGCGTTCGTCCGTGAGTTCGATTATGGTTATGATAAATAACCAATTCAAGGCGCTGGAGCGCACTGATTCCTAGGGACTTACCCGTACTGGAGACCACGACATGGACCACCGGAACCTGATTGCCATCGACATCCACACGCACGCCGAGGTGAGTTGCTGGAATCCGTTCGACAACTACGGCGAAGAGTACGACCGCGCCGCCGACAAGTACTTCGGCTCGAGCGGCCGTCCGACCATCGCGGAGAGCGTGGCCTATTACCGCGAGCGCAAGATCGGGCTGGTGATGTTCATGGTCGACGCCGAGTCGAACATGGGCCGCCGGCGCATCCCGAACGAGGAGATCGCCGAGGCCGCCCAGAAGAACAGCGACATGATGATCGCCTTCGCGAGCATCGATCCGCACAAGGGGAAGATGGGCGCGCGCGAGGCGCGCAGGCTGATCGCGGAGCACGGTGTCAAGGGCTTCAAGTTCCACCCGACGGTGCAGGCCTTCCATCCCTACGACCGGATGGCCTGGCCGCTCTACGAGGTGATTGCCGAGCACAAGCTGCCGGCCATCTTCCACACCGGCCACAGCGGCATCGGCTCGGGCATGCGCTGCGGCGGCGGGCTGCGGCTCGAATACAGCAACCCGATGCACCTGGACGACGTGGCGATCGACTTCCCCGACATGCAGATCGTGATGGCGCACCCGAGCTTTCCGTGGCAGGACGAGGCGCTGAGCGTGGCCACGCACAAGCCCAACGTCTGGATCGACCTGTCGGGCTGGAGCCCCAAGTACTTTCCGAAGCAGCTGGTGCAGTACGCCAACACGCTGCTGAAGGATCGCGTGCTGTTCGGCAGCGACTACCCGCTGATCACCCCCGATCGCTGGATGAAGGACTTCGAGGCCGCGGGCTTCAAGCCCGAGGTGATGCCGGGCATCCTCAAGGACAACGCGGTGCGGTTGCTGGGGCTCGAAGGCTGAGCTGGCGCCCGCCTCAGGTCGGCACGCTTTCCAGCGCGGGCTTTTCGCGCTGCGACGCGTGCCACACGAGCCAGTGCGCTTCGGCAATCTCGATGGCCTTGAACAGCACCACCCCCAGCACGCACAGCAGCGCCAGGGCCACGAACACCGTCGAGGTGTCGAAGCTGCCCTGTGCCACGAGGATCACGTGCCCCAGGCCCGACTCGCCGGCCACGAACTCGCCCACGATGGTCCCCACCAGCGCGAAGGACACGCCCACCTTCATGCCCGCGAAGATGCTCGGCAAGGCATTCGGGAAGCGGATCTTCCAGAGCATCTTGGCCCGCGACGCATGGTTGACGCGCGCCATGTCCAGCATGTCCGGATCGGTCGAGCGCAGGCCAAGCACGGTGTCGATGAGGATCGGGAAAATCGCGATCAGCATCGCGATCGCCACCTTGGGCATCGTGCCCGTGCCCATCCAGATCACGAACAGCGGCGCCAGCGCAACCTTGGGCACCGCGTTGAGCGCTACCAACAGCGAGTAGAGCGTGCGGTCGAGAAACTTCGAATACACGATGCCGATGGCCGCGGCCACGCCCAGCGCTAGCGCCAGCGCAAAGCCGTAGAGCGTGGTGCGCATGGTGTCGAGCGTCTCGAGCAACAGATAGCCCGGCTGCGCGAAGAACTGCCCCACGATCTTCGTCGGCGCGGGCAGCAGGAAGTCGCGGATGCCGATCAGCCGCACGGCCGCTTCCCAGATCACCAGGAGCACCGCGATGGTGACGACGGCCTGCCAGTTGCGCTGCGTGCGCGCCCAGATGCTTTTCATGGCTTATCCCTTGTAGACGCCGAGTTCACGGAAGGTGTCGCGGATGCGCGCGACGTAGGCTGCGAACGCGGCGCTCTCGCGAACATCCAGGCCGCGCGGGCGCTCGAGTTCGATCGGCACGATGTCAGCGATGCGCCCCGGCCCGCGCGCCATCATCACCACGCGGCTGCCGAGGAACACGGCCTCGGTGATCGAGTGCGTGATGAAGACCACGGTCTTGCGTGTCTCCAGCCAAGTGCGCTGCAGCTCCGCATTGAGCTCGTCGCGCGTGAACGGATCGAGCGCGCCGAAGGGCTCGTCCATCAGCAGCAGTTGGGGGTCGAGCAGCATCGCGCGGCAGATCGACACGCGCTGCCGCATGCCACCCGAGAGCTCGCGCGGAAAGCGGTCGAGGTAGGCCGACAGGCCGAACAGGGCAAGCAGTTCGCGTGCGCGCGGCTCGAGGGAGCGCCTGTCGCGGTCGTGGAACTCGGCCGCCACCAGCACGTTGTCGAGGATGTTGCGCCATTCGAGCAGCAGGTCGCGCTGGAATACCACGCCCATGTCGTCCGGCGGCGCCACGATGTCGCGCCCGTGCAGCGCCAGTTTGCCGCTGGAGATCGGTTCGAGGCCGGCCATGCAGCGCATCAGCGTGCTCTTGCCGCAGCCGCTCGGTCCGACGATGCAGACGAATTCGCCTTCCTCGATGCGCAGGTCGATGTCCTGCAGGGCGTGGATGGGCTTGCGCTCCGACCGGTAGATCTTGTTCAGCCGTTCGATCTCGAGAAAGCTGGACACGGGCGTGCTCCTCGCGGGGGGAAGGTCAGACGGCCAGTAGCGCATTGGTGTAGTAGTCCGAAGGCTTGTGGCCGGGCTTGATCTGCCCGGTCTGTTCCATCGACCGGATGGCGGCGGCCCAGTCTGCATCGCTCTGCAGGCCGAAGGGCTGGTTCTTGCTGCTGGGGCTTTCGAAGAAGGGGCGATAGGCCACGATCTGGCCACGCAGCACCTCGGGATCCAGCCGCGCGTTGGGCCGTTGCGCGACGATGGCCGCCAGCGCCTCGTCGACATGGCCGTCGTAGATGTACTGCCATGCGCGAACCTGCACCTGCACGAATCTGGCGATCGCCTCGCGCCTGCTCTCCAGCGCCTTGGGTGTCACGGCCAGGCCATAGCTCGGGAAGCTGATGCCGCTGTCGCCCAGCAGCAGGGCCGAGGCTTTGCGAGACTTGAGCACCATGGGCTGGCCGAACGGCGCCTGCGAGAGAAAGCCGTCACTGTTGGCCGAAGCGTAGGTCGAGATCATGGCGCTGGGCGCGACCATCACGAGGTTGATGCTGCTCTTGCTCATGCCGTTAGCCTTGAGAAAGGGTTCGATGAACGGCGCCCAGGGACTGGTCGTGAAACACACGAGCTTCTTGCCGGTCAGGTCCTTCGGCGTCTTCACGCCCTGGGTCTGGTCGACCAGAACGGCCAGGTCGCCGGTGCGCGCGAAGCCGGCGATCGACATGAGGTCGAGCCCGTTTTCCTTGGCGACGGCCATGGTGCCCAGTGCCACCTGGCCGATGTCGACCTGGCCGGCGGCGAGCAGTTGCAACGTGGAGATCGTGCCCGTTCCGTCCTGCACCTCTACGTCCAGGCCCTGTGCCTTGAACAGCCCCTTCTGCAACGCAAGGTGCATGGCCGCGTGCATGCCCCACGGTGAAAAGTCGAGCCGCACGCGCAGCTTTTCGGCGCCTTGCGCACGAGCCAGCGAACTGCCCAGCGACAGTGCGGGCGCTGCGAGCATCGCCGCCAAGCCCTGGTTGAGGATCCGTCGTTTCATTGCTTTTCTCCGGTTGCAGGTTGGTCGTGGGTGAGAGGGCGTCAGGTCGGTCGTACGTCGCGCAGGGTCCGGGTGGCGGCGAGGTCGGGCTTTCCGGTGTCGGGGTCGAGCACAGCCGCATAGTGCTCGCGAACGAAGGCCGCGCTGAGCTTGTGGTTCCAGACGTCGCGCTCGAGTTCGGCCAGCGGCCGCAGTATCGGATCGCCGAAGCCGCCGCCGCCCGGCTGGATGTGCGTCACGCGATTGCCGCGAGCAATTCGCATGCCGACCTTGCTCGGCAGCGCTTCGTCGATCTCATCGTCGGCTCCGCGCGTCAGCGTGTTGACCGCAGCTTTGGCGGGGCCGCCGCCGTCCAGGCCGTAAGGCTGGAACTTCATGCGGTCGGCGCGCAGTTGCAGCAGCACGTCGTCGGCCAGAACGCGGTAGCTGCGGCGGATGCCGAGCCCTCCCCGGTAGCGGCCGGCGCCGCAGGAGTCGGGCTCCATTTCGTAGGCTTCGACGCGCACGGGGTGTTGCGCCTCCAGCGTCTCGACCGGCGTGTTCGACAGGTTCTGCGATGCGTTGGTGATGGCCTCCACGCCGTCCGCATGCGGACGGGCGCCCCACGCGCCGCATATCATGTCCACGATGATGTAAGGCTTGCCCGCATCGTCCTGGCCCGAGAGGCAGACCACCGTGTTGCCGCCTTCGCCGGCGGCCGGAATGCGGTCGGGCACCACCTGCGCGAGCGCGCCGAGCATGGTGTCGAACACGCGGTAGCCGGTGAGCGCGCGCGCCGCCACGGCCGCTGGCTCGACCGGGTTCAGCACGCTGCCTTCGGGTACGTGGATGCTCACGCAGCGGAACACGCCGGCGTTGTTGGGCACGTCGCCCTTGAGCGCGCAGCGCACGCTCAGGTAGGTGCAGGAGTGGGTGTAGGAGCGCGTGGAGTTGATGGCCGCGCGCACCTGCGGCGCCGAGCCGGTGTAGTCCACGCTGACGTGGTCCTCGTGCACGGTAAGCGCCACGCGGATCGGGATCGGTTCGGGCGACAGGCCGTCGTCGTCGATGAAATCCTCGAAGGTAAAGGTGCCCTTGGGCCAGGTGCGGATCTCGGCGCGCGTGAGGCGCTCGGCATAGTCGAGCAGCTCGGCGAAGTACATGCGCGACGGCTCGCGGCCGTAGCGTTCGAACAGTCCTGTGAGTTCGCGCACGCCCACCTGGCACGCGGCGTACTGCGCACGAAGGTCGCCCAGCACGCGGTCGGGCAGGCGCACGTTCTGCGCGATGATGCGCTCCACCGTGTCGTTGACCGTACCGGCCTCGTAGAGCTTCAGGATCGGGATACGCAGGCCCTCCTGGTAGACCTCGGTCGAGTCGCTGGCGTTGGAGCCCGGCACGCGTCCGCCCACGTCGGTGTGATGGCAGATGACGACGCAGAAGCCCTCGATTTGCCCCTGGAAGAAGAAGGGCACGAACATGAAGATGTCCGGCAGGTGCATGCCGCCCTGGTAGGGGTCGTTCACGATGACCGCATCTCCGGGCACGAGCTTGCCGTCGTAGCGCGCCTTCACGGCGGCCATCGCCTCTGGAATGGCGCCCAGGTGCAGTGCGATGGTCTTGGCCTGCGCGATCATCTGGCCCTCGCGGTCGCAGATTGCGGCCGAATAGTCCATCACGTCCTTGACGATCTCCGAGCGCGCGGTACGCAGGACCGTGTAGGCGACTTCGTCGACGATGGAATCCATCGCGTTCTTGATCACGGCGAAGGTGATCGGGTCGATGGCGTTGCTCATTAGATAACCTCCGTGCGTGGCACTGCGGTGCCCGCTTGCTTGGGACGGGCCTGCGCGGCGCTTTCCTGCTCCTGCAGGTCGATGATGATGTTGCCAACGGCATCGGCGCGCGCGCTGCAGTGCGGCGGCACGACGATGGTGGTGTCGTAAGACTCGATCACGACCGGGCCCTGCTGCGGCTCGAGCGCGAGTTGCGAGCGCGGTACCACGCGTGTCTCGATCGGCGCCTCACCGGCCGCAAAGCTCACGAGGCGCGTGCCCGCCTCGCCCTGCAACGCGGTGCCGTCGACCTGGCAGGTCGCGAAGTCGAGCCGGTGCTTGCTGCGCCCGCGGGCCGACACGCGCAGGTTGACCAGCTCGAGCGGCTCATCGCTGCTGTAGCCGAAGGTCTGGTGGTACATGGCCTGGAAATCGTGCGTGAGCTGTGCGATGGCGTCCTTGCCGACGCGTGCCGACGCAAGCGGCACGGTCAGCTCGGAGCTCTGGCCCACATAGCGCAGGTCCGCGGCAAGAACAATGGTGGCGTCTTCGGGCGGGTAGCCCTCCGAGGCCAGCACCGAATAGCCCTTGTCGCCAAGCGCGGCTGCCATGCTGCCGAGTTCGGCCGGCGTGCAGTCGGCCAGCGGCTGGAGGATGGCCTTGACGAAGTTGTGCTCCGCATCCGCAGACAGCATGCCGGCCGAGCAGAACACGCCCGCCATGATCGGGGCGATCACCCGGCGGATGCCCAGAAGGCGCGCGACCGACACCGCATGCAGCGGGCCGCCGCCGCCGAACGCGATCATCGACATGTCGCGCGGATCGCGCCCGCGTTCGACCGTCACGGCACGGATGGCGCGCGCCATGTTGACGTTGGCGACCTGGCGGATGCCGTGCGCCGCGGCGAGCAGCTCAAGGCCGAGCGGCTCACCCACGTGGCGCGCGATGGCGGCCTTCGACAGCTCAGGCGACACGCGCAGGCTGCCGCCGGCCAGCGCGCGCGGATTGAGGTAGCCCAGCACCATGTTGGCGTCGGTCACGGTCGGGCGGTCGTTGCCGTTGCCGTAGCAGGCTGGGCCAGGCATGGCGCCGGCCGACTCGGGGCCCACGCACAGCAGGCCGCCGGAATCGATCCAGGCGATCGAGCCACCGCCCGCGCCGACCTCGGCAATGTCGATGGCCGGCACCTTGAGCACGTAGCCGCCGCCCTTCACGAAGCGGCTCGGCGCGCTGATCCCGTCGCGGAACTCGTATTCGTTGGTGAGCGAAGGCTGGCTGGCGGCAATGATCGATGCTTTGGCCGTCGTGCCGCCCATGTCGAAGACGATCAGGTCCGCGTCGCCGCCGAGCTTGCCGATCTCGACCGCGCCCGCCACGCCGCCGGCCGGACCGGAGGCCACCGCGAACACCGGCTTGTCGGTCGCCGAGGCGATGCCCATCATGCCGCCGTTGGACGCCATGACCTGCAGCGATGCCTTCACACCCATGCGCTCAAGGTCTTTGCGCAGCCGGGCCAGGTAAGTGCGCATAGCGGGCAGGATGTAGGCATTGACCACCGTGGTGCTGGTGCGCTCGTACTCCTTGATCTCGGGCAGCACTTCGCACGACACGCTCAGCAGCACGTCGGGGAAATGCGCCTGCAGCAAGGCCTTGGCGGCGAGCTCGTGCGCGGGATTGATGTAGCTGTTGAGAAAGCAGATCGCCATCGAGCCGACGCCCTCGTTCACGAGCGCGCCCGCCTCGGCTATCAACTGCGCCTCGTCCAGCGGTGTGACGACACGGCCGCGCGCATCCATGCGTTCGCGGATGCCGCGGCGCCAGCGGCGCGGCGACAGCGGCTCGGGCTTGGACCAGCCCAAGTCGAACATGGTCGGCGTGCGGATGCGGCCGATTTCCAGCACGTCGCGAAAGCCTTCGGTGGTCAGCACGCCGGTCTTCGCGCCGACTTTCTGCAGGATCGTGTTCGACGCTGTGGTAGTGCCATGCACGATCTCCGTGATGTCCCCCGGCGCGATGCCGGCCTGCTCGATCAACGCCCCGAGGCCCTGCACGATCGCGCGGCCAAGGTCGTTAGGCGTGGTCGATGTCTTGTTCACGTAGAGCCGGCCGTCCGGCATGGCCATCACGATGTCCGTGAACGTGCCGCCGATGTCGCAACCGACCCGCACCCCGCGGGGAGCCTCATTTTTCAAGTTCATCCGACACTCCGATCCATGTGCCTTGCGGCTGGTTGATAATCGCTACCACCGGTCGTTAACTAACTAACTGGCTAGTACTATTAGAGGCGAATATAGGAGGCGCAATGCACGCTTGTCGACGAATTCCTTCTACGGGTTTGCGCGGAGGAACGGCATGGGATCTGTAAACTCCGCGCGTCGGGCGTCCGGCCCCGAACCTACCAGCGAGCTCATGACGCCGACCCTCCCAGCCATCGCGAAAAAACGCCCCCGCAACGCCGTGGCCAGCCGCGAGCGCATCCTGAAATTCGCGACCAAGGAGTTCGCGGCTCGCGGCTACGACGGCGCGCGCATCGATGCCATCGTGGCGCGCTGCAAGATCAGCAAGAACCTGGTCTATCACTACTTCGACGGCAAGGAGGCACTGTTCATCGAGGTCATGGAGCAGGCCTATGGGGCCATGCGCGTGCGACAGAACGAGCTTGCGTTGACGGGCGAAGACCCCGTGGCCGACATGCGCCAACTGGTCATGAAGACGGTGCAGCACTTCATCGACCAGCCCGACTTCCTGCACCTTCTGTCCAACGAGAACCTGCACAAGGCCACGCACATCCGCAAGTCGAAACAGATCCAGGCGATGTTCAATCCGCTGCGCATCGCGCTCGCGGAGGTGCTGCAGAAGGGCAAGGACAAGGGCGTGTTCCGCCTGGACGCAGACTGGGTCGACCTCTATGTGTCGATCTCGGGCCTGGGCTCCTACTTCATCACCAACCGCTACACGCTGTCGTTTGTGCTGGACGTGGACCTGGGCACGCCCGCGCGTGTCGAAGGGCGGCTCGCGCACGCGGCGGACATGGTGCTCAGCTATCTGTGCAACACGCATCCCGGTACGCCGGGTTCGGGAGCGTCATCGTAAGAAGAGGACCGGCTTGCGGTATGCACCTCAGCCGTCGGCTTCGACGTTCGAGGTTTTTTTTTCTTCCCCGAGCCGGTCCCAGTCCTGCCCCGAGCGCAGCTTGCGTTCTTCGCGCTCGCGCGCCATCTGTGCCTCGAACTGCTGGCGACCCTCCTTGTTGGCCGCAATGAACTTGGCGCGGTCCTTGTAGTGCGGGTAGATCTCGTCGGTGAGCTGCAGGTTGCGCAGGCGAAAGCGCATGCTCGTTTCGCGCGCCTCGGCCGCGGGCCAGCCCAGCACCTCGAGCACCGAGCGCGCGCTGCGCAGCGACGATTCGAAGAGTTCGCGCTCGATGTGTTCCACGCCGCGGTCGCGCAGCTGGAACAGGTGCCCCACGTTGCGTGCCCGCGCGACGATGCCCGCCTGCGGAAAGTGCGCGCGGAACAGGTCGACGATCTCGAGCGATTGCTCCACGTCGTCGACCGCGACGACCACCGCCTTCGCGGTGCCCGCGCCCGCGGTGCGCAGCAGGTCGAGGCGGGTCGCATCGCCGTAGAACACGCGAAAGCCGAACTGGCGCAAGCCCTCGACCGTGTCGGCATCGTGGTCGAGCACCGTGACGGCAAGGCCCTGCGACATCAGCATGCGCCCGACGATCTGGCCATAGCGGCCGAAGCCGCAGATCAGCACCTTGGCATCCTGCTGCTCCGAGATTTCCTCGAGCTGCGTGGCCGGTGGCCGGCTGTAGCGCGGCAGCACCAGCTTGTCTAGCAGCACCAGCAGGAGCGGCGACAGCAGCATCGAGAGCGCCACGGCCCCGATCAGCAGCGAGGTGGTCTGGGGCGGCAGCACGTCGGGGCCGGCCGCCTGGAACACCACGAACGCGAACTCGCCGCCCTGGGCCAGCAGCAGCGTGAACACGGGGCGCTCCTGGTAGGCGATGCCCATGGCCTTGGCGAGCGCGTAGATCACGGCCAGCTTGATCGCCATGAAGCCGACCACGAGCAGCGCCATCATGCCGGGGCTTGCGATCAGCACGCCGAAATCGATCGACATGCCGACCGCGATGAAGAACAGCCCGAGCAGCAGGCCCTTGAAAGGTTCGATGTCGGTCTCGAGTTCGCGCCGGTATTCGCTTTCGGCCAGCAGCACGCCGGCCAGGAAGGCGCCGAGCGCCATCGAGAGGCCGACGAACAGCATCAGCGCGGCGATGGCCACCACCACCAGCAGCGCCGCGGCGGTGAAGATCTCGGGCGTGTTGCTGCGCGCGATCCAGCGCAGGAGCGGCCGCAACGCGAGGCGGCCGCCAAGGATGATGGCGGCGATGACGCCGACGATCTTCAGGCCCTCGAGCGTGCGGTCCAGTCCCGAGATCGCCGGCTCGGCGGCCGTGGCGCCGGCCAGCAGCGGCAGCAGCGCGAGGATGGGGATCGCAGCCACGTCCTGAAACAGCAGGATCGAGAAACCGGCCTGGCCGCTCGGCGCCTTCAGCAGGTTGCGCTCGCCGAACACCTGCAGCGCGATCGCCGTGGAGGACAGCGCAAGGCCGAGCGCCGCGACCAGCGCCACGCGCCATGGCGCGCCCACCGCAAAGCCGACGGCAAAGAGCGCCACCGCGCAGGCGAGCACCTGCGCGGTGCCCCAGCCGAAGATCGGCCGGCGCAGGTTCCACAAGCGCCTGGGTTCGAGTTCGAGGCCGACGAGGAACAGCATCAGCACCACGCCGAACTCGGCGAAATGCAGCACCTCCTCGACGCTCGAGACCAGGCCGAGCCCCCACGGGCCGATGGCGATGCCCGCGACGAGGTAGCCGATGATGGAACCGAGGCCCAGTGCCTTGGAAAGCGGCACCACGAGCACCGCGGCGCTGAGGTAGATCAGGCTGCTGGTCAGCCAGGCGGGTGCGTGTTCCATCTCAGGTCGACTCCGCGGGCCGGTCGGTCTGCGGCACCGGGCAGGCGATGCAGGCATCGAGTTCGTCCATCTCGGGCCAGTCGGGATAGCTCTGGAGGCGTTGCACGAAAACTTCCAGGTGGGCCTCGACCTCCGCCTCCAAGGCGCTGCGCGCGCCATGCAAGACCAGCGGCGGCAGGAAGCGCATGCCGCAGAGCGTGGCGGTCTGCTCGTAGGGAGGCAGGAAGGCGTCGAAGAAATAGCGGTTGTAGCTCTGCGGGTGGTAGCTGCGCTCGGGGCCGCCCGTGGTGGCGACGAGCCAGCAGTCCTTGCCCTGGAGTGCCGTGCCGCCGCGGCCGTAGGCCCAGCCGTAGCCGAGCACGTCGTCGAACCAGAGCTTCTGCAGCGGGGGCGCCGAATACCACTGGATCGGGTGCATCAGCACCACCAGGCTGGCCCGGGCGAGACGCGCCTGCTCGGCCTGCACGTCGATCGCGAGGTCGGGGTAGGTGCCGTAGAGATCGTTCACCTCCACGCCGGGCACCGAGCGCGCTGCGGCCAGCAGCCGGCGGTTGACGCGCGATTCGCGCCAGTGCGGATGGGCGGCAATCACATAGATGGCGCCGGCGGATCTTGTAGTTGTTGTCGTCATTTCGCGAACATAGCGCAAAGTTGCCGGCCCGCCCGGGCGCAGGGGCAGGCACTACGATGCGGGCTGTTCCAGCTCTGGAGGGCTTATCTATGCCGGTGGTTCTGGTCGCCAACCCGAAAGGTGGCGTGGGCAAATCGACACTCGCGACGAACATTGCGGGCTATTTCGCGAGCCGGGGTCATGCCGTGATGCTCGGCGACGTGGACCGCCAGCAGTCGTCGCGGCTCTGGCTCGGGCTGCGCCCGCCGCAGGCGCGGCCGATCGCCACCTGGGAAGCGTCGGGCGACAGCGCCGTGGTGCGCCCGCCGAAAGGCACCACGCATGCCGTGCTCGACACCCCCGCCGGCCTGCACGGATGGCGCTTCAAGGAGGTGCTGGCGCTGGCCGACCGCGTGATCGTGCCGTTGCAGCCCAGCATCTTCGACATCTACGCGACGCGCGACTTCATCGACCGGCTCATGGCGCAGCGCCGCGCCGAGAAGACGAAGATCGGCCTCGTGGGCATGCGCGTGAATGCCCGCACGCTCGCGGCCGACCGGCTCGGCGAATTCGTCGCGAGCCTCGGCGTGCCGGTGCTCGGCGAAGTGCGCGACACGCAGAACTATGTGCAGCTCGCCGCGCGCGGACTGACGCTGTTCGACATCGCGCCCGGGCGGGTGCAGCGCGACCTCGAGCAGTGGCAGCCGATCTGCCAGTGGCTCGAAGGCTGACGCTGTCGCGCGGCCGACACCGCCTGCATGCAGCAACCCGCTAGAGTGCCGCGCATGACCAAGAAGACATTCCAGACGCTGCAGGACCTTGCCGCCTGCTCAGGCCAGGAAGTCGCCGTGAGCGACTGGATCACCGTGACGCAGGAACAGGTGAACCAGTTCGCCGAGGCGACCGGCGACCACCAGTGGATCCACGTCGACATCGAGCGTGCCAGGAACGGGCCGTTCGGTGCGCCGATCGCCCATGGCTTTCTGACCCTGTCGCTGTTGCCGCGCTTCTTCGAGACGGCGATCGAGGTGGTCGAGTCGCGCATGGGCGTGAACTACGGGCTCAACCGGGTGCGCTTCATGTCGCCGGTGCCCGTTGGCAAGCGGCTGCGCGCGCGCATGAAGCTGCTTACGGCCGAGCCGATCGCCGATGACGGCTACCAGATGACCTGGGAAACCACGATCGAGCTCGAAGGCGCGGCCAAGCCGGCCTGCGTGGCCGAATCGGTGGCGCGCCGCTACCGCTGAAGCACGTCAGAGCATCGTGCCGGATGCCTCGCCATAGGCGGAGTGGCCGTCCGCCGTGATGCCGACCGCGCCGGCGCGCACCGTTGCGCGATCGATCTTCGAGCCGGCGAGGTGATGGACGCCGGTGCTGCCATTGCTGATCTGCAGCGGGTTGCGCGCCTGTGCCTGCACTTCGGCGCGTGACAGCGTCGACTGGAACGGCGCGGGCGGCAGCGGGTTCTGCTCGCCCTGGAAGGCTTGCGCGCTGGTCGTTGCGGCGAGGGCTGCCGATGCAGCGACGAGGAGGGTGGAGAGGTTCATGGCCATGGCAAATTCCTTGAAAGAATGATTGAAGAGGTCGGGTGCAGTTGTGCCCCGTACGTGCTCTTCTATACGCAGCCGAACGCCGGTTGGATACACCACCGGCGAAAAAATGTTCAGCCGAAACCGTTCTGCCGCCAGGCTTCGAAGACCGTCACCGCCACGGCGTTCGACAGGTTCAGGCTGCGCTGCCCCTCGCGCATCGGCAGCCGCAGCCGCTGGGCTTCGCCGAAGCGCTCGCGCAGCGTGGGTGGCAACCCACTGGTTTCCGAGCCGAACACGAGCCAGTCGCCCGGCGCGAAGCGCACGTCGTGCACGGCGCGCGTGCCGCGGGTCGTGAGCGCGAACACGCGCTCGGCCGCCGGACGTTCGCTGTCGAGCAGCGCCTCCCAACTGCCGTGCCGCTTGACCTCGGCATATTCGTGGTAGTCGAGTCCGGCCCGGCGCAGCAGCCGGTCGTCCATCGAGAAACCCAGCGGCTCGACCAGGTGGAGCGCGCAGCCGGTGTTGGCCGCAAGGCGGATCACGTTGCCCGTGTTAGGGGGAATTTCGGGGTGGACCAGAACGATATGGAACATGCGCCGATTGTCGGCGCGGGCGAGGCCGCTCAATGCGGCGGGTCGGTGCGCGCGAACACGATCGCCGTCACATGCGCGGCGCCGGCCAGCCGCAGCGCCGCGGCGGCCGAGAACACCGAGGCGCCGCTCGTCATCACGTCGTCGACCAGCACCACGCGGCTGCCGCGCAAGCGTTCGGCGCCCGAGGGCTCGACGGCGAAGGCGCCCCGCAGGTTGCGCAGCCGCTCGGCGCGCGCGAGGCCGCGCTGGGGCGGCGTCTCGCGCGTGCGCAGCAGCAGCGTGGCATCGGTCTTGGCCGGGGCGAGCCGGCGCGCGAGCTCGAGCGCCTGGTTGAAGCCGCGCTCGCGTAGCCGCGCCGGCGCCACCGGCATCGGCAGCACCAGGCCGCAGCGCTCGAGCGCCGGCTCCACCCACGGCACGCTGCGCATCAGCGTGGACAGCGGGCCGGCCCAACCGGCTTCGCCGCGGAACTTGAACTGGGCAATGCATTCCGGCCAGGGCCACGCATAGGCGCAGGCGGCGAGGCAGGCATCGAGCGGCGGTGGATCGCGCAGGCATTCGCCGCAGCGCACCACGCCCGCGGGCACGGGCAGGGCGCAGGTGGCGCAGCGCGTGGTCGGCGGCGCGAAGCGGGCCACGCAGGCATCGCAGACGCGCTGCGAAGGCCAGGCGCGGCAGACCTCGCACTGGCTGGGCAGCCGTGCGAGCAGAGAGGTCAAAGGCCGGCGGCCCCAGCGGCTGAACATGGGCTCAATATACTCACGGCCCCATGGCCACCGACCCCGCAAGAAGACCGCCGACCATCGACCCCACGGCGGCTTCGCGCTGGCGCCGGCTCGCGCCCGAGGCCGGATCGCCCTGGCTGCACGAGGAAGTCGGCCGCCGCATGGAAGACCGACTGCAATGGATCAAGGCGCAGCCGCGCACCTGGGCCGACTGGGCGCCGCTGCGCGGTGGGCTCGAGGCACACGACCTGGTGGCCCGGCGCTACCGCGATGCCGCCTCCTTCGTGATCGAGCCCGAACCGGCGCTCGCCGCCGCGACCGGCCAGGCGCTCGCCGCGCCCTGGTGGAGCGCGCGCCGCTGGCAGGCTGGCGGCCGCACGCGCTTCGAGCCGCCGCCCGAGGACGGCGTCGACCTGCTCTGGGCCAACATGTCGCTGCACATGGCCGCCGACCCCGAGGCGCTCATCGCGCACTGGCATCGCCTGGTCGCCACCGACGGCTTCCTGATGTTTTCGTGTCTCGGACCCGACACGGTGCGCGAACTGCGCGCGCTGCATGCCCGGCTCGGCTGGCCGGCGGCGGGTCACGAATTCACCGACATGCACGACTGGGGCGACATGCTGGTGCATGCCGGCTTCGCGGAGCCGGTGATGGACATGGAACGCATCGTGCTGACCTGGACCACGCCCGAGGCGGCGCTGGCCGAGCTGCGCACGCTCGGGCGCAACCTGCATCCCGCGCGCTTCCCGGCACTGCGCGGCAAGGCCTGGCACGCGGCGCTGAAGCGCGCGCTGCCCGAGCTGGCACCGGCAGAAGCCGGCGGCGGTGGCATCGCGATGACCTTCGAAGTGATCTATGGCCATGCCTTCAAGCCGGCACCGCGCGTGGCGCTGTCGGCCGAGAGCGCGGTTTCCCTGCGCGAAATGCGTTCGATGCTCCAGCGCGGCCGCCCCGGGCCGTAGGCCGCGAACACGCATTTCACGAGCGGCCGCCTCTCTCGACCCGCTACAATCCGCCGTTGCGTGAAACTCGCGGGAATGGTTCCGCGAACGAGGTCTGCCGGATCCTGTGGAGACAAGGGATTGGACAGCGTCGACGCACCGATTTGCAGAACTCGCCCGTGTCGAATTCCGTGTTTCGCTTTGCCACCGTTTCAGGCCAGGGCATCCAATGGTTCCTGAAGCGCAACTGCTCGGTGACGCCGAGCCAGCTGGGCTGGCTCTATGCATCGCTGTGCGTGGTATCGCTCGGTATCGGCACGGCCTTCTGGCTGAACGGGGCGCCGTTGGTCCTGCCTTTTGCCTGGCTCGAGCTGGCGGCGGTGGGTTTCGCCTTCATGCTGTATGCACGGCACGCGACCGACGGAGAGAGGATCGCGCTGCAGGGCGGCCGGCTGGTGGTGGAGCTCGAGAACGGTGGTGACTTTGAGCGCACGGAATTCCTGCCGCATCAGGTCCGCATCGAGCCTTGGTCGGGCGATCGTTCGCTGATCGAGGTCTCGGGCCAGGGGCGGACGGTCAGGGTGGGGCGCTTTGTGCGCCCGGAGTTGCGGGCCGCATTGGCGCGCGAGATTCGCATGGCGTTGCGTGGCGCCTGAGGGTCCGCGCGGCGCTGCTGGGTTGGGTTTGTTGAAAAAATTGAAGAAACGTGAACACGATGAAGAGCATTTGGCGCAATAAGTACAGGCTGGCAAATCTGTTGCTGGCGGCCGGCGCGGCTTTCAGCGGCGCGGCGCACGCAGTCAACGATCTGCCCGGCGGCCCCTCGGTGCGCCAGCTGAACCTCCCGATCGGCGTCACCAAGATCGCGCAGGAACAGCATTTCCTCCACACGGTGATGATGATCATCTGCACGGTGATCTTCGTTGCCGTGTTCGCGGTCATGTTCTATTCGATCTGGAAGCACCGCAAGTCGGTCGGCCACAAGGCCGCGAACTTCCATGAGTCGGTGGTGGTCGAGGTCATCTGGACCATCGTGCCCTTCCTCATCGTGATCGTGATGGCGCTGCCCGCCACCAAGGTGCTGGTGGCCCAGAAGGACACCACCAATGCCGACCTCACCATCAAGACCACGGGCTACCAGTGGAAGTGGGGCTACGACTACCTCAATGGCGAGGGCGAGGGCCTGGCGTTCATCTCCACGCTCGACAGCTCGCACCGCGCGATGTCCGACGCTGGCGCCAAGGGCGACGTGCCTGTCGACTACCTCTTCAAGGTCGACAACCCGCTCGTCGTGCCGGTGGACAAGAAGGTCCGCATCATCACCACGGCCAACGACGTGATCCACGCGTTCGCGGTGCCCCAACTCGGCATCAAGCAGGACGCAATCCCCGGCTTCGTGCGCGACACCTGGTTCCGTGCCGAGACCGTGGGCGACTACTACGGCCAGTGCCAGGAACTCTGCGGCAAGGAACACGCCTACATGCCGATCCACGTGAAGGTGGTCTCGGCCGCCGACTACACGGCCTGGGTCGACACCAAGCGCAAGGAAGCCGCGGCCAAGCTCGACGACCCGAGCAAGGTCTGGGCCCTGCCCGAAATGATGGTGCGCGGCGAGAAGGTCTATGCGGCCAACTGCGCGGCCTGCCACCAGGCCAACGGCAAGGGCGCCGGTCCGATCAAGGCGCTGGACGCCAGCCCGAAGGTGATCGACCCCGACCACAAGGTCCAGCTGCTGGTGCTGCTCAACGGCCAGAACAACGGCGCCATGCCAGCCTGGAAGCAGCTGAGCGACACCGACCTCGCGGCGGTCGCCACGTACACCAAGAACAGCTGGTCGAACAAGACCGGCCAGATCGTGCAGCCGGCCGAAGTTCTGGCCCTGCGCGGCAAGTGATCGCGAAGATCGAGCCACAGCGCACCGCGACGAAGAAATTGCAAGGAACAACGAAATGAGTGCAGTCCTCGACCCCCACGGTCACGTTCAAGACGGCCACGCACACGACGAGCATCACGAAGCGCCGACCGGCTGGCGCCGCTGGGTGTTCGCCACCAACCACAAGGACATCGGCACGCTCTACCTGCTGTTCAGCTTCACGATGCTGATGGTGGGCGGCGTGCTCGCGCTGCTGATCCGCGCCGAGCTGTTCCAGCCCGGCCTGCAGGTGGTGAACCCCGAACTCTTCAACCAGTTCACCACGATGCACGGCCTGATCATGGTGTTCGGCGCCATCATGCCGGCCTTCGTGGGCTTCGCGAACTGGATGATCCCGCTGCAGATCGGCGCGTCGGACATGGCGTTCGCGCGCATGAACAACTTCAGCTTCTGGCTGCTGATCCCGGCGGCCATCATGCTCGTGGGTTCGTTCTTCATGCCCGGCGGCGCGCCCGCCGCGGGCTGGACGCTCTACGCGCCGCTCACGCTGCAGATGGGCCCCTCGATGGACGCCGGCATCTTCGCGATGCACATCATGGGCGCCTCGTCGATCATGGGCTCGATCAACATCATCGTCACCATCCTGAACATGCGCGCCCCGGGCATGACGCTGATGAAGATGCCGATGTTCTGCTGGACCTGGCTCATCACCGCCTACCTGCTGATCGCGGTGATGCCCGTGCTCGCCGGCGCCATCACCATGACGCTGACCGATCGCCACTTCGGCACCAGCTTCTTCAACCCCGCCGGCGGCGGCGACCCGGTGATGTACCAGCACATCTTCTGGTTCTTCGGCCACCCCGAGGTCTACATCATGATCTTGCCGGCCTTCGGCATCATCAGCCAGATCGTGCCGGCCTTCGCGCGCAAGAAGCTCTTCGGCTACGCCTCGATGGTGTACGCCACCTCGTCGATCGCGATCCTGTCGTTCATCGTCTGGGCGCACCACATGTTCACCACCGGCATGCCGGTCACGGGCCAGCTGTTCTTCATGTACGCGACCATGCTGATCGCGGTGCCGACGGCGGTGAAGATCTTCAACTGGATCGCCACCATGTGGCAGGGCTCGATGACCTTCGAGACCCCGATGCTGTTCGCCGTGGGCTTCATCTTCGTGTTCACGATGGGCGGCTTCACGGGCCTGATCCTCGCCGTGGCGCCGATCGACATCCAGCTGCAGGACACCTACTACGTGGTGGCCCACTTCCACTACGTGCTGGTGGCCGGCTCGCTGTACGCCATGTTCGCGGGCTACTACTACTGGGCGCCCAAGTGGACCGGCGTGATGTACAGCGAGACGCGCGGCAAGATCCACTTCTGGTGGTCGCTGATCTCGTTCAACATCACCTTCTTCCCGATGCACTTCCTGGGCCTGGCGGGCATGCCGCGCCGCTATGCCGACTACCCGATGCAGTTCGCCGACTTCAACGCGGTGGCTTCGGTCGGTGCCTTCGGGTTCGGCCTCGCACAGGTGTACTTCTTCCTGTTCATCGTGCTGCCGAACATGCTCGGCAAGGGCGAGCCGGCTCCCCAGAAGCCCTGGGAAGCCGCTGAAGGCCTCGAGTGGGAAGTGCCGTCGCCGGCGCCCTTCCACACCTTCGAGAATCCGCCCAAGCTCGATCCGACCGCCACCAAGGTGATCGGCTGAACCTTCCCAGGCCCGCGGCCCGCACGACGACGACCATGACCACGCCAGAGCAGAAAAGAAACAACCGACGCATGGGGCTTACGCTGGCCTCCATCGCGCTGATTTTCTTCGTCGGCTTCATGGTCCGCATGATCTGGTTCGGCGCCCGCTGAGCACGACCCACGGAGCCACCACAGCATGAGCCTCGGTCAACGCATCCGGCGCGCCAACGTCCGCATGGTCGGCAAGCTGGCCGTGGTGGCCTGCGGCATGTTCGCGTTCGGCTACGGACTGGTGCCGCTCTACCGTGCGATCTGCGAAATGACCGGCATCAACATCCTCGCGCTCAACGAACTCGAGGTGCCGGGCGGCGCGAGCGGCGGCAAGAACGTGCGTGTGCCCGACAACTCGCAGGTCGACACCAGCCGCACCATCACGGTCGAGTTCGACTCCAACGTGCGCGGCGGCCTCTGGGAGTTCAAGCCTGCCGAGCGGACGATGCAGGTGCACCCCGGCCAGCTCAACACCGTGATGTACGAGTTCCAGAACGTGCAGAACCGACGCATGGCCGCGCAGGCGATCCCGAGCTATGCGCCGCAGCAGGCCGCGCCGCACTTCAACAAGCTCGAGTGTTTCTGCTTCACCCAGTACACGCTCGATCCGGGCGAGAAGAAGCAATGGCCCGTCGCCTTCGTCATCGACCCCAAGATCTCGAAGGACGTGAAGACCATCACGCTGTCGTACACCTTCTTCGAGGTCGGCGGACGCACGCCCGCGGCGCCCGTGGCCACCGTTTCGAGCCCTGCGAATGAGCCCCGCTCGTGACCGCTCCGGAAACACCGTCGCGCAAGGGCACGCTGTGGGGCACGGTCAAGGCCGTGTGCTGGTCGTTCTTCGGTGTGCGCAAGAAAAGCGCCTACCAGGACGATCTGGCCAAGCTGAATCCGCTGCACATCATCGCCGTGGCATTTGTCATGGTCATCCTTTTCATCGTCGGCCTTGTGCTGCTGGTGCGCTTCGCGGTGGCGCCCTGAGCATGAGCCGCTGTATCCAGTCCCCATCGAGTCGAGAGAAGAAAGAAAGCCAGGAGCTGATATGAGTTCATCCACCCACGGCACCACGCCTTACTACTTCGTGCCAGGGCCATCGGCCTATCCGGTGCTGTCCGCGATCGGCCTGTTCTTCGTCATTCTCGGCGCAGGGCAATGGATCAACGGGCACCAGTGGGGCGCATGGTCGCTCCTGCTCGGCATGGTGATCTGGCTCGGCACGCTGTTCACCTGGTTCCGGGCCGCCGTCGGCGAGAGCGAAAGCGGCCAGTACGGCCACAAGATCGATCTGTCGTACCGCTGGAGCATGAGCTGGTTCATCTTCTCGGAGGTGATGTTCTTCGGCGCGTTCTTCACGGCGCTTTGGTGGGCCCGCACGCACGCGCTGCCGACGCTCGGCAGCCTCGACAACGCACTGCTCTGGCCCGACTTCAAGGCCGTCTGGCCCAGCGTCGCCGCAGGCGTGACCGGTTCGCCGGCCGACATCGTCGAGCCGTTCCAGACCGTCGGTCCGTTCTGGCTGCCCACGATCAACACCGCGCTGCTGCTGAGCTCGGGCGTCACGCTCACCATCGCCCACCACGCATTGCGCGTCGGCCATCGGGCGCAGACGATTCGCTTCATGTGGCTCACCGTGCTGCTCGGCGTGGTCTTCCTGGGCGTGCAGGGCTACGAGTACTACCACCTGTACACCGACCTGAACCTCAAGCTCAGTTCCGGCGCCTACGGCTCGACCTTCTTCATGCTGACCGGCTTCCACGGCCTGCACGTGTTCATCGGCATGCTGATGCTGCTGTTCATTACGCTGCGCCTGCAGAAGGGCCACTTCACGCCCGATCGGCACTTCGGTTTCGAGGGGGCGGCCTGGTACTGGCACTTCGTGGACGTGGTCTGGCTTGGCCTCTACGTGTTGGTCTACTGGCTTTGACCGAACCTCGCGGCATGCAACAACAAAAAAGGCGCCGTAAGGCGCCTTTTTCATGGTTCTCGTGGAACGAGCACCATCTACTTGCCGACCGGGAGCCCGGTGGGCTGGATGTAGCCGAATTTCCAGGCCAGCAGCATGCAGAGGAACAAAATCACCGAGAGGCCTATCCGAAAGGTGAGCGCGCGCGCCATGCCGCCGGTCTTGGCGCGCCCGTTGCGCCCGTCTTTCAGCATGTAGAAGAGCGCGAAGGCCAGACTCGCGAAGATGCCCACGAAAGCAAGGGCGATGAAATATTTCATGAACCCGATTATCGGCCGCATGCCTCATCCGCTCCAGTGACGCCCGAACCCCTTCGCGCCGGCACGCGGCCCCGCCGGGGCCGCTTCCTGGTGGTGACGCTCGCCGCGGTGCTGACCGTCTGCACCACGGTCTCGCTGGGCCGCTGGCAGCTCTCGCGCGCCGCGCAGAAAGAGACGCTGCAGGCCGAGATCGACGCCCAGAAGCAGAAGCCGCCGCTCGAACAGGCCGGCTTCCTTGAACTGGCGTCGCCCGTCAACGAGCTGCACCGACCGGTGCGGCTGCGCGGCCTGTGGCTGACGCCGCATACGGTGTACCTCGACAACCGTCAGATGCACGGGGTGCCTGGCTTCTACGTGCTGACCCCGTTCGCGCTGGAAGGCAGCGAACAGACCGTGATGGTGCAGCGCGGCTGGGTGCAGCGCAACTTCAATGACCGCACGCAGCTCGGCGCGGTCGAGACGCCGCCCGGCATCGTCGAAGTCACCGGCCTGATCGAGCCCCCGCCCGGCCACCTTTTCGAATTCGCCAGCAAGCCGGCCACCGCCGCCTCGGCACCGGATGCCGCGGGGTCTTCGCCCATCCGGCAGAATCTCGACCTGGAAGCGTATCGCGCCGAAACCAAGCTGCCGCTGCGCACCGACGTGTCGCTGCAGCAGATCGGCCCCGCCTCCGAGGGGTTGCAGCGCGACTGGCCGGCACCCGCTCTGGGTCTGGAGAAGCACTACGGCTATGCATTCCAGTGGTTCGGGCTCTCCGCCCTCGTCGTCATCCTCTATGTCTGGTTCCAAATCATTGCCCCCTTCCGCCGCTCCAGGCGCCGCACACGCGATGCAGCAGACCGCTTCTGACGAACCATTGGGCCTGACGGTGCATTCGATGCCCTCGCCCAACCAGGCGCTTGACGCCGCCGAAGGCCGCCGCACGGTCGTCGGGCGCTGGAAGATGATCGCCGTGATGCTGATGTGCGCGGCACCCGTCATCGCGTCCTACTTCACCTACTACGTGATCCGCCCCGACGGGCGCAGCGTGTATGGCGAGCTGATCGATCCGCAGCGCACGCTGCCGACCTTCGGCGCCACCGATCGCAACGGCGCACCCGTCGACCTGGCCACGCTCAAGGGCCAGTGGCTGCTGGTCGCGGTGGCCGACGCAGCCTGCAACGCGCTCTGCGAACAGCATCTCTACCTGCAGCGCCAGCTGCGCGAAAGCCTCGGCCGCGAGAAAGACCGGCTCGACCGCGTCTGGCTCGTGAGCGACGCGGCGCCCATTCCCGAGCGCCTCGATAACGGTCTGCACGGCGCCACGGTGCTGCGCGTGCCGGCCGCCGAGCTGGCCGGCTGGCTGGCGCCCGTGCCCGGCCATGCGCTCGCCGAACACCTGTACGTGGTCGACCCGATGGGCAACTGGATGATGCGTTTTCCGGCTGGCATGGATGCCAAGGGCGCGAGTCGGGCCAAACGCGACCTCGATCGCCTGCTGCGCGCTTCTTCCTCGTGGGACGAGGCAGGACGCTGACACCGCATGGACACCGCCAGCTCGCTCTACGACCTCACGCCCATCGTCTGGCTGATGGCGGCCGGCGTGCTGATTGCGCTCGGGCCGCTGGTGTGGGTCTGGCGGCGCAACGCAGGCGCCGGACCGGCGCGCCGGCTGCATGCGCTCACGGTGCTCACGCTGTTTCTTACCTTCGACCTGACGCTCTTCGGTGCCTTCACCCGGCTCACCGACTCGGGGCTGGGCTGCCCCGACTGGCCCGGCTGCTACGGCAACGCGAGCCCGGTCGGCGCGCGCCATGAAATCGCCATGGCCCAGTCGGCCCAGCCGAGCGGCCCGGTGACGCACGGCAAGGCCTGGATCGAGATGACCCATCGCTACCTCGCCACCGGCGTCGGCGTGCTCATCCTCGCGCTCGCGGGCGCCACCTGGGTGGTGCGGCGGCGCCAGCGGCGCGAACCCCGGGCGCCGGCAGCGGGCGAGCATGCGACGCTGAGCGCCTGGTGGCCGGCGGCGACGCTGGTCTGGGTCTGCCTGCAGGGCGCCTTCGGCGCGCTGACCGTGACCTGGCGGCTCTTTCCGGCGATCGTTACGCTGCACCTGCTGGGCGCCGTGGTGCTGCTGGTGCTGCTGTGCATCCAGGCCGTGCGCTACCGGCAGGCCGCCGCGGACCGCTTGCCCACCGTGGTGTCGCCCGCACTTCGCATCGGCCTTTTCGCCACGTCCGCGTTCCTCCTGCTGCAGATCGCGCTCGGCGGATGGGTCAGCACCAACTACGCCGTGCTCGCCTGCACGCAGTTCCCGACCTGCCAGGGCAGCTGGTGGCCGCCGATGAACTTCGCCCAGGGCTTCGAGATCTGGCGCCACCTCGGCGTGACCGGCGATGGCGCACCGCTCGATTTCTCGGCGCTCACCGCCATCCACTACGCGCACCGGCTGATGGCCTATGCAGTCTTCGCCGCGCTCGGCGTACTGGCCTGGCGGCTGCACGCCATTGCTGCGCTGCGGCCGCAGGCGCGCTGGCTCGCGGCACTCGCGCTGCTGCAACTGGCCACCGGTCTTGGCAACGTGCTGCTCGGCTGGCCGCTCGCCGCCGCCGTGCTGCACACGGGCGGTGCTGCCGCGCTGGCCGTGGTGCTGACATGGGCGCTCTGCGAGAGCCGGCGCGCATCGGCGGCCGCATCCGTGGCGCTCGCTTCGCACAACGAAAACAACAACAACCCCAGGGAGGCAGCAGCGTGAGCACGCCGATTTCCGTGCAGCAGACCAGCACCGCCAACGTGCTGCGCCAGTTCTATGCATTGACCAAGCCGCGCGTCGTGCAGCTGATCGTTTTTTGCGCGCTCATCGGCATGGTGCTGGCAGTGCCCGGCCTGCCGAGCTGGGCCGAGGTGAAGCGTGCGGCGCTCGCCTGCATCGGCATCTGGCTCGTCGCGGGCGCCGCCGCGGCGTTCAATTGCCTGGTCGAGAAGGGCATCGACGCCAAGATGAAGCGAACCGCCTGGCGCCCCACGGCGCGCGGGCAGCTGAGCGACCTGCAGGCGCTCGTCTTCTCCGGGCTGCTGTGCGCGGCCGGCTCGGTGCTGCTGTGGTTCCAGGTCAATCCGCTCACCATGTGGCTGACCTTCGCCACCTTCGTCGGCTACGCGGTGATCTACACCGTGATCCTGAAGCCGCTGACGCCGCAGAACATCGTGATCGGCGGCGCCTCGGGCGCGATGCCGCCGGTGCTGGGCTGGGCCGCCATGACCGGCGACGTCGGCCCCGAGGCGCTGATCCTGTTCCTCATCATCTTCCTGTGGACGCCGCCGCATTTCTGGGCGCTGGCGCTCTACCGCGTCGAGGACTACCGCAAGGCCGGCCTGCCGATGCTGCCGGTGACGCACGGCAACGAATTCACGCGCCTGCAGGTGCTGCTGTACACCTTCATCCTGTTCGCGGCCTGCCTGATGCCTTTCATTTACGGCATGAGCGGCTGGCTCTACCTCGCCGTGGCGGTCATCGTGAGCTTCGGCTTCACGGGCTACGCCTTCGCGCTGTGGCGCAACTATTCCGACGCCCTGGCGCGCAAGACCTTCCGTTTCTCGCTGATCCACCTGAGCGTGCTGTTCGCGGCATTGCTCGTCGACCACTACCTGCGCTGACTGCGCGCACCTGCCAATGAACAAGCGAAACCTTCTCCGATGGATGGCCGGCAGTGCCGCATGGGCCGGCATGGCCGCCACCCTGGGCCTGGGGCTCTCGGCCTGCAGCAAGGAAGCCGCCGCGCCGAGCTTCAAGGCGATCGACCTCACGGGCGCCGACTACGCGCGCGATTTCTCGCTCAAGGACACCGAAGGCAAGGTCCGCACCCTGGCCGACTTCAAGGGCAAGGTCGTGGTGCTGTTCTTCGGCTATGTGCAGTGCCCCGACGTCTGCCCGACCACCATGACGGAGATGGCGCAGGTCAAGCAGCAGCTCGGCAGCGACGGCGACAAGCTGCAGGTGGTGTTCGTCACGGTTGATCCCGCGCGCGACACGCCCGAGGTGCTCAAGGCCTACATGGGCGCCTTCGACCCGAGCTTCGTCGCGCTGATCCCCACGCCCGAGGAACTCGCCGCGACCGCGAAGGACTTCAAGGTCTACTTCAAGAAGGTCGAGGGCAAGACGCCCACCAGCTATTCGATGGACCATTCGGCGGCCAGCTTCGTCTACGACACCGAAGGCCGGCTGCGGCTTTACGCCCGCTACGGCACGGGCGTCGAGCCCATGGTGTCCGACGTCAAGGCGCTGCTCGCCGGCTGAGTGCGCCGATCTCGCCGCCAATGGACGTCTCGCCGGCCTCGGTCGAGCACCTGAAGTCGCGCAAGGGCGCATTCCGCATCGCGCTCATTCCGCCCGAGGTGTTGCACGCCCTCAACGACGGCCTGCTCGAAACCGTCAACCTCAATGAATTCCTGGCGCTGGAATTGCCCAGGCTGGCGCGTAGCGTGGCGGGCCACATCGGCCTCGATGCGGAAAGTGATCGGTTGCTCGACACGCTCGCCATGCTCGCGGCATTCAAGCCGATGCAGCGGCACGGCCACATCGCCCGTGCGCTCTACGACCTTGCGGCGATGCACGCCGAGCGCGATGCGGTCGCCCATCGGCTTGCCACGCATGCGAGCGACGCCGCCCGGTGTTGGGCGGCGCAATGGATCACCCTGTCGGGCCTGCCGCTCGCGGCACAACTGCATGCCGTGCGGCGATTTGCCGCCGATCCGCATTTCGGCGTGCGCGAGATCGCCTGGATGGCCGTGCGCGAGGCCGTCATCGGCGCGCTCGATGAATCGCTGGCACTGCTGCAACCCTGGACGGCCGATGCCGATCCGAACATCCGGCGCTTCGCAAGTGAACTCACGCGGCCGCGTGGCGTGTGGTGCGCGCAGATCGAGGCGCTCAAGGCCGAACCCTGGCGTGCGCTGCCGCTGATCGAGGCACTGCGTGCCGACAGCAGCCGCTACGTGCAGAACTCGGTCGCCAACTGGCTCAACGATGCGAGCAAGACCCAGCCCGAATGGGTCGACCGGCTTGGCGCGCGCTGGCTGCAGGAATCCGACACGCCGGCCACGCGCTACATCGTTCGCCGCGCCTTGCGTTCGCTCGCCAAGGCGGCGTGAACAACGAAAAAGCCCGGCACGCAGCCGGGCTTCGAGGCGAAAGAAGGCGGACGCTTACGCGTAGTCGGCGAGTGCCTTCTTCATCTTCTTCATGGCCGCCACTTCGATCTGGCGGATGCGCTCGGCGCTCACGCCGTAGACGGCCGCCAAGTCGTGCAGCGTCATGCCGCCCGAACCGTCGTCGTTCACCTTGAGCCAGCGCTCTTCCACGATGCGGCGGCTGCGGTCATCCAGCGCTTCGAGAGCGGTGGCGATGCCGTCGGTCGAGAGCCGATCGCGCTGCTGCGATTCGAGCAGCGCGGTGGGCTCCTGCGAGGCGTCGGCCAGATAGGCGATCGGGCCGAACGCTTCGTCGCCGTCGTCCGACGGACCCGGGTCGAGCAGCACATCGCCACCCGACAGGCGGGTTTCCATCTCGAGCACTTCTTCGGGCTTGACGTTGAGCCGGCTCGCCATCTGCGAAACCTCGTCGGGGCTCAGCGTTTCGCGGTGCGTGCCGTTGTCGGCCGCAGCCGAATCGGCCTTGAAGCTCTGTTTCATCGAGCGCAGGTTGAAGAACAGCTTGCGCTGGGCCTTGGTCGTTGCGACCTTGACCATGCGCCAGTTCTTCAGGATGTACTCGTGGATCTCGGCCTTGATCCAGTGCATGGCATAGCTCACGAGCCGCACGCCCTGGTCGGGGTCGAAGCGCTTCACGGCCTTCATCAGGCCGACGTTGCCTTCCTGGATCAGGTCGCCGTGCGGCAGGCCGTAACCCAGGTATTGGCGCGAGATGGACACGACGAGGCGCAGGTGCGAGAGGATCAGCGCACCGGCCGCTTCGAGGTCGTTGTGGTCGCGCAGCCGGCGTGCGAAGCCCTGCTCTTCTTCGAGCGTGAGCATCGGCAGCCGGTTGGCGGTCGAAATGTAGGCATCCAGGTTGCCCAGCGGAGGCACCATCGACCATGGGTTGGCGACGGCGAGCTGGTTGGCAGAGGCTCCAGACAGCGTGGTCATCAGGGGAAACTCCTTTGTATTGGGCATATTAGCACTCGGTTAGAGGGAGTGCTAAGGGAAGGGTTCCCCTCCAGTCTCTATCGCCGCGATAGTCAAAAGCTGCTGTTGTCGATCGTCTCGAGTTTGGAACTAACTTCACTCAGTTCTGGATCGTAGTTCTATCTATAGATCAATGAGTTACGTCATTTTTCGGGGATTTCAGTCGCTGCTGAATACCGCTTTTCGGCGTTTCTTGGCTTCACAGACTTTGAGCCCTCTTGATCTGAGTGGTTCACTACTACTCGACGATCGCCCACCGCGCTCGATCACACTGGTGAATCGCCCCGGCTTTCATGGAGGCCGGTTGGTTTAAGTCATGCCGCCGTCTTGAAGGGCTGACTAGCGAGTTGCCGGTAGTAGTTTGCCTCAGCCTCTGCAGGCGGGATGTAGCCAATGGGTTCGAGCAGGCGCTGGTGGTTGAACCAGGACACCCATCGAGCGTCGCAAACTCCACCGCCTCCTTGGTCTTCCACGGTGCCCGGCGATGGATCAGCTCGGCCTTGTAGAGGCCGTTGATCGTCTCGGCCAGGGCGTTGTCGTAGGAATCGCCTTTGCTGCCTACTGAAAGCTCAATGCCAGCCTCGCCCAGTCGTTCCGTGTACCGGATGCTGACGTATTGTATGCGGTCAACGAACCACGTCCTTGAGCCGCAGGCTATGACCTGACAGCCTACGTTCCCACATAGAGCAACGTGG
>NZ_JBDGJQ010000016.1:0-82341 GCF_057656815.1 Variovorax sp. Soil_C_39
TACAACCTCAAGCGGGTGTTCAACATGAAGGGAGCGCCCTGGATGCTCCGGGCGCTGGGGGGCTGAGGCCCTTGGGGGAATCGCTCGCCTAACGAAAAATGCCCCGCTCTCGCGGGGCATCTCGATCTAAGCGGGCGGCAGCCTATTTACACAGACTGACAGGGGCCGGCTTTTTCTTGTGCGCTCCTCGCGGAGCGTCGGAGGTCAGCGCATCAGGCCACCGCCAGGGCGGCCGGGCGCGCGAGGCGCAGCGCATGCATCCAGGCACGGCGCAGCACTGCCGGCGAACGCGATTCCTCGGGAATCAGCAGAAAGCCGCGGTCGCGCAGCGACGTGCCCAGCGCGATCTGGCTCGTCAGCACGGTGAGCGGGATCGCCAGCAGCAGCGGCAGGCCGACCGGCATGAGCCACAGCAGCGCGCTCGCATCGATCATCGCGACACCGAGGGCCAGCGCGCCGACCACCAGGCTCATCGGGGCGAGCTGCGACGCGGCGATCTTCCACGGCACGGCAGCGGCTTCGCGCGGGGGCGACTTCCAGTCGAGCTTGATGCCGGTGAGGGCGACCACCACGAACAGCGAGTGGGCCAGCATGCGCACCGGCGCCTGCACGATCGCCAGCGCGCTCTCGAGCACCGAGCTCTTCACCAGGCCCCAGACGCCGCCGTACTGGCGCTGCTCCTTGCGCATCAGCACCGCAATGATGCCCAGCAGGCGCGGCAGGAACAGCAGGCACAGGGTCCAGACCCAGAGGCCGGCCAGTTCCGCCGGCAGCACGCTCCAGCTCGAGATCAGGCTCGAGCCGTTGAGCCACAGTGCGGTGCCGAGCGTCAGGAATGCGAGCCACAGCGGTGCCGAGGCGTAGGCCATGGTGCCGGTCACGAACATGGCGCGGTGCACCGGGTGAATGCCGGGTTCAGCCATCAGGCGGGCGTTCTGCAGGTTGCCCTGGCACCAGCGGCGGTCGCGCTGCAGTTCGGCCAGCAGGTCCGGCGGTTGCTGCTCGTAGCTGCCGACGAGGTCGGCGCAGAGCCACACGTTGTAGCCGGCTCGGCGCATCAGCGCGGCCTCGACGAAGTCGTGCGACATGATGCCGCCCGACATGCCACCGGTGCCCTTGATCGGCGCGAGCGCGCAGTGCTTCATGAAGGGCTCGACGCGGATGATCGCGTTGTGGCCCCAGTAATGCGATTCGCCCAGTTGCCAGAACTGCATGCCCAGCGTGAACAGGCGGCCCGTCACGCGGGAAGCGAATTGCTGTGCGCGGGCATGCAGCGTCACGTGGCCGATGGCCTGCGTGGCGGTCTGGATGATGCCGGCGTTCGGGTTGGCTTCCATCAGCTTGACCATCGAGGTCAGGCAGTCGCCGCTCATCACGGAGTCGGCGTCGAGCACGACCATGTAGCGGTAGTCCTTGCCCCAGCGGCGGCAGAAGTCGGCGACGTTGCCGGCCTTGCGGTGCGTGCGGCGGGTGCGCAGGCGGTAGTAGACCTCGACCTGGGGCTGGTTGGGGCTTTCGGCGAGCGCGGCGCGCAGGTCTTCCCAGGCGGCGCGCTCGGCGGCGGCCGTCTCGGGGTTGTAGCTGTCGGACAGCACGAACACGTCGAACTGCTGCGCGTGGCTGGTGGCCGCGACCGATTCGCAGGTGGCGCGCAGGCCGGCAAACACCGTGGCCACGTCCTCGTTGCAGATCGGCATGATGATCGCGGTGCGCGCCTCGGGATTCATCGGGTGGTCCGCCACCTGCTTGGCCGAGAGCGAATGCTTGTCACCGCGCAGCGAGACGTAGAAGCCCATGAGCGCGGTCACGAAGCCGGTGACGACCCAGCCCGAGAGCAGGCCGTAGAGGCCGATCTGGCCGTATTCGAGCCAGACGTTGTCGTAATCGGGCTGCACGCCGGCGAACAGCGCCGACGCTACCAGGGTGCTCAGCACCGTGAGCAGCATGAAGGCGTTGCGGCGGCGGGCTGCGGCGCGCTGCCAGGGCAGCGTGGCTTCGGCCGGCGCGGCCTTGGCGCGCGCGCCGCCGGCGCCGAGCTTGACCAGCAGGGCGGTGCCCATGCTGTTCCAGAAGCCGCGCCAGGGGCGCGGGGCCATGGAACCGCGGTTCATTGGCGGTGCGGTCACCGAATTGGGATGGCGTTCTTCGCGCACCGGGCTGCGGTGCGAGAAATCGATGTCGGCCAGCACATTCAGTTGGGAGAAGTCGTTCGGCTTCATGTGATTTACCAACGTTGCTTGTCGAGGGAGGAAGAAGAGGTGTCGCCAATGGCAGGAAAGCGCTTGATCACGCAATCCGGTTCAGCGCCCGCCGAGCCCGGGAACGCGGCCGGCGAATGCCCGCCGGCACGGGGCCGGACGGGGGAAAACTGCTTTTGACGCAGGCCGTCGCGCTGCGGACGCAGTGCGAAAGATGGGCTGTGGAGTGCTGTCATGCCAGTACAGGGGCAAACCCTGTGCCAGCTTCGAAAAGCGCTTATGGATCAACGGCTTGGCGCGATCCGGAGGCTTTTCGGGGCGCCGCAGGCGCCGCGCGGGGCCGGAAACCCCTCTTTTTGTCGCCGAACCCCGACAAGTGCCGGAGGCGTCTGCACAATATCTTTAAAAATCAACGACTTAGGGTTGTCGCTCGTCGGCGACGGACTCCCCGGGGCCAGCGACAACGTCGGCTTTGAAGTGGCCAGGCGTGAGCTCGTGCTTCTGCAGCAGGCGGTAGAACTCGGTGCGGTTGCGATCGGCCAGGCGGGCGGCATCGGCCACGTTGCCATCGGTCAGCTTGAGCAGCCCGACGAGATAGTCGCGCTCGAAACGCTGCTTGGCCTCGGCATAGGTCTGGACCTCGACCGTGGGCACGCGCAGCGCCCGCTGCACCAGGGCCAGCGAGATCAGCGGCGAACTCGACAGCGCGCAGACCTGCTCGACCACGTTGTAGAGCTGCCGCACGTTGCCGGGCCAGGCCGCAGTGGCGAGCGCCTTGAGCGCCTCGGGCGCGAAGCCCGACAGCCGCTTGCCGTATTTGGTGGAGAGCTTCTGCAGGAAATGGTTGGCCAGGAGCGGAATGTCCTCGCGCCGGGCCGACAGCGGCGGCAGCGTGAGCGTGACCACGTTGAGCCGGTAATACAGGTCTTCGCGGAACTGGCCGGCAAGCATGGCCGCGTCGAGGTCGCGGTGGGTCGCCGAGATGATGCGCACGTCGACCTCGATCGACTGGCTCGCGCCGAGCGGGCGTACGGCGCGCTCCTGCAGCACGCGCAGCAGCTTGACCTGCAGCGCGGGCGGCATGTCCCCGATTTCGTCGAGCAGCAGCGTGCCGCCGTCGGCCTGCTGGAACAGGCCCTTGTGGTTGGCGTGGGCGTCGGTGAAGGCGCCCTTCATGTGGCCGAACAGCTCGGATTCGAGCAGCGCCTCGGGAATGGCGCCGCAGTTGACCGCCACGAAGGGCTTGTCGGCGCGTGCGCTGGCGCGGTGGATGGCGCGTGCCAGCAGCTCCTTGCCGGCGCCGCTGTCGCCGCGCAGCAGCACCGAGGCATCCGACTTGGCGACCATGCGCGCCTCGGCCAGCAGTTCGGACATGCGGTTGCTGCGGCTCACGATCTCGGCGCGCCAGCTCTCGTCGCCCGACCGGGCGGGCGTGCTCGCGGGCGCCCCGAGCGCGAGCGCCTGCGCGATCTTCTCGAGCAGTTCGCGGCCGTCGTAGGGCTTGGTGAGGTAGGTGAAGACGCCGCGCGCGGTGGCCTCGACCGCGTCGGGAATGGTGCCGTGTGCCGTCAGCAGGATCACCGGCAGCGAGGGATGGCGCTTGCGGATCTCGTCGAACAGCTGGAGCCCGTCGCGCCCGGGCAGCCGCACGTCGCTGAGCACCAGCTGCGGATGCTCGATCTCGAGCTGTGTGAGCGCGGTTTCGGCCGAGGTCACGGCCGTGACCTGGTAGCCGGCCGAACTCAGCCGCATCGACAGCAGCCGCAGCATGTCGGGGTCGTCGTCGACCACGAGCAGGCGTGCGCCGGTCGTGCTCATCGCGGGTTGGCCGGCGGCGACAGGGCCGGCGCCGGCGCTGTGTTGGGCCGCGCGAAGCTGCGCTCGATGGCGCGCAGCGCTTCGATGCGGTCGTTGAGCTGGTCGATGCGGCGCTGGCTTTCGCGCACCTGCTGCACCTGCTTCTCGCGGTCGTCTTCGACGCGGCGCTGCTCGATGTAGCGGGCGGCGAGCACGCGCGCGAGCGGGTGCAGCGGCTGCGCTTCGGGCGAGGGGTTGGCGATCACGCGCTGCAGCAGGCCCAGCGCGCGCGCCAGGTCGGCCGGCACGCGCGTCTGCGCGAGCAGCAGCGCGAGCTGCATCTGCGCGGTGGGCGAATCGCCCGGGTCGCCAGCGCGGGCGATCTCGGCATTGAGTTCGTTGCCGCCGAGTGGCCGGACCTTGTCGGCGTAGGCCAGCATGGCCGCGACCGGGCCCTGGGTCATGAGCGTGAAGAGCGATGCCGGCTGCGTGGCGGGCGCCTTGGGCTCGGCTTCGACCGGCATCACGCGCGGCGCCGCGGGCGGCGGCGGCAGGGCCTCGGCCTCGGCGGGCGGCGGAGGCTGCGTCGCGCAGGCGGCCAGCAGCAGGGCGAAAGGCAGCACCACCGCTGCGCGAAGGGGCGAGCTGCGGACGAACGGAAAGGGCATGGATCGGCGAAGAAAGATCAAGACGCGGTGTTTTTCTGAGGAGTGGACGCCAAAAAGGCTCGAGGGGGAAGGCTCAGGCCGTGCGCGGCAGTTCGATGCGAAACCGTGCGCCGGGCCCGCCTGCCTGCAGGGCGATGCGGCCCCCATGGGCAGCAATGTACTCCTGCACGATGGAAAGACCGATGCCCGTGCCCTTGACGGCGTGCTGGGGCTGGCGTTCACCCCTGAAGAACGGCTCGAAAATGCGGTCCCGGTCGCCTTCGGCAATACCCGGGCCAGCGTCGTTGACATCGATGTAGGCTGCGTCGGGCGTGCCCGAGACGGCGATCGTGATGACCCCGCCGCGCGCCGAATACCGGATCGCGTTCGACAGCAGGTTGGCAATCGCCGTGCCCAGCTTGGTGCGGTCCACCGCGAGCGCGATCGGCTCGCCCTCGGCCCGCACGCGCAGGCCGTGGGCCTGCCACTGCAGGCGCTGCGCCTCGATCTGCTCTTCGATCAGCGGCAGCAGTTCGGTGCGCTCGCGGCGCAGCTCCCGGGCCTCGAAGGCGGCCGCATTGAAGCGCAGCAGGGCCTCGATCTGGCCCTGCAGCGCGACGGTGTTCTGGTTCAGGATCTGCGCCACTTCGAGCTGCGCCGGGTTCAAGGGCCCGGTGACACCGTCCTCGAGCAGCGAGACCCCCTCGCGCAGCGCCGCCAGCGGCGTCTTGAGCTCGTGCGACACATGGCGCAGGAAGCGCGCCTTGTCGGCATCGAGCTCGGTCAGCCGCAGCCGCAGCCACTCGAGCTGCTGCGAAAGGCGCCGCACGTCGGCCGGTCCGCGGATGTCGATCGGCTCGTCGAGCCGGTTCTGGCCCAGGCCGACGATCGCGTGCTCGAGCCGCTTGAACGGCCGCGCGAGCCAGATGCCGAAGGCCAGCGCCAGCGATACGGCGAGTACGCTCGCCGCGACCACTTCGCGCATCAGCCGGCGGCGCGCGTTCTCGATGCGCTTGGCCAGCGCGTCGTTCTGCAGCTCGATGAGGAACTGGGCCTGCTGCGCCAGGTTGGTGTTGAGCGAATCGAGTTCGCGAAACTGCATCGCCATGCTGCTCTCGCGCGACAGGGCGCTTTCGGGGTTGCCGCTCATCAGGCTCTGGATTACGCCGAGCTGGGCGCGCCACATCTCGATGCCGGCCGGCGCCAAGCCGTTGCCCGCCATGCGCTCGAGCACCTGGTTGGCCTCGCGCGCGGCGTCGTCGAAGCGGCGGCGCAGCACCGCGTCGTTGAGCACCAGCGATTGGCGCCCGGCGCGCTCCATGGCGGCGCTGCGCTCGGCCAGCGACTGGGCCGCGCCCGACAGCCGCAGTGCGCGCGCCGCGGCGTCGCGGCTCTGGGTCATGAGCGCGTCGTACTGGAACACCGAGCGCAGCGCCACGCCCACGAGCAGCGCGGTGATCAGCAGGAAGGCGAAAAGCAGGAGCTGCTGGAACGAGCCCCGTCTCGATGACTGCTTCGCCATCAGACGGGGAGCGCAGCGCCTGCGCTCGAACTCGGCACTGTGGACGATTCGCGCAGGACCACTTCGCCGCGCAGCGTGTAGGCCAGCGAGCGCGCGATGCGCAGATCGACCATCTGGCCGACGAGCCGGCCCGCCAACTGGGGCGGGCCTTCGAAGTTGACCACGCGGTTGCACGCGGTGCGGCCCATCAGTTCGTTCGCGTCCTTGCGCGAGGCGCCCTCGACCAGCACCCGCTGCGTGCTGCCGACCAGCGCATCGCCGAAGCGGCGCACGTTGCCGTCGATCACCTTCTGCAGGGTCTGCAGCCGCGCGAGCTTCACCTCGTGCGGCGTGTCGTCGTGCAGCGCAGCGGCCGGCGTGCCGGGGCGCGGGCTGAAGATGAAGCTGAAGCTGTTGTCGAACTGGCAGTCGTCGATGAGCTTCATCATCTTGTCGAAATCTTCGGCGGTCTCGCCCGGGAAGCCGACGATGAAATCGCTCGACAGCGCGAGCTCGGGGCGGATGGCGCGCAGCTTGCGCACCGTGCTCTTGTATTCCATCGCCGTGTAGCCGCGCTTCATCGCCATCAGGATGCGGTCGCTGCCGTGCTGCACCGGCAGGTGCAGGTGGCTCACGAGCTGCGGCACCTTGGCATACGCCTCGATGAGCCGCGGCGTGAACTCGTTCGGGTGGCTCGTGGTGTAGCGGATGCGCTCGATGCCGGGGATCTCGGCCACGTACTCGAGCAGCAGCGCGAAGTCGGCGATCTCGGCCGTGTCCCCCATGCGGCCGCGGTAGGCATTGACGTTCTGGCCCAGCAGCGTGACCTCGCGCACGCCCTGGTCGGCCAGGCCCGCGATTTCCACCAGTACGTCGTCGAGCGGCCGGTTCACCTCTTCGCCGCGCGTGTAGGGCACCACGCAGTAGCTGCAGTACTTGGAGCAGCCTTCCATGATCGAGACGAAGGCGGTCACGCCCTCCACGCGAGCGGGCGGCAGGTGGTCGAATTTCTCGATCTCGGGAAAGCGGATGTCCACCTGCGGGCGGTCCAGGCGCTCGCGCTCGGCGAGCATCTCGGGCAGGCGGTGCAGCGTCTGCGGCCCGAACACCACGTCGACGTAGGGCGCGCGCGCGATGATGGCCGCGCCCTCCTGGCTCGCGACGCAGCCGCCGACACCGATCTTCACGCCGCGGGCCTTCAGGTGCTTGACGCGGCCGAGGTCGGAGAACACCTTTTCCTGGGCCTTTTCGCGCACCGAACAGGTGTTGAAAAGAATCAGGTCGGCTTCCTCGACGTTCTGCGTCGGCTCGTAGCCTTCGGCGGCATTCAGGACGTCGGCCATCTTGTCCGAGTCGTACTCGTTCATCTGGCAGCCGAAGGTTTTGATAAAGACTTTCTTGCTCATGGGACTTTCCTGGCCCTCCCTGGCGGGAAGGCGGGTGCGGCCCTGCGGTGCGGGCTGCGGCGCACAGCGGGCAGGGCGCCCGCTGGCATTCTTATTGCGTGTTGAGGGTGTCGTTCCTGGCGAACGGCCAGATGTTGAGCAGCGGCTTGTCGAGCGACTCGCGCCGGGCGACGGCTTCGTCGGGCGTCAGGATCCAGACCTCGCGCAGCAGGCCGGCGGCGTCGCGCGTGTAGTTGACGAGGTATTTCTGCCCCGTGATCGCACCCGACATGACGAGCATGTTCTGCGGGCTGCGGATGCGCGCGCCGGGTGCCATGCGGTCGGGCTTGCCATCGAGTTCGACATCGACGCCGTCGACGACCATGAACTTGCCGCGCAGGGTGCCGACCGGGAAGGTCCGCCCGCCGACGAGCGACTCGTTTTGCGTCTGGGGCCGGGGCAGTTCGGACTGGGCTGCCGCGCCGACCGAAAAAAGGCAGGCAACCCCTGTGCAAACTGCTATGAAAGTGAGAGCATTCGTGGGTTTCTTGCAGCGGTTCATGGGGTATATCCAGAGGCTGTGGAGTGGCAATTCTAGCCAGGGGGCCGGGTGCGTCTTTGTTATCGGCAAAGGGGCATTTAGGAGTCTCTTTACTTATCTTTACGGCACTCGTGGACACTTCGGTTCGGCCGCTGCTCCAATAACCGGCTGTCAGCCCAAAGTGCTCAAGAACCCATGAAGAAAAAAATCGTCCTCGCCCTCGCGGGGGTGCTGATCGTCGCTGTCGCGGGATGGTGGTGGGGCGCGTCCGGCGACCGTGCGGCAGCGCAGACTGCCGCGACCTCGGCGCCCGGCCAGGGCGCGCCGGCTGCGCTCGTGACGCTGGCCACCGCCGAGCGGCAGGATGTGCCGGTCACGGTGCAGGTGAATGGCAGCGTGGTCTCGCTCAACAGCGTCGACCTGCGCCCGCAGGTGACCAACACGGTGCGCGCGGTGCACGTGAAGGAAGGCCAGTTCGTCAAGGCAGGGCAACTGCTCTTCACGCTCGACGACCGCGCCGACCAGGCCAATATTGCGCGCGCCCGCGCCCAGCAGAAGCGCGACGAAGCCACGCTGGCCGACCTCGAACGCCAGTACCGCCGCAGCCAGGAGCTGCTGGCGCAGAACTTCATCTCCAAAAGCGCGGTGGACGCCACGCTCTCGCAGCTCGAGGCGCAACGCGCCGCGGTCGCGGCCGACCGCGCGGCCGTGCAGTCGGCGCAGGTGGCGCTCGACTACGCCACGCTGCGCGCGCCGATCGCCGGGCGCATCGGCGCCATCAACATCTACCCGGGCACGCTGGTGCAGCCCACGCTGTCGCTTGTCACGATCACGCAGCTCGACCCGATCGCGGTGAGCTTCCCGGTGCCCGAGGCCAACCTGCAGGACCTGCTCGCGGCGGCGCGCAGTGGTGCCCGCATCGAGGCGCTGGTGCCCGGCCGCAAGGAGCCGCTGAACGGTGTGCTGAACTTCGTCGACAACGCGGTCGATCCGCAGATCGGCACCGTGCGTGCCAAGGCCGAGTTCGCCAATGCCGACCAGGCGCTCTGGCCCGGCCAGTTCGTCGCCACCCGCGTCACGGTGCGCACGCTCGCCGGCGTGACGGTGGTGCCGGCGGCGGCGCTCGTGATGCTGCCCGAGGGCGCCACGCTCTACGTGGTCGACCAGGCGGCCGGCACCGCCACGCGCCGCAAGGTGCAGGTGCTGCACACCTTCGGCACCAAGGCCGCGGTCAGCGGCCTCGAGCCGGGTGAGCGCGTGGTCATCGAGGGCAGCCAGAACGTGCGCCCCGGCGGCAAGGTGCGCATCGACGCCAAGCCCGTGCCGCCCGGCACCACCGGCGTCACGCCCGGCAGCGCGGCCTCGTCGGACACCGCCGTCCCGCGGGAACGCGCATGAACATCTCGGAGCTCTGCATCCGTCGTCCCGCGATGACGGTGCTCCTGTCGGCGGCGGTGGTGGTGGCGGGCATCTTTGCCTACCTCAGCATTCCCGTTGCCGCGCTGCCGAGCTACAACACGCCGGTCATCAACGTCAACGCGCAGCTGCCGGGCGCGAGCCCCGACACCATGGCGTCGTCGGTGGCGCTGCCGCTCGAAAAGCAGTTCTCGACCATTCCGGGCCTGCAGACCATCAGCTCGGTCAACACGCAGGGCGTGAGTTCGATCACGCTGGAGTTCGTGAGCAGCCGCAACATCGACGATGCCGCGGTCGACGTGCAGGCCGCGCTGCTGCGCGCGCAGCGCCAGCTGCCGCAAGAGCTCACGCAGTTGCCGTCGTACCGCAAGGTGAACCCGGCCGATGCACCGGTGCTCTTCATCGCGCTGATCTCGCCGTCGATGAACCCGGCGGAGCTCAACGACTATGCCGAGAACCTGATCGCGCCCACGCTGTCGACCATCGAGGGCGTGGCGCAGGTGGCGGTGTACGGGCGCAAGGCGTTCGCGGTGCGCATCAAGGCCAACGCCGACCTGCTCAACGCGCGCAACATCACGCTCGACGAGCTGGCCCGCGCCGTGAATTCGGCCAACGCCAACACGCCGGTCGGCGTGCTCGACGGGCCGCGCCAGACGCTCACCATCCAGGCCAACCGCCAGCTCACCAAGGCCGAAGACTTCGCCAAGCTCATCATCGGCCAGCGCAACGGCGCGCCGGTGCGGCTCGACGAGGTGGCCACCATCGAGAACAGCTTCGAGTCGGTCAAGACCGCGAGCAGCTTCAATGGCCAGAGCTCCATCACGCTCGCGGTGCAGCGTCAACCCGATGCCAACACCGTACAGGTGGTCGATTCGGTGCGCGCGCTGATCCCGCGCTTCAAGTCGGAGTTGCCACAGTCGGTCGAACTCAACGTGGTGAACGACCGCTCGCTGTCCATCCGCGAGGCGGTGCATGACGTGCAGCTCACGCTGCTGGGCACCGTCGCGCTGGTGGTGCTGGTGATCTTCCTGTTCCTGCACCGGCTGGTGGCCACGCTGATTCCGGCCGCGACCATCCCGATCTCGCTGATCGGCGCGGTGGCGCTGCTCTACGCCTTCGGCTACAGCCTGGACAACGTGTCGCTTTTGGGCATCACGCTGGCCGTGGGCCTGGTGGTGGACGATGCCATCGTGGTGCTCGAGAACATCATGCGCTACGTCGAGAAAGGCATGGAACCCATGGCCGCCGCGCTGCGCGGTGCGCGCGAGGTGGGCTTCACGATCGTCTCGATCTCGATCTCGCTGGTGGCGGTGTTCATCCCGATCTTCTTCATGCCGGGCGTGATCGGCCTGCTGTTCCACGAGTTCGCGGTGGTGGTGGGGCTGGCGGTGCTGGTGTCGGCGGTGGTGTCGCTCACGCTGGTGCCGATGCTCGCGAGCCGGCTGCTCAAGCAGGTGCCGCGCAAGGAGGGGTCGGGCGTCGACCACGAGGAAGAGCATCCGGAGCCGGGCACCGCCATTGGCCGCGGCTTCGAGCGCGGCTACCGCTGGGTGCACGGCACCTACATGCGCACGCTCGACTGGACGCTGGACCACCGCGGCCTGATGCTCGTGGTGGCCGGCGCCACCTTCGTGCTCACCGCCTGGCTGTTCATCTCCATTCCGAAGGGCTTCTTCCCCGAGGAGGACATCGGGCAGATCCAGATCACCACCGAGGCCGCCGAAGACATTTCGTTCACGGCCATGAAGGCGCTGCAGGACCGCGTGGGCGAGGCGCTCCGGGCCGACCCGAGCGTGGACTACGTGAGCTCGTTCGTCGGCGTCGGTGGCCCGACCGCCACCCAGAACGCCGGGCGCATGTTCGCGGTGCTCAAGCCGCGCGGCGAACGCCCCGCGATGCCGGTCGTGCTCGAGTCGCTGCGCCAGCGCTTTCGCGAGATCACGGGCGTGGCGGTCTACATGCAGCCGGTGCAGAACCTGCGCCTGGGCGGCCGCGCGAGCAAGGCGCGCTTCCAGTACACGCTGCAGAGCGTCAATGCCGGCCAGATGCTGCCGTGGGCCACGCGGCTCATGGAGCGCATGCGCGCCGACCCGATGTTCCGCGACGTCACCAGCGATTCGCAGAGCCGCGGCCTGCAGGCCACGCTGGACATCGACCGCGACAAGGCGGGCGTGCTCGGCGTGGCCGTGGGCGACCTGCGCACCGCGCTCTACAACGCCTACGGCGACCGGCAGATCGGCAGCATCTATGCCGCAAGCAACACCTACCAGGTGATCCTTTCGGCCGCCGACAGCGACCGCCAGTTCGAGGACGACGTCGCGCGCCTGTCGGTGCGCAGCACCAGCGGGCAGCTGGTGCCGCTGTCGGCGTTCTCGACCGTGCGGCGCACCGTCGGCCCGACCTCGGTCAACCACCAGGGCCAATTGCAGGCGGTGACGGTGTCGTTCAACCTCGCGCCCGACGTGCCGCTCGGCAACGCGACCGCCCGGATCGCCCAGTTCAAGGACGAGCTGGACATGCCGCCCTCGATCATCACCACCTACGGTGGCGACGCGGCGGTGTTCCAGAGCTCGCAGTCGAGCCAGGCCGTGCTGCTGGTGCTGGCCGTGCTGGTGATCTACGTGTTGCTGGGCGTGCTGTACGAGAGCTACATCCACCCGCTCACCATCCTCGCGGGGCTGCCCTCGGCGGCGATCGGTGCGCTGATCTCGCTGAAGATCTTCGGCTTCGACCTCACGCTGATCGCGACCATCGGCATCCTGCTGTTGATCGGCATCGTGAAGAAGAACGCGATCATGATGATCGACTTCGCGCTCGATGCGCAGCGCACCGAGGGCATGAAGCCGGTCGATGCGATCCGCGAGGCCTGCCGGCTGCGCTTCCGCCCGATCCTCATGACCACGCTGGCCGCGCTGATGGGCGCGCTGCCGCTCGCCCTGGGCCTGGGTGCCGGCGCCGAACTGCGCCAGCCGCTCGGCGTGGCGGTGGTCGGCGGGCTGATTTTCTCGCAGGTGATCACGCTCTACATCACGCCCGCGATCTACCTCGCGCTCGACCGCTACAGCGGCACGGGGCCGATGATCGACCTGCCGAAGGAAGCGCAGGCCGAGGTGTCGCAGCACTCGCACGCCTGAGCCGGCAGGGCGCACTCAGGTCGTCGTCTCGTCCAGTGCGTCGCCCACGAGGTGCGCCGTGTCGCTCCAGCCGACGAGGCTGAAACCCTCGGGCGTCCACAGCATGCGGTTGATGGCCGCATTGCCAAGCTGCCAGGTGCGCGGCGCCTGCAGTTCCTGGCGCGTGGCGGCGCGGTAGAGCACGTCCATCACGCCGCCGTGCGCCACCAGCGCCACGAGCTGGCCCGGATGGCGCGCCGCCAACTGCGCGGCGATGCGCGTGATCCGCTCCCGGAACACCAGCAGGCTTTCGCCGCCCTCTGGCTCGAATTCGGGGTCGCGCTGGCGCCAGCGCCGGGCCTGCTCGGGCAGCGTGGCCTCGATCTCGGCGAAGCTCATGCCTTCGAAGCGGCCGAACGCGCGTTCGCGCAGGCCCGGCTCGGACTGCACGGTCAGCCCGTGCGGCTTGGCGATCTCTTCGGCGGTCTGCCAGGCGCGCGACAGGTCGCTCGCATAGATCGCGCCGATCTCCTCGTGGGCCAGCGCCTGGCCGACACGGCGCGCCTGCCACAGGCCCGTGGCATTGAGCCCGATGTCGAGCTGGCCCTGGATGCGCGTGTCGACGTTCCAGGCGGTTTCGCCATGGCGAACGGCAATCAGTCGGGTGGTGTCTTCCATCGGGCCGGATTCTAGAAGCCGCTCAAGGCTTCTTCGCCGGAGCGAGCTCAATGTTCACGCGGCGCTCGCCGGGCGGCGGGTTCGGAAAGCCCTGCAGCGCCGCATCGAACATCACCGGAAGGATCGTGGCGCTGCGGTTGTAGGGGCCGTCGTTGCGTGCACGGGTCTCGTAGACGACGCGGTTGGTGCCGGCCTCGCGCAGCACGATGCTCACCTCGCGCTCGTACCAGGGATTGGCGGGCGGCGTGAAGGCTGGGCCGCCATACCAGCCACCGCCGTACCAGCCGCGTGCATGGCCCGGGTAGCCGTAGCCATAGCCCCAGGGCCCGTCGAAGAACCACGGGTCGGCCCAGGGCGAGAGCCCCGCCGTGACGCGCGCCGAGATCTGCGCGCTGTAGCTCGGGCGCTCGTCGTCGCGGCGCAGCCCGACCTTGGCGAGCGCCGCGGCCGCCATGGCTTCGAGCGATGCCTGCCGTTCGGAATCGGCCTGCTGCGATGGCAGGCGCTCGAAACGGTAGCCGGCGCCGGGCGGCACCGTGCCGCCGAGGGACGAAAAACTCTTCACGTCGCTGTCGACCACCCAGCGGGTGGCGCAGCCGCTCAGCACTGCAATCAGAAAAAGAGCGAGGAACGCACGTTTCATGGAGGGTCTCCGGGCCCGCTGGCCCCAAATTCCCCTGGGTTGCCGCCTCAGCCCTGCGCGATGCGCAAGGCCGCCGGTGCCTGGGAGAGCAAGTCGAAAGAGGGCGGATCGAAGGCCTTGTCGCCGTCATCGTCCGCCACGCCGGTCGCCTTCAGACCCTTGAAGTCGTGCAGCGTTCCGTCGAGCAGGTGCGAAGGCACCACGTGCTGCATCGCGTTGAACATGTTCTCGACGCGGCCGGGGAACTTGCGGTCCCATTCGCGCAGCATCTCGCCGACCTGCTTGCGCTGCAGGTTCTCCTGGCTGCCGCAGAGCGTGCACGGAATGATCGGGAACGCGCGGTGCTGGGCCCAGCGCACCAGGTCCTTCTCGGCCACGTAGGCGAGCGGCCGGATCACGATGTGCCGGCCGTCGTCGCTCACGAGCTTGGGCGGCATGCTCTTGAGCTTGCCGGCGAAGAACATGTTGAGGAAGAAGGTCTGGAGCATGTCGTCGCGGTGGTGACCCAGCGCGACCTTGGTGGCGCCCAGCTCGTCGGCCACGCGATACAGGATGCCGCGGCGCAGCCGGCTGCAGAGGCCGCAGGTGGTCTTGCCCTCGGGGATCACGCGCTTGACGATGCTGTAGGTGTCCTGGTTCTCGATGTGGAAGTCGACACCGAGCTCGCTAAGGTAGCGCGGCAGCACTTCCTCGGGAAACCCGGGCTGCTTCTGGTCGAGGTTGACGGCGACGATGTCGAAGTGGATCGGCGCGCGCGCCTTGAGCTTCAGCAGGATGTCGAGCAGGGCGTAGCTGTCCTTGCCGCCCGAGACGCACACCATCACCTTGTCGCCTTCCTCGATCATGTTGTAGTCGACGATGGCGCGGCCCACCTCGCGGCACAGGCGCTTCTCGAGCTTGTGCGTCTCGCGCTCGATCTTCAGGGAGTTGGCAGGGGCGGCACCGGCGTCGGCGGGCGCTTCGTCGATCCAGACGGCGTTCATGGCTGGCTACTTCGGGGGTCGGGGAAGGGCCCCGATTGTCCCCGATCCCCATCTCGCATGCCGCGCGGCGCGGCAATCCCGGCTCAGTCGGGCGGGAACGCGCTGCGCATCGCCTCCACGAAGAGGCGCAGCCGCGCGGGATAGAAGCGCGCATACGGATAGGCCAGGTAGACCGGCGCCGACATGGCGCGCCACTCAGGCACCAGGTGCACGAGCCGCCCCGCGGCGATGTCGTCGGTCAGCATCCAGGCCGAGGCCACGCCCGCACCCAGGCCGAGCACCGCCGCGCTGCGCAGGGCGTAGAGGCTGTCGGTCAGCAGGCGCGGGCGGATCGGCACCCGCGCCGTCTCGCCCGTGCGCTCGTGCGTCAGCACGACCTCGGTGCGGTAGAAGTTGCGCGCGGCCAGCCACGGCAGCGCCGCGAGTTCGCGCGGGTGGGCCGGCACCGGCGCTGCCGCCGCGCCTTCAACGCCTTCGAAGAGCGCCGGCGCGGCCACAGCGATGCGCGGCACCTGCGACAGCCGGATAGCCACCAGCGCCGGGTCCGTCACCTCGCCGACGCGGATCGCGCAGTCCACGCCCTCGGCGATGAAATCGGGCGTGCTGTCCTGCGGGCTGTCGTGCAGCAGCCACTCGACGGTCACTTTCGGATGCCGGTGCAGGTAGGCCGCGAGCGGCCCGACCAGCAACTGCTGGCCGAACGCATGCGGCGCCACCACGCGCAACCGGCCTTCGGGCTGGTCGCCGGCACCGCGCAGATCGGCCTCGAAGGCGCTCCAACCGAGGATCAGGTCCTTGGCGCGGTCGAAGCAGCGCTCGCCGTCTTCGGTGAGCTTCATCGCATGGGTCGAGCGTTGCAGCAGCCGCACCCCCAGCGAGCGCTCGAGCGCCTGCAGGCGGCGGCTCACGGTCGGTTGGGTGGTTCCCATCTGCAGGGCCGCGGCCGAGAGGCTGCCAGCCTCGACGATGCGAACGAAGGTCTGCATCAACTCGATCCGGTCGACAGGGCCGGGCACCGCATGCGCCGGCGTACCACTCAGAAGACGTTTGCTCATACGCACAGCGTATATCAGTTCTGCGGCGCGGGCGGCTACCCGCAGCGGGCATTGGGCTTCACACTCCGTCCATGCTTCGAAAACCAAGGGTAAATACCATGTCTCCTATTCAACCTTCGCATGATCAGCTCCCGAGGTCGCTGATCCTGCTGCTGGCGGCCAGCGCTGGCCTCGGGGTGGCGGCGCTCTACTACAGCCAGCCCATGCTTGGCGTGCTCGGGGCCGACATCGGCGCGCCGGCGCGCACGGTCGGCTTCGTGCCGACGCTCACGCAACTCGGCTATGCGCTCGGCATCCTGCTGCTGGCGCCGCTCGGCGACCGCTTCGACCGCCGCCGCCTTATCCTGGCCAAGGCCGCGGTGCTGGTGCTCGCGCTGCTCGGCGCGGCGTTCTCGCCGTCGATCGTGCCACTCCTGGCCGCCAGCCTCGTGATCGGCCTCACCGCCACGCTGGCGCAGGACGTGGTGCCGGCCGCCGCCACGCTGGCGCCCGAGGCGCACCGCGGCCGCATCGTGGGCACGGTGATGACGGGGTTGCTGCTGGGCATCCTGCTGTCGCGCGTGCTCAGCGGTTTCGTGGCCGAGCACTTCGGCTGGCGCGCGATGTTCGTGGCGGCGGCCGCCAGCATCGCGCTGGTCGGCATCGCCGTGGCCCGCGGCCTGCCGCACTTGCGCCCGACCACGCAGCTGGGCTACGGCGCGTTGCTGGGTTCGCTCGCCAGGCTGTGGCAGCGCCATGGCGCGCTGCGCCGCGCCACCTTCGCGCAGGCGCTGCTCTCGGTGGGCTTCAGCGCCTTCTGGTCGACGCTGGCCGTGATGCTGCACGGCGCGCCGTTCCACCTCGGCAGCGCGGCGGCCGGCGCCTTCGGGCTGGCCGGTGCCGCGGGCGCGCTGGCGGCACCGCTGGCCGGGCGCCTGGCAGATCGCCGCGGTCCCGAGCTGGTGATCCGCATCGGCGCCGCGCTCGTGGCCGTGTCCTTCGCGGCCATGCTGTTCGCGCCGCTGATGGCGCCCGCGGCGCGGCTCGGCTTGATCGTGGCCAGCGCCATCGGCTTCGACTTCGGGCTGCAGGCCGCGCTGATTGCGCACCAGACCGTGGTCTACGGCATCGATCCCGCGGCGCGCGGCCGGCTCAATGCGGTGTTCTTCACGGGCGTGTTCATCGGCATGGCGGCGGGCTCCGCACTCGGCGCGCTGGTGCTCGCGCAGTGGGGCTGGCCGGCGGTGGCGCTGCTCGGCGTGCTGTCGGGGCTCGGTGCGCTCGCGGTGCGGTTGTGGCCCGCGGGTGGCAGGGGTGCAGCGGCCTGCGGCTCGGCCGCCTGAAAAAGGAAGACGCCGCTCAGCGCGTTTGGCCGTTCACCACTCGCCGGATTCCATGCGGATCGCGACTTCGCAGTCGTCGAAGATCTCGAGCTTGGCGATCTTCACGCGCACACCCTGCACCCCGGGCAGCTGCAGCAGGCGCTGCACCAGCTTGCCGATCAGGCTCTCGAGCAGGTTGACGTGCTCGGCGGTGCACTCGTCGATGATGATGCGGCGCACCTTGCGGTAGTCGAGCACGTGAAAGATGTCGTCGTCCTGCGGCAGCAGCGGCTGGGCACCGAGGTTGAGCTCGGCATCGACCTGGATCGGCTGCGGCGCCGCCTTCTCCTGGTCGAGGATGCCGAGGTTGGCGTCGAAGCGCAGGCCCTGCAGCGTGAGGGTCTGGCGGCCCAGCGGGGGCGGTGGCGTGGGGTTGGACATGGTGGGTGCCTCGTGCCTTCTTCTTGTCTTCTCACATGAGCGAGAAATCGCGCTCGAATTTCATCAGGTGTTGGCCGCCGTCGACCAGCAGAGTGGTGCCGGTGATCGAGCGATTCTCGAGCGCGAACTTCACGGCCGCGACCACGTCTTCGGGCGTCGAGGAGCGCCCGAGCGGCGACAGCTTGTGCAACTGCGCGAACTTCGCGTCGTCGAGCATGTGGCTCGGCAGCGTGAGCCCCGGCGCGACGCCCACCACGCGCACATGCGGCGCGAGCGCCTGGGCCAGCATCGGCGTCGCGGCCTCGAGGGCCGCCTTCGAGAGCGTGTAGCTCAGGAAATCGGGGTTCGGGTTCCAGAGCTTCTGGTCGAGCATGTGCACCACCGCGCCCTGGGTGCCACGCGCCGCGACATGCTCGTGCAGCGCCTGCGCCAGCAGGATCGCCGCGCCCGTGTTGCTGCGGGCATGGCGCTCCATGAGCGCGTAGCCGAAGGTGGCGGCCGCGTCGTGCTCGAACAGGGCGGCGCTGTGCACCACGGCGTCGACACCGCGGAAGCGCGCGACCACGCGGGGCAGGAGCGCGCGCGTGGCCTGCTCGTCCTCGAGCTCGGCCGCGAACAGGGCCGAGTCGCCCGAAAGCGCGGCGCAGTCGGCCACCGTGCGCTCGGCCTCGGCGCGCGAGTGGCGATAGTGCACCGCGACCTGCCAGCCGCCGGCGGCGAGCGCCAGCGCGATCTCACGACCCAGCCTGCGGCCTGCGCCCGTGACGAGAACGGTGCGGCGGTCGGCGGAGGGCGTTGCGGGGCTCATGCGGGGAAGCGACGAAGGAAGAGGGCGAGTGAGAGGGTGGAGAATGGCGCCGTGACGACGACGACATCCCCCGGCAGTTTACCCATCGCCCTCGACCATCTCATCGCGCGTTCGGTCGAACGCGCGGGCGGCTGGATCGGGTTCGACCGCTTCATGGCGCTGGCGCTCTACGCGCCCGGCCTCGGCTATTACGCCAACACGCTCGCCAAGTTCGGCCACATGCCGGCCTCGGGCAGCGACTTCGTGACGGCCCCCGAACTGACGCCGATGTTCGGCGCGACGCTCGCGGTGCAGGTGGCCGAGGCGCTCGAGAGCACGGGCACCGACACCGTCTGGGAATTCGGAGCCGGCTCGGGCGCGCTCGCGGTGCAGCTGCTGCATGCGCTCGATGGCTTGGGCCGCGGCGACGTGCGCTATCGCATCGTCGACCTGTCGGGCACGCTGCGCGAGCGGCAGCAGCAGGCGCTCGCGGGCCATGCGGGGCAGGTCGAGTGGCTCGACGCGCTGCCCGACTCCATGCAAGGTGTGGTGGTCGGCAACGAGGTGCTCGATGCGATGCCGGTGCAACTGCTCGCGCGCGTGGGAGGCCAGTGGTTCGAGCGTGGCGTGGTGCGCCAGGCCGGCAACGAGGGCTGGGCCTGGGCCGATCGCGAGACGCCGCTGCGTCCGCCCGTCGAGGTCGAGGGCGCGCACGACTATCTGACCGAGGTCCATCCGCAGGCGCGGGCCTTCATCGCCACGCTCGCCGACCGGCTCGAAAAAGGCGCGGCATTCTTCATCGACTACGGCTTTCCCGAGCACGAGTACTACCACCCGCAGCGCCACATGGGCACCGTGATGTGCCACCGCGCGCATCAGGTCGACGGCGATCCGTTGTCCGACGTGGGCCAGAAGGACATCACGGCCCACGTCGACTTCACCGGCATCGCGCTGGCGGGGCAGGACGCGGGGCTCGAGGTGCTGGGCTACACGAGCCAGGCACGCTTTCTGCTGAACTGCGGCCTGCTTGCGCGCATGGAGGCCGGCTCGGTGGCCGAGCGCGCAATGGCGGCGCGGCTCGTGCATGAGCATGAGATGGGCGAGCTGTTCAAGGTGATCGGGTTTGCTGCGGGCGGGGCCTGGGATGCGGTTGGGTTCGCGGAAGGTGACCGCAGCCACAAGCTCTGAGCGGCTGGGCCCCGCCTCGAACGGCCCCGGCTCGGGTCTAATCGCATTTTTGGCCCGCGCAAAGTTCCTGCCCCATGAGCCCTTCCACGCCCGATCTCCTGTCGATCGCCCATGCCCTGGCCGATGCCGCCGCGGCACAGTCGATGCCGTATTTCCGCACGCCGCTCGACATCATCACCAAGGCCGACGAGAGCCCCGTGACGCTCGCCGACCGCGCGGCCGAGACGGCGATGCGCGAGATCCTGCTGGCCCGGGCGGCGGCCGACGGCATCTTCGGCGAGGAACACGGCCAGGAGCGGCTCGACGCCGAGCGCATCTGGGTGCTCGACCCCATCGACGGTACGCGCAGCTTCATCACCGGATCGCCGCTCTGGGGCACGCTGATCGGCGTGCTGCAAGGCGGCCGCGTGGTGCTCGGCATGGTCGACATGCCGGTGCTCGCGGAGCGCTGGATCGGCCAGGCCGGCCAGGGTGCCACGCGCAATGGGGAGCCGGTGCGCGCAAGCGGCTGCACCGAGCTGGCCCGGGCGCGCATCGTGACCACATCGCCCGACATCTTTGCGCCGGCCGACTGGCAGGCTTTCGACCGGCTGAGCCGCCAGTGCGCGATGCGCCGTTTCGGCGGTGACTGCTACGGCTATGCCCAGCTCGCGGGCGGCACCATCGACCTCGTGGTCGAGACCGGCCTGCAGCCCTACGACTACCTCGGCCCCGCAGGCCTGATCGAGGCCGCAGGCGGGATCGTCACCGACTGGGAAGGCCGTCCGCTGGGGCTCACGCCCGACTGCCGCGTGATCGCCGCGGCCACGCCCGAACTCCACCGGCAAGCCCTGGCCGTTCTGGCGGGCCTGGCGGCCTAGACTGTCACCATGATCCGCTGGCTGCTCGTCGTCGTCCTCGCCTTGGTGCTCATGAGCGGGCTCACCGCCTGGCTGCGCCGGTTCGGCTTCGGACGGCTGCCCGGCGATTTCGAGTTCCGCGCGTTCGGCCGCGACTGGCAGTTGCCGATCGCCAGCACGCTGGTGCTCAGCATGATCGCGGCGCTGGTTTCGCGCCTGATATAGACAACCGAGAGACAAAGGGAAGAACGACGCATGAGAGCCTGTGTTGACATCGGCGGCACCAAGATTGCCGTGAGCCTTTCCGCTTCGAGCGATGCGCCGCTCGTCGGCCGGCGCAGCGAGCCGACCGCCAAGACCGGCGACAACGATGCCGTGGCGGTGCAAATCATTCGCATGATCGACGAGGTCTGCGCCGAGCAGGGCATCTCCGCCGCCGACATCGACCGTGTGGGCGTGTCGTCCACCGGACCCTTCGAGCTGCGCGACGGCATGGTCGAACTGGCCACGCCGAACATCTGCGGCGGCATCGCAGGCCCGGCGCGCGGCCTGCCGAATGACTGGATGACGGCCATCGTCGAGGCGCCGCTTGCACAGCGCTTTCGCAGCGTGCGGGTCGAGAACGACGCGGTGGCCGCGCTCGAGGCCGAGCGCCACTGGGGCGCGCTGAAGGGACTGGACCACTGCGCCTACGTCACCTGGAGCACCGGCGTGGGCGTGGGCCTGTGCGTGGACGGACGCGCGCTGCGCGGCAAGAACGGCAATGCGGGCCATGCGGGCCACAGCTTCGTGGTGGACGATGCGAGTGGTGCCCTCTGCGGCTGCGGCAACCTCGGCGACGTCGAGGCGCTGGTGGCCGGCAACTCGATGGCGCGACGCTTCGGGCAGTCCGCGCCCGACCTGTTCACGGCCGCGTCGGCCGGCGAGCCGCATGCCACCGAAGTGGTCGATGCGCTGTGCCGCGTGCTGGGCCGCATGCTCTACAACCTCGTGGTCACGCTCGACCTGCAGCGCATCAGTCTCGGCGGCAGCGTGTTCTGGCATCACCGCGATTTCCTGCTGCCGCGGCTCCAGGCGCAGGTCGACGGCAGGCTCGCACCGCTCACGCGCGGCGTGCTGCTGGTGCCCGCAGGGCTCGGCGACACGATCGGCGACTACGCGGCGCTTGCGTTGCTGGACTGAAGCCGGTGCGCCGCGGGCTGCGGCACCGCGGCGCTGTGGCCGCGCAGCAGCGCCTCGGTGATCTGGCCCAGCCGGCGGAGGCCCGTGGCGACTGCCTCGCCGTACGGCCAGCCGCAATTGATCCGCAGGTAGTGGTCGAAGCGCGAGGAGTTGGAGAACAGCGTGCCGGGCGCCACCACAATGCGCTCTGCAAGCGCAGCATCGAACACGCGCGACGACGAAAGCCGCTCGGGCAGCTCGATCCAGAGCTGCAGCCCGCCGGGCGGCAGATTGATCCTCGTGCCCGAGGGGAAGTGGCTGGCGATCGCATCGGCGGTCTGCTCGCGCTGCGTCTTCAGGCAGGCGCGCAGGTGCCGCAGGTGGCGGTCATAGGCGCCAGTGGCCATGAAGAGCCCGGCCGCGCTTTGCGACAGGCCCTCGTTGTTGCGCGTCTGCGCATACTTGAGCATCTCCACGCGCGCCTGCCAGCGGCCCGCGGTGATCCAGCCCAGGCGCAGGCCGGGCGCGAGAATCTTGTGCAGCGACGCGCAGTGGATCACGTTGCCGACGGTGTCCCACGACTTCAAAGCGCGCGGCGGGCCCTGCGCATCGACGAGTTCGCTGTAGGTGTCGTCCTCGATCAATGGGATCGCATGCCGCTCGCACAGCAGCGCGAGCCGCGCCTTGTGGGAATCGGGCATCACACTGCCGAGCGGGTTCTGCAGGTGCGGCACCACCACCACGGCCTTGATGTTGTCGTAGGTGCGGATCGCGAGCTCCAGCGCTTCGATCGAGAGGCCGGTCTGCGGACTTGTCGGGATCTCGAGCGCACGCATGCCCAGGCTTTCGAGCACCTGCAATAGGCCATAGAAGGTGGGCGATTCCACGGCGACGGTGTCGCCGGGCTGCGCGACGGCGCGCAGCGCGAGGTTGAGCGCCTCGATGCAGCCGTTGGTGACCAGCACGTCGTCGGGCGAGATCGTCATGCCCACGCGCAGGCTGCGCTGGGCGACCACCTCGCGGAACTGGCGATGACCCTTGAGCTGCGCCGCGACCGTGAGCATTTCGGGGTGCCGGCGCAGCATGCGGGTCATCGCGTTGCGGAGCGCCTCTGCGGGATACAGCTCGGGCGCGCCGCGCGCGATCGAAAGGTTGAGCTTCTCGGGCAATTGCCGGCGGCGCGCCACGAAGTCCGACACCTTGGCGTGGATGCCCACGTACTGCGCCGGGTCCGGCGGTACGCCGGCCGCAGGCTCCTCCAGCGGCGCGATCGCGAGCCGCTTCGGACGGCGCACGAAGTAGCCGGAGCGGTCGCGCGCCTCGACCCAGCCGTCGCTCTCCATCGTGCGGCACAGCTGCAGCGCGGTCGAGAGGCTGATGTCGTGCAGCTGCATCAGGCGGCGCAGCGAGGGCAGCTTGTCGCCCTGCCGGAGCGAGCCGGTGTGAATCGCATCCACGTAGTGCGCTGCAAGCTGGCGGTAGAGCGGTAGCGAGTCCATGGCGTCGATGGTCCCTCGATCGTGCGTTCGGAAACAGATGCAGTTGTGGGGGAAAACGACCATAACAGATGGCCCGGAGGCAGCGCTGTTCCGGTGCGAATCGCCCTGGCGTGTGCCTGTTTCGGAAGGGCTCGGCTTCCTACGATGGACCATCCGAATCCACAAGGCGCAGCCCATGTCACCCCTCACGCTCGAACCTCCTCCCGCTACCATCGCCCTGCAGCCGGGCGAGGCGTTGCGCACCGCGCTCGACCGCGCGACCTGGCTCGAAGTCCGGCAGGGCTCGGTGCTGCTTGTCGCGCCGCCGTCGTGGCTCGGCGAGACGGTGTTCACCGCGCAGACGAGGCTGGGCGAGGGCGAGGTGCACCGCATGGCACGTGGCGGCTGGGTCGAGCTGGTTGCATTGACGGCGGTGCGCCTGCGCCTCCATGCGCCCGCACCGTCGGTGCAGGCATCACCAGCGGTCCGGTGGCTACGCCGGCTGGCCGGCGGCTGAAGCGGACGCTAGCGCTGGCTGGCTGCCTGGCGCAGCGCATCGAGAAAGCTGCGGCGCCACCAGTGGATGTCCTGCTCGCGAATGCGCGCGAGCAGTTTCGTGTGGCGCTCGCGGCGCTCCTCGAGCGGCATCTGCAGTGCCTGCTGCACCGTCTCGGCGGTGCGGTGCGTGTCGTAGGGGTTGACCAGCAGCGCCTCCTTGAGCTGCTCGGCCGCACCTGCGAAGCGTGAGAGCACCAGCACGCCCGGATCCTCCGGGTCCTGAGCCGCGATGTACTCCTTGGCGACGAGGTTCATGCCATCGCGCAGCGGCGTCACGAGTCCGACGGCGGCGGCACGGCACAGCCCCGGCACGCGCTTGCGCGCCACCATGCGGTGGATGTAGCGCACCGGCATCCAGTCGAGTTCGCCGTAGTCGCCGTTGATCGCACCGCACAGCGACTCGAGTTCGCGCCGGATGTCGCCGTAGGCGTCGACCGTCTCGCGCGTGGGCGAGGCGATCTGGATCAGCGTGGCGCTGCGGCGGTTCTCGGGGTAGTTGGCGAGCAGTTCGCTGAAGGCGCGCACGCGCTGCGGAATGCCCTTGGAGTAGTCGAGCCGGTCGATGCCCAGCAGCAGTCGCCGCTGCGAGTATTCGCGCCGCATGGTGTCGAACATGTCGCGCGACTCCTTGGCATGCGTGAGCCGCGTGAACTCGTCCACGTCGATGCCGATCGGGAACGCGCTGCAGCGCACCGTCTGCCCGTAAGCGCGGTACATGTCGTCGCCGAGGTATTCGCCGTTGGCTTCGTTGCGCACGTAGTGTTCGAAGTGCTGCACGTCCTGCTGCGCCTGGAAGCCGATCAGGTCGTAGGAGAACAGCGAGCGCATGAGCCATTCATGCTGCGGGACTGCCGCGATGATGATCTGCGGCGGCAGCGGAATGTGCAGGAAGAAGCCGATGCGCTGCTTGCAGCCCATCGCGCGCAGTTCGGCCGCGAGCGGCATCAGGTGGTAGTCGTGGATCCAGATGATGTCGTCTTCCTTCAGCAGCGGCATGAGCTTGCGCGCGAACAGCTGGTTCACTCGCCGGTAGCCGCCGATGAAGCCGGCATCGAAATGGGCAAGGTCGAGCCGGTTGTGGAAGACCGGCCACAGCACGTCGTTGCTGTAGCCGAGGTAGTAGCTGTCGTGGTCGTCACGGCTCAGGTCTAGCGTGGCCAGCGTGACCTTGCCGGCCTGCTGCACATGCAGCTCGCCTTCGCCGGTGGGACCTTCCTCGACGATCTGGCCACTCCAGCCGAACCAGAGCCCCCCGCTTTGCTGCAGGCTTTCGCCGAGTGCCACGGCCAGGCCGCCGGCCGCGGGCTTGCGTGGGTCGGCCACGCGGTTGGATACGACGACAAGACGGTTCATATGGCGGAGTCCCAGGGCGCCGAGAGCCGCATCGCCGCGTTGATGATGCCGACCATGGAATAGGTCTGCGGAAAGTTGCCCCACATCTCGCCGGTGACGGGATGCGTGTCTTCGGAGAGCAGGCCGAGCGGATTGCGGGCCGCGAGCATGGTCTCGAAGATCTGGCGTGCTTCGGCCTTGCGGCCGATCTTGGCAAGCGCGTCGATGCGCCAGAAGGTACAGATGTTGAAGGCGGTCTCGGGCTTGCCGAAGTCGTCGGCCGCTTCGTAGCGGCGCATGTAGGGGCCGTCGCAGAGCGACTTCTCCATGGCGTCGACGGTGGAGACGAAGCGCGGATCGCGCGCGTCGATCAGGCCCACCTCGACCATCAGCAAAATGCTCGCATCGAGTTCGTGGCCGCCGAAGCTCTCTGCGAAGGCCTGCCGCTCCTCGCACCACGATTTGTCCAGGATCTCTTCCTTCATGCGCGCGGCATGGCCCTGCCAGTAGGCGGCGCGCTCGGGCAGCGCCAGCGCATGGGCGATCTTGCCGAGCCGGTCGCAGGCGGCCCAGCTCATCAGGGCCGAGCTGGTGTGCACGCGGGCGCGGGTGCGCAGCTCCCACATGCCGGCATCGGGCGTGCCGTAGACGCGGATCGCCTGCTCGCCCACCGCTTCGAGGTGCGGGAATTCCGCCACGCCCGCGGGGCTCAGCAGGCGCTGGTCGTGGAAGGCCTGCGCCGCGCCGAGCACGATGTTGCCGTACACGTCGTGCTGGAAGTGCTCTTGCGCCTGGTTGCCCACGCGCACCGGCCCCATGCCGCGGTAGCCCGGCAGGTGCTCGACCATGGATTCGGGCAGTTCGCGCTCGAGTCCGATGCCGTAGAGCGGCTGAATGTGCTCGCCGTGCGAGCCGATCACCACGTTGCCGAGCCAGCGCAGGTAGTCCTCCATGGTGCCCACTTCGCTCAGCGAGTTGAGCGCGCGCACCACGAAGAAGGCGTCACGCAGCCAGCAGTAGCGGTAGTCCCAGTTGCGCTGGCTGCCCGGCGCCTCCGGGATGCTCGTGGTCATCGCGGCGACGATGGCGCCGGTGTCCTCGTAGAGCGAGAGCTTGAGCGTGATCGCGGCGCGGATCACCGCGTCCTGGTATTCGAACGGAATCGCAAGCCGCTTGCTCCAGGTGCGCCAGTAAGCGATGGTTTCCTGCTCGAAGGCCCGCGCGGTATCGGCAATGCCGTCGAGCAGCGTCTCGTCGACGCCGAACATGAAGTTGTACTCGCGCGAGAGTACGAACGGCTGGCGCGCGAGGATGTGCGAGATCGAGGCGTCGGTGTTGAGCCGCAGCGTCACGTCGGGCCCGACGTAGCGGATGTGGTTGCTGCCGCGCGTGACCTCCACCGGCGCCGAGGCGCCCCACTGGAAGCGCGGATCGAGCGACACGCGGATGCGCGGCGAACCCGCGAGCGGCCGCACGCGGCGCACCAGCATGAGCGGGCGAAAGTAGCGCGAGCGGCTGTAGAAGCGCGGCGCAAAGTCGGTGATCTCGATGCCCTGGCCGGCGCTGTCGAACAGCTGGGTGCGCAGCACGGCGGTATTGGGCTCGTACCATTGCTTGCTCGAGGCGAAGTCCTCGATCTCGATGGCCCAGGCGCCGGCCTCGTCGCCCGGGTGCAGCAGGGCATTGAAGACCGGGTCGCCGTCGAAGCGCGGCAGGCAGCACCAGACGATGCGCCCGCGGGCGTCGACCAGCGCGCTGTAGGCGCAATTGCCGATCACGCCGACGTCGAGCGAAGGCTCGGCCGGCGGGGCGAAGCCGCGCGGCACGGCCGAGGTGGCGGCGCGGGGATCGACCGGGGCCTTGTCGGCGGGCCCGGCCGCGCCCGCGAGCGAAGTGCCCGCGCGGTCCTCGGGCGCCTTCGGCAACTGCAGTTCACTCATCCGGTCGCTCCTCTGCTCAGGTATCTTCGTTCTTCTTGTGCGGGGCTGCAGCCAGTTGGTCGCGCATCTGCACCAGCCATTCGTAGACGGCGCGCGGCGACTCGAGGCGGTGCTGTGCAATGCTCGGCCCCGCGCCGACCTTGATGGCGATGCCGCCGCGCGGCTGCACCACCGCGAAGCCGGTTTCGTCCGTGGTGTCGTCGCCGGCAAAGAACGGCACGCGCCCCGCGAACGGGGCCTCGGTCATGAAGGCGTCGATCGCGGTGCCCTTGTTGACGCCCGTGGGCTTGATCTCGAACACGAACTTGCCATGCATGAGTTCGAGCAGCGGACGGTCGGCGATGGCGCGCGACATCGCGTCGCGGCACACGGCCTCGAGCTGCGGCGCCAGGCGGTAGTGCAGCGCGATGGCCGCGTGCTTGCGTTCGACCAGCAGCCCCTCGTGCACGCGCGCCAACTCGTTGGCGGCATCGAGGATGGGAATGAGATCGGGTGGGCGCTGCTCCTGCATGCGCCCCTTGGCGTCGCGGCGCTGCACGCCGTGCTCGCCCGCGACAGGCAGCCGCAGCGGTGCAAGGAAGCGGTCGATGGCGTCGATCTGGCGGCCCGAAACCACCGCCAGCGCACCGCCGAGCTGGTCACTCAGATCTTCGAGCAGTGGAACCAGCGCGGGAGGAATCTCGATCGATTCAGGGGTTGGCGCGAGGCCGACCAGGGTGCCATCGAAATCGAGAAAGAGGGCGCCGTCTTGGCCCAACGGAGGTGGCAACTTGGAAGACATTGGCATCTGGCAACGACCATAACACGGGCCTAGCAGGTTCCATGTCGGCCAAAGCCGGACGTGCCCGGAGGCGGGCGCGAGCGCTTACAAAGTTGTCAGTCGAGCGCGGCCGCGACCGCTTCCACGCGCGCCCGGTGGATCGCTTCGCCGATCTGCGGTCCCGCGGCGCCGGCCTGCTGCGCGGCGCGTGCGACCGGATCGGTCGCCACGCCGGTCGCCACCGCCAGCACGCGCAGCAGCCGCTCGCGCTGCGGGTAGGCGCGGTCTTCGAACCCGAGCCGGCCGCGCGCATCGCATTCGCAGGCCAACAGCGCATCGGCGAAGCGCGCCGGCTTGCGCAAGGCGTCGCAGCGCTCCAGCAGCCGCACCAGCGCCGCAGCGCCCAGTTCGCCGCTGCGATGGATGTTGCCGTGTTCGCGCGCCACCACATCGGCCAGCTCGCGGATCTCCACGGGCACGCGCCAGCGGTCGCACACCGCGCGCAGCAACTCGGCGCTGCGCTTCTCGTGGCCGATGTGGCGCGGCAGCATGTCGGCGGCGGTCGTGCCCTTGCCGAGGTCGTGCATGAGGCAGGCGAAGCGCACCGCGAGTGGCGCCCCGAGCCGCGCGCTCGTGTCGATGACCATCATCAGGTGCACGCCGGCATCGATTTCCGGATGGTGCGCCGCGGGCTGCGGCACGCCCCAGAGTCGGTCCACCTCGGGCAGCAGCACCGCCAGCGCGCCCGACGCCCGGAGCACCTCGAACATGCGCGAGGGGCGCGCTTCCATGAGTCCGCGCGACAGTTCCTGCCAGACGCGCTCGGGCACCAGTGCGTCGGCCTCGCCGGCCTCGACCATCTCGCGCATCAGGGCCATGGTCTCGGGCGCCACCGCGAAGTCATCGAAGCGCGCCGCGAAGCGCGCCACGCGCAGGATGCGCACCGGATCCTCGCGGAAGGCGTCGGTCACGTGGCGCAGCTGCTTCTGCGCGAGGTCGCGCCGGCCGTGGAAGGGATCGGCCAGCTTGTCGGGGGTGGGCTCGAAGCTGCCGTCGGCCTCGACGAACTCGGCCGGCATGGCGATCGCGTTGACCGTGAGGTCGCGCCGCGCGAGGTCCTGCTCGAGCGTGACGTCGGGCGCGGCGTGGATGGTGAAGCCGCGGTAGCCCGGCGCGCTCTTGCGCTCGGTGCGCGCGAGCGCGTATTCCTCGCGCGTTTCGGGGTGCAGGAACACCGGGAAGTCGCGGCCCACGGGCAGGAAGCCGCGCGCGTTCATCTCCTCGGGCGTGGCGCCGACCACCAGCCAGTCGTGGTCGGTCACGGGGCGCCCGAGCAGCCGGTCGCGCAGCGCGCCGCCGACGAGGTAGGTTTTCATGGCGCCAAGTTTAGGGATATCCCATATGTAAAAATAGAACGACCGTTCGATAATTTGTTGATGCCTCGGACGATCCTTCGCCGTTTCTCGCGGAACGCAGTCGCCGTCTCTGGCAAGGCTGCTTACTACAAAGTTCTTAACCAAAAGGAGCGAACAGATGATGAAGAAAAACATGTGGGCCCTGGCGGCATGCGGTGCGCTGGCGTCGGGCGGCGCATGGGCGCAGAACGCGGGCGACTGGGTCGTCGGTGCGGGCTGGCTCCACCTGGCACCGCAGGATTCGAGCAAGCCGCTCACGCTGACCGCGCCGGTGCGCAGCGTGGTCGCCGGCTCGGGCGCATCGGTCAGCGACTCGGACACGCTGGGCCTGAGCGCGGTGTATTTCATCGACAGCCACTGGGCAGTCGAAGGCGTGCTGGGTGTGCCGCCGAAATTCAAGCTCGACGGCAAGGGCACGCTCGGCCGCGTGGGTGAACTCGGCGAGGCGCGCCAGTGGAGCCCGACGATCCTCGGCAAGTACTACTTCAACCAGGCCAACGATGCCTTCCGCCCGTTCGTGGGCCTGGGCGCCACCTATGTCTGGTACAGCGACGTCAAGCTCACGCCGGGGCTGCAGGGTGCGCTCGGCAGCCAGCTGCGCCGGCCGCCGATGTCGACCTCGACCACGGCCGAGCTCGACAGCTCGTTCGCGCCGGTGTTCAACGTGGGCGCGTCCTACCAGTTCGACAAGCACTGGGGCGTCTCGTTCTCGGTCTCGTACATCCCGCTGAAGACCAAGGCCACGCTCACCACCACGTCGCTCGGCGGGCTGCCGATCGCCACCAGCGAGGCGCGGCTGAAGCTCAATCCGATCGTGACCTACCTGTCGGCGACCTACAGGTTCTGAGCGTCGATCCAGCGGCGCATCAGCGCTGCTGCCGGTAGGGCTCCTCGAAGTCGAGGAAGTCCTTCTCGGCCAGCGCGTCGTCGATCCAGGCCTTGACGCCGGGCAGCGCCTGCACGCGCGCGATGTAGGCGGTGATGGCGGCCGGCACCGGCAGGCCGTAGGTCTTGATGCGTACGCCGACCGGCGCGTAGTAGGCGTCGGCGATGCCGAATTCGCCGAACAGCATCGGCCCGCCGTGCGCATCGAGCAGGCCGCTCCACATCTGCACGATGCGCTCGACCTCGGCGCCGAGCGCGGGATGGTCCTTGAGCAGTTGCGCGCCCACGTGCGCAAGCGAGGCCTCGATGTTCATGCCGCACAGCGTGCGCAGGTTGCCGAAGCCCGCATGCATTTCGGCGCAGATGCTGCGCGCACGGGCGCGATCGGCCGCGGCGCTCGGCCAGAGCTGCTTCTCGGGAAAAGTCTCGGCCAGGTATTCGGCGATGGCCAGGCTGTCCCACACCACGAGTTCGCCGTCGACCAGCACCGGCACCTTGGCGACCGGATTGAGCCTGGCGATGATCTGCTTGAACTGCGAATCGGCCTCGAAGGAATCGAAGCGCACCTTGACCTCTTCGAACGGAATGCCGGCCTGCTTCATCAGCACCCAGGGCCGCATCGACCAGGACGAGTAGTTCTTGTTGCCGACGTAGAGCTTGCGCATGGTGTGGTCCTGCGGATCAGAGGAAAAGGAAGGCCCTCGATGCTAACGAGCCTGCGCGTCCGCATTGATGCCGAAGCCGCGGCAGATTGATGCGCGGTGCGCGCCCGGCGCATGCGCGCTTCAGCGCGGCGGCTCGTCCTCGGGCGCAGCGATCACGCGCCGCTTGCCCGGGTCGCGCGGCGGGCCGACCAGGCGCTCGACCAGGTGGACCAGGCGCGGCACCACGGAAAGCACCGCCAGCGCCAGCAGCGCGCTCGTCACCGCCGTGACCTCGCGCCCGAGCCCGCAGGCCATGCCGATGGCCGCCGTCATCCAGAGCCCGGCCGCGGTGGTCAGGCCCTGCACCTGGTGTTCGTTCCGGCCCTGCTTGAGGATGGTGCCGGCGCAGAGAAAGCCCACGCCCGCCACCAGTCCCTGGATGACGCGGCTCATGTCGGCCGGCTCGATGCCCGACTGCTGCGGGATCAGCACGAACATCGCCGATCCGATCGCCACCAGCATGTGGGTGCGCACGCCGGCCGCCTTGCCGTGCTGTTCGCGCTCGAACCCGAGCATGAAGCCGAGCACCGCCGCGAGCATCAGCCGCACGACGATGCGCGTGAGCTGGGCGACATCGGCCGCGTCCGAGAACTCGGCCGCAACCGTGTCGAGCACCTCGGTGGTCCAACTCATCTAGGGCAGATCCTTGTTGGGTTCGGGTTCGGCCACATTGCGCGGGCCGACCTGGCCGAGGCGCTCCTTGAGCGACTGCGGACGGCCGCTGATCAGCGCCGCGTAGTTGGTGGTGTTGGCGAGCACCTTCTTCACGTAGTCGCGCGTCTCGTTGAAGGGCACGTTCTCGGCCCAGATCGCGGCGTCGAGAACCGGGCCGTTGCGCCAGTTGCGCGGCCGGCCGGGGCCGGCGTTGTAGGCGGCAGCGGCCAGCGCCATGGAGCCGTCGAAGTCGTCGAGCGCGAGCTTGAGGTAGGCGGTGCCGATGGTGATGTTGGTCTCGCGCTCGTTGATGCGGCCCGGCGTGAAATCGGTCATGCCGATCTTGCGCGCCGTCCAGCGCGCGGTGGCGGGCATGACCTGCATCAGGCCCGAGGCGCCGACGCCCGAGCGGGCGTCCATGATGAAGCGGCTTTCCTGACGGATCAGGCCGTAGACGTAGGCCGGGTCGAGACCGATCTCCTGGCTCTTGCGCAGCACGGTGTCGTGGAAGGGCATCGGAAAGCGCTGCTCGGCATCGATCGCGCCCTTGGTGCGCTCGCTGGTGTTGATGCAGCGGTCCCAGACTTCGCGCTGGCAGGCCAGGTCGGCCGCGGCCAGGAGCGAGCGGTCGTCCATGCCGCCCCGGTCGTGCAGGTTGGTGGCGTAGTTCCACTCGCGCACGCCTTCGGAGCGCAGCCCCATCGAGATCGCGTAGAGCCCACGCGCCAGCGACGGATTGGTGCGCGCGGCGTTCTTCTCCTCGGCCGTGAGCGGCGCCGGGCGCGTGGGCACCAAGATGCGCTGGCCCATCTCCTCGAGCGCGAGCATTTCGTAGAAGCCGCGCGTGCCGGCGATGCTCTGGTACAGCTCGCGCGCCTGGGCGCGGCGCTCGTCACCGCCCGCCGCGCTGAGCGCACGCGCCTTCCAGTAGATCCAGGTCGGCTCCAGCTGGGCGTTCTCGCTCATGGCGTTGATGGCGGGCGCCACCTCCTTCCACTGGCTGGCGCGCAGTGCGGCGCGCACGCGCCAGCCGAGCATGTCGTCGGAGAGATCGCTGTTCTTCGTGACGTTGGCGAAGTAGCTGCCGGCCAGCGGCGAGAGCTTGTTCGCGGCCTGGCGGCCGATGGTGCCCCAGACCCAGTTGCGTTCTTCGGCCGAGAGCATCGGCCCCCATTTGCCGTCGAGTTGCGAGGCCGCCTGCTCGGGGTCGGCCATGGCGATGCGGATCAGCGCCAGCACGACGATTTCCTTGCGCGACTTGGCGGCCACGAAGGCGCGGCCCGCGAGGAACTTCGCGGCGCTGGCATTGACCTCTTCGAACAGCGGCAGCGCGTCGGGTGCGGCGATGGCCACGGCGCCGCGTGCGGCCTGCGCGCGATTGGCTTCCATGGCCAGGCGCGCCTTCTTCCAGGCGTCGTTGGGCGACATCAGCCGGGCTGCGACCATGCGGTCGGCCGCGGTGAGGCAGCCGTCGTCCGCCTCTTTCTGCCCGTGCCAGTTGCGGCGCACCTCGTCGGCCTGGGCCTGGGTGGCGGTGCCGGTGCGCAGCGACTCGACGAGGATCGCGTAGCAGCGAACCTGCGGGTCGTCGTTCATGCGAAAGCCCGGCAGGGCGGCCGAGAAGCCGTCCCAGTCGCGGCGCTCGCCCAGCAGCAGCAGCCAGTCGTTGCGCAGCCGGTCTTCCTGGTAGGAGCCGGGATAGCGCGCGAAGAAGTCCTGCACTTCGTTCGGCAGGGCCTCTTTCAGCCGCGCCTTGAGCTCCCAGTAGGCGGCCCAGGGTTCGAGCGCATGGCCGCGGGCTTGCGGCAGCAGCGCGGCCAGCCGCGCCTTGTCGCCGCGCTGGAACGCCTGCTTCATCTGGACCAACAGGTCGTCGTTGCTGTTGGCCTGTTGCGCTGCCGCGGGCGCCTGCGCGAGCAGGGCGGCGGTGGCCAGGACGGTGGAAAAGACCAGCGCGGAGGCCGCTCGGCGCGGGCCGCGGTGCTTGGGTGCCAAAATGCTCGGGAACTGCATCGGGGGATTATGGACAAGTCACAGGATGCCGGCACCTCGGCGACCGCAAGTTTTCTCAAGGCACAACTGCGCAAGGCGCTCATCGAGCAGCGCCTCGCGATGCCCGACCGGCTGGCCAGGGCCGACCTGCTGCAGCGCGTGATGCGCATCTGGCTCGTGGGGCGGCCCGACACGGTGATCGGCGCCTACTGGCCGATCAAGGGCGAGTTCGATCCGCTGCCCGCGCTGCACCGCTGGAAGGAAGACGGCGAGCTGATGGACGAGCCGCAGCGCCGCCGCATCGGCCTGCCCGTGATGAACAAGGTCCACAAGACGCTGACCTTCCACGCCTGGTACCCGGGCTGCCAGATGGAAGAGGACGCCTACGGCATTCCCAAACCCAAGGACACCGAACTCATCGTGCCCACGCTGCTGTTCGTCCCCTGCGTGGGCTACAGCGCCGGCGGCTACCGCCTGGGCTACGGCGGCGGCTTTTACGACCGCACGCTGGACGCGCTCGAGCCGCGGCCCTTCACGGTCGGCCTCGGCTTCACGAATGCGTTTCTCGAGGACTACCAGCCCGAGCCGCACGACTTGCCGCTCGACGCGATCCTGAATGACAACGGCGTCGTTTGGCCCGTCGGCTAAAACGCCGGTTTCAGTCGATGTTGTCGACCGTGTCGGGGTCGGGCACCTCGCCGATTGTTTCGCGCGTGGTGACGGCCTGCGCCTGCAGCCAGTCCGAGAACGCCTTGATCTCGGGCCGCAGCGCCTGGCGCGGGCCGGCGATGAGCCAGTAGGCCATCGGTGAATCCATGCGGTGCTGCGGCAGCACCTCGACGAGGTCGCCGTTGGCCAGGCTTTCGGCGATCAGCGAGCTGCGCGCCAGCACCACGCCCTGGCCGGTGAGCGCCGCCTGCACCATCTGGTAGGCGTAGTTGAAATAGAGCCAGCGCCGGGGCTGCGCCCGCTCGAGGCCGTTGACTTCGAACCAGCGCCGCCAGGTCAGCCATTCGAGGTGCGAGCGGTGCGCGTCGCCCGCTTCGATCAGCGTGAAGCGCGCGATGTCGGCCGGCGTCTTGACCGGCGGGCTGCTCTTCAGCAGCCACGGGCTCGCCACCGGGGTGAGCGTTTCGCCGAAAAGGCGCAGCGCCGAGGCCGGCATGCTCTCGCGCGGACCGTAGCGCAGCGCGATGTCCACGTCGGCCACTTCGAGGTCGACCGCGACGTCGCTGGCGTCGATGCGGATGTCGATTTCGGGGTTGTCGCGCTGGAAAGCCTCGAGCCGCGGGATCAGCCACATCGATGCGAACGATGCGAAGGTCGTGAGCGAGACGTTCTTGCGCCCGGCGCTCTGGCGGATCTGCCGCACCGCCATGTCGATGCGCGGCAGCGATTGCTGCACCGCGAGGAGCAGCTGCGCACCGGCGCTCGTGAGCTCCACCGCGCGCGTGTGGCGCAGGAACAGCGCCACGCCCACCTCTTCCTCGAGCGACTGGATCTGGCGGCTGACCGCCGACTGGGTGAGCGCCATTTCCTCGGCGGCGGCGCGAAAGTTCAGGTGGCGCGCGACCGCCTCGAAGGCGCGCAGGTGGCCGGCCGAGATCGGGCGGGAGCGCAGGTGGGTTTGCGAGTGCTGCATGGATGGGGAAGGGTGGATGCCGGGCATTGATGCGGATTCGGAATCAGTAGGCTACTTCGTTTTCATTGGACTGCCAACGGCCCGGAAACGATCATTCATTCCCGAACTGCGCCAATTCCTGTTTCTTCCCGTCCTGTCATCGCGCATCGGCCCAGCCAAGGAGTCTTTTATGTCCACCGCCGTCTGCACCAATGAATCGCTCGCTTCCCTGCCAGGTGCTGCCCGCACCAACGCTGCCGTGCCGCCGGCCGTGCGCCGTGGCGCCTGGCAGATCGCACCCGGCGAGGCCATGAGCCTGCGTGCCCGCACCGCCAGTGTGCTGCGCATCAAGCAGGGCCGCGTCTGGGTCACGGCCGACGCCAACGCGGCCAGCGCAAGCGAAGACCTCGTGCTCGCACCGGGCGAGTCGCTCACGGTGGCTGGGGGCCGGCGCATCGTGATGGAAGCCTGGGACGGCTACGGCGCCACCTATTCGTGGGACCCGGCCTGAGCCCGCCCGTCGGGCAGCGCGTGTTTCCCACGGACGGAAGGCGGCCTCGGCCGCCTTTTTTTTTGGCTGCCCGGAATTCAGATGCTGATGTCGAAGCTGGGCCGCAGCGCCAGGAAGTGCTTCAGCGCCGCCTCGCCGTCGAGCGCATGGACGCCGGCCATCAGGTCGGGGCCTTCGCTCTCGGCCAGGCCCATGCCGAAGCCGCTGTAGCGGCGGCTGTCCAATGCGCCGCGGTAGAGCACCCGCACCTCCGTATGCCGCGGGTCATGCGCGATGCGGTGCATCAGCGTCTCCACGGCTTCCACGGGTCCTTCGAGGTGTTGGCAGAACCGCATGCCGTCGAACACCAGCAGGCCGGTGATCCGGTGTTCTGCGTTGCGAGCGCGGGCCTGGGTCACGATGGTGCCGACGGCCGTCGGCGGCAGGTCTTGCGTCAGAAGGCTGCAGTAGAAGATTTCGTGAAGTGCTTGGTGATCTGTCATGCGTTCGGAGGCAAGGGACGTATGAAGTCTAGGCACCTCCGAAGTGTCGCGAAATGTGAAAAGACATAGGCAAAAGACCTATAGTGCGGCGTGAAATTCGAGGACTACGCCATCCCTGCACCGCCGCCCGCGGGCCCGAACCCGTGCGACGACTGCGCGTTGCGCCGGCTCGACGCCTTCTTGCCGGCATCGCAGGACGAGCTCGCCACCATCCAGTCCTTCAGGATCGGCTCGCGCCAGGTCGCGGCCGGGCGCGCGATCATCGAGGAGCACCGGCCCAGTCCCGAGCTGTTCACGCTCTACGCCGGCTGGGCCTTCCGCTACAAGACGCTCAGCGACGGCCGGCGCCAGATCCTGAGCTTCCTGTTGCCTGGCGACTTCATCGGGCTGCAGGACGAATTCGCCGATGGGCAGACGCACGGCGTGGAGGCCGTGACCGACACCACGCTGTGCGCCTTTTCGCGCGCCCGGCTGTGGGAACTCTTCCATGGCCAGCCGAAGCTCGGCTACAGCATCACCTGGCTCGCCGCGCGCGAGGAAAAGCTCGTCGACGACAACCTCGTGACCGCGGGCCGCCGCAACGCGGTCGAGCGCGTGGCCATGCTGCTGATGCACCTGTACCGGCGCGCGCAACGTGTGGGCATGGTGCGCGACGATTGGGTCGAGTTTCCGTTCAACCAGCAGCACATCGCCGATGCGCTCGGACTGTCGCTGGTGCACACCAACAAGACCTTGCGCAAGCTGCAGGCGCTCGGGCTCTACAAGCTCGATGCCGGCTGGCTGCGCATCCTGGAGCCGCATGCGCTCGAAAGGCTGGGCGACTATTTCGAACGGCCGATGCGGCCGACGCCGCTGATCTAGGGGCCCGAGGCCGCGGTCAGGCGCGCGCGCTGCTGCCCAGCACCTTGTAGAGGTACGAGCGCGAGATGCCGAGCTCCTGCGCCGCCAGCTTCTTGTTGCCGCCGCAGCGCGCGATCGCATCGAGGATGGCCTGGCATTCGACCTGCCGCAGCGGTGCCACTGCCCCGCCGGCCGGCGACCCGGCCCGCGTCACAGACACGGACGAAAGATCTTGCGCCGGTATCCGCTGCGCATCGGCGAGCGGATCCTGATGGCGGGCGAAGTCCGCCACGCCGAGCAGCTTGCCGTCGCAGAACACCAGCGCTTCTTCCACGCGCTGGCGCAACTGGCGGACGTTGCCGGGCCAGCGCTGCTGCGCCAGGTAGCCGATCACGCCGGGCGCGATGCCTGGCTGGGCGATGCCGTTGCGCTCGCAGAACGCCTGCATGAAGCGCTGCACCAGTGCGGGAATGTCCTCGAGGCGCTGGCGCAGCGCCGGCACGTTCAGCACCACGCCGCTGAGGCGGTAGAACAGGTCGAGCCTGAAGCGGCCGCTGTCGATCAGCGCCCGCAGGTCGCGGTGCGTGGCCGCCACGATCCTGAAGTTCATGCGCCGGCTCAACTGGCTTCCGAGTCGCTGCACCTGGCGGTCTTCGAGCACGCGCAGCAGCTTGACCTGGATCTCCATCGGGATGTCGGCCACTTCGTCGAGAAAGAGCGTGCCGCCTTCGGCCTGCTCGAGCTTGCCGGGCTGTCCCTGCTTCTTGCCGCCCGTGAAAGCGCCGGCCTCGTAGCCGAACAGCTCGGATTCGATGAGGGTGGCGGGCAGGGCGGCCAGGTTCAGGCTGACCAATGGCGCATCGGCGCTGCGCCCACGTGCATGCAGGGCCTGCGCGACCAGTTCCTTGCCGCTGCCGCTCTCGCCGAGGATGAGCACGGGCACGTCGAGCCTCGCCACGGCGTCGATCTCGCGCGAGAGCCGTTGCATGGGCGCACTGCTGCCCACCATGATGGTTGCCGCGGCCGTTCCGCCCTGGAGTTCGCTGAGTTGCCGCTTGTAGTGCTGCACCTCGTCGCGCAGCTGGTTCAGGCGCTGCTGCATGCGGTTGACGGCCTCCACGCCGCTGAAGCTCACCTGCCCCACCGCACCGACCACGGCGCCGCCCTCGAAGATCGGCATGCGATTGACGATGCGGCTCACGCCGCGCCCCAGTTCCTGCAGCTCGCCGATCTCGGCCCTGCCGCTGCGTGCCACGTGGGGCAGTCGCGAGTTGGGGATCACGTCTTCCGCACGGCGCCCCACCGCCACGCCCGGCGCCAGGCCGAAGAACTTCTCGTGCACGGGGCTGATGTAGCGCATGTGCCCGTCGAGGTCGGCCACGGTGATGGCCTGGTACGGATTGGTCAGGAACATGTTGAGGATGGCGTACGCGAAAGGCACGCTCGCCGCGAGGTCGAACAGCGCGGCCGATTCGTCGGCCGGCCGCACCAGCGCGACTTCCGTGTCCGCATCCGCCAGCCAGACGACGACATGGCGCGACATGCCGCGTGGCCCTGGCGTTTCCACATGCAGCAGGCGCCCCGCGCCGGACGGCTGGCCCTGGTCGGCCTGCGCCAGTCGCGCGCTCGCGACGGCCTTGGCCACGGCCGCGCGCAGCAGCGGTTCGCGCGCAGAACCCAGCTGCACGGCCGGCGCTTGCTCGCCGCTATGCCAGGCGAGCAGGCCGAAACGGTGGTCCGTGGGATGAACGGGCATGTCTTTGCGGCGTGTGTTTGCTGCGGACACCCACTCTAGCAGTGTCTTCGTTGTGTCCTTGTCGTGGACGTGTCTCGCGCGCCCGCCCAGCAGTCGCCTTTGAAATCAACGACTTACACGGTTGGCACGGTCCCTGCGCAGCAATGGCCAGGAGACATACACACATGACTTGGCAACCCGAAGTGGACGAGATCGCCTACCGCCGCGCGCTGGCCGCGAAGCTCGGTGGCGAGGACAAGGTGGCGCGGCACAAAGCTGCAGGCAAGCTGACGGTGCGCGAACGCATCGCCGGCTGCACCGACCCGGAGTCGTTCGTGGAAGTGGGCTCGTTGACGGGCTCGGGCCAGTACGACAGCCTGGGCCGCCTGGTGGATTTCACGCCGTCCAACCTCGTCATGGGCCGCGCGCGCATCGGCGGGCGAACCGTGGTCGTGGTGGGGGACGATTTCACGGTCCGCGGGGGCGCCAACGACGGCGCCGTGGGCGACAAGCTCATCTTCGCGGAGAAGATGGCGCACGACCTGCGACTGCCGATGGTCCGGCTGGTCGACGGCACGGGCGGCGGCGGTTCGGTGCGCAACATCGAGACCAAGGGCTACACCAGCGTGCCGACCATGAAGGTCTGGAGCCAGGTGGTGGAGAACCTCTCCACCGTGCCCGTCGTGTCGCTCGCGCTGGGCTCGGTGGCGGGCATGGGGGCGGCACGGGTCGCCTCGAGCCACTACTCGGTCATGGTCAAGGACACCGCTCAGGTGTTCAACGCGGGCCCGCCCGTGGTGGCGCGCATCGGTCAGACGGTGACCAAGAACGAACTCGGCGGCAGCCACATCCACACGCGCAACGGCGTGGTCGACGACGAGGTGGCGACCGAGGAAGAGGCCTTCGAACGCGTGCGCGGCTTTCTCTCGTACCTGCCGTCTTCCGTGCATGAACTGCCCGCGCGCGGCGAGGTGCGCGACGACCCCGCGCGCCGCGACGAATGGCTGCTGTCCGCCATTCCGCGCGACGGCCGCAAGGTCTACAAGGTCCGGCCGATCGTCGAATGCCTGGTGGACAGCGGTTCGTTCCTGGAGACCGGCCGCCAGTGGGGCCGCGCCATCGTCACCGGACTGGCGCGCATCGACGGCTGGCCCGTGGCCGTGGTCGCGAGCGACCCGTATTTCTATGGCGGCGGCTGGGATGGCCTCTCGGCCGAGAAGTTCACGCGCTTCGTCGACCTGGCGCAGACCTTCCATCTGCCGGTGGTGAACCTGGTGGACATCGCCGGCTTCCAGATCGGCGTGGAGGCCGAGAAGGCCGGGATCATGCGCTACGGCGTGCGCGCGCTGGCGGCGGTGTACCAGGCCACGGTGCCGTGGTGCAGCCTGATCGTCCGGCGGGCCTACGGCGTGGCCGCGGCGGGCCACCAGCACATGGGGCGCTTCAACTTCCGCTACGCCTGGCCGTCGGCCAACTGGGGTTCGTTGCCGATCGAGGGCGGGCTCGAGGTGGCCTACAAGGCCGAGATCGAAGGCGCGGACGACCCGGTGCAAAAGCGCGCCGAGATCGAGCAGCGCGTGCGCAGCCTCAGTTCGCCGTTCCGGACCGCCGAAGCCTTCGGCATCGACGAGGTGATCGACCCGCGCGACACGCGCCGGCTGCTGGGCGAATTCGTCCATCTGGCCGCGCCGCTGCGCGAGCCGGGAGCTCCCCGCTTCGGCCTGCGCCCCTGAATCAACAACCAAGAAGGAGACAAGAACATGACCGAAACGCATCGCCGTCCGTCCACGCGCCGCATCCTCGCCGCGCTGGGCCTGGCCGCCTCGTGCCTGGCCATTGCGCCGGCGCAGGCGCAGGCGGACAACTGGCCGAGCAAGCCGATCCGCATCCTGGTCGGCTTTCCGGCCGGTTCGTTCACCGACACCATCGCCCGCAGCGTGGCGGACCAGCTCGGCAGGCAACTGGGCCAGCCGGTGGTGGTGGAGAACAAGCCCGGCGCCAACGGCGCCATCGGCGTGGGCGAGGCCGCGCGGGCTGCGCCCGACGGCTACACACTGTTGGTCACCAACTCGAGCAGCATCACGATCAATCCGCAGATCTACAAGAAGATCACCTACCAGCCGAAGGACTTCGCGCCCGTCGCCATGTTGCTCGACGCGCCTTTCATCCTGGCGGCCAACCCCGCCTGGGCAAGCAAGAACCAGATCCGCGAACCCAAGGACGTGATCGCATACGCCCGGCGCAATCCCGACAAGATCAGCTATGGCTCGGCGGGCCCGGGCAACATCGCGCATCTGGCCTTCGCGTCGTGGAGCAACCGGGCCGACGTCAAGACGACGCACGTGCCCTACAAGAGCGCCTCGCAGGCGCAGCTGGCGGTGCTCAGCGGCGAGCTGGCCCTTCAGTTCGACACCTGGAGCGCGCTGCCGCAGATCGCCGCTGGAAAGCTGGTGCCGCTGGCCGTCACCGCGCCCAAGCGCATGAAGCAGCTGCCCGACGTGCCCACGATGGCCGAAGCGGGCTATGCCGACTTCAACGTCACCTTCTGGGCCGGCCTGTTCGCGCCGGCCGGAACGCCGCCGGCCATCGTCGAGCGCCTGTACGAGGCGACGCAGGGCATGCTCAAGGACGAGCGCGCACGCAACGTGCTCACCAGCCAGGGCGACATGGCGATGCTGCCGCCCGGGCCTTTCGGCGAACGGATCGCCAAGGAAGTGGCCGACTGGAAGCAGGTGATCCAGCGCGAAGCCATCTCGCTGGACTGAAACGAGGTTCGCGTGTCTTTGCTGCAAACCTTGAGCCCCGGCGCCGTGGCCATCCTCGGCGCCTCCGACAACCCCATTAAGCCGGGTGGCCGGCCGATCCACTACATGCGCCGCCATGGCTATGCGGGCCGCGTCTTCCCGATCAACCCGAACCGCAGCGAGGTGCAGGGCCTGCCCGCCTACGCGTCGTTGAAGGCGCTGCCGCAGGCACCGGACGTGGTGGTCATCAGCGTTGCCGGCGAGGACGTGGCGGCCGCCATCGACGACTGCTCCGCCGCGGGTGCCAGGGCGGCGGTCATCTACTCGTCGGGTTTTGCCGAGATGGGCGAAGCCGGGCGCGCGCAGCAGGCTGACCTGGTCGCCCGTGCGCGGCGCGGCGGCCTGCGCCTGTTCGGCCCCAATTGCCAGGGCGTGGCGAACTTCGCCACGGGGGCCATCCTCAATTTCTCGACCATGATCAACGAGAGCCCGCCCGCTGACGGTCCGGTGGCGATCGTGAGCCAGAGCGGCGCGGGGGCCGCGATCCTCTATGGCGGGCTGCGCCGCGCAGGCGTCGGCGTGCGCTACATGGTCTCCACCGGCAACGAAGCAGACGTCTGCGCCGCAGAAGCCGTGCTGGCGCTGATGGACGACCCGCAGATCCGACTCGTCGTGCTCTACGTCGAGACCCTGAGCCGCGCCGACCGCCTCGCTGAAGCGGCGCGAAGGGGGCGCGAGCGCGGTGTGACGATCCTCGTGGTGAAGGCGGGGCGCACCAGCGCCGGCCAGGCGACGGCCAGTTCGCACACCGGTGCCCTGGCGGGCGAAGACGCGCTGGCCGACGCTTTCCTGCGCCAGCACGGCATTCGGCGGCTCGCCGACTTCCGTGAAGCGATCGACTACGCACCGCTGTTCCTGTCGCAGCCTGCTGCACGCGGCAAGCGCGTGGTGAGCATCAGCAACTCGGGTGCGACCTGCGTGCTGTCGGCCGATGCGGCCGAGGAGTTCGGCCTGTGCATGGCGCCATTCGACGCTGCCACCCTCGCGAGATTGAAGCAGGCCTTGCCACCGTACGTGAACGCGCGCAATCCCATCGACATGACCACGGCCCTGCTGGGCAAGCCCGAGACCTTCGGCAACACGCTGGCTGCGCTTGCCGGCAGCGGTGCCGTCGACCTGGTGCACGTCGGGTTCCCGATCGGCGGCGAGGGCTACGACTTCGCGGATTTCGCCGCGCAGGCCAGCCGCTTCGCGCAGGACAGCGGCGTGCCCGTGGCCGTCAGCGTGAACCAGGACTGGGTGGCGGCGGCTTTCCAGGCGCGAGGCGTGCCGACCTTCTGGAGCGAGCGTGCCGCCCTGCGCGGCCTCGCGCTGCTCGCCGCGCAGGCCGGGTCGGCCTCCCCGGTGGGCGTCGCGCTCCCGATTGCCGAGCGGCCTGCGGTCATGCTCGACGAGCCGTCCACGCTGGCGCTGCTGCAAGCCGCAGGGCTGCCCGTGATGCGCCATGCGGTCGCCACGACCGAAGAAGCGGTGCGTGCCGCCTTCGACACCCTGCCGGCACCGCTCGTCGCCAAGGGCATCTCGGCCGACGTGGCCCACAAGTCGGAGCACGGGCTGGTGCGGCTGAACATCCGCGAACCGGCCCAGGCCGTGCAGGCATGGCGCGACTTTGCCGCCACCTTGCGCGACCTCGGCGCGCAGGACGGCGGCCTGCTGCTGGGCGCCCAGCACCAGGCCGATTTCGAAATGGCGTTGGGTGCGCATGTCGATCCGTCGTTCGGCGTGGTCGTGATGATCGGCCACGGCGGTGTGCTGGTCGAGGTGCGCAAGGACGTGCAGTTCCTCGTCGCGCCGTTCAGCCGCGACCAGGCGCTCGCCGCCATCCAGCGGCTGAGGCTGGCGCCGGCCTTCGCCGCCGTTCGCGGCATGCAGGCCGTGGCGCTGGCGCCGTTGGCCGACATGATGGTGCGCCTGGGTGACTGGATGCTGACCCAGGCCGGCCACGTGCAGTCGGTGGACGCCAACCCGGTGCTGGTGGCGCGCGGGGCGGCAACCCCGGTCATCGTCGATGCCGTGGCGGCCGTGGCGGCGGGGGAGGCCGCATGAACGCACCACGCCTTCCCCGCCGTGTGCTGGTCGCCAACCGCGGCGCGGTGGCCGCACGCGTGATCCGCACGCTGCAGCGCATGAACATCGAGGCGGTGGCCGTCTACTCCGAGGTCGACGCCGAGCTGCCCTACGTGCGCCTTGCCGACGCGGCTTTCGCGATCGGCCCTGCGCCCGCCCGGGAGAGCTACCTGAACCAGGCGCGCCTGCTCGAAGTGGCGCACCGGAGCGGTGCCGACGCGGTGCATCCGGGCTACGGATTCCTGTCGGAGAACGCCGATTTCGCCGAGGCCGTGCAGGCGCGGGGCCTGTGCTTCGTCGGGCCGTCGCCGCACTGGCTGCGCGTGCTCGGGCACAAGACGCAGGCGCGCGATTTCATGGCCGCGCAGGGCATGCCCCAGGCCGCCAGCTCGCGTGTGCTCGCGAGCAGCGACGAGGCCCTGGCCGCGGCGGTGCGCCTCGGCTACCCGGTGCTGGTCAAGCCGGCCGGCGGTGGCGGCGGCATCGGCATGCTCCCCGCGCGTGATGCGCAGGAACTGGCGGCCGCCTGGGCCAAGGCCAGCGGCATCGCTGCCAAGTTCTTCGCATCGGCCGAGCTGTACCTCGAAAAACTGGTGGAGGCACCACGCCACATCGAATTCCAGGTGCTGGCCGACCGCCACGGCGAGGTGCGCATCCTGTTCGAGCGCGACTGCTCCGTGCAGCGCCGCCACCAGAAGGTGGTGGAAGAGGCGCGCCCCGCAGGCATTCCCGAGGCGCAGCTGGCCGACATGCGGCGACTGCTGTCGGCGCTGCTGTCGCGCATCGGCTACGACGTGATCGGCACGGTCGAAACGCTCTACACGCCGCGGGACGGGTTCATGTTTCTCGAGATGAACACCCGCCTGCAGGTCGAGCATGCGGTGACGGAGGAAATCACCGGCATCGACATCGTCGAGGCGCAGATCCGGCTCGCGGCCGGCGAGCCCATGCAGCGCGTGCTGCCTGCACCGCCGCAGGCCAGCGGCCATGCGATCGAAGCGCGCATCTATGCCGAGGACCCGGTGCGCTTCCTGCCCTCGCCGGGGCGGCTGACGCGCGTCGCGCTGCCCTCGGGTGAGGGCGTGCGGGTGGAGACCGGCTATGCCGAGGGCAGCTGCGTCACGCCGTTCTACGACCCGATGGTGGCCAAGCTCGTCGCGCACGGCCACGACAGGACCGAGGCCATCTCGCGCCTGCAGGCGGCACTGGCACGGACCCGCATCGAAGGCGTGAAGACCAACATCCCGTTCATCCAGCGCGTGCTGGTCGACCCTGACTTTCGGGCCGGCCGCATCGACACCGGCATCGCCCAGCGCGTGGCCGCCATCCCATCTTCTCCCTCAGTGAACCTGCCATGACCACAGTCGAAAGCCCCATTGCCGGCCTTGTTGCCGCCATCGAAACCAGCGAAGGTGCCGCCGTCGAAGCCGGTGCGGTCCTCATCGTCGTCGAGTCGATGAAGATGGAGATCCCGGTGGAGGCCGAGGCAGCCGGCGTCGTGCGCCGGCTGCTCGTTGCCGTCGGCGACCGGATCGCGGAGGGCCAGGCCATCGCGGAGCTCGGATGAGCGTCGCCGAGACAGGCTATTTCGGCATCGACGTGCCGTTCATGCGGCACATCGGCCTGGAGGCCGTGGGGCTCGAGCCCGGCTGCGCACGCACGCGGCTGCCGATGCGTCCCGAGCTGGTCAACAGCCGGGGTCATGGGCATGGCGGCGCCATGATGAGCGCGCTCGACTTCACGCTGAGCGCGGCCGCCCGCTCGCACGATCCGCTTGGGCAGGGCGTGATCACCGTCGAGATGAGCACCCATTTTCTTGCTGCCGCCACGACCGACCTGCTGATCGAAGCGCGCGTGCTGCGCGGCGGCGCGCGCACCGTCTTCTGCGAAGGCGATGTGCGTGACAGTGCGGGCGAGGTGGTCTGTACGGCGCGCGCCGTGTTCAAGCTCGTCGCGCTCGGGCGCTAGGTGCTGTCGCAGAAGCTGCCCGGAGGAGCGAACGCCGCCGGCGCCTTCATTGCCCGAGCGCCGACCGCAAAAAGCGCAGGAAGCGCGCGTCGCTCGCATAGGCCACATTGATTCGCAATGCCGGCGGATGATTGTTTCGATCGGGAAAAAACACGGACCCCGGCGCGAGGAATATGCCCTTGGCAGCGGCTTCGCGCGTGAGCTTGAGTTCGTCGACGGACGCAGGCAATTCGCCCCAGAGGTAGTAGCCGTTCGAATCGGCCGCATGCACGCGAACGCCTGCGCGCGCCAGCGCTCCGATGGCGGGCCGGTGCACTTCGGCCAGGCGGGTCTTGAGTCGATTCAGGTGCCGCCGGTACTGCCCGGCCGAAATCAATTGGTGCACCACCCTTTCCACGAAGTCCGAAGTGGACACCACGGTCACCATCTTGAGGTCGCAGATCGCGGCGATGCGTTCGACGGCGCCTGCGATGTAGCCGACCCGAAGACCTGCCGACAAGGTCTTGGAGAAGCTGCTCACGTAGATCACGCGTTCGAGCTGATCCAGCGCGGCCAGGCGAGGGGCGGACGCGGGTAGCAGATCGGCAAACGGGTCGTCCTCCACGACGAGGCAGTCGAATTCCGCCGCAAGCTGCAGCAGCTTGTGGGCCTTCGGCAGACTGATCGAGCCGCCCGTGGGGTTGTGCGCGAGCGATTGGGTGAAGAAGACCTTGGGCCGGTGCAGATGCAGGTACTTCTGCAGGAGATCGAGATCCGGCCCGTCGGACATGCGAGGAATACCCAGCATCTCCACTTTGGCGAGTTTCAGTTTGCCGAAGAGCGGGTAGTAGCCGGGCGAGTCCACCAGCACCTTGTCGCCCGGTTCCAGCAGATGGCGCACGATCAGGTCGAGTGCATGGTTTGCGCCCTGCGTGAGCAGAACCTGTCGCGCATGCACCTGGATGCTGCGTTCGCCGAGCAGGCGGACCACCGTCTCGCGCAGGGGCAGGTAGCCCCACGGCGTGCCATAGCCGTGCTCGATGTCCGACAGGCCATGCGCACGCGCGCGACGCAGGTGGCTGCCGAGCTCGGAGCCCTCCATCCACGACGCGGGCGGGCGGCCATCGCCGACGCGCACCTCGTAGTGCTGTTCCAGCTGCTCCCGCAGCAGCGACACCACGTCCACGGCCGCCGCCACGTGCGGCGCCGGGGCCGAGGCGCGGGTGCGCGTGATCTTGCGGACGTAGTAGCCGGACCCGGGTCGCGACTCGGCATGGCCGCGGGCGACGAGCCGGTTGTAGGCCTCGACAACCGTGTTGATGCCGAGGCCTTCCACGCGGGCGGTGTCTCGCACCGAGCGCAGGCGGGCGCCGGCGGGCAGGTCGTCGTGTTCGATCGCGCGCAGCAGCTTCTGCGTGAGCGCCTCGACCTTCGTGCCGGATGGTGGGGTGACCATGGAGACTTCGTGAAGGGAGTGGACTGTTCCCATTGGTGGGTGGATACAGTTCATCGAACTGTGCCCAAACTGTATCCCTTCCGGGCTGCGTTGTCTCATAGACTGGCCGCGATCGCAGCGAGGACGGGGCTTGCCCCACCGTGGACGCTGCGACGCGAAGCCCCGGCATCCGATCGGGGATCCATCATCCTACGGAGACAGTGACATGACCCAACCGCCGATGGCTCGCCGCCAGATCATCAAATCCGCTCTCGCCGCGACCGTTGTGGCCACCCCTCTGTTGGCGCAGGCCCAAGGCGCCAGCGTGACGTGGCGCATGCAGGCGTTGTGGGACGGCGGAACGACACCGCAGAAATTCGAGGAGCGTTTCGTGGCCCGCGTTGCCGAGCTGACGGGTGGCCGCTTCAAGATCAACCTGTTCGCCGCGGGTCAGATCGTTCCGGCGGCGCAGGCCTTCGATGCCGTGCGCGGCGGGGCCTTCGAGCTTATGAAGACCTTCGATGGCTACGAAGCCGGCAAGATTCCGGCCTTCGCCTTCACCAGTACCATTCCGTTCGGCTTCGCGGAAAGCGACGAGTACGAGGCCTGGTTCTACGAGCGTGGCGGCCTGGCGATGGCGCGACAGGCGTACGCACCGGCCGGCCTGCATTACATCGCGCCCACTGTCTACGGGCAGGAGCCGTTGCACTCCAAGGTGCCGATCCGAAAGATCTCCGATCTGGCCGGCAAGAAAGGTCGTTTCGTCGGGCTGGCGTCGGCGGTGATGGGCGCCATGGGCGTGTCCGTCACGCCGCTGCCCACGGGCGAGGTGTATTCGGCGCTCGACAAGGGCGTCATCGACATGGCGGACCGGGGCGATCTGACGGCCAACTTCGAGGCCGGACTGGCCGAAGTGGCGAAGTACGTGGTGGTGCCCGGGTTTCATCAACCGACCACCGCGACCGCTTACGTCGCCAACCGGGCGGCCCACGAGAAACTTCCTGCCGAGTTCAAGGCGGCGCTGGCAGTTGCCGCGCGCGAGGTGTCCGCCGCGCTGCGTCAGCACATCCTGGTGAGCGATGCAACGGTGCTGAGCAAGTACGCAGCCAAGGGATGCGAGATCATCCGCTTCAGCGCGGCCGACATCGCCGCGGCCCGGCCCAAGGCGATGGAGGCCTGGCGCTCGGCTACCAAGGGCGATCCGCTGGCGACGAAGATTCTGGACAGCCAGATCGCCTTCATGAAGGAACTGGGCCTGCTGGCCTGACCTGACGCCTCACCGATCGGCACACCCGGGTGCCGGTCTTCATTCCCTTTTCGAGGAGTTCGGCATGCCCGTCTGGCTGTCCGTTCCCGCCTCGGCCATCACCACCTTCAACCGCTGGCTGTTTCAGGCCACGGTGTGGCTGATGGCCGTGGTGGTTCCCGTCATGCTCTATGAAGTGGTGGCGCGCTATGTCTTCGACGCGCCTACCGTCTGGGGCATGGAATTGGCCGTGCTGCTGTTCGGCCCCTATTTCCTGTTCGGGGGGCCCTACCTGTTGCACCTCAAGGGCCATGTCGCTCTGGATCTCGTGCGCCAGCGGCTGAGCGCCGCCTGGGTGCGCCGCCTGGACCTGGTGAACTACCCCGTGATCGTGATTTTCTGCGCCATCCTGCTGTACTTCAGCGTGCCCTCTGCGTGGAGCGCCTGGACCTACCGGGAAACCAGTTTCTCGGCATGGAATCCGCCGATCTGGCCGGTCAAGGCGGCCGTGCCCCTGGCGTTGGCCTTCATGTTGTTGCAGGCGCTCGCGGAGTGGGTGTATGCCTGGTTCGGCCACCCGCTGGACGCGGCCGCAGCGCGTGAGGGGGTCGCGCTGTGAGTGCCAATCTCATTTTGCTGATGATGTTCGGCAGTCTCACGCTGTTCATGCTCAGCGGACTGCCCATCGCCTTCGTGCTTGGCGGCCTGTCGCTGCTTTTCACGGTCACGCTGTGGGAGCCGAATGCGGTGATCGTTCTGGTCCTGCAGATCTTCGACACCATGAAGTCGGAAGCGCTGTTGGCCATTCCGTTGTTCATCCTGATGGCCTGCATCCTGCAGCGCGCCGGCGTGATCGAAGACCTCTACAAGGCGATGGAACTCTGGTTCGGCCGCCTGCGCGGAGGGCTCGCCATCGGGACCGTGATCATCTGCGTAGTCATGGCCGCGATGACCGGCGTGGTCGGCGCGGCCGTCACGGCCATGGGCATCCTCGCGCTGCCCGAGATGCTGCGCCGGGGATACAAGCCCGAACTGGCACTTGGAACCATCTGCGCATCGGGAACGCTCGGGATCCTGATTCCGCCTTCGGTGCTGACCATCGTCTACGCCGTCACGGCGCAGATATCCATCGGCCAGATGCTGATTGCCGGACTCGTTCCCGGCCTGATCCTGGCCAGCCTGTACATCGCCTACATCCTGATCGTGAGCTGGCTCAAGCCGGAGTGGGTACCGCTCGACAAAGGCGCCCATGTCGCAACGTGGCCCGAGAAGCTGTTGGCCTTGAAGGCGCTGGTGTTCCCGACGATGCTGATCGTGATCATCCTCGGATCGATCTTCTTCGGTGTCGCCACGCCCACCGAATCGGCCGCGGTGGGCGTGGCCGGCGCGTTGATTCCAGCCGCTCTCAAGCGCCGCCTGGGCATGCTGCGCGAGGCAGGATTCGATGCGCTCAAGGCCACGTCGATGATCCTGTGGATCACGCTCGGTGCCAAGGCCTATGTGGCCATCTTCACAGGCCTGGGCGGGGCGGACACGCTGCTCGAAATCATCAAGGGGCTGGAGGTCAACCGCTGGCTGATCCTTGGCGCGATGATGCTGCTGCTGGTGTTTTTGGGGACCGTGCTCGACGAACTCGGGATCATCCTGCTCACGGTGCCGGTGTTCCTGCCGATCGTGCGCCTGCTCGGCTTCGACGAACTCTGGTTCGGCGTGCTCTACGCCATCACCATCCAAATGGGCTACATCAGCCCGCCATTCGGCTACACGCTCTTCTATATCAAGGGCACGCTGCCTCGAAACATCGGCATGGGTGCGGTCTACCGCGGCATCCTTCCGTTCTTCGCGCTGCAGTTCGTCGGCCTGCTGATCTGTGCCGCCTTCCCCGATCTCGTCACGTTCCTTCCCAAGCTCATGACAGCGCGCTGAGCGTTCACCACCCCCTGAAGACCATGAACACACAAGCTCCAAGCAGCCGCATCGGCGGTTTCCACAAGCTGCCGATGCCGCAACGTATCGAGGCCGTGGCAGCGTTCGCTGCGCTCGACGCCGCAGAACAGGCCCACCTGCTCGACACCGGCAACCTGTCGGCCGACCTGGCGGACCACCTGATCGAGAACGTGATCGGGACCATGAACATCCCGGTGGGCATCGCCACCAACATGAAGATCGACGGCGTCGATCGCCTCATTCCCATGGCGACCGAAGAGTCTTCGGTGGTGGCGGCGGTCTGCAATGCCGCGCGCCAGTCCTATGACAGTGGAGGGTTCGTCACGTCCATGTCCGGCACGCAGATGATTGCCCAGATCCAGCTGACCGGCGTCGGCGACCCCGAGCACGCGCGCATCAGGATCCTCGAGCAAAGGGACGAGATCCAGGCCCTTTGCGACAGTTGCGATCCGGTGCTGGTGGGGCTGGGCGGCGGCTTCCGTGATCTGGAGGTACGCGTGATCCAGACCCAGGGTGGACCCATGGTCATCACCCACCTGGTGGTCGATACGCGCGATGCCATGGGCGCGAATGCCGTGAACACCATGGCCGAGAAGCTGGCGCCACGCATCGCCGGCTGGACCGGCGGCAAGACCAACCTGCGCATCCTCTCCAACCTTGCCGATCGGCGCCTGGCGCGGGCGCGTTGTACCTGGCGACTGGCCGACATCGGCGGCGAAGCTGTGCGTGACGCCATGATCTCGGCCTACCACTTCGCCGACGCCGATCCTTACCGGGCGGCGACCCATAACAAGGGTGTCATGAACGGCATCAGCGCCGTCGTGCTGGCGACGGGGAACGACACCCGCGCGGTGGAGGCCGGTGCCCATGCCTATGCGGCTCGCCAGGGTCGCTATGGCAGCCTGACACGCTGGGAAGTCACGGCCGAGAGGGACCTGGCTGGCTCCATCGAGGTGCCGATGGCCGTGGGTCTGGTCGGCGGCGCCACCAAGCTGCATCCCACCGCCAGGCTGGGGCTGAAGATCCTGGGCGTCACTTCGGCGCAGGAGCTGGCGCGGATCATCGCGGCTGTCGGTCTGGCGCAGAACTTCTCGGCCTTGAAGGCGCTGGCGACGGCGGGGATCCAGAAGGGCCATATGGCCCTGCATTCACAGAACATCGCCATGATGGCGGGCGCTGTGGGCGACGAGATCGAACATGTGGCGCGTGCGCTGGTGAGTCAGGGTGCGGTGCGGCTGGATCTGGCCGAAGCCGAACTGCAGCGTCTGCGTGCCGGCGGCGCATGATGCCGACCAACTGCCGAAGATAGGAACGCCTGGCCGAGGCCCGCGCCGCCGCTGTGCCGCGCATCACCGCACGTCAACGCGCCATGAGCAGGCTGATGTCCTGCCGATAGCCTTGCAGCCGCTGCACCGCCTTGTCGCGCTGGCCCGCGCTGGCCGTGGCGTGCAGCGCCGCCAGATTGCGGCAGCCCTCCTCGAGCAGCGCCTGCTGGTGCTCGCGCCAGGGGCCGGGCGGCGGATCGGCGATGCGCAACACATGCGCATGGACCGCGGCACGTGCCTCGGCGGCAGGCGGCCGCTCGGCCTGGAAGCCGCGCAGCAGCGCCAGCATCTCCCGCTGCCGCACGCGGCGTTCCGCATCGGCAAGCCTCGGGTCAAACACCGACTGGGCGATCTGGCGCCGAAGCAGGTCGCGCTGCGCGGGTTCGAGCCGGCCGTAGAAGTCTTCCAGGCGCTCGAGGAAGCGGTCGTAGCGCCGCTCGTGCACCTCGGCCTTGCTGCGGTCCAGCCATTCCTTACGGTATTCGGCGTTGATCTTCGCGTACTTGCGTTCGAGCTGCTGCAGTTGCGCGTCACCCAGGCCCAGCGCGATGTCGGCGATCGCGGGTTCCGCCTGCACGGCCACCGCGAGCAGGCGCTCGCGGATCTGCTCTGCCATGCGGCAGGCCTGGTCGGCGCTCACCTCGCCCGGCGCCAGCGCCTGCGCATCCTGCAGCAGGGCGGCCACGCGCGGCAGCTCGTTGCGGCGGTGCCACTCGAGCAGGCGCGCGAGTTCGTCGCGCACCTTCGGTGTCTGCGCGCCGTCGAAATCGAGGTAGCCGTCGAGCCACCAGTAGCTCAGTTCGGGCAGGTTGTTGTAGGCCAGGCGTACCGTGCTGCAGGCTCCGAGCGCGGCGGCCACCAGCAGCACGCCGATAATTCGCGCCAGCTTGGGGCAACACGACATTCGAGTAGAAAGACGCATGAATCAGATTTCGCAAGAGAACCAGGGGCCGGTCGACGTGGTCGTCATGGCAGCCGGCAAGGGCACGCGCATGAAGAGCAGGCTGCCCAAAGTGTTGCATCGTTTGGCCGGGCGCGCACTGCTGGCGCACGTGACCGACACCGCGGCGCGCCTTGGCGCGCGCCATGTGGTGGTGATCACCGGCCATGGTGCGGCCGAGGTGGAGGCCGCCATGGCCGCCCCCGCCGCCGGCGGCACCCTCCAGTTCGCGCGCCAGGAACCGCAGCTCGGCACCGGCCATGCGGTGCAGCAGGCCATGCCGCTGCTGCCCGACGACGGCACCGTGCTGGTGCTCTCGGGCGACGTACCGCTGATCGCCGAAGACACGCTGCGCGCGCTGATCGCCGCCAGCGCGGGCGGGCGGCTCGCGCTGCTCACGATCGAATTCGCCGACCCCACGGGCTACGGCCGCATCGTGCGCGACGAGGGCGGGGGCGAGGTCCGCGCCATCGTCGAGCAGAAGGACGCCAGCGAGGCCGAGCGCGCGATCCGCGAGGTCTACAGCGGCATGATGGCCGTGCCCGCGGCGCTGCTCAAGGGCTGGCTCGCGCGGCTGGATAACCGCAATGCACAGGGCGAGTACTACCTCACCGACATCGTCAAGTTCGCCGCCGCCGATGGCGTGCCCGTGGTGGCGCACGTCACCACCGATGCGCTGCAGGTCGCCGGCATCAACAGCCCCGCGCAGCTCGCCGCGCTCGAGCGCGCCTGGCAGCTGCGGCAGGCCGATGCGCTGATGGCGCAGGGGGTGCGGCTCGCCGATCCGGCGCGTTTCGACCTGCGCGGCACGCTGGCCTGCGCTACCGACGTCGAGATCGACGTCAACTGCGTGTTCGAAGGCGCGGTGTTCCTCGGCGAGGGCGTGCGCATCGGTGCCAACTGCGTGATCGCCAATGCACGCATCGAGGCGGGTGCGGTGATCCATCCGTTCACCCACATCGACGGCGAGAAGGCGGGCGTGTCGGTCGGCGAGAACGCCCTCGTCGGCCCCTTCGCGCGGCTGCGGCCCGGTGCCCAGCTCGGCGCCGAGGTGCACATCGGCAACTTCGTGGAGGTCAAGAACTCGACCCTGGCCGAAGGCGCCAAGGCCAATCATCTGGCCTACCTGGGCGACGCCACCGTGGGCCGGCGCGTCAACTACGGCGCGGGCAGCATCACGGCCAACTACGACGGCGCCAACAAGCACCGCACCATCATCGAGGACGACGTGCACGTGGGCAGCAATTGCGTGCTGGTGGCGCCCGTCACCATCGGCGCGGGCGGCACCATCGGCGGCGGCTCGACGGTCAACAAGTCGACCGCGCCCGGCGCGCTCACGGTGGCGCGCAGCAAGCCCGTCAGCTTCCCGGACTGGCAGCGGCCGCAAAAGAAGAAATAGGCAGCCGGGGCTCGAACTTCGCGCGCTTCAGGCTGAAGAAGGCCTTGACGTTGCGCACGTTGGCATCGGCCGTGAAGAGCCGCTGCGCGAGGGCGCCGTAGCCGGGCATGTCGCGCGTGGCGACCACCAGCACGAAATCCGGCCCGGGCGAGACGCGCCAGCACTGCTGGACCGCGTCGTCTTCGATCACGCGGGCCTCGAAGGCGTCGAGCGCGGCGGCGTCCTGGCGGTCGAGCGAGATCTCGACCACCGCCTGCAGCCCGTGGCCCTGCGCGGCCGCAAGGCGGTCGGGCGAGAGTAAGGCCACCTGCCGCTCGATCAGACCTTCCTGTCGCAGTCGCTGCACGCGGCGCAGGCAGGTGGGCGGCGAGACGCCCACGTCGGCAGCCAGTTGTTGGTTGGTGCGCGAGGCGTCGCGCTGGAGTGCTTCAAGCAGGCGGAGATCGATGGTGTCCAGTTCCATATATCAGTAGATTATGAAATAAAACTTCAGATCACCGGTGACGTGGGATAAATAACCAGGTATGCATTCGTTTTTGAATGCATATTTCTTGTGATGCTGCCTACCATCGACGGCTGTTTCGGTTCAGCTCTCATACTTGTCAAAGGCAACACCATGTGCGGCATCGTCGGCGCGGCATCCCATCGCAACATCGTTCCGGTCCTCGTCCAGGGCCTGCAGCGGCTCGAATACCGCGGCTATGACTCCTGCGGCGTGGCGGTGCATGCGGGCGGCCTGGCCCGATCGCGCACCACCTCGCGCGTGGCCGAGCTCGAGACGCAGGTGCGCGAGGACCACGTCGAAGGCCTGACCGGCATCGCCCACACGCGCTGGGCCACGCACGGCGCGCCGGCCGTGCACAACGCCCATCCGCACTTCAGCCACGGCCCGGGCGCCGATGCGCAGGGCGCGCGGCCGGGCCGCGTCGCGCTCGTGCACAACGGCATCATCGAGAACCACGAGCCGCTGCGCGCAGCGCTCGAAGCCAAAGGCTACGTCTTCGAGAGCCAGACCGACACCGAGGTCATCGCCCACCTCGTCGACAGCCTCTACGACGGCGATCTGTTCGACGCCGTGAAGGCCGCGGTGCTGCAATTGCACGGCGCCTACGCCATTGCCGTGATCTGCCGCGACGAGCCGCAGCGCGTGGTGGGCGCGCGCGCCGGCTCGCCGCTGATCCTGGGCGCGGGCAAGGACGGCAGCGAGAACTTTCTTGCCAGCGATGCCATGGCCCTGGCCGGCGTGACCGACCAGATCGTCTACCTCGAAGAGGGCGACGTCGTCGACCTGCAGCCCGGCAAGTACTGGATCGTCGACCGCCACCACAAGCCCGTGCAGCGCACCGTGCGCACGGTGCTGGCGCACAGCGGCGCGGCCGAGCTGGGCCCGTACCGCCACTACATGCAGAAAGAGATTTTCGAGCAGCCGCGCGCGATCGGCGACACCCTCGAAGGGGTGGCCGGCATCGTGCCCGAGCTGTTCGACGGCATCGGCCAGGACGGCGCCACGGGCGCGAGCGCGCACCGCGTCTTCAAGGACATCGACAGGATCCTCATCCTCGCCTGCGGCACCAGCTACTACAGCGGCTGCACCGCCAAGTACTGGCTCGAGGGCATCGCGAAGATCTCGACCCAGGTCGAGATCGCGAGCGAATACCGCTACCGCGAATCGGTGCCCGACCCGAAGACGCTGGTGGTCACCATCAGCCAGTCGGGCGAGACCGCCGACACGCTCGCCGCGCTCAAGCATGCGCGCTCGCTCGGCATGGAGCAGACGCTCACCATCTGCAACGTGGCCACCAGCGCCATGGTGCGCGAATGCAAGCTCGCCTACATCACGCGCGCAGGCGTCGAGATCGGCGTGGCCTCGACCAAGGCCTTCACCACGCAACTGGCCGGCCTGTTCCTGCTGACGCTGGCCATTGCGCAGAGCAAGGGCCGGCTCAGCGAGGCCGACGAGGCGCGCTACCTGAAGGAAATGCGCCACCTGCCCGTGGCGCTGCAGTCGGTGCTCGCGCTCGAGCCGCAGATCATTGGCTGGGCCGAGGATTTCGCGCGCAAGGACAACGCACTCTTCCTGGGCCGCGGCCTGCACTATCCGATCGCGCTTGAAGGCGCGCTCAAGCTCAAGGAAGTGACCTACATCCACGCCGAGGCCTACGCCGCCGGCGAGCTCAAGCATGGCCCGCTCGCGCTCGTCACGAGCGAGATGCCGGTCGTGGCGGTGGCCCCGAACGACACCCTGCTCGAGAAGCTCAAGAGCAACCTGCAGGAAGTGCGCGCGCGCGGCGGCGTGCTCTACGTGCTGGCCGACGGCGACACGAAGATCAAGGGCGCCGAGGGCCTGAACGTGATCCGCATGCCCGAGCACTACGGCGCGCTCTCGCCGCTGCTGCACGTGGTGCCGCTGCAATTGCTGGCGTACCACACGGCGTGCGCGCGCGGCACGGACGTGGACAAGCCGCGGAATCTGGCGAAGAGCGTGACGGTGGAGTGAGGGCCTCGGGGCTGCGCTATGCCGCCTGCCTGTTCTTTGCCAATAATGTCCGAGACAGCGCATTAAAGTCTGAGACAGGCTGTCAGCGAGGTCGAACGCTGACGGATTGGGGTGCCCGTGTCAAGGTCGCAGGTCGGTCATCATCCAGTCATTCGCGTGTTCCCTGCTACGACCGGTCTAGACTGGTTGCGGAAATTCAACGAAGCGGCCCGGGAAGTCTGTTTCGAGACCGGTTGTGGAACGGCACCAGTTGGCCGTCAAGTGAAGGGCCGGTCCAGTGGGGGAAATGCAAGGCGACTTCCGTCGGTCCAATGATGGTCGAGGCCCTTTAACCCAAAAAATAGACTACCTACGGATCGTGGTGAGCGATCTGTGAGCAATAGCCGCCATCATTCTGGTGGTGCGTTCCATCGGTAGCCGGACGACGCTCCATGTACTTGATCTGTTCTCCGGCAGTGGAAACGTCCTGATCATTACGGGCAGCCTCCCAGTGGATACGTTTTGGACGCCGATAATTGGGCATGGCCAAAGTCCCTTACTCGATCCGCACCGGGATCAATCCGCGCACAAACGGATTCGATCTGAAGACCACCAATGGTCTCTTCGTGCGGCTCTATGAGCAGCTTCGAGAAGAGGGCTACACGCACGAGCAATTCGGTTTCTGGTGCGTGGACATGCATGACGTGAAGGGCAAGTTGGTGGACGTAGAGTTCACCGTCCTGATGACGCTGCGGAAGCCCGACCTGTGGCCGATTGCCGACAAGGCACCTGGATATTCGGAAGACGATCTGTTCGACATGATTGAGTTCTTGTTCGACCACGTCTCCAAACCCCTAACTGGCAGCATGCATAGCTATGACCAATGCGGCATGCATTGGGAGACCTTCGACAAGGAAGCAGGGCAGAAGGAATTTCGGAAACGGGTCAACGATTTACTTGCGCTCTACGAACATCGGTTCGAGTTGTCTGCCGATGGCCTGATCCTCCGCCAAGCGCCCAGCGGTTTTGAGCAACTGCTTGATGCTACTGTCCCGACCGACGACAAGACCATCACCGCTAGGGTCAAGGCAGCGGTGAACGAATATCGTCGCCACGGCGCATCCCTCGATGTTCGGCGGCATGCCGTGTCTGATCTGGCGGGTGTGCTGGAAGCACTGCGCCCGAAAATGTCTGAGGCGATCACGTCTAGCGATGAGAAGGACCTGTTCAACATCGCCAATAATTTCATGATTCGGCACCACAACGACAAGCAGAAGACCGACTATGAAGCCAACCTCTGGTTGAGTTGGATGTTCTATGTGTACCTGTCCACCATCCACCTGATCCTGAGGCGAGTGGAACTGAAGAAGCCGAAACGCAACCCAGGTGACCTTGTCTTCCGAGAGCGGGTAGAGCGGTAGAGCTCGTCGAACACCGCAGCTTTGCTTTCACAAGCTTCCAGGGTTTCTTCAGGTCAACGCTGCCCCACAGACCGGGCTTGAGTTCGACGGGGCTGCGGGAATCTAGAAGACTGCTATCGCTGCATAGCAGCCGCTGGCGCGCATTGTCCATACCGGTTCGCTAGCACTGTTGTGAATCGCCCGGGATTTTGTAGAGGCCGATTGGTTAAGTCAGACCGCCGCCTTGGCGGCCAGACTGACGAGTTGCCGATAGTGTTTGTCTCAGCCTCTGCAGGCGGGGTGTGATCTGCTTTTCTTGATATGCAGGTTTTCGTTGTACGCCTGTCGGACAAGATGTCTATGCTGGGGAACTTCGGTGTCAGCAGCTTTGTGCCTTGGTGGTGACAGGAGCGTACGATTTGTTGCTCGCGCTGCTGTCGCCAGAGGACATGGTGAGGGTGCTATGAACGCGATACCCCATGGGCGCGAGATCAAGGGAGTGAACATGACGATTGCTAGCATTACCTCGGAGACGGTGCGACTGTCATGCGGCGGCCTGCTGTGTGATCTGTGCCGCAAGTGCTGATGAACACGACTCAACGCCTGGCCAGGTACGAAACCGCTCAATTGCTTTGCGGGATATTGGCTGCGCGTCGTTCGGAGTGGATCCGCGACGAAGAGCGGAAGGCCATTGCTGATGTGGCCAAAGTGGCGCAGTGGAAGCGTGGACGCACCCAGTACTTGGACGAAGGTGATTCGCTGTTGTTCAGTGACGTGGACATGATCGAGCGAGTGATTGCGGTCTACGGGCCGCTGGTGCGCGCAGGCGACGTGGCGTGAATTCGCTTTCGAGTGGTTGCATTCGCGCCGCGGCCGCCGTCATCGCCCGTTTCGCCTTGTCCACCTGTCCGGGGACGTTGTCGAGTTCCTGCAGGACTAGTGAAGGGTAGGTCTTGCGCATGCTGCGGGGTCCCGTCGCGCTCACTTCATCAACGCCTTGAAGACGGCATCGAGGTTCTCGATCGCCGTCACGCCTAGTCGCCGCACCGCGATCATGCGAAACGCCACTCGCGATGCGCGTGCGGCTGGCCGGAAGCCCGTGGCCACCTCCGCCGAAGGCATCACCAGCGAATACCGAGGCGCAGAAAAAGTCGCGAAAGTACGAAGAGAGGACCCACCCAGAGGTACTGGACGTCTTCGAAGAAAGAAGGCTTCCTGCCCTCGATCTTGTGCCCAACGAACTGGAAGACCCATGCCACTACGAAAATAGCGGCGGACAGCGGCAAAACAAGGTCTCCCATCGCATGAACGGCCGCCAGCAGCAGGGCGGTGCCGCCCAGCATGGTCGCGAAGAAAACCGGTGAGCGCAGCGTGGCGTAGTAAACCAGGCTCGCCGCGACGAAACCGTACGCGACCCAGGGGTGCAGCGCGAACAGCAATCCCACCAGGCTCAGCATGATGGCGGGGATCGCCACGTAATGGATGAGTTCGTTGGTGGGATGCCGGTGGCTCTCGCCATAGTGGGCCAGCAACCTGTCGACCTTGCGATCGGAACTGGCCATCGGGGCTTCGGCGGCGTGCGTCATGGGGTCTCCGGGTCGCCTGTCTGCGGCGAATCCCGCCATGGTGCTCCCGTGCCCCTGCACTTGCAAGTGCTACTGGAACAATAGCAAATCGACGGCGCTGCCGCCGATTCTCAGCCCAGCAGCGCCTGCGCGAATTCGCGTGCGTTGAAGGTTTCGAGGTCTTCGAGCTTCTCGCCCACGCCGATGAAGTAGACCGGGATCGGCCGCTCGCGTGCGATCGCGCAGAGCACGCCGCCCTTGGCCGTGCCGTCGAGCTTGGTCACGACCAGGCCCGTGAGGCCCAGCGCTTCGTCGAAGGCCCTGACCTGCGCCAGCGCGTTCTGTCCGGTGTTGCCGTCGATCACCAGCAGCACCTCGTGCGGCGCGCTGGCGTCGGCCTTGGTGACGACGCGCTTGATCTTCCGGAGTTCGTCCATCAGGTGGATCTGCGTCGGCAGCCGTCCGGCGGTGTCGACCAGCACCACGTCCTTGCCGCGCGCCTTGCCCGCGGTAACGGCGTCGAAGCTCACGGCCGAAGGGTCGCCGCCTTCCTGGCTCACGATCTCGACCGTGTTGCGGTCGGCCCAGACCAGCAGTTGCTCGCGCGCGGCGGCGCGAAAGGTGTCGGCCGCGGCCAGCAGCACCGAGGCACCTTCGTTGGCGAGGTGCTTGGTGAGCTTGCCGATCGAGGTGGTCTTGCCCGCGCCGTTCACGCCCGCGACCATGATCACCGTCGGTGTGAACTGGCCGATGACGAGCGGCTTCTCGAGCGGGCGCAGCAGGTCGGCAATGGCGTCTGCCAGCAGCCGCTTCACTTGCGTCGCGTCGGTGGCCATCTGCCGCTTGACGCGGCCGCGCAGGTCGTCGAGCAGGAATTCGGTGGCCTTGACGCCGGCGTCGGCCATCAGCAGGGCCGATTCGAGCTCTTCGTACAGCGCTTCGTCGATCTGCGCGTTGACGAACACCGCCTGGATGCCGGTGCCGGTCTTGCGCAGGCCGGTCTTGAGCTTGTCGAGCCAGCCTTTGCGCTCGGCGGTGACGATGGCCTCTGCGACGGGTGCAGGCGCCGGAGCCGGAGCCGGGACCGGGACTGGTGCGGGTGCGGGTGCAGGCACTGGGGCCGGGACTGGAACTGGAACTGGTGTCGGTACAGGTACAGGTACAGGTGCAGGTGCAGGTGCAGGTGCAGGTGCAGGTGCAGGTGCAGGTGCAGGTGCAGGTGCAGGTGCAGGAACAGGTGCAGGGGCTGGTTCCGGCTCGGCCACAGGCGCGGCCGGCTCCTCCACGGCAGGTTTCGAGCCGAACCAGCTCGAAGGAGAGAACACAGAACGCGCGGGGGGCGGCGCGGGCGCTGGCGGCGGCTCGGGCGCCGGCAACGGCTCGGCGGCCGGGGCATCGGTGGGTGGTTTTTTCTTGAAGAAACTGAACATCGGGCGCTTTTTACAATCCGACCCATTCTATGAAACACCCCTCGCCACGTCGTGTTGCGTCTGGTGCGGTGCTGGCGATGGCGCTTTCGGCGCTCTGGGCCATGCCTGCACTGGCCCAAAACCCTCCGGTTTCCGCCGCCTCTCCCTCCAACGCCGCCGCCGCGGCATCCACTCCCCGGCAGTTCACGCTTGCCAACGGCATGACGCTGCTGGTGCAACCCGATCGCCGCGCGCCCACGGCGGTGCAGATGCTGTGGGTCCGCGTCGGGTCCGTCGACGAGGTCGACGGCACCTCGGGCGTGGCGCATGTGCTCGAGCACATGATGTTCAAGGGCACCAAGCAGATCAAGCCGGGCGAGTTCTCGCGCCGGGTCGCGGCGCTGGGTGGGCAGGAGAATGCGTTCACCTCGCGCGACGCCACCGGCTACTACCAGCAGATTCCCGTGGAGAGCCTCGAGCAGATCATGAAGCTCGAGTCGGACCGCTTCGCCAACAACCAGTGGCCCGACGACGAGTTCAAGCGCGAGATCGAGGTGGTCAAGGAAGAGCGCCGCCTGCGCACCGAAGACCAGCCGCGCGCGCTGCTCGGCGAGCAGCAGAATGCGGCGGTCTTCATGGCCTCGCCCTACCACCGGCCCATCGTCGGCTGGATGAGCGACCTCGACGCGATGACGCCCGACGACGCGCGCGCGTTCTTCCGCCGCTGGTACGTGCCCGCCAATGCCGCCCTGGTGGTGGCCGGCGATGTCGACGTCGACAAGGTGCGCGCACTGGCCGAGAAGTACTACGGCAGCATCCCCGCGCGCGCCGTGCCGCCGCGCAAGCCGCGCACCGAGCCCGAACAGCGCGGCATGCGGCGCATCGAGTTCAAGGCGCCGGCCGAGCAGGCCTACGTATCGCTCGCGTTCCGCATCCCGAAGCTAGAGGACATCGAGACCACCGACGGCGACGTGTGGTCGCTCGAGGTGTTGTCGGCCGTGCTCGACGGCTACACCGGCTCGCGGCTCGACCGCGCGCTGACACAGGGCGCCGATCGCGTGGCCGATTCCGTCGGGGCCTATTCGGGCCTGGTCGGCCGCGGACCGCAGCTCTTCACGCTGGTGGGCGTACCGGCACATGGCAAAACGCCCGAAGCGGTCGAGGCTGCGCTCCGGGCCGAGGTGGCGCGCATCGCGAAAGACGGCGTGGGCGATGCCGAGCTCGCGCGCGTCAAGACGCAATGGGTGGCGAGCCAGACCTACAAGCGCGACTCGGTCATGGCGCAGGCGCGCGAACTCGGCAGCAATTGGGTGCAGGGCCTGCCGCTGGACGCCAGCGCGCAGATCATCGCGAAGCTGCAGGCCGTGACGCCTGCCCAGGTGCAGGCCGTGGCCGCAAAGTACTTCGGCGACGACCAGCTCACGGTCGCCACCCTGCGCCCGCTGCCGCTCGAAGCCAAACCCCGCGGCCGCGGCTTCGCGGCACCGCAAGGCGAAATGCGCTGAAAGGCGTCGAACCCCGATGAACCGTATCAAGACTCTCCTGCGCGCCGCGCTGTTCGGCGCCATTGCAGCCGTCGCAGCGATGAACGCCGCCCACGCGGCACTTCCGATCGAGCACTGGACGCTCCCGAGCGGCGCCAAGGTCTATCTCGTCTCCACCCATGCGCTGCCGATCGTCGACGTGCAGATCGACTTCGATGCCGGCAGCCGGCGCGATCCGGCGGCGCAGGCCGGCCTTGCGAGTACGACCGCGACCATGGTCGAGAAGGGCGTGGCCGCTGGCCGCAACGGCGAGCCGGCGCTCGACGAAAACGCGCTCGGCGAGGCCTGGGCCGATCTGGGTGCGCAGTTCGACACCAGCGTCGGCAACGACCGGGCGAGCTATTCGCTGCGCACGCTCGCGGAGCCGGCCCTGCTCTCCAAGGCGGTGGCGCTCGCTGCGCGCGAGATCGGCGAGCCGGCCTTTCCCGACGATGTCTGGCGGCGCGAGCGCGAGCGCATCGGCGCGGCGCTGCGCGAGGCCAACACCAAGCCCGCGACCATCGCGGGCCGCGCGTTCTCGCAGGCCGTGTATGGCAGCCATCCTTACGGGCAAGAGGTCACCGAGGCCACGCTTGCGCGCATCGACACCGAAGCCATGCGCCAGCGCTACCGGCAACTCATCGTGCCGTGCCGCGCCAAGCTCAGCATCGTGGGCGCGGTGACGCGCGCCGAGGCCGAGGCCGTGGCCACCACCTTGCTCTCGCGGCTGCCCGGGCCCGAGGCCTGCACGCCGCTGCCCGCGATCGCGCCGGTCGAGGCGCTCGCAGCACCGAAGGACGAGCGCATCCCGTTCTCGTCGGCCCAGGCCCATGTGTTCATCGGCCAGCCCGGCTATCCGCGCAACGACCCGGACCATTTCGCGCTCACGCTCGGCAACTACGTGCTCGGTGGCGGCGGCTTCGTCTCGCGGCTGACCGACGAGGTGCGCGAGAAACGCGGCTTGGCCTACAGCGTCTACAGCGGCTTTGCGCCGGGGCTCGGCGCGGGCGCGTTCCGCGTGGGCTTCCAGACGCGGCCCGACCAGGCCGAAGACGCGGTGAAGGTCGCGCGCGAGGTGCTGGCGAAGTTCGTGGCCGAGGGCCCGACCGCCAGCGAGCTGCAGGCCGCGAAGGACAACCTCATCGGCGGCTTTCCGCTGCTGCTCGACAGCAACCGCAAGCTCCTCGGTAACGTCGCCAACATCGCCTGGCACGATCTGCCGCTCGACTACCTCGACACCTGGACTGCGCGCATGAAAGCCGTCACGGCCGCCGACATTCGCGCCGCATTCACGCGCAAGCTGCAGCCCGCGCGCATGGTGACGGTGGTGGTGGGCGGCAGCCGCTGAAGAGGCCCGGCACGCGGCCCTTCAGCGCAGCGCGTGCGCGCCGCTGCGGGCCGCTTCACGCACCGCTGCCTTGAGACGCTCTAGCAGCGCCGGCGCCGCGCGCGCCTGTTGCCAGTAAAGCGGCACCTGCAGCGCCGAACCGGGCACCAGCTCGACGAGCGCGCCGCTGCGCAGGGCATCGGCCACCATGCTGGCCGGATGCATGCCCCAGCCCATGCCGGCCAGTGCGGCGTCGACGAAGCCGTGCGCCGACGGGAGCCAATGCCGCGGCGTCTCGACGCTGCGGTGGCAGACGCGCCGCACCCAGCGCGCCTGCAGCCGGTCCTTGCGGTCGAACACCAGGCTCGGCGCATTCGCGAGCGTGCGCGCGCCCACGCCCTTGGCGAAGTGGCGGCTGACGAACTCGGGGCTTGCGGCCGCCACGTAGTGCATGGTGCCGAGCGGCTCGCTGTTGCAGCCGGCCACGGGCTGCGCGAGCGCGGTGACGGCCGCCAGCACGGCGCCGCTGCGCAGCCGCTCGGCGGTGTGGTCCTGGTCGTCCACGGTCAGGTCGAGCAGTGCCGATGCCTCCTGCCGCGCAAAGGCCGCGGCCGCCGCCATGAACCAGGTTGCCAGGCTGTCGGCGTTGACGGCCACGCGCACCGTGACGCGCTCTCCGGCTTTGCCGCCCATGCCGAGCGCGGGCAGGGCGTCGCGCAGTTCGTGCTCGAGCATGCCCACGCGCTCGACGTGGCGGCAGAGTTGCTGCCCGGCCTCGGTCGCGACACACGGCGCACCGCGCACCAGCAGCGCGCCGCCCGTGCGTTCTTCGAGCAGCTTCACGCGCTGGGAGACTGCCGAGGGCGTGACGTTCAGCGACCGCGCGGCGCGCTCGAAGCTGCCTTCGCGGACCACGGCGGCCAGGGCATGGAGGGCGGCGTAGTCGAGCATCGGTCGGGAGGGAGTTAGAAAAACTGAAGAAGGCTTAGGAAGTTTAGTTTGAATTAATCGGTGCACGGCGGCAAGCTCGGCGCCATGCCGTTCGAACAAGTCACTGCCGCCTTCGCCAACGGGCTCTTCCTGAGCCTTGCGCTCATCGTCGCCATCGGCGCGCAGAACGCCTATGTGCTGCGCCAGGGCCTGCGGCGGGAGCATGTGAGCGCCGTGGTGGTGTTCTGCGCGGCGAGCGATGCGGTGCTGATTGCAGCAGGAGTGGCCGGCATGGCGCAGGCGCTGGAAGGCCGGCCGGCATTCGCCGCCGTGCTCGCGGGCCTTGGCGCGCTGTTCCTTGGCGGCTACGGGCTGCGCGCGCTCTGGCGCTCGCGGCACACGGGCGCGCTGCGCACGGTGGCAGAGGGGCTGCCGCTCTCGCGCGCCGCGGTGCTCGCACAGGCTGCGGGCTTCACCTTGCTGAACCCGCACGTGTACCTCGACACCGTGCTGCTCGTGGGCGGCACCGGGGCGCAGTACGCGGGCCCGCTCAAGGCGTGGTTCGTCGCGGGTTCGGCGCTCGCGAGCGCGCTGTGGTTCTCGGCACTCGGCTTCGGTGCGCGCCGGCTCTCGCCCGTGTTTGCGCGGCCGCGCGCCTGGCAGGTGCTCGACATGCTGATCGGCGGCACCATGCTGCTGCTGGCCGTGGCGCTGGCGCGGCGGGCGATCGCCGGCCTGTAGGTCGGCCCTGCGCGGCGCGTTAAGCTTGCCGCATGCCCCAGAAGAAGAAAGACGCCGCAGCCCCGCGCGCGCCCGCCCGATCGTCGCCAGCGCCTGCGCGGAAGTCCGCGCGGTCGCACGAGGTGCGGATCATCGGCGGCCAATGGAAGCGCACCCGCCTTGCCGTTGCCGACAAACCCGGCCTGCGACCCACGCCCGACCGGGTGCGCGAAACGCTGTTCAATTGGCTCGCGAGCCTGGCCGGTGTCGGCGGTGGCGAGCTGCCGGGCTGGCACTGCGTCGACGCCTTCGCCGGCACCGGTGCGCTCGGCTTCGAAGCGGCCTCGCGCGGCGCCGCGAGCGTGCTGCTGTGCGAACAGGATGCGGCGCTGGTGGCGCAGCTGCAGGCCACGAAGGCCAAGCTGTCGGCCGAGGCCGTGCGCATCGAGCGCGGCAACGGCGCCAGCGCGCTCGAGCGTGCGCCTGCTGGCACCCTTGACGCGGTGTTCCTCGACCCGCCGTTCGAGAGCACGGCGCTCTACGAACCCGCGCTGCGGGCCGCGGCGCGCGCGGCGAAAGCCGGCGGCGCGATCTACCTCGAGGCACCGCAGCGCTGGAGCGCCGAAGCGCTTGCCGCGCTCGGCCTCGTCGAATTTCGTTACCTGAAAGCGGGCGCGGTGCACGCGCACCTGCTGCGGCACGCCGCGCAGGCGGCTGCATAATCCGCCGACCAAGCCGCACCGGCTGCATGAGGAAAAAGCAACCATGGCCAGCAACGTGATCGCGGTTTATCCCGGCACCTTCGACCCCATCACCCTCGGCCACGAGGACGTGGTGCGGCGCGCAACCCAACTTTTTTCGAGTGTCATCGTCGCTGTCGCGGCGGGCCACCACAAGAAGACGCTGTTCTCGCTGCAGGAGCGCATCGGGATGGCGCGCGATGCGGTCGAGCCCTATGGCGGCATCGTCACCGTCGAGAGCTTTTCCGGCCTGCTGCGCGACTTCGTCGTGGCGCGCGGCGGCAAGGCCATGGTGCGCGGCCTGCGCGCGGTGACCGACTTCGACTACGAGTTCCAGCTCGCCGGCATGAACCGCTCGCTGATGCCCGACGTGGAGACCGTATTCCTCACGCCGAGCGACAAGTACCAGTTCATCTCGAGCACCTTCGTGCGCGAGATCGCGATGCTCGGCGGTGAAGTCCACAAGTTCGTCTCGGACGACGTGGAGAAGCAGCTCGCCGAGAAGGTCCGCAGCCTCGGGCGTGAATGAGCACCGCACCAAAGATGCGCCAGTGAGCAGTAGCCGATCGCCCGTGCCGCGCCTGCATGCGCTGGGCGATGCGGCGCTGCTGTGCGAACTGCCCGCACCGGCCACCCTGGCGCAGCAGCAGCGCATCTGGGCGCTCGGCGCCGAGGTGCAGCAGTGGCCCGGCGTGGGCGAGGTGCTGCCGGGCATGAACAACCTCACGCTGACCTTCGATCCCACCGTGACGGCCATCGATGCGCTGATGACGCGCGTGGCCGATGTGTGGCCCAGGCTCTCGGCCACTGCGGTGGAGGGCCGGACGGTGGAGATTCCCGTGGCCTACGGCGGCGAGCACGGGCCCGACCTGGCGGACGTCGCGGCGCACACGGGGCTCACGCCGGCCGAAGTGGTGCGGCGCCACAGCGGCGCCGACTATGTGGTCTACCTGCTCGGCTTTTTGCCGGGCTTTGCCTTCATGGGCGGGCTGCCGCCCGAGCTCGCCACGCCGCGCCGGGCCGAGCCGCGCACGGCGGTGCCGGCACGCTCGGTCGGCATCGGCGGCGAGCAGACGGGCATCTACCCGCTGGTGTCGCCGGGCGGCTGGCAGCTGATCGGCCGCACCGCGCTCGAACTCTTCGACCCGTCGGCCGAGCCGCCCACGCTGCTGCGCCCGGGCGACCGCGTGCGCTTCATCGTCGAGAGCGTGCAGACATGATCGTCGTGCAGAAGCCGGGCATGCTCGCCTCGGTGCAGGACCTCGGGCGCCATGGGCACCGCCAGCTCGGCATCTGCCCCGGCGGCGCGCTCGACGTGCTCGCGCTCACGCTCGCGAACCGGCTGGTGGGCAATGCCGATGCCGCCGCAGGCCTCGAGATCACCATGGGCGGCTGCGAGATCCGCTTCGAATCCGACACGCGCATCGCGCTCGCGGGCGACGGCTTCGGTGCCAGGCTCGACGGCACGCCGCTGTGGCCCTGCTGGAGCGTGCCGGTGGCAGCGGGCCAGACCTTGACCCTCGCGGGCGCCAATCCAGCCGGCGCGAAGAAGGCGGGCCTGCGCAGCTGGCTCGCGGTGGCCGGCGGCATCGACGTGCCGCCGGTGCTCGGCTCGCGCAGCACCGACCTGAAAGCCGGCTTCGGCGGCCACCAGGGCCGTGCGCTGCGCAAGGGCGACCGGCTCGGGCTCGGCGCCTCGCCGCTCACAGCCGCGCAGCGCGCGCGGCGCCCGTTCGGGCTGCGCGGCCCGGTGTGGGGCGACGACGAAGAAGAACAAGAGGGCACCGAAACCATCGCGCTGCGCGTGCTGCCGGGCCCGGAGTTCGACCAGTTCACCGCGGCCGCGCAGGCGTTGCTCTGGCGCGAGCGCTGGCGCATCACGCCGCAGAGCAACCGCATGGGCAGCCGGCTCGCAGGCGCCGAGCTCCAGCGCCAGCGCAGCATCGACATGCTCTCGTCGGGCGTGATCCCCGGCACCATCCAGGTGCCGCCCTCGGGCCAGCCGATCATCCTGATGGGCGACGCGCAGACCACCGGCGGCTATCCGCGCATCGGCGTGGTGATCCGTGCCGACCTCTGGAAGCTCGCGCAGGCGCCACTTGCCGGCCGGCTGCGGCTGGTGCAGGTCGACCTGACCGCTGCGCTCGAAGCGTGGGCCGGCCAGCAGCGCTACCTCGCGCAGGTGGCGCAAGGGCTTGCGGCGGCGGGCTGGCCATCGTCGGCATAGACTGTGCGAGCGCAAGCGCATGGCCGGTGCCGTGGCGCCCCGCGCCTCGAAGCAAAGGAAGGGATCCCATGCAAATCGACCTGAATGCCGACCTCGGCGAAGGCGCGGGCAGCGACGAAGCGCTGCTCGGGCTTGTGAGTTCCGCCAACATCGCCTGCGGCTGGCATGCGGGCGATGCCAAGACCATGCAGCAGTGCGTGCGCTGGGCGTTGGCACACGGCGTGGCCATCGGCGCCCATCCGAGCTTTCCCGATCGCGAGAACTTCGGCCGCAGCACCATGCACCTGCCGCCCGACGAGATCGTCGCCAACGTGCTCTACCAGGTTGGCGCGCTGGCCGCGATCGTCAAGGCCGAGGGCGGCCGGCTCTCGCACGTCAAGGCGCACGGCCAGCTCTACAACCAGGCGGTGAAGGAACCCGAACTCGCCGACGCGCTGTGCGAGGCCGTGCGGCGCTTCGATCCCGCGCTGAAGTTCTTCGGCCTTGCGGGCAGCGGCATGATCGACGCCGCGCGGCGCGCCGGCCTGACCCCGGTCGAAGAAGTGTTCGCCGACCGCGGCTACATGCCCGACGGCAGCCTGGTGCCGCGCAGCCAGCCCGGGGCGCTGATCGAGGACGAGGAACAGTCGCTCGCGCAGACGCTCTCGCTGGTGCGCGACCGCAAGGTGACGGCCATCGACGGCAGCAGCGTGCCGGTCAATGCCCAGACCGTCTGCCTGCATGGCGACGGGGCCCATGCGCTGGCCTTTGCGCGCCGCATTCGCGAGCGGCTCGCGCAAGAGGGCATCGCCGTGCGCGCGGGATGAGACGCCCCCCGAAGCGCCTGCGGCGCCTCCCCCCACTGGGGGGCGCACCCAGTGGCCGGGCGGAGCCCGTTCCACGGGTGCGCTGGCTTGGACCCCCGTTGCGTTTCATGTGCCGTACGTGTGCGCTGCGCGCAGTGAATCACTGAGGAGGCATCCGTGGCGCAGCGAAACAACGTCCTGCTGACCGGCTTCGATCCCTTCGACCGCGAAGCGCTGAATCCTTCCTGGGAGGCCGTGCACGCGCTCGACGGCTGGCAGTGCGGCCAGGCCACGGTGCATGCGCGGCGCATGCCCTGCGCGTTCGGCGCGGCCATCGAAGCGCTGGCGGCTGCGATGGACGAACTGCGCCCGCGCCTGGTGCTGTGCGTCGGCCAGGCCGGCGGCCGTGCCGAGATCACGCCCGAGCGCGTGGCCATCAATGTCGACGACGGCCGCATCGCCGACAACGCCGGCCGCCAGCCGATCGACCTGCCGGTGGTGCCCGGCGCACCTGCGGCGTATTTCTCGAGCCTGCCGATCAAGGCCATCGTGCGCGACCTGCGTGCCGCGGGCATCCCGGCTGCAGTGTCGAACACCGCCGGCACCTTTGTCTGCAACCACCTCTTCTACGGCCTGATGCACCGCATCGCCACGCAGCCGGTGCCGGGGCTGCGCGGCGGGTTCATCCACATTCCGTACCTGCCCGAACAGGCGGCGCGCTTTCCCGGCGCGCCGAGCATGTCGCTCGCCACCATGGTCGCGGCGCTGCGCGTGGCGGTAGCGACCGCGCTGGCCGTGGAGCAGGACGTGCGCGAGACCGGCGGTCAGCTCCACTGAGCCAGCCACGCGGCGAGCGCCGCGTTGACGAACGCGGGCTTCTCCATCGTGAGCATGTGGCCGCACTGCGGCACCCACACCAGCTGCGCATGCGGCACCAGCGCGGCCATCTCGCGCGTGCATTCGGGCGGCGTGAGCCGGTCGGTGTCGCCGCACATCAGCAGCACCGGCATGCGCAGCGAAGGCAGGTGCTGCCGCGCGTCGGGACGCCGCATCACCGCGCGGTTCTGGTGCACCAGCTGCTGCGCCCCGGCGTCGAGCACGATCTCCAGGTAGCGCTGCACCAGTGCCTCGTCGGCCGCCTGCGCGGGATGGAAGGCGAACACGGTGTTGGGTTCGATCACGTCGCGCAGCTCGCCGCGCTCGAACAACTCGATCGCGCCTTGGCGCAGCTCGGCCATTTCGGTCGTCTCGGGCCGCGCGTTGGTGCCCAGGAGCGCCAGGCCGGCGATGCGTTCGGGCGCCTGGCGCGCAGCTTCCATCGCGACCATGCCGCCCATCGAGGCGCCGCAGAGCACCAGCGCGCCGGTGTGCTCGCGCAGCACGGCGGCGGCCATCGACTCGATGGTGTCGTGGCGCATGTGGGCGTCGCTCACGCGCGCTGCGAGCACGGCGGGCAGGACCGGAAGCTGGGCTTCCCAGAGGCGCTCGTCGCAGGCGAGGCCGGGCAGCAGCACGAGTTGGGGCATGTTGCGGATTCTGCGCCATCGTTGCGCGCGTGTGCGCCGGGCGCGCCGGTGGCGGCGCCGCAACACACGGCGCGGCCGGCGGCCTGAACGTCACGCAGGCCATGGACAATGGACATCCCATGCCCACCACCGCACCCGAAGCCGCCACTTCCACCGAATTCATCCTGATCCGCCACGGCGAAACCGCCTGGAACCGCGAACTGCGCTTCCAGGGCCATGCCGACGTGCCGCTCAACGACATCGGCCACGAGCAGGCGCGGCGCCTGGGCCTGCGGCTCGCGGGCGAAGTCGCGCAGCACCTCGTCAGCAGCGACCTGCTGCGCGCCCAGCAGACGGCGGCCCCGGCGGCGCTGCAGTTGTCGCTGCCGGTGGTCACGTCCGTCGGTCTGCGCGAGCAGCATTTCGGTGTCGTCGAAGGCATGCGGGCCGAGGAGATCCAGGCGCAGCATCCGGATGCCTGGGCGCAATGGCTGGAGTTCCGCGAGGACCATGCCATGCCGCAGGGCGAGTCGGCGCGCGAATTCCATGCGCGAATCGTCGCCGCGCTCGGCAGCCTTGCGGCCGCGCACCGCGGCCAGCGGGTGGTGGTGGTCACGCACGGCGGCGTGCTCGACATGGTGTGGCGCACCGCACGTGGGCAGAGCCTGAGCGGACCGCGCCAGAGCGACATACCGAACGCCGGCTTCAACCGCATCCGCATGGCCGATCCCGCGCGCCCCGACGCGATCGAGATCGTCGACTGGGCCGACACGCGGCATCTCGCCGACCTGCCGCCGCAGCCGGTCTACGACCAGACCCGGCACCTGGCCACGCGCTAAGGCGCGTTCAGCCGCAGTCGGCCAAAGCCGGCAGCCCGAGGCGCGCATACACCGCGCCTGACTGGCGTCGCAATCGCAGCGATTCCGGCTGGCCATTGCGCTGCTGCTGCAGGATCCCCTGCGCGGCCGTGAGCGTGGCGCGGCTGCCGGCGCGCACCAGCGCATCGAGGTACAGCTGCTCGAACAGGTCGCGCTGCGCATGGCTGCCGCCGATCTCGAGCAGGCGCGGCAGTGCACTGCCGAGGCCTTCGATCGCAGCCGCGAACTCCCCGCGTGCGTGGGCGAGCAGGCCGTGCGCCGCCGGCACGCACACCTGTGCCCAGGCCGTGCGCGTGGAAGGCGGCGCGCGCAGCGCATGCGCCTCGATGCTGCCGAGCAGCGCATCGGCTTCAGTTCGGCCCGCGCGTGCGAGGCCGTAGAGGTACTGCAAGTCGAGAAAGGGCAGCACGTGGTCGGCCTGGCGCTGCAGCAGATGCGCCGCCACGTCGTGCCATCGCGCTCCCACGTCGATGCCCGCCAGTTCCAGCCGCGCGAGCAGCGAGACGGCGCCGATCTGGTCTTGCGAATAGTCCTTCGCCACGCCCCAGACCTCGCGGTCGTACAGCGCGAGCGCCTCGGCGTCGCGGTCGAGCTCGATGAGGAACAGCGCCACATGCCACCAGTTGTGCGTGACCATGAACGAGTTGAGCCCGGTCCAGGTGTCGGCCACGCCCTGCATGAAGGCCAGCCCCTCTGCGAGCCGGCCTTCGGTGAGCATCACATGCGCGAGTGCATGGTGCGCCCAGGGCTCCTTGCGGCACATGGCGATGGCGCGGCGTGCGCTCGCCTCGGCCTCGCGCATCAGGTGGCATTGCTCGTAGCCGAAGGCGGCCATGCCGTGCACCTGGGGCACGTCGGCCGCGGCGGGCAGCGCAGCGAGCGCGAGCCGCAGCATGCCGGGGCAGTCGCCGGTGTTGAAGCAATGGTATTGCCCGAGCTTCAGCGACACGAGGTCGCGCGGATGCGCGCGGGCCTGTTCTTCGTGCAGCGCGATGGCTTGTGCGATGTCGCCCTCGGCCCAGGCTTCGATGGCAGCGATGTAGCGCCGCTCGCGCGGCGTGGCGCGTGCCGAGCCGGCCGATGCACGCGCCAGGAAGGGGCGCGCATGCGCCGCGGCATCGCGCGATTCGGCAAACAGGTGCAGCGTGGCGCAGTAGGCCTGCACGATCGGGCTCATGTCGTGCTCGGCCAGTGCGAGCAGGTTGGCGGCACGCGCCTCGGTCGCGACGAAGCCCATCACGAAGTCTTCGACCAGCGGCAGGCTCGCGGCATCGTCGAGCGTGAGCGGATTGCCGAAGCTGTCGGCGTGCGAGTGGGCGGTGGGCATGGCCGGATGGTGCCATGCCCCGCCTCAGCCTTCAAACGCCGGCCTGTTGGTGGCGGTATTCCTGCGTCTTGCCGCCGTAGCCATAGGCCGCGCCGCGCGCGTCGATCACGTGGATGTACGACACCTCGTGCAGATCGGGCCGCAGCCGCTGCATGGCGGCATGCACCTCGCGCAGGTAGCGCGCCTTCTCGGCCTTGGTGTTGGTCTCGTCGGTGACGCTGATGTCGAGATGGAACGCCGACCGACCCAGCGACGCCAGCGGCTGCCCGCCGATGAACCAGGCATCGGCCGGGATGTACTGCACCGTGATGGCGATCACCGGCAATTGCTTGCCGAGCACGCTCTGGGTCAGTTCGGCGACCGCATCGACGGTCTTGCGGGTGAGCTGGGCATCGGGTTCGCCCGAAAGGTGGACAACGATATGCGGCATCTGGAACTCCTTGGTTGATTCGATGGGTTCATTGTGGGCAGTCGCTGTTCATCGGAAAAGCGGGAAGATATGATGGCATCCATCGACATTGCCGATGGATAGAAAAGATGCAGAACTTCGATCTCGAGCAGCTTCGGACGCTGGCCGCCGTGGTGGAGGCTGGCAGCCTCACGGCGGCTGCGCCACGCGTGTTCCTCTCGCAGTCGTCGGTCAGCGAGCAGATCCGCAAGCTCGAGGAGCGCGCGGGCCAGTCATTGCTCACGCGCAGCAAGGCGGGCGTGGCACCGACCGAGGCGGGGCTGCGGCTGCTGGGCTATGCGCGGCGCATCCTCGCGCTCAGCGACGAGGCCTTTCGCGACCTGCGCGGCGAGACCCTGCAGGGCGAGCTGCGGCTCGCCGTGACCGACTATTTCCGCCCCGGCGACCTCACGCGGCTGCTCGGCCGCCTCGGCGAGAGCTATCCGAAGGTGCGCCTGCACGTCAGCATCCTGAAGAGCGACGCGCTCCGGGCGGCCTATGCCGGCGGGGAGTTCGACGTGGCGCTCGGCATGCACATCGCCGGCACGCCCGCGGGTCCGGGCGCGGCGAAGCCACCGGTGATCCGGCGCGAATCGCTCGCATGGCTGGGCGCCACGGGCCTGCGGCGCGTGCGCGGCGAACCGCTGCGTCTGCTGGCGCTGCCGGACAATTGTTCGTTGCACCAGTTCACGGTGGCACTGCTGCGGCGGCGCCGCGTGCCCTATGTGCTGGCGCATGTGGCGTCGGGCGTGGCGGGGCTGCAGTCGGCATTGGCGGCGGGCCTTGGCGTGGCCTGCCTGAACGAATCGGCGGCTTGTGAGGGCGTGGCCCCGCTGGCGCCGCCGCACGGCCTGCCGGCCTTGCCGCGCGTCACGTTCCAGCTGCTGCCCGGCCGCCGGGGCGAGACTGCGTTCGTGACGCGGGCGCGCGAGATGCTTGCAAGCCAGCTTGCCTGACGGCGCTGCCGCTCAGCGCGCTGGCGGCAGCGGCCAGGGCCGCTGGGCATCGCAGACCTGCTCGAACGCACGCGACACGCGCAGCACGCCGAGGTCGTCGAAGCGATGGCCGGCGATCTGAAGGCCGATCGGCAGCCCGCTCGCCGCATAGCCGCAGTTCACCGACGACGCCGGCTGCTCCGACATGTTGAACGGCACGGTGAAGCCGATGTGTTCGAGCGGCCGCAGCGGATCGTTGGTGGGCGAGGGCGCTTCCGCGGCCGCCGGCATGTTCGGCGACACCGGCGAGATCACGTAGTCGAAGCGCGCACAGGCCTGCACCGCGGCGACGCGCGTTGCATGGAACTGGCTGAAGCCGCGAAACACATGCTCCCCGCTGAACTCGGCGGCGCTCTCGGCCCATTCGCGAATGTAGGGCAGCACCTTGGCGCGCTGGTCGGCGCGCAGGGCCTTCATGTCCACGAGCGAGCGCATGCGCCAGAAATGGTCCATGCCGTCGAGCATCGCCTGCGACATGAACGGCTGGATCGGCTCGACGATGGCACCGGCTTTTTCAAACAGCCGCGCCGCATGCTCGACCGCCGCCTGGATCTCGGGGTCGACGGCCAGCCCGCATCCGGCATCGAGCAGCAGCCCGACATGCAGGCCGCGCAGATGGTCGGGCGAGACGTCGAAGGCGGCCCAGTCGACGGCTTCGGGCGGAAGACTCATGCTGTCGCGTGCGTCGGGACGCGAGAGCACCTGCATCATCAGTGCCGCGTCGCCGACGCTGCGGGTCATGGGCCCTGCGGCCCGGCCCATGTACGGCGGGTCGATCGGAATGCGACCGAGGCTGGGCTTGAGCGTGAAGATGCCGCACCAGCTGGCCGGCAGGCGCAGCGAGCCGCCGATGTCGGTGCCCAGATGCAGCGGACCGTAGCCGGCGGCCGCCGCGGCGCCGGCGCCGGCGCTCGAACCGCCCGGCGTGCTGCCGAGGTGCCACGGGTTGCGCGCGAGCGTGTGGAAGCTCGACAGCCCCGAGGACAGCATGCCGTAGTCCGGCATGGTGGTCTTGCTCACGATCACCGCGCCGGCTTCCTTGAGCCGCGCGGCTGGCGGTGCGTCGGCGGCTGCGGGCTGCAGGTCGGTGGCGGCCGTGCCGGCCGGCATCGGGTCGCCGCGCGTCGCGATGTTTTCCTTGATGGTGGCTGGCACGCCGTCGAGCGGCCCGAGTGGCTCGCCACGCAGCCAGCGCGACTCGGAGGCGCGCGCCTGTTCGAGCGCCGCCTCGGGGCGGAACAGCCAGGTCGCCTGCAGATGCGGCTCCCAGCGCTCGATGTGGGCGATCACGGCCTGCGTGACCTCGACCGGTGACAGCGCCTTGCCGCGGTAGGCGGCGGAGAGTTCCTGTGCCGAGAGTTCGTTCAACCGGGAAGAGCGGGAAGCCACGCCGGTGCTCATCCCCACGACAGCGCCGAAAGGTCGTTGACGAAGATCGGGTTCTCCTTCCAGAGCCCCTTCACGTTCTTCTTGGCCACGGTCGGGAACTGCGGCTGGTACAGGAAGCCGTTGACCGCGTCGGCGGCCAGCATCTTCTGCGCCTCGCCGAGCAGCTTGTTGCGCTCGGCCGCATTGCCGGTGCTCTTGATCTTGTCGAACAGCGCATTGAAGGCCTTCGACTGGTAGCCCCAGTAGTAGTCGGCCTTGGCATAGTTGCCGAGGTCGAAGGGCTCGACGTGCGAGACGATCGAGAGGTCGTAGTCCTTGTTGCCGTAGGTGCCGCTGAGCCACTGGGCCCACTCGACGTTCTGCACCTTGACGCGAATGCCGACCTTGGCGAGCTGCGCCACGATCACTTCGCCGCCCTGGCGCGCATACGGCGGCGGCGGCAGGGTCAAGGTGAGTTCGAGCGGCGTCTTCACGCCCGCTTCGGCGAGCAGCTTCTTGGCCTTTTCCACGTCGTGCGGGTTCACGCCGGTGGTGTCGACGTAGCCCGCCGCGCCGGGCACGTAGTGGCTGCCGATCGGCACGCCGAAACCATCGGCCGCGCCTTCGATCACGGCCTTGCGGTCGATCGCCGCCAGGATCGCGCGGCGCACGCGCACGTCGTCGAGCGGCTTCCTGGCATTGTTGATCGACAGGATGGTCTTGGCGCGCGAGCCCGCGAGGATGGTCTGGAACTGCGGGTTCATCTTGAACTGCGGCACCACGCGCGTGCCGATGCGGGTGAACACGTCGACATCGCCGGCCAGCAGCGCGGCCGCCTGCGCCGCGGCGTCGGCGATGAAGCGGAAGGTCACCTTGTTGATCTTCGCCGTGGCGGGGCTGCGGAAGCCTTCCCATTTGCTCAGCGTGACCGTTGAACCCCGGGCCCAGTTGTCGAGCTTGTAGGGGCCGGTGCCCACGGGCTTGGTGGCATTGGCGTCAGCGCTCTTGGGCTCGACGATGACCGAGGTGGCCTGGCCCAGCACGAAGGGCAGGTCGGGGTCGATCTCCTTGTTGATGACGACCACCGTGTGCTCGTCGACCACCTGGGTGCTCAGGTTCTGGAACGTGCGCTTGTCCTTGTTGGTGCTCTTCTCGCCGCCAGCGCGGTCGAACGAGAACTTCACGCTGCTCGCATTGAACGGCTCGCCGTTCTGGAACTTGACGCCGCGCCGCAGCTTGAAAGTGTAGGTCTTGAGGTCGGGCGACACCTCCCAGCTCTCGGCCAGCAGCGGGGTGACGCTGCCGTCGACGTTGATCTTGGTCAGCGTCTCGAGGATGTTGTAGTGCACGATCTCCGCGATCGCGGCTGCGGCCCCGGCGGTCGGGTCGAGGCCCGGCGGCTCGAGCGCCATGCCGATCACGATGGCGTCCTTCCGTCCCTGCGCCATGCCGGCAACGGGGGAGGCCAGCGCCACGGTGGCGCCAGCGGTGGCAAGGAGGGTGCGACGGTTCAACATACGTTGTGATCTCCGGAATGACGATGAAATGCACGCAGCACGAAAGATGCCAGGCGCGGCGGGCTCATTCTCTCGCAGCGAAGGCGAAGCCGATGGCCGCGCCGGGTGGTTTTTCCTCGGGACGTTCCCGGATGCGGCTTCGGCCGGACCGGTTCAGGCCGCGAGCACGGTGCCGCCGGCGGGTGCGCGCGGCACGGCATCGAGCAGCGTGCGCGTGTACGGATGCTGCGCATGGCGAAAGAGCTCGCCGGGCGGACCCTGCTCGACGATCTGCCCCTTCCACACCACGCAGACCTCGTCGCAGAGGTGGTTGACCACCGCGAGGTCGTGGCTGATGAGCAGGTAGCTGATGCCGAACTGCTGCTGCAGGTCCTGCATGAGATTGAGCACCTGCGCCTGCACCGACACGTCGAGCGCACTCACCGGCTCGTCGGCCACGATGAGCTTCGGACGCGTGATGAGCGCGCGCGCGATCGCGATGCGCTGGCGCTGGCCGCCCGAGAACTCGTGCGGGTACTTGTCCATGTCGGTGCTGCGCAGGCCCACCGCGGCGAGCGCTTCCGCCGCGCGCTCGCGCTGCTCGGCGCGGCCGGTCTCGGCCAGCGCCTCGAGCGGTTCGGCCACGACGCGCGCCACCGTCTGGCGCGGGTCGAGCGAGCCGTAGGGGTCCTGGAACACCATCTGGAAATCGCGCCGCGCGGTTCGCAGCTCGCGCTTCGGCAGCCGGTGCAGGTCGCGGCCCAGCATGTGCACGCTGCCCGACGTGGGCGTGTCGAGCGCCATCACGAGGCGCGCGATGGTCGACTTGCCCGAGCCGGATTCGCCGACGATGCCGAGGCTGCGGCCCGCTGCCACCTCGAAGCTCACGCCGTTGAGCGCCTTCACGAGCGGTGGGGCTCCGAACAGGCTCTCGCGCGGCAGCGCGTAGTGGCGCACGAGGTCTTTCACCTCGAGCAGCAGCGGTGCGGCCGACGCTTCGTTGGTCTGGTTCATGGTGCGAGTGCGCCTTCCGCGGCGATCTCGGGCAGGCGGATGCAGCGCACGGCATGCTCGTTCCGCAGCATGGCGGGCGGCGGGCGGATCGCGTGGCAGGCGTCGACGGTGTAGTGGCAGCGGCCCGCGAACGGGCAGCCGGGCGGCAGGTCGACGAGTTCGGGCACGCTGCCGCGGATGGTCGCGAGGCGCACGCCGCGCGGCGCACCGAGCGCCGGGCGTGCGGCGAACAGGCCCTGGGTGTACGGATGCGCGCGCGCGGCGAACACGGCCTCGGTCGGGCCGCTCTCGACCACGCTGCCGCCGTACATCACGAGCATCTTCGACACGCTCTGGGCGATCACGCCGAGGTCGTGCGAGATCAGGATCAGCGCCATGCCGCGTTCCGCGACCAGTTCCTGGATCAAGGCGAGGATCTGCTTCTGGATCGTGACGTCGAGCGCGGTGGTGGGTTCGTCGGCGATCAGCAGGTCGGGTCCGCAGGCCAGCGCCATCGCAATGCCGATGCGCTGGCGCTGGCCGCCCGAGAACTGGTGCGGATAGGCATCGAGCCGCGACGCCGCATCGGGAATGCCCACGCGCTCGAGCAGCGCCAGCGCCTCCTTGCGGGCGTCGGCCCGAGACAGACCGCGGTGCAGCCGCAGCGGCTCGCCGACCTGGCGCGCGATGGTGTGCACCGGATTCAGCGCCGTCATCGGTTCCTGGAAGATCATGCCGATGCGGTTGCCGCGGATGCGACACATGGTTTTTTCGTCTTGTCCGACGAGCTCGGTGCCGTCGAAGCGGATGCTGCCGCTGACCCGTGCGGTCGATGGCAGCAGCCCCATCAGCGACTGCACCGTGATCGACTTGCCGCAGCCCGATTCGCCCACGATGCCCATCGTCTCGCCGCGCTCGAGCGTGAAGTCGATGCCGCGCACGGCCTCGGCGGGGCCGCGCTGCGTCTGCAGTTCGATGTGCAGGTCCTTGACTTGGAGAAGTGGCATGCCGGTCACCGGGCGCGCGCGAGGCGCGGGTCGAGCAGGTCGCGCAGGCCGTCGCCGAGCAGGTTGAGGCCGAGCACTGCCAGCACGATCGCCATGCCCGGGAACACCGCGAGCAGCGGCGACTGGAACATCATCGTCTGCGCCTCGCTCAGCATGCGGCCCCACGAAGGCTGCGGCGGCTGCGTGCCCAGGCCCAGGAACGACAGTGCCGCCTCGGCCAGGATCGCGATCGCGAAGCGGATGGTGATCTGCACGATCAGCACGGCCGAGATGTTCGGCAGCACGTGCTGCATCGTGATGGCGAACGGGCCCTTGCCGCAGGCGCGTGCCGCGGCCACGTACTCGCGCGACCAGATGGCGTTGGCCGATGCGCGCGTGATGCGCGCGAAGGTCGGGATGTTGTAGATGCCGATCGCGATGATCGCGTTGACGATGCCGGCGCCGAACACGGCCGTCATCATGATGGCCGACAGGATGGCCGGAAACGCGAGCGTGAAATCGGTCAGCCGCATGATCGTTTCCTCGACCCAGCCGCGCCGTGCCGCGGCCAGGAGCCCGAGCGCGGTGCCGATCACGAGCCCGATGCCGACCGCGATCACGCCCACGAGGATCGAGGCGCGCGCGCCCACGAGCAGCAGCGAGGCCACGTCGCGGCCATAGGCCTCGGTGCCGAGCCAGTGCGTGCCCGACGGCGGCTGCAGCTTGTTGGCCATGTCGATCTCGTAGGGCGAGAAGGGCGTCCAAACCAGCGAGAGGGCGGCCGCGACGAGCAGCAACAGCGTGAGCACGCCGCCTATGACGAAGCTGCGGTGCCGCAGTGCGCGGCGCCAGAAGCCGGGGACCTTGAGCGCCGCTGCGCTCGGGACTGTGGTGGCGCTCATATATCGCTGGCCTTGATGCGCGGGTCGATCACGGCATACAGCACGTCGACCACGAAATTCACGATAACCACCATGGCCGCGAGCAGCATCACGCAGTTGCGCACCACGATCAGGTCGCGGTTGCCAATGGCCTCGAAGATGAGCCGCCCGAGGCCGGGCAGGTAGAACACCTTCTCGATCACGATGGTGCCGGCGAGCAGTTCGGCGAACTGCATGCCCATGACTGTGACGACCGGGATCATGGCGTTGCGCAGCACATGGGTCCAGAGTGCCGCGCGCTGCGAGACGCCCTTGGCGCGTGCGGTGCGCACGAAGTCCTCGCGCATCACCTCGAGCACCGCCGACCGCGTGATGCGCGCGAGGATCGCCGCTTGCACCACGGCCAGCGACAGCGCCGGCAGCAGCAGCGACTTGAAGCCCGCGAAGATGCCTTCGCTCCAGCCGCCAAAGCCGCCCGCCGAGAACCACTGGAGCTGGACGGAGAACACCAGGATCAGCAGGATCGCGAACCAGAAGTTGGGAATGGCGACGCCCACCTGCGTCAGGCCCATGAGCCCCACGTCGCCGAGCTTGTTGTGGCGCGCCGCCGCGGTCACGCCGACCAGCAGCGCGAGCACGGTGGTGAAGGCCATCGCCAGCAGCGCGAGCGGCACGGTGAGCGCGAGCCGTTCGAGGATCAAGTCGAGCACCGGCGAGCTGTAGGCATAGCTGTCGCCGAGTTCGCCGGTCAGCAGACCGGCGATCCAGTGCCAGTAGCGGGTCCAGGCGGGCTGGTCGAGGCCGAGCTTGGCAGCGAGCGCAGCCACCGCCTCGGGCGCGGCGTCGGGTCCCATGAGCAACTGCGCGGCATTGCCGGGCAGGATCTCCAGGACGAGGAAAACGATGACGGAGGCGCCGATCAGCGTGCCGATCAGCGTGGCGAGGCGCTTGAGAATGAACAGGCTCATGGGACGGGGCGCAGCATAACCCGACTCACGCAATAGGCGTGCCTTGTTCGCGATAATCGGGCATGGCTCTCATGATCACCGACGAATGCATCAACTGCGATGTCTGCGAGCCCGAGTGCCCGAACGATGCGATCTACATGGGCGCCGAGTTCTACGAGATCGATCCGCGCAAATGCACCGAGTGCGTGGGCCACTTCGACGAGCCGCAGTGCGTGCAGGTGTGCCCGGTCGCGTGCATCCCCATCCATCCCGAGCATGTGGAGAGCCGCGAGACGCTGTGGCAGAAGTTCGAGCGCCTCGCCGCGGCGAAAGCTGCAGCCGCAGCAGCGGCGGCTGCCGGTGAATCGACGCCGCCGGCGCATTCAACGAACCCCTGACCCGCTCGGCGGTCTTCGCTTCTTCTTCTTGCTGCCATCGGGCGAAGAGGCCTGCTTTCCCGCCGGCACGCCGCCGCCGAACCGCGCGCTCGACCCGCGCGGTTCCAGCGCGAGCTTGCGCTCGCGCGCGTCGGCGAGCCGTTCGGAGGCTGCGAGCCTGCGTTCGGCGACGGCTGCCTGGCGGGCTTCGCGCGCTGCGCGTTGGTCGCGCTCGTAGGCGCCCCGCTCCAGGGCCAGGCGGCTGCGCTCGAGCTGGTCGGCGCGCGCTTCGTTCCTGCGGGTGGCCGCCTCCGCGGCGCGGCGATCCTCGTCGCTGCGCGCATCGTCCACTTTCAGGCGTTGTCCGCCTGCGCAGGGCTGGTCGCCGTAGGTGTTGCCGCAGCGGTAGGCCGTCGAGCCCTGGGCCCATGCGGGGGCGCCGGAGACACCGCATGCGATCGAAAGAATCGCGGCCGTGGCGAAGGCTGCGCCAGCGCGCCCTCTTCGGGGCCTGCTTCTGCTTTCTGCATTTTTCTGCATTGTTTTTCTCTCCCTTTTCTTCTTTCTTCTCCTGCACTCTCGGGGCCGGCTTGTCAGGTGGCGGCGGGCGCGCCTCCATCGCCGGGTTCGCGCCGTGGCGGCTTGGGTCGCGGCGGTTTGCTCGTGTGGATCAGGAGCGTGGCCTTCTCCATCTCGCCCGCCACCAGGGCAGGGGCGGCATGCAGCGTGCGCACGATCGCGTCCTCGATGGCGTCGCGATGCTCCTTGAGTGGCTTCCTGAGCACCCAGTTGACCACTTCCGACTTCACGCCGGGGTGCCCGATGCCCAGGCGCAGGCGCCAGTAGTCGCCGGTGCCGAGCTGGGCGTGAATGTCGCGCAGCCCGTTGTGGCCTGCATGGCTGCCGCCGAACTTGAGCTTGGCCTGGCCGGGCACCACGTCGAGCTCGTCGTGGACCACGAGGATCTCCTCGGGCGCGATCTTGAAGAAGCGTGCGAGCGCGGCCACCGACTTGCCCGACAGGTTCATGAAGGTCTGCGGCTCGAGCAGCCAGACGCTTTGTCCGTTGATGTTCGCGCGGGCCGCCAGCCCGTGGTAGCTGCGCTCCGGCATGAGGTGGAGCTTCCAGTCGCGCGCGAGCGCATCGATCCACCAGAACCCTGCGTTGTGTCGGGTGGCTTCGTATTCGGGCCCCGGATTGCCGAGGCCGACAAACAGCTTGATCATGGCGTTGAATTATCCGGCCGCGCCAAAGCAAAAAGGCCCGCACGAACAGTCTGTGTAAATAGTCTGCCGCCCGCTTAGATCGAGATGCCCCGCGAGAGCGGGGCATTTTTCGTTAGGCGAG
>NZ_JBDGJQ010000017.1:0-71102 GCF_057656815.1 Variovorax sp. Soil_C_39
GTCGCCATCCAGGTCGACGCCTGTCACCTGGCCCGCGACGGGCGTGTCCTCGGGCGTGGTCAGCGTGTAGTTCGGAAGAGTCGGTTCGTTGTTCGGCTGCACCGTCACGTCCACCGTGCTGGTGGTCGTGCCGCCCCGGCCATCGGTGATGACGACAGTGAAGCTGTCCGGACCGTCGTATCCGGCTTCGGGCGTGTACGTGTACTCCCCCGTCTCTGGATCGATCACCACCGTGCCATGCGCTGGCGGCTCCCCCAGCACATAGGTCAGCGTGTCCCCATCCGGGTCACGAGCGACCACCTGGCCGTTCCCGCTGTGACCCGCACGCACTGCGATCGGATCGGCTTCGCCCGTGGGCGCCCTGTTCAAAGGCGGCGGCGCAACCGGAGGAAGGGAGAACCCTCCACCTCCTCCACCACCACCCGCGGCAGCCGCCGCCCCGATGCCGAGCAGCCCCAGCCCTGCGATAAGCCAGCCAGGCAGCCCTTCCGACGCCGCGGCCACGGGCACGCCGTCGAGCCATTCGATCTCGGTGAAGTGGAACTCGGACCAAGGTCCGGTGTACTGACCCCACCAAAGGACGCCTGCTGCATCCTCCAAGACGAGGTCGTTACGGCCCCCTTGCGCATACTCATTGAAGAAGCCCTGGAGGACCGTGGCGCTACCGTCGCGCATGGCCAGAACCAAGTCGCTGCCGCGACGCTCGAACCTGACGACGCTTTCCGGTGCAATCTTCAGGTGAATGACAGAAGGTTTGTCGAGAGAGAGTGCCTCGACGCGCGTGTCGACGACCGCGCCACCATCCTTGGGAACAACTTGAATTTGGTTCATCTTTTGAGTGGAAATGAGTCGGGGCAGCAGTACTCCGACTTCTGGACGAGAAGATCAACCAACCGGTTGATCCTGGGACGATACAAATGCTACACGGCTATTGATTCAATGCACTTCATTTGCAACTTGAAAGAACGCAAATGTAGACAAACGTGAAATATTTGGCAGCCTTTTCGCCAGTTTTACAGTCCGCGGCGTCAAAGCGTTGTGCTGCTGAAACTCATCAGTCGTCGCAACTGCTACTAAAGTTCGGTGACACCTTTTTTAATGTGGCGGGTCGACGAATGTGTGCTTGCAGTTTCGGTACAGCGGACGTACCGGATGTTGCAACTATCCGCCAATTGTTTCCTGTGTAATTCCTGACCTTTTATGACCGTTTATGACCATTTATGCCGGATATTCACCGCCAAGGCCCGCAGGCACTAATTCAAAGATTGCAGTGGAAATTCCGCGAAGGACTGCGGTCGGTCGGTTCCATCTGGATTTGATTGCCGGGTAGATTACTTGGCGCATTGCAGGAAGCTCAATTCGCTCCGCGGTGCGATGGGCCCCGAAGGATCAGGCCCCATCGAGCGCAGGCCCCGGCCCGCAGCGAGCGCTGTGCCGGGGTAGACGACACCCGGCACGCGGCGACACCTGCGACCGGGATCGAGGCGGTGAAAGTGCAGGCGCCGGAGACGCTTTTGCGCAACGTCGGACCCCGGGCCTCGACGGGCAACAGGTGGCTACCGCCTGCGTGCGCTAAATTTTTCGACCCGTTCCGCAGCGGCTAAAGAAAAACCTGTCTGCTTTGAGGAAAGCGCTGCTCAGTGCGCAGCCGTTGTGCCGGCAACGGCAGATGCTGGACGGGCATCGCGACCTTCACGGTGTACAGGCAATTGGTAACCCCGCGTCGCGAAGGCAATTTGCGCTGCATCACGCCCCAAGCGGCCAGTATTCAGTGGGTAGAGCAGGACGGCCAAGCCGGCGACCCACTCTCGATCGATCTCCCTACCGCAGAGCCTGCAGAATTCGCCTATGAATTCTCGCCACCATGTCTCTCGGGCGGAGAGCGAGTTGTTGCGTACTTTGCTTGGTTTGGAAGGTCCCACGTGAACGATGCGAGCGAGGGTGGCCATTGCGTCTTTTTTTAGGGTTGAACGTTGGCGAATTAGACGCTGAGCGCGGCTCTTTGGATAGCGCCGGACGTCGGCCGAGCCACCGTCCGCGTCCGAAACGCACAACCGTCGCGGCAGATGCGGAAACGTCTCATGCGGGTAGGGAAAGGCAGCCCCATGGTTCATCTGGCTCACCGAGAGGCCAGGCCCAATTGGGGAGCCGTCGTCATCTTCTCTGTGCGTGCGAAGGCCGACTCGCTTGTCGGCGGCGTAGCCAATCAACGCGCTGGTGCGCCCGCGTTCAGGGCTTCGATCCGGCTGAGAGCGACTCTCCTACGCCCCCGGAGCCGGCGAGCCTGCCCGCCGCCTCGCTTGCCGTCCCCCAGGCGTCATTGAAGGCTCGGGCGCCGAGGCTTGGCCGGGCGTGCGTGCAAACCAACGAAAGGCGATGCGATTGCTCTGTCGATACCACCGCCTGAAGAGATACCCGTCAGCGACTTCGCCGTGGTCATTCACAGGCACGCCAGCGGCACGCAATGCCAAGACCTCCTCCGTACCGTCGAAGTGGGCAGGCAGGATCACCGTGACGGTCGCGCTGTGCGTGTTCGGAGTTCGTCGCATCCATGGTTCCCTTTCTAGATTCGCGACATCGCTGGAAGTTGTCCTGGCGGGGCAGGTACCCCGCCATCGTGCCGCGCTTCGCGAACCTAAAAGGTCACTCGATCCAGGTCTGTAGGACGACGTGAAACACAGTGGATGCAACGCCGAAAATGCGGGAATACATCACAGAAATCTTCGCCGCGCTCGGAACAGGCATTGCGCTGCAATCCACAGACGGCGGTTCAAGCATTGACCTGCACGGGGGTCTGCTGGTGATGGACCAGTTTCCAGGCACCACCACTGGATGCGTACGAGGAACTGCACAGCGCGCGGTATTGCGCTTCCTTGCGCTTCGCAAGCGCGCGGTAGACCAGCACCACCACCCCGGAACCTGCACGCAGGATCCGTCGTTCGCTGATGGACACGTCGACCCAGCGTGGCGCGGCCTCCACCGCGGCGAGAACGTCCTTGCCCATCAGCACGCCGGTGGGGTCTGGAAAGACCATGGCGGCATCGTCGCGCATGTCGCGACGATATGCCTCGATGCCCTGAAGCCAGAAGGCCTCTTCCATGCGCCATAGCGCCAGATCGTCATCGGCGGTGTCGTCGTTCATGAGCGTCTCCTGTTCAACGGATGCGGGACAAGACGGGCTGCGGCATACGAGCCATGCTGCGCACGCTTTCCCCGCCGGTGCCTACGCTACCATTGCACTCGAACGCGCTCGACGGGCTCCGTCGGGCCCTCGTTGATCAACAGGTCCCATCTCGAAGGAACGCCCGTGGGAGACAGCAAGTCCGCAGACCGCTGAGCCGCAACAGCCCTTGTCGTTGTTGCGGCGATCTACCCTGATTCAGTGATTCACCAGAAGGCAGGTCGCCGCCAGATTTCTTCATCTGTGCGGACTACTTGCCATGCCTGACAAATCCACGCCCCTCTGGGCGTACTCCCTGCCTTCGGCACTCTTGCTGATGGGCCCCTTCGACCTTCTCGCCTCGCTGGCCATGGACGTGTATCTGCCGGTCATTCCGCAGATGCCGGCGGCGCTCGGCACGTCGCCGGCGATGGTCCAGCTCACGCTGAGCGTCTACATGGTCGTGCTCGGCCTGGGACAGGTGCTCTTCGGTCCCTTGTCGGATCGCATCGGCCGACGCCCGGTGGTCCTGGGCGGTGCGCTCCTCTTTGCCGTGTCATCCTTCGCGCTGGCGATGACCAGCAGCGGGCCGTCCTTCCTCGCGCTGCGCGTCCTCCAGGCACTCGGCGCATCGGCCGCGCTGGTGGCCACTTTCGCGACGGTCCGCGACGTCTACGCCGACAGCCCGCAGAGCGGTGTGATCTACGGCCTCTTCGGTTCGATGCTGGCCTTCGTGCCTGCGCTCGGCCCCATGCTCGGCGCCCTCGTCGCCGTCGGGCTCGGCTGGCGCGCGATCTTTACGATGCTCGGCATCCTCGGATTGCTCGCATTCGGCCACGCACTGCCCAGATGGCACGAAACGCGCCCGCACCGCAGGCCAGGAGAGCGCCGCGTGCTTCGCTCCATCCTCGCAAGCGCATCGTTCTGGATCCACACGCTCGGCTTCAGCACGGCAATGGGGGCGTTCTTCGTGTTTTTCTCCACCGCGCCGCGGGTGCTGATGGAGCGGCTGGGCCTCTCCCAGCTCGCCTTTAGCGCCGTCTTCGCCACGGTGGCCCTGGTGATGATCTTGACGACGCGCTTCGCGCGAACTTTCGTGTCGCGCTGGGGAATCGCTGGCAGCCTCATGCGCGGCTTGTGCGTCATCGTGGCGGGCGCATGCATTCTCGGCGCATGCACGCGCGCAGCCGAACCCTCGGTGCTGACATTCGTGCTTCCCATGTGGCTGATCGCCGTGGGCATCGTTTTCGTGGTGTCGGTCACGGCCAACGGCGCGTTGCAGGACTTCAGCCACGCCGCGGGCACGGCCGTTGCGCTCTATTACTGCATTCAGAGCTTGATCGTTGGGGGCCTCGGCACCACCGCGGCGGTCGTGCTTCCCGGCGACAGCGCGTGGCCCCTGATCGCCTATTGCCTGACGCTGGCCACCGCGACCTTCCTTGCGATGGCGATCGACCGGCTGGCGAGGCATGAGCGGTGAGCGTGTTCTAGGCGTTCCCAGGACGACGGAGTGCATGCGCGCCGTGCCAGGCACAGGGCACCGCTCGTCCGGCCGAATCGCCGGCCGCGCCGATGCCCGACACCACCATCAGACATGGCCGACGTCACCTCGGCAGCGCGTGCCTAAGCTGGGCTTTCCGTTCGCCGATCCGGCGGACCTTTCCAAGGAGCTGAACATGTCGGATTCCAAGATCACCGATGAGAAAACCAAGAAGGCCGCAACAGGCGTGGGCGCTGCCGTCGGCGGAGCAGCAGGCGGCGTCGCGGGCGGTATGGCCGCCGGAGCGGCGATCGGCGGCATGACCGGGCCGGTGGGCGCTGCGGTCGGTGCCGCGGCCGGTGCGGCCGTCGGCGCGCTCACCGGACGCGGGGTCGCGGCAACGGCCGACCCGGACCTCGAGGAAAGCTACTGGCGCGACAACTACACGACGCGACCCTACGTGGCCAATGGCCACAGCTACGACGACTACGGCCCGGCCTACCGCTACGGCGCCGAGGCGTACAACCGCCATCCGGGCCGGGCCTTCGACGATGTGGAGAGCGATCTCGGGCGAGACTGGGACACATCGCGCGGCAAGTCGAACCTGCAGTGGGAGCATGCCAAGCATGCCTCGCGCGACGCCTGGCAGCGCGTGAGCGACACGCTGGAGCGCGCCATTCCGGGCGACTCCGACCGGGACGGTCGCTGAGAAGCGGGCCGGTCCGGCCTGATCGGCGGGCCGTCGTCACGCGAGCGGATGCCTGATGTAACGTACACGGATGGCATCACAGGGACTCGAACCTTTTCCCGTCGCAGCCGCGGGGTCTGCAGCAACGCACCTCGGCCCCTCCGCGCCGCGCGCCGGCCGGATCGGCGAGCTCGCGCGCCTGCTCTCGCGGCATGCGCCGCAGGACGGCGTCTGCGCCACGCCGATTCCGCGCGTGTCGGCGATCCGGCTGTCCGCACCCGGCGACGAGCTGATCCACGCGCTGCATCCGCCGTCGGTTTGCATCATTGCGCAGGGCGCCAAGCGCGTGATGCTGCGCGACGAGGTCTACACCTATGACGCCTCGCGCTTCCTGGTCTTCTCGACGGACCTGCCTGTCAGCGCCCAGGTCGTGCACGCGAAGTTCGACGCGCCCTACCTCTGCTTTCGGCTCGACTTCGATCCGACCGAAGTGTCGGAGCTCGTGATGCAGCTCGGCACCTCCGCGATGCCGCGGGCGGCCACGGCACGCGGGCTGTTCCTCAACAACGTGAGCGACGACATGCTCGATGCGGCGATCCGCATCATGCGACTGCTCGATTCACCCGAGGACGCGGCCATGCTCGCGCCGTTGGCGCTTCGGGAGCTCGTCTACCGTCTGCTGCGCAGCGAGCAAGGGGAGCGGCTCGCGCAGGTGGCACGCGCCGACAGCCATGCCGCGCGCGTGATGCGTGCGGTCGCGTGGCTCAAGTCCAACTTCGCGGAGCCGCTGAAGGTCGAGGCGCTGGCGAGCGAATGCAGCATGAGCGCCTCGTCGCTGCACCACCACTTCAGGGCACTGACCTCGATGAGCCCGCTGCAGTATCAGAAGCAGCTGCGCCTGCAGGAGGCCCGCCGCCTGCTGCTGAGCGAACGCATGGAGGTCTCGCAGGCGGGCTTCAGCGTAGGCTACGAAAGCGCCTCGCAGTTCAGCCGCGAGTACAGCAGGCTCTTCGGCGTGCCGCCGTCGAAGGATGTCTCCCGCCTGCGCGCGTTGGCCTAGAACTGCCCCTGCCCGTCGCCAGTGCGGTCATGGACCCATCGCATCGCCTGCTGCTCTGCGTGCCGGGTTGCCTCTGCCTCGGAGCCATACACGATCTCATCCGTATCGTTCGGCAGTTGTGTCTCTTCCTCGTCCGCGGGCGTGCGGACAACGACTGCGACCGGGCGGTAGCCGCCGGGTGCGGGCTCGGCGCGAAGCTCGAAGCGGAAGCCGCGGTATTCGAGGGAGTGGCCGTCGGAAACGGGTGTGCTGTTGTCTGTCATCGCTGTGCCTGAGAAGTTCGTGAAATTTTTGCACGACCTTCCCAGCGGCTGGTGCAGGCACTCGGAGGCGCCGCTTGAAGGACGGCGCGCCGCCGACGCCGTCCCCCGCTCAGCGCCGGCCCGCCTGCGGCACGGCCGCCGCGGCACTGCCGGCCAGCCCGCGCTCCTGCAGCAGCTCCTGCAGCGCCTGCGAGGCCTCGATCGCGCGCGGGAAGCCCGCGGGAACCGTGACGAGGTAGACGATCTCCTTGAGCTCGTCGGCCGGCACGCCGGCGTCGAGCGCATAGCCTGCATGGATCTTGAAGAACGGCCGCAGGCCCAGCGCGGCGAAGGCCGCCATCGCCGACAGTTGCCGCGTACGGGCATCGAGCACCTTTCGATCCCAGACGCTGCCGAGCGCATAGCCGGCCGTGGCTTCGGCGAGGAACGGGAACTCCTGGCGCATCGCCTCGTAGGTCGGCTGCGGCTTGCCGCCGTTGAGCTCGAGCAGCATCTGCTCGCCGCGCGCGACGCGGGCATCGGTCGCACCCGGGTTCGCCTGCGCCGTCGCGCCGGCGAGAAACGCCATTGTGAAGAGGCACGCGGCCGCGAGGCATCGGGAATGGAATCGTCGTTGCATTGCAAATCTCCTGTGGTTCAGATCTCAGAACGCACCGTCGGTGGCGACCGACAGGCTGGCGAAGGCTTCGAGTTCGGCGCGCCGGCGCTCGAAGGCGCCACGCGCAAAACCAAGGGCGTCGGTGCCGGCGACGAAGTGCAGCGGCGGCTCGGCCATCGCCGCGAGCTCGACCACGACGCGCCCCAGCTTCTCCGGGTCGCCCGGCTGCTTGTGGTTGTAGCTTTCGTAGGTGGCGCGCGGCGGCTCGCCGGGCGAGCCCCCGTAGTCGGCGATGCGGCGCGAGCCGTATTGCACCGAGCTCTTGTCGAGGAAGTCGGTGCGGAAGAAGCCCGGCTCGATGATGGTCACGCGAATGCCGAACGTCGCGACCTCCAGCGCAAGGGACTCCGAGAATCCCTCCACCGCGAACTTGGCTGCGCAATAGACGGACGAACCATCGAAGCCCATGAAGCCGCCGATCGACGACAGGTTCAGGATGTGGCCGCTGCGCTGGCGCCGCATCAGCGGCAGCACCGCGCGCGTCACGTGCATCAGGCCGAACACGTTGGTGTGGAATTGCCGTTCGACGTCCGCGCTGTCGATCTCCTCGAACAGCCCGAGCTGACCATAGCCCGCGTTGTTCACCAGCACGTCGATGCGGCCGAAGCGCTGCTGCGCGGCCTCGGCGGCGGCCGCCGCGTCCTGCTCGCGCGCGGCGTCGAGCGGGAGACAAGCCACGTGGTCGGCATGCGCGGCGTACACCTGCTGCAGCTGCTCCACGTTGCGCCCCGTCGCGACCACGCTGTCGCCGGCGGCGAGCGCCGCCTTCGCGATCTGTGCGCCGATTCCGCGACCCGCCCCCGTGATGAACCAGACCTTGCTCATTTCAGCCTCCATGTTGTGGCGCGTGGGCGCCCGTTGAACATGGCCTTGATCCTAGGAAGCCCAGCCCCGCAGCCCTTGCACGATCCTGGCGGGGACTTGCCCGATCCGACGTGCGTGCGTCGACCGCCGATCAAACTCGTGATACTGTGAATTCATACAGTATTTGCGGCATAATCTGCGCATGGACCGACTCCCCGCCACCCTCTGGATCGCCGCCTGCGCCCACCGGCTGCAGCAGCAGTGGCACACCGTCGATACGCGCGAGCTCGAGGATGTGGCACGCGACCTGTTCCGCGACGAGCAGCTGCGCGCCATGGACCCGGAGGCTGCAGCCGTGCAGTGGCTCAGGCCGATCACGGAAGCCGCCTAGTTTTTCGCTGGACCGGTATCGCCTGTCCGGACACCCGATTTGCCGTTGCCTCGACGACTCCTTGTGCGTGCGGGGCTGTTGAAGCCGTGAGGCCTCAACGCTTTCCGCCCAGCCTTGCGCTGGGTTTTTTTTGGCCCGCCAGCGCCACGGCCATGATGGGCTTGGCCCATTGCGGCACCTGGCCGAGCGCGATGTGGGAGACCACGCGCCCGCCTTCCATGTGCAGCAGCAGCAATGGTTGCGGCCGCTGGCCGGCCTTGGGGTCGCCTTCGGCACTGTTGTCGTAGACGCGCAGGCTCGCCAGGTGCGGCAGCAGCCGGATCAGGTTGGCGCGGCTCGTCTCGTAGCGTTCGCGGATCTTCGCTTCGGGAATGTCGTGTCCGCCCGCGGCCACCCGGGCCCGCACGCGCTGCAGATGAAGCTCCGGCGAGGCGAGCCCCGCGTACCAGAGATGGACCTGGGCGCCCTGCTCGGCGCCTTCGAGAAGCATCTGCGGGATCGTCCTCGCACCCAGCGTGGTTTCGAACGCGAAGTTCAGTTGCTGCGCCAGTGCCCGCTCGAGCCCCTGACGCCCAAGTTCCCAGGCCTGGGCATTCGCCGCCTCCGACGACAGGCTCGGGTCGGCCTCCCAGAGTTCGCGCGCGGCCAGGTCGGGGTTGAAGTAGTCCACCTTCTTCTGCAGCAGCGCAGCGCCGCCCACGCTGCTCTTGCCGGCGCCGTTGACGCCGGCCAGCACGAAGATGCGCGCGGGCATCAGCGTCGCGGTGCTGCTGCCTGCGCCACGGCCGCCTCGCCGAGTTCGGCCGGCGTCATCGCGAAGGCGTCGGCCATGGCCTGCGCGGCAGGCTCGCCCTGCATGCGCGCGAACATGTCGTCGAAGCGGGAGGTGAGCGCCTCGAGGTTCGGCTCCGCGGCCTGCTCGAGCTTGAGATAGCGTTCCACCGACATCAGCACCATCGAAGGCTGCTCATGCCGCGTGATCACCACCGCCCCGCGCGCCATCACGGTGCTGGTCACGCTCTGCATGCCCGAAGCCAGCCGGGTGGCCGAAAACGAAGGCAGGTCGCGCGTCAGGCGCTCGATCTCGGCGGCAGGTCGGACGGAAGCAGAGTTGACGGCCATGGCGGCTCCTGAAATACGGATGTTCCCCATTTTACCCATTTTGGACATCTGCAAGGAGATCGCTTGCGGCTGCGCGCGCGGCACTGGCACCGGATCTATTGATGAGAGCAACGATCTCGCCCATGATTCCTTGGAAAAACCCCCTCAAATCACCAAGGTGAGAATTTGAACGCCGATTGGCTGATTACTCCGCACAATGGGATCGGACGCCTTACCTTCGGCCTTTCGCCGGGGGCGGTCGCGTCAGTGGCATCCCTCTATGGAAAGCCGGGTCCGCTGAAATCCTATGCGGCCGTCGCGTCTGATGCGGAAGAGGTGATCGCCCAGTGCGGCGCAACCATGTCGGCAGAAACGATAGCCGCCATGAGGCTCGCAGCACGGGAGCTAGCGAGTTTTGCAACACAGAACTTGACCACGGGACAAACGCCGATCCTGCTCGAGTACCGGGATGGTCGTCTTGACGGGGTTACTGTCGAGGCCCGACACAGGGAGGCAAGTTTCGAGGGCCAGCTGGTTTTTGCACTCGATGCGCTGGAAGTGCTGCGCTTGTTCGAACGTGCGAACGGCGCTCCGGGCCGATATCGCTCCGACGAGGCGGCCTTCGACAATATCGCGGTTTCGCTCTATCGCTTCAGCACGACGTCGTCAAAGGGAAAAGTTCGCGCGAACCCGGCGGCGACCCCGGGTTTCAGCTCACGTTCTGTGACGCTACGCAGCAAGCCTTACCGCCCAGCAGACGAGCTCGACCAGTTCGTGACCTTTTCTTTTGAATAGGCGAAGGCGTCGCAAACGTCTGGCAAGCGGATCAGGTCATGGTCGGTGCGGCTTGCGGAGCATCGGCGTGACGAGCGGTGCAGAACCCACCTGGATCTCGCCTATCACCTCGAAACCATGGCGCCGGTAGAAAGGGATGTTCTGCGGCTTCGATGCCTCGAGATATGCCAGCGACCGTTCCTGATCGCAACGCGCGAGAGCATGACGCATCAACGCCGCCCCGATGCCTTTTCCCTGTGCGTTCGGCTCGACGCCAATCTGCGGCAAGTACCAATGAGCTTCTCGAGGATGCGACTCTTCCATCTTCTCGAAGGTGGCCAGCAGATCGTCCATGTGTTCAGGCTTTGCTGTGTCGTGGAACACTTTGGCGAGAGCCTGGCCGTCCGGCTCCACGCCGGGGGGCAGCCAAAGCGCGGCGCCGCAGAAGTCCACGGACACATAAGCCGTGCCATGCTGGAAGCTGCTGCCGGCGAACTCGCCAGTGGCCACGGGCATGGCCAGGAGATAGTCGTGCGGCGAAGGCCACGCAAATCGCGCAGGAGGGTCTGTGAGGAAGGCCGCCACGATCGCTGCGACGGCGCGCGGGATCTCATCGGACGTGGCACTGCGGATATCGATCGATTGCTGGATCATTTCGTCTTCCTCATGTGAAAACGGAAGGCCTCACTCTCGCCGAATGGCACACATGCCGATCGGTTGACGCCGGCATGCACCCCTGGCTACATTCCCCCAGAAGCTCCTGGAGAAGCCACTTGCCCAGAGATATGTACTTCATATTCGCTCTCGTTGCGATCGCCGTGCTCGCAGGCAATCTGATGGCAACGGTCACGATATGGCGCAGCGATTTTTACTCGCCGCTGCAACGCAGGCTCCAACTGACCTTGGTGTGGCTGATTCCCGTGATCGGAGCCGCATGCTGCATCAGCTTCGCATCCCTCCACAAGCGCCCGATTCCCAGGCCTGACCAGCGTTTCCCGGGACCCGACTCCTTCCAACTGCCCGGCGGTGAGGCCAACGGTTCCTGAATTCGGCGAGCAAGCTGCTGACGCGTATGAGCGGCGCCTGGCGCTGGCTCAGCGATTTGTGCACTAGCCCTCGGCACGGTGGCGATCCGCTGTCTGGCAATACTCGAAAAATTCATCCAATTCCGTCGACTTGTCGAAAACGGCATCCGCTCCCGATGCGCGACAGTTTTCGCGCATCACTGGTGTCGCGTAATTGGACAGCACCACAACGTGCTGCCTGGCGTTGCGCCGAGACTGAACCCAGCGCAGGACACCGAGACCGGATCCTTCTTTCAAGAAGAGGTCGATCACCACAATGTCCCAGGAATGCTCGTGTTCAGCCAGCCAGCGCGTCGCTTCAGTTTCTGATTCCGCAAAGTCGACAACTTTGGCCAGCCCCAGATCCGCGAGCGCAGGAATCAGATTGTCCCGAATTTGCCGACTGTCTTCGACCAGAAAAATACACAGTTCCATGGTTTGCTTCCCGATACGGCAAACCTAACGGCAGGTTGGCAGCGGGTCGTGCGTGCGACCAGATGGATCCTGTAGGAATGCCTCTATCGGCTCGGCGCTTCCGCACTGATTGCCACAATTTCATCGGACTCGCAATCCCGGAAACGCAGGAGACCGGCTACGGCTGTTGCAGGAAACCCGCACTTCAGTCGACCATTGCGGGCCTGATGGGGCTTGATATCAACATGTAACCTTAAGTTTGCACGAAAATCTCGCAGCGAAAAAAACCAACATCGAGATCGCCATGACCCTGGACGAACTGTTCGCCGACGCCCACCTGCTTCCCACGGTGCCGAAGGTGGTGTTCGATCTGATCGAACTCCTGCGCAGTGAAGACACCTCCATACCGACGGTGGCGCGCAAGCTCGAGCTCGACCAGGTGCTGAGCGCACGGGTGCTGCGGATGGTCAACTCCCCCTACTTCGGGCTGCGCCGCAAGATCGTCTCGATCCAGGACGCGATCCAGCTGCTGGGCTTCTCGGCGATTCGCTCGCTGGTCGTGAGTTCGGGTCTCAAGGGCACCTTCCAGAAGGTCGATGGTGTGAACCTGCCCGCCTTCTGGGCGCACAGCCTGCGCGTGGCGGCCGTCGCCCGCTACCTCGCTGGCAAGGCACAACGCGTCGACCAGAACCTGGCTTTCACCGTGGGCAGCATGCATGCCATCGGGCACCTCATCATGGCGGGCGCCATGAAGAAAGAGATGGCCGAGCTCAACGCCGTGCACCCGTTCGATGTGATGGGCCGGCTCGAAGTGGAAAAGCAGAAACTCGGCTTCCACTATGGCGACGTGGGCAGCCGGCTCGCCGCGGGCTGGGATTTCGCGCCCGAGTTCGTCAGCGCGCTCTCGTGCTTTGCCGACCCGCTGCAGGCCGCGCAGGCCGACCCGCTCGCCAACGTACTGCACCTCGCGGTCTGGCGCGTGGCGCTCGAGCGCGCCGGGCTCCACATCGCTGACGCGGCGCACGCCTGGCCGGCCCGCTCGGCCGACGCCATCGGCCTGTCGGAAGAGACCGTGCAGGAGATGCCGGCGCCGCGCGAACTGGCCTCTGACCTGGAATCGATGATCGCCTGATCGAGGCGCGGCAGCTACACGATGCGCAAGTGCAGGCAATGCGCGAAGAACGCGTCGAGTTCGGTCGACTTGTCGAACACGGCATCGGCGCCGAGTCCCAGGCAGCGGCGGCGCATCTCGGCGGTGGGATAGTTCGTCAGCACGACCACATGCTGGCCGGCACTGCGGTCCTGGCAGGCGCGCAGCACGGTCAGGCCCGAGCCTTCGGCGAGGAAGAGATCGACGATCGCGAGCTGCCAGGCTGCATGCCGCCCCAGTGCCGCGATCGCTTCCTGCGCCGTTTCGGCGGATGCGATCACCTGCACGCCTGCAAGTTCTTCGAGCGCCGGGATCAGGTTGTTCCGGATGGTCTCACTGTCCTCGACGAGGATGGTGGCGAGTGGCTGCATACGCTTTCTTTGAATGAATGCGTCCTTGCCAGAGAGGAGACGACGCGAACCAGGGTCGACTCCGTTTTACGGCTTACGAGGTTACGGGTTGTAGGCTGGCTCCTCGATGCACCGAAGGTGCAGAGGACTAGGCGAACCTCTCGGGCCGCCGCTCAGGCGCCCGGGGACTTTTTTTGGATCTCGGCGGCGAGCGTGTCCGCCACCTTTTCGAGCGCTTCGACGGATTTGGAGAGCCTCTTCTCGATGCGGTCGGTCTGGGCGATCGCGCGGTCCACTTCGTGGGTGCGGTCCTCCTCGGCGATCTCCTTGTCCAGCACGGCATGGACAATGGCGAGTTCGTCCGCCGCCGTCTCGACGGCGTGCTTCACGTCCTTGCTCTTGTCGAGTGCACGCTTGATAGGATGGCTGCGGGTGTCTTCCTGCGGGTTCGGGTGGGGCATTCGGTATTCCTTCGGTCGCCGTGATCGTAAGCCGCGCCACCGGCCTCGGCATGCTTTTTACACCCCAGCCCGCAGGGATGCTGCGCCAGCCGAGCGTACTTGTATCCTTTCGTACACAGGCGTGCGCCTTCGGCCTACAGCGTATGGCCCATGGCATTCAACAATGCCACATCATGGAATTGGAAGTCTCCGACCACGACCCGCAGGCACTCGCCGCCCAGGCGGCCGAGTGGCGCCGCCGCGCGCTCAGGGGTGAGCGGCAGGCGCGCGGCATCGCCCACGCGCTCGAGGTGAAAGTGCGACAGCTCCAGGGCGGCCGCGCGCAGCCGGCCGCCCTCGAGTTGGACACGCGTCCGCTCGCGCCGTGGGAACCTGACCGGCGCTGGTGGAGACCCTGGCGGCGCGGCTGACGCCATCCAGCGGAGCAGCTTCGCTTCGCGGCCACCGGCTGCAGCACAAATGTGCTACACTTGCTTTTCAGCCGACATCCCCGACCATGCCCACCACCACCATCCGCATCGAAGACGCCTTCAAGGCGCGCATCGCCGCAGCCGCAGCGCGCGCCGGCAAGTCGTCGCATGCGTTCATCCTCGATGCACTCTCCGACACAGTGGAGCGCAGTGAACTCGACGATGAACTCCATCGCGTGGCGGACGAACGCTGGGCCGCGCTGCAGAGCACTGGCGAGACGGTGCCCTGGGACGACGCGAAGGCCTACCTGCAAGCGCGTGCCAAAGGCGAAAAACCGCGCAAGCCGCAGCCCCGGGTGCCGGCGCCCTGAGGCATGCCCCGCATTGAATTGGCGCCTGGGGTCTTCGACGACCTCGAGCGAGTCATCGATCACATGCTGCGCCACGAGGCGGTGGACGTTCCGCAACGGGTCGACAAACTTCTCGAAACGATTCAGGTTTTGGCCCACAGTCCGCTGATTGGCAGGCCGGTCAAGGACGGCAAGCGAGAACTCGTCATCGGCAAGGGCGCGCGCGGCTATGTCGCGTTGTACCGGTACCTGGCCGACATCGACGTGGTGTTCATCCTGGCCGTGAGGGCACAGCGCGAGTCCGCGTTCAAGCACTGACGGCCGTCAAACCGGCACGGCGTGCCCTTCTTTCAGCAACCGCCGCAGCACCTTGCCCGTGCCGCTGGCAGGCAGCGAGTCGCGCACCTCCACCTGGCGCGGCACCTTGTAATGCGACATGTTCTCGCGCGCCCAGGCCAGCAGCGCCTCGGCGTCGAAGGCGGCCGAGGCGGGCACCACGAAGGCCTTGATCACCTCGCCCTTGTCGGGGTCGGGCACGCCGATCACCGCAACCTGTCGCACATCGGGATGCAGGATCAGGATCGATTCGACCTCTTCGGGGAACACGCTGAAGCCCGAGACCTTGATCATCTCCTTCACGCGACCGATGAACGTCAGGTAGCCCTGCGCGTCCATGCGGCCGATGTCGCCGGTGTGGACCCAGCCGTCGCGCAGCACCTCGGCAGTGGCCTCGGGCCGGTTCCAGTAGCCGTGGAACACGCCCTGGCTTCGCACCGCGATCTCGCCGCTCTCGCCCACCGGCAACGTGCGGCCGTCGAGGTCGATGATCTTGAGCTCGACGCCGCGCCCCGGCACGCCGTTGGTGCCCCAGCGGATGCCGTCGCGCGGCATCAGCACGTCGTTGGTGTGCGTCTCCGACAAACCGTAGCCGGCCTCGTACACCAGGCAGCCGTTCGCGAAGGCGCTCCAGCGCTCGGCCAATTCCTCGGTGAGCTTGATGCCGAAGCTCGTGGCCATGGTGGTGTGCAGCGACGACAAGTTGAAGCGCCGCGCCTCGGGCTCGTTCATGGCCGCGACCAGCATCGGCGCCATGGCATACCACCAGCTCACGCGGTTCTGCGCAATCGACTGCAGCACCGCGAACGCATCCATGCGGTTGAGCAACACCACGGTGGCGCCGGTGTAGGCCAGCATGGTCACGCCGCAGATCATGCCGGCGATGTGATAGAGCGGCGCCACCGCGAGCATCACGTCGTCCTGGCGGATGCGGAACATCTCCTGCCCCACTGCCGTCTTGTAGAGCGCGTTGCGGTAGCTCAGCATCGCGCCCTTGGGCATGCCGGTGGTGCCCGAGGTGTAGGTCATGAGCGAGACATCGTCCATCGACAGCGCTACCTCGGGCGCCACCACCGGATCGGCGCGCTGCACCACCACCGCATGGAAGTCGATCGTGCCCTCGGGCAGTGGCCGGCGCGCGGCCACTTCGTCGGGCACACGCACGTTCGGCGCATCGGGCAGCAGGTCGGCATAGCGCACGCTGAACACATGCGGCACCTTCACCCGGTCGGCCACCGACTGCGCGATCGGCGCCAGGTGGTCGGCCACCACCAGCGCCTTCGCGCCGAGGTCGCCGACCTGGTAGGCGAACTCGTGCGCCTTGAACATCGGGCTGCACGGGCTCACGATGCCGCCGATCTTCTGGATGCCGAAGTGCGCGACCAGGTACTGCGGGCAGTTCTGCATGAAGAGCGCGACGCGGTCGCCCTTGCCCACGCCGCGCTCGTGCAGCGCCTGGGCGAAGGCGTCGCTCCAGCGGTCGAGCTCGGCATAGCTGATCGCACGGCCGTACCAGACCAGCGCCGCCTTGCCGGGCTGCGTGCGCGCATGGCCGCGCAAATATTCGTGCAGCGGCTTCTCGCCCTGCAGGTAGTCGGGGGTGTCGTCGTTCATGGGCAATGGGTGAAGTGGGTCTACAGGCCGAGCACGTGCTTGGCCATGATGTTTTTCTGGACTTCGGTGCTGCCGCCGTAGATGGTCATGGCGCGGCAGAAGAGATAGGTCGCCACCGGCCCGAGCGCATGCGCGGGGCCGATCGTCGCGTTCTCGGGCCCCTGGCCGAACAGCGGCCCGGGCTGGTAGCGCAGTGCATCGGGACCGCTCGCCTCGACCAGCAGCTCGGTGATGCGCTGCGCGATCTCGGTGCCGCGGATCTTGATGAACGACGACTTGCCCGGCCCCACGGGCACGCCGGCCTGCATGTCCGACAGCGTGCGCAGCAGGCCGATCTCGAGCGCCTTGAACTGCGCCTCGACGGCCGCCACCTCGCCCATGAAGCCGGCATCGTCGGCCAGGCGGCGGCCGCTGCCGCTGCGCACCTGCGACGCCACGCGGCGCAGCTTCTGCAACTCCTGCGTGATGAAGCGCAGGTTGGCGTTCTCCACACGCTCGTGCTCAAGCAGGAACTTGGCATAGGTCCAGCCGCGCCCTTCCTCGCCGATGCGGTTGCGCTTGGGCACCTTCACGTTGTTGAAGAACACCGCGTTGAGGTAGTGCCGCCCGTCCATCATGCGGATCGGCTGCACCTCGACGCCCGGCGTCTTCATGTCGATCAGCAGGAACGAGATGCCCTGCTGCCGCTTCGCCTCGCGCCCGGTGCGCACGAGGCAGAACATCCAGTCGGCGAAGTGGGCGAACGAGGTCCAGATCTTCTGGCCGTTGACGATGTAGTGGTCGCTGCCGTCGTCCTCGGCCGCCGTCTGCAGCGCCGCCAGGTCGGAGCCTGCGCCGGGCTCCGAATAGCCCTGGCACCACCACACCGACGAATCGCGGATCGCGGGCAGGTGCTGCGCCTTCTGTTCGTCGGTGCCGAAGGTGTAGATCACCGGCCCGACCATCGCCGGGCCGAACACCTGCAATTCGGGTGCGTGCAGCTCGCCCGCGACGCGGTTGAAGATGATGGTCTGCATCGGCGTCCAGGCCTGCCCGCCGTGCTCGCGCGGCCAGGCGCCGGTGAACCAGCCCTGGCGTCCGAGGATCTGCTGCCAGCGCATGTAGTCCTCGCGACCCAGGTGGCGGTCGAGCCGCACCTTCTCGCGGATGTCCGAAGGCAGCTCACGCGCGACGAATTCGCGCACCTGCGCCTCGAAGGCCTTTTCTTCCGGCGAAAGATCGAGATTCATGCCGCCACGTCCTCGGCCACCTGCGCATGGCGCCGCAGGTGCCAGCTGCTGTCGCCGAAGCTCACGCCGATCATCGACAGGCGCTTGAAGTAGTGGCCCACCGCAAGCTCCTCGGTCACGCCCATCGCGCCGTGCAGCTGCACCGCCTCCTGGCCCACGCGGCGCGCGGTGCGGTCGATCTCGATCTTGGTGGCCGACAGCGCCTTGCCGCGCACGGCCGGGTCGGCCTCGCGCAGCATCAGCGCGCCGTACAGCGCCATCGAGCGCGCCTCGTCGAGCGCGATGTACATGTCGACCATGCGGTGCTGCAGCGCCTGGTTGGTGCCGATCGGCCGGCCGAACTGCTGGCGCGTCTTGAGGTAGTCGAGCGTCATGTCGACCAGCATGGCCATCGCACCGACGGCTTCCGAGGCCACGGCGGCGATCGCCTGGTCGACGACCAACTCAAGCGCGGGCAGCGCGCCGCCTTCGTCGCCCAGCAGCTGCACCGCGCTGGCCCGCACGCCCGCGAGGCGCAGGTCGGCTGCGCGGCTGCCGTCGTGCGTGGCATAGGTGCGCACCGAGACGCCCGGCGCCTTCGCATCGACGAGGAAAGCCGAGAGCCCGGCGTCGTCGGCCACCTCGCCCGCGGTGCGCGCCACCACCACGAAGTGATCGGCCACGCCACCGCCATGCACCAGCACCTTCTCACCGTCGAGCGACCAGCCTTCGGCATCGCGGCGCGCGGCGGTGGCGCAGTGCGCGATCTCGTAGCGCGAGGCGGGCTCGGCATAGGCCAGTGCCAGCTTGTGGCCGCCGGCCATCATCGGCTGCAGCCAGCGCTCCTTTTGCGCCGTGCTGGCCAGCGCCGCGAGCATGCCGCCCGCGAGCACCACATTGGCCAGGTACGGCTCGAGCAGCAGGCCGCGGCCAACGCCCTCCATCACGATGCCGGTGTCGACCGCATCGCCGCCGATGCCGCCGTCTTCCTCGCTGAAGGGCACGGCGAGCCAGCCGAAGTCGGCATAGCTGCGCCAGTGGCGCTCGTCGTGCCCGGGCTCGCTCGCCACGAGCCTGCGGCGATGGGCGAAGTCGTATTCGTCGCGCACGAAGCGCTCGACGCTCTCGCGCAGCTGGTTCTGTTCGGGGGTGTACTGAAGGTCCATGGATGTCTGGCGTGTTGGCTTTGGAATGTGGTGCCGGGGTCGTTCACAGCGCGAGGTAGCGCTGCTGCACCTCCGGGTGGCTGTCGAAGGCGGCCCAGTCGCCCTCGAAGACGATGCGGCCGGTGTCGATGACGTAGACGTGCTGCGTGCAGCGGCGCGCGAACCAGATGTTCTGCTCGCACAGCAGCAGCGCGACGTTGCCCTCGGTGCAGGTGCGCACCACGTCGCGCGCCATCTCCTCGACGATGATCGGCGCGAGCCCTTCGGTCGGCTCGTCAAGCAGCAGCAGGCTCGGGTTGGCGGCCATCGCGCGCGCCACCGCCAGCAGCTGCTGCTGGCCGCCGCTGAGCTGCCCGCCGTAGCGCTGCTGCAGCGGCGCCAGCATCGGGAAGCGCGCGACGATCTCGGCCACCGTGACCGCCGGTCGCTCGGGCGAGGCGCCGTAGCGCGCCATCGCGACGTTCTCGGCCACCGTCAGGTGGGTGAAGATGCGCCGGTCCTCGGGCACCAGCGACAGGCCCATGCGCGTGCGCTGGTGCGTCGGCATGCCCTGCAGGTCGCGGCCGCCGAAGCGCAGCGTGCCGCGCACGCGCGGGCCGGCGTTCATCACGCTCTTGAGCAGCGTCGACTTGCCCGCGCCGTTGCGCCCGAGCAGCGCCACGCGCTGGCCTGCGCCTACCGAGATCTGCGCGCCGTGCAGGATGTGGCTGTCGCCGTAGAAGGCGTCGAGTTCGCGGACTTCAAGCACCGACCATCTCCTTGCCGAGGTAGACCTCGCGCACTTTGGGATCGCGCCGCACCTCGTCGACGCTGCCGGTGGCGACCACCTCGCCGTAGTTCATCACCATGATGCGGCTCGCCAGGCCGAACACCACGTCCATGTCGTGCTCGGTCATCACCACCGTAATGCCGCGTTCCGCGCGCGTGCGCGCCACCAGCTGCGCGATGTCGGCGCGGTCGCTCGGCGACATGCCGGCCGTGGGCTCGTCGAGCATCAGGATGCTCGGCCGGCCCGCGAGCGCGATCACGAACTCGAGCCGCTTCTTGTCGCCGTGCGACAGAAAGCGCGCCGCCTCGCCCGCCATCGGATCGAGCCGCACGTCCGCGAGCAGCGCCATGGCTTCGTCGCGCACATCGGCCGACGGCGCGCAGCGCCAGCGCGAGCCCAGTGGCTCGCGCCGGTTGCGGCGCCGCGCCTCCACCGCCGCGATCACGTTGTCGAGCACGGTGAAGTCGTGGAACACGCGCGCCACCTGGAAGGTGCGCCCGAAGCCTTCGCGCACCCGCTCGTGCGCTGGCAGCCGCGTCACGTCGCGGCCCTCGAAGTGGATCGTGCCGCCGTTGGACGGCACCTCGCCCGTCATCACCTTGAACATCGTCGTCTTGCCGGCGCCGTTCGGCCCGATGATCGCGAACACCTCGCCGCGCGCCACCGACAGGCTCACGCCGTGCAGCACCTCGATCGGCCCGTAGTGCTTGCGCACGCCCTCTACACGCAGCAGCTCGGCGCTCATCGTGCGCCTCCGGCCTCGAGGGCGGCGCCCGCCTGCGGCAGCGGCGCCTGGCTCTTCGCAGCCGGCGGGCTGCGCCGCCCCCAGATCCGCTCTTCGAGGTTGCGCCAGAGCCCGACCGCACCGTTCGGCGCCAACAGGATGATCGCCAGCAGCCCCGTGCCGACGATCAGCTCCGACAGCCCGACCAAGGTGCGCGTGGCGTAGGTGATGGCTGCGAACAGCCCCGCCCCCACCACCGGCCCCCAGAACGAGCTGACACCGCCCAACAGCGTGTTGAGCATCGGCTGCGCCGAGGCGAGCCAGTGCACCTCTTCGACCGTGACGATGCGCGACCACGGCGCATAGAGCGCGCCCGCCACCGCCGCCACGGCGCCCGAGATGACGAAGGCCGCGAGCCGGTAGCGCGCCACGTTCGTGCCCATGAAGGCCGCGCGCTCCGCGTCCTGGCGAACCGTCTGCAGCGTGCGGCCGAAGCGGCTGTGCAGCAGCCACCAGAGAAAGGCGGTGATCAGCACCGTGGCCACCAACAGGAACCAGTAGTAGGCGTTCGAGCTCGACAGATCGATGCGCCACAGGCCGAAGTCGAGGGCCGGGCGCGGAATATCGGTGATGCCGTCCTCGCGCCCGAGGAAGGTAGAGAAGCCGATCACCAGCCGCAACGCCTCGGCCAGCGCCACGGTCAGCACCGCCAGGAACACGCCGCTCATGCGTCGCAGCGCCAGCACACCGATGACCCAGGCGGCCACCGCACCGAGCAGCGCCGCGCCCAGCAGCACGCCGAGGAACGGCACGCCCGCGATGTGGCGCAGCGCCAGCGCGGCCAGGTAGGCGCCGAGCGCGAAGAAGCCCGCATGGCCGAACGACACCAGCCCCGTGTAGCCGAAGAGGATGTTCCACGACAGCGCGAACACCACCTGCACCAGCACCGTGCCCACCACGTAGAGCGGGCCGGCGTTCACCCACAGCGGCAGCGTGGCAAGCACGCCGACCACCGCGACGCCCAGCACCTGCCACACGGCACGCGGAATGCGCGGGCGGTGCAGCCCGCCCGATCCGTGCGCGCCCGCGTGGCTTTCTTCCTGCGCGCCGGCGGCCGGGAACAGGCCGCTCGGCTTCCACAGCAGGAAGCCCGCGAGCACCACGTAGATCGCGAGGCCCGGCACCGAAGGCAGCAGCACCGTGTTGAGGCTCTGCACCAGCCCCAGCACCAGCGAGCCGATGAACGCGCCGCGGATGTTGCCCAGCCCGCCGATGATCACCGCGAAGAACGCGAACATCAGGTACGAGTCGCCGAGCCCCGTCGACAGGCTCTGGTTCGGCAGCAGCAGCCCGCCCGCGAGGCCGGCGAGGAAGAAGCTCGCCATCACGCTCAGCGCGATGCCGAACGACACGTTGAGCCCGAGCACGCCCGACATCCACGGGTCGGCCGCGAGCGCCTGCATCAGCTTGCCGAACCACATGCGGTGGATCGCCACCTCGAGCACGATGTAGACCACCACGCCCGCCGCGATCACGAACAGCTGGTAGGCCGAGAAGAACATGCCGAAGGGGTTGAGCGGCTGGTCCAGGCCGGGCGGTGGATTGACCGAGAAGAAGTCCACGCCCCAGATCAGCTTGGTCACGCCAGTGCACACCATCATGAGCGCGAAGGTGGCGATCAGCACGTAATGCGGATCGACGTTGCGCAGCCGCCGCAGCACCAGCCGGTCGGTGACGAGGCCGAGCAGTGCCACCACCACGCCGCCCGCGAGTGCGGCCAGGAGGAACATCCACAGCGACTGCACGTCGCGTCCCATCACCGAATACGCGGTATAGGCACCGATCATGAAGAAGCCGCCCTGCGCCATGTTGAGCAGGCGCATCAGCCCGAAGATCAACGTGAGCCCGGCCGCGACCACGAAGATCGCCATGCCGAACGCGGCGGCATTGAACACCGCGAACATGAGTTCGTTGACCACGCTCAGCCCTCGTACTTCTTGCCGGGCGACGGCGGCTCGACGATCTCGTTCTCGTCCAGGCGGTACACCTGCTCCAGGCCGTAGCCGGGCGCCGCATCACGCGCGCCGATCTTGGCGAAGTAGAACGAGCCGATGCCCTGGTGGTCTTCCTTGCGCACGCGGTAGGGGCCGGCCGCCGTGTCGAACTGCAGGCCCTCGAGCGCTGCGATCACCGCGTCGGTCTCGGTCGACCCGGCCTTCTTCACCGCGTGGAAGATGCCGAGCGCCGAGCGGTGGGAGGCCTGCACGATGCCCGGCACCCAGGGCGTGCCCGCCACCTTCAGGATGTACTCGGAGAGTTGCCTGCTGACCGGGAACTCGCTCTTGAACGGCTCCAGTTCGGGCGCCCAGAAGGTCACGCCCCAGAGGTTCTTCGGCGTCGACTTCTGCATCGCCTTGGCGATCATCAGCTCGGTGCCGGCCTCGCCGATGACCTTGAACTTGCGGTCGAGCCCCACCGCGCGGCCCTGCTGCAGCAGGCTCACGCAGGGCGCGGCCGTGAGCCCGATGAACAGGCCCTCGGCGCCCGAGTTCATCAGGTTGTTGATCTCGATCTTGTAGTCGGACTTGTTGAGGCTCGCGAACACCGGCTCGGCCACCTTGACCGGGCGCCCGGCCTTGGCTGCGGCCGCCATCGCGCCGGCCTTGAAGTAGCGCGCCACGTCGCGGCCGTTCTCGCTGTCGGGCGCGATCACGGCCCAGGTCTTCACATCGGCGAAGCGCGTGGTCATCAGGTTGCCGATGCCGCCGTAGAGCATCAGCGCATTCGACGACAGCCGGAAGAAGTTGCGGCTGAAGTTCTCGTGCGTGACCGACATCACCGTGGGCGCCGGCGCCACCACCATGCTCTTGAGCTCGGCCAGGATCGGCGCGATCGCCAGCGCCATCGGCGACTGACCCGCACCGATCGACAGGTTGACACCCTCGCCCGCAAGCTCGCGTGCGGCGTTGACCGCGCCCGCGCTCGTGAACTTGTCGTCGCGCACCACGATCTCGATCTGGCGGCCGAGCAGCCCGCCGCTCTCGTTCCATTGCATCTGCGCCGCCTTGATGCCGTGCAGCCAGGCGGTGCCGGCCTCGGCGCCGATGCCGCTCATCGGCAGCATCGCACCGACGCGGATGGGCGCGCCCTGTGCGCGCAGCGGCCGCGCGCCGGCGGCGCCCAGCACGGCGGCCGCGCTCGCGGCCTGGAGAAGGGTTCTGCGTGGAATGGTCATGGTGATGCTCGGGTCCTCACAGCGCAATGGCTTTGCCCGGCGTCGGCGGCTCCGCCACGTCGGCCTCGTTGTAGGCCATGGCATCGACGATGCCGTAGCCCGGATCGGCGTCGCGCGCGCCCACCTTGGCGATGTAGGCCGTTCCCAGGCCCTGGTGGTCTTCCTTGCGCACGTGGTAGCTGCCCACCGCGGTGTCGAAGGTCAGGCCTTCGAGCGCGGCAATGACCGCATCGGTCTCTGTGTTGCCCGCTTTCTGCACCGCGTTGAACAGCGCGAGCGCGCAGCGGTGGCTCGACTGCACGATGCTTGGCGGGTTCCTGTCGCCGGTGAGCTTCACGTAGCCGTCGTAGAGCGGCGTGCTCAGCGGGTTGCGCTTGCCGGCCTCGGTGCCCGGCACCCAGTAGCTGATGCTCCAGAGGTTGGCCGGCGTCGACTTCTGCATCGCCTTGGCGATCATCAGTTCGGTGCCTGCATCGCCGATCACCTTGAACTTCTTGTCCATGCCCACCGAGCGCCCCTGCTGCAGCAGGCTGATGCAGGGCGCGGCCGTGAGGCCGACGAACAGGCCTTGCGACGGCGCGTTCATGAGGCTGTTGATCTCGACCTTGTAGTCGGCCTTGTTGAGGCTCGCGAACACCGGCTCGAGCACTTTCACCTGGCGCCCTGCCTTGGCGGCCGCGCGCTGCACGCCGAGCGTGAAGAAGCGCGCCATGTCCCGGCCGTTCTCGCTGTCGGGCACGATGCACGACCAGGTCTTCACTTCCGCGAAGCGCTCGGTCAGCATGTTGCCGATGCCGGCGAACGCGATGTAGGCGTTCCACGAGAGGCGGAAGAAGTTGCGCTGGAAGCTCTCGTGCGTGAGCGACATCACCGTGGGGCACGGCGCGACCATCATCGCCTTGAGCTCGGGCAGGATCGGCGCGGTGGCCAGCGCCATCGGCGACTGCGAGCCGCCGATCAGCAGGTTGACGCCGCTGCCGGCCAGCTCGCGCGCCGCGGCCACGGCGCCGGCGCTGGTGAACTTGTCGTCGCGCACCACCAGCTCCACCGGCCGCTTGAGCACGCCGCCCGTCGCGTTCCACTGCTCGGCCGCTACCTTGGCCCCGGCGAGCCAGGCCGCGCCGGCCTCGGCGCCGATGCCGCTCATCGGCAGCATCACGCCGATGCGCACCGGCCCGGCCTGCGCACGCGCCAGCCGCGAAACAGGCCCGCCGAGCACAGCCGCTGCGGCGGCCGTGGCCTGGATGAATCGACGCCTTTGCATAGTCATCTTCGTCTCCTGAGTCACGCGCCGGGCCGATCGGTTGGGATCGGCTCAAGGCGGTATTTGTTATAACAGATGACAGATTACGACTGAGCGAAGGAAGATGCACTGGCGTAAACCCGGATGAGGCGCAGGAGGTACCGAACAGCGCTGCGGTTGCCAGAACCCGAAACCATTTGTATCCTCCCGGCCGAGGAACAAGGGTCCGGCTCGCGCTTCGCGGTTTCGAAGAGGTCGACGCAGGCGCGACGCGCCCTTCGTCCGCAACACGTCAATGCCGCAATCCACGCACCAGAAAATCGTCCTGGCCGATCGCTACTTCCGAGCTGGACAGATCCGGCTTTGCGAGGATCTGCTGCGTCAGGTCATCAGGCGGAGCAAGGCGGTCTCGAAGGCCTACGAGCTGCTGGCCTACATCTGCGGCAACCGCGGCCAACTGGAGGAATGCGAAGAACTCCTGCTCGAGGCATCGCGCTTGCCGGGATGTTCGCCAGAGGCGCTCTTCTATCTCGGAAAGGTGCAGTTGCAGCGCGGCCAGGTGCGTGGTGCCTTGAAGTCGTTCCGGCGTGCCATTGCGTGGGGCGACTTCTTCGAGGCATGGCACGAAACGGGCGTCGCCTACGGCGCGCTCGGCGACCATGAGCGGGCGCTGGCTGCCTTCGGCCGCGCGCAGGACATCGACGGCGACTCCCCCGTGCTCCACGCCAACATCGCGCGCACGCTGGTCGAGCTGGCCCGCTTCGACGAGGCGCTTCGCCACTGCGACCGCGCACTCGCGGCGGATCCGCAACTGGTGCGCGCGTGGGCGGAGCGCGGGCTCGCACTGGCCGAACTCGGGCACGGGCCGCAGGCGCTGCAAAGCGTCGACCGGGCGCTGGCGCTGGCGCCGCGGGACGGCGGTGCGCTCATGGCCCGCGCCACCGTGCTCGCATGCCTAGGCCGGCATGCCGAAGCGCTCGCCGCGCACGCCGATATCGCGAAGCTTCCGCCCGATACCGGCTACGAGCGCGGCCACTGGCTCTACAACGCGACGTTGATGTGCCGCTGGGCGGCATGGGGCCCGATGGTGGCCGACACGCTCGAGCGCGTGCGTGCCGGCGAGAAGGCCGCCGTTCCCTTCTCGCTGCTTGCGACACCCGCGTGCCCAGCCACGCTGCTGGCGTGCGCGCGCACCTACGCGCAAGACCAGTGCCCCACGCGCGAAGGTGCCGCCCACACCGCGCCACGTGCGTCCAGCCGGAAAAAGCTGCGCGTCGGCTATTTCTCGTCCGACTTCCGCAACCACGCCACCTCGCAGCTGATGGTGCGACTGTTCGAATGCCACGACCGCGAGCGCTTCGAGTGGTTCGGCTTCAGCGTCGGGCCGACAGCGCCGGACCCGATGACGCAGCGGGTCGCGGCCGCATTCGACCGCTTCGTCGAATGCGCCGACCGAAGCGATGCGCAGATCGCGCAACTGGCGCAGACCGAGGGGATCGACATCGCGGTCGACCTCAACGGCTTCACCGAGGGCGCGCGGCCCTGCATCTTTGCGCACCGCGCAGCGCCCGTACAGGTCAACTATCTCGGTTTTCCAGCGTCGATGGGCTGCGACTTCATCGACTACATCGTTGCCGACGCGACGTTGATCCGTCCCGACGAATATGGTCACTACGCGGAGAAGGTGGTGACGCTGCCCGGCTGCTACCAGGCCAACGACCACACCAAGGCGATTGCCGACGCGGCACCGAACCGCGAGGAGATGGGCCTGCCGCCGCAGGGCCTTGTCTTCGCCTGCTTCAACAACATCTACAAGATCACGCCCGACGTCTTCGAAGTCTGGATGCGGCTGCTTCGACGCGTGCCCGGCAGCGTGCTGTGGCTGCTGAGAGGCAGCGATGCCGCAGCAGCCGGCATCGAGGCCGAGGCCGTTGCGCGCGGCGTCGAAGCCAGCCGCATCGTCTGGGCCGAGCGCCTTCCGCTCGCCAAGCATCTTGCGCGCCACGCCCACGCCGACCTGTTTCTGGACACCTTCCACTACAACGCGCACACCACCTGCAGCGATGCGCTGTGGGCCGGCCTTCCGGTGCTGACGCTTGCTGGCCGCACCTTCGCATCCCGGGTGGCGGCGAGCCTGCTGAATACCATGGGCCTTCCTGAACTCGTGACGCGCAGCGTGAGCGCCTACGAGGCGGCAGCGCTGTCCCTCGCAAGCTCACCGGAGACGCTCGCCGGGCTGCGCCGGCGTCTCTCTTGCGGCCGCACCGAGACGCCGCTGTTCGATACGCCGCTGTTCGCAAGGCGAATCGAAGCCGCCTTCGCGGCGATGGGCGAACGCCATCGGCTCGGCTTGCCACCGGACCACATCCAGCTTGCAGCCGGATCACATGCTGATCCGGCCAGCGAAAAGCCCTGTTCTCACGGCCCTGTGCGCGCCTGCGCTACTCGGCCCTGATCTGCCCCTTGGCAACGACCGCACCGAACTTGGCCTGTTCTTGCTGCAGAAAGCGCGCGAACTCTGCTGGGCCCGACCCGATCACCGCCACGCCGCCCTCCGCGAAGTTCTTGCGCACGCCGGGCTCCTGCAGCACGGCGCGCAATGCATCGTCCAGGCGGTCGACGATGCCGGCGGGCGTTCCCTTCGGCACGAAGATTCCCTGCCACACGGTGACGTTCGCGCCGCGCAGGGCGGAGTCGCTGTCGCCCAGCATCCGCGCTTCGGGCATCGCGGCCGAGGGCTTGTCGTCCATCAGGCCGTAGATTCGCACCTGCCCTGCGCGTGCCTGCTGCATCACCATCGACAGCGGGAGCACAGCCAGGTCGAGCTGGTTGCCGCTGAGGTCCGTGACGATCTGCGGGCCGTTCCGATAAGGCACGTGCACCATGTCCACGGCGGCCATCTGCTTGAGCATCTCGCCACCGAGATGCAACGAGGTGCCGACGCCCGAGGTGGCGTAGCTGTATTTGCCGGGATGGTCCTTCATGTCCTTGAACAGCTCGCCGGCCGTTCTGGCGGGCAATCCCGGCCGGCCGACCAGGGCCAGCGGCTGGGCGCCGAGCAGCGTGACGGGCTGAAGGTCGCGCAGGCCGTCGTAACGTACCGTGGCGGGTGTCACCATCTTTGCGATGACCACGGCACTTTCCACCGACATCAACAGGGTGTAGCCATCCGGCTTGGCGCGCACGACCTTCTCGGTGCCGATGATGCCGCCGGCACCGGTCAGGTTCTCGATGACGACCGGCTGGCCCAGGCGCCTGGACAGTTCGGGCACGATCCAGCGGGCGAGTACATCCACGTTGCCGCCCGCGGAATAGGGTACGACGATGGTCACGGGCTGCGCAGGCCATGCCGGACCCGCCGCCGTTGCACCGGTTGCTGCCAGTGCCGACAGCGTACCCAGCAGACAGGCGCCGAGCCAACCGCGGCGGGAGAGGAAGGTGAGAGTTTTCATGAAGGCTCCTGCGTGATGGGTCATTGAATGGCGGGCGCACCGTCGCCGGGCGCATCGGCGAGCGCGGCGATCTCGCGCTCGAAGCGCTGACGCAGCGTGCGCTTGGCGTCCGCATCCAGCCAGCAGGCATCCACACCTGCCAGGCTGAAGGCGCAGGCCTCGTTCCACGACCAGCCGCAGCCCTCGAGCACCGTGCCGAGGGTGTGGGCCTGGTCGGTGTGGAACATCGCGGGATCGTCGGTGTTGAGGGTCAGCCGGAGGCCGGCCTCCTGCATGGCGCGGATGCTTTGCAAGCGGCGTGCCTGGTTGCGCTTGACGCTCGTGATGCCGCACACGCAGAAGTAAACGCCGTTGTCCTTGGCCCGCTGGACGCCGTCGTCGTCGGCCAGCAGGTTGTAGCCGTGGTCCAGGCGGTCGCAGCCGAGCAGATGCAGGCAGTCGCGCACGTGGAACGGCGGGGCTTCCGCCTGCGTCTGGTTGTCTTCGCACACGTGGGCGGTGCGCCGAAGGCCGGCGCGGCCCGCACGCTGGAAGAGCGGCGCGAACCTGGCCGGTGGGCCCTCCCGCTCGGGCCCGTCGAGGCCGATGCCCACGACCAGCTCGTGCGGCTGGGCAACGATGTCCGAGATGGCTTGCTCGGCACTGTCCATCGGCAGGCCGCGGTCCAGCGACGCGATCAGCAAAGCCGAGCAGCCGAAATCCTGCTCGGCCGCCCGCACCCCCGCCGCGAGGCCGTCGAGCTGCACCCGGTAGGGGACCTGCGTGGGCATGTAGTACTGCGGATTGAAGGACATCTCCACATGCCGCGTGCCCGCGGCAGCGGCGTCCTCGATCGCCTCGTAGGCCATGCGCTCGAAGTCGGCGGCGCTGCGCACGGCGCGCGCGCCCAGCCGCAGCACGTCGATGAAGTCGTAGAAGTCGCGGTAGACGTACAGGCTGTCCACCGGACGCGGAAGGGGCAGCCCGTGGCGTTGCGCCAGCGCGGCCAGGGTGGCGGGCCGCAGGGTCCCTGCGATGTGCAGGTGCAGGTCCACCTTGGGCAGCCGCCCCAGCAACTGCGGCGGGAGGACACTGGACGCGAATGGGTCTGGAGAGGGTTCTTGCATGCAGCGGACCTTATCGGCCGCCATGCACCCGGCCCATGGCTGCTGCGTGGCTTGGGTTATGACAGCCTTGTCATGACCCGGGCCGCTGGGCCAGCACGCGCGCGGCCGACGTCAGCTCGTCGCGCAGCCAGCGCAAGGCGTGGTCCGTGTGGGTGCGCTCGTGCCAGACGAGCCGGTAGCGCATCGGCTTGATGCTGGCGGGAAACGGCACGATGACGAGGCCGCGTTCGCGCGCGAAGTCCTCGGCGAGCAGGCGCCCCGTGGTGAAGACGAGGTCGGTGCGCGCCAGGATGCTCGGTGCGAGGCTCAGGAACTGCGTGTGCACCACGGTGCGCAGCGTCACGCCCAGCTCGGCCATCTGGGCATCGATGATGGTGCCCCGCCCCGGTACGTGCTCGAGCGAGGTCAGGTGGCTGGCGTGCTGGAAGCTCTCCAGCGTCAGGGCACCGGCCTCGGCCATCGGATGGCCCGGGCGCAGCACGCAGACCAGCGGCTCGTCGAGCAGGCTGGTCGCGCGCAGATGTTCCGGCAGTTCCGGCCAGACCGTGATCACCAGGTCCACGTCGCCGTCCGCGAGTTGCCGGTAGTGCTCGAAGCGTGAGCCCAGGCCGCGGATGACCAGGTCGCAATCGGGCGCTTCCCTGCCGATGCGTTCGGCCAGGTGGGCGAAGAAGGCTTTGGGCATGAAGTCGTAGGTCGCGATCCGGAAGCTGCGGCGGAGAGTGCGCAGGGGCCGCGCCACCGCATGGGCGACCAGCAGCGACATGTCCGCCAGGATCCGTTGGGTGGGCGCGACCAGTTCCTGCGCCCGTTCGGTCAGCACCATGCGATTGCCGACCCTGATCAGGAGCGGGTCGCCGATCAGCCGGCGCAGAACGGCAAGGTGGCGGCTCATCGCGGACTGGTCGATGCCGAGCCGGGCCGCCGCCTGGGATACGCCGGACTCGCTGAGCAGCGCATGCAGGGAGCGCAGCAGCGGCTCGTCCAGGCGCCGTGCGCTCTCGCCTTCTGGCTCGGGAGGAAGTGACATCGCGCCAGTGTGCCGCAGACGTGCGCCCGCACTCAGCGCGCGATGCAGCGCAGCATCACCGCGCGCAGCCAGCGGTTGGCCGCATCGTTGTCGGTGCTCGCATGCCAGTACATGTAGGCGTCCATCGACGACAGCGGCACCGGGAAGGCCATCACCTGGTTGCCGAACTGGCGGTTCGCCACGTGCGCATAGCTCTCCGGCATGGTCAGCAGCAGGTCGGTTTCCGACACCGTGCGACAGGCCGCGAAGTAGAACTGACAGCGCAGCGCCACCTGGCGCTGCACGCCCATGCGACGCAGCTCGATGTCCTCGAAACCCGGGCCCTGGCGGCGCGAGGTGACGAGGATGTGGCGCTCGGCCAGGTAGCTGTCGAGCGTGATCGCGCCGTCGGCGATGGCCGGATGCCCCTGGCGCGCCACCACCGCCATGCCGTCGACGGTGATGCGCTTGACCTTCACCGCGTCGGACAGCGGCAGCAGCACATCGACCGCCACGTCGAGCGTGCCGGCCGCGAGCTCGCTTTCCAGGCTGCGGCGGTTGGCGCGCACGCTCGACACGTCCACGCCCGGCGCCTCGATGGCCAGCGCCTTCATGAGCGGCGGCATCACGGTCGACTCCATGAAGTCGCGCAGCCCGACCACGAAGCGCTTCTTCGCCGTGGCGGGCTCGAAGCTCTGCGTGTCGTTGAGCAGCGATCCGATCGACTGCAGCGAGCCGCGCAGCGGGTCGATCAGCCGCTTGGTCAGCGGCGTCGGCACCATGCGGTGGCCCTGGCGCTCGAACAACGGGTCGTTGAACAGGTCGCGCAGGCGCGCCAGCGCATGGCTGATGGCCGGCTGCGTCAGGTGCAGCTTCTCGGCCGCCTTGGTGATGCCGCCTTCGGTGTAGATGGTGTCGAGCACCACGAGCAGGTTGAGGTCGACGCGGGAGATATGCATTTGCCGTATCCAGGTCCATTCGAAGCATTCATTGGCCGCCGCGGCACCCCTGCCCTTAGGCTGTCGCCTGGACGAACGCGCACCATCATGCCGCGAGTCGCCGCGCGCGCGCATTCACCGAGGAGACAGGCACCCCATGACGACGACCAGCGAGCCGTTCGCAGGCACCACCGAAGTGCGTGCCCAGCACCGCTTCGACGAGACCGCGCTGCGGCACTGGTTCGCCGCGCGCGTCGACCCCGGCGCCAATGTGCAGTTGCGCATCTCGCAGTTCAAGGGCGGCCAGTCGAACCCGACCTTCCTGCTCGAAACGCCGAGCCGGCGCTACGTGCTGCGGCGCAAGCCCCCGGGCGTGCTGCTGCCCTCAGCGCATGCGGTGGAGCGCGAGTTCCGCGTGATGCGCGCGCTGGCCGACACGCCGGTGCCCGTGCCGCGCGTGCATGCGCTGTGCGAGGACCCGGCCGTCATCGGCACCGCCTTCTACGTGATGGACCACGTCGACGGCCGCATCCTCTGGGACCCGAAGCTGCCCGAGCTCGCGCCCGCCGAGCGCGCGGCGATCTGCGACGAGATGAACCGGGTGCAGGCCGCGCTGCACGACGTCGACGTGGCGGCGGTCGGCCTGGCCGACTACGGACGTCCCGGCAACTACATCGAGCGCCAGGTCGTGCGCTGGACCAAGCAGTACCGCGCGAGCGAGACCGAGCGCATCGACGCGATGGAGGCGCTGATCGAATGGCTGCCGCGCCACCTGCCGCCCGAGCATCCTGCGCGCATCGTGCATGGCGACTTCCGACTCGACAACCTGGTGTTCGCGCACGATGCGCCGCGCGTCGTCGCGGTGCTCGACTGGGAACTCTCGACGCTCGGCGACCCCATGGCCGACTTCGCCTACCACTGCATGGCCTGGCAGCTGCCGCCGCCGTTCCGCGGCCTCGGTGACCTCGACGCGCAGCAGCTCGCCGCGCGCGGCCTGCCGAGCGAAGACGCCCACGTGGCGCGCTATTGCGAGCGCCGCGGCCTCGCGCCCGTGGCGCCGCAGACCTGGCGCTTCTACACCGCCTTCAACCTGTTCCGCGCCGCCGCCATCGCGCAGGGCATCATGGGCCGCGCACTCGCGGGCAACGCATCGAACGCCCATGCGCTCGACGCCGGACGGCAGGCGCGGCAGCTGGCCGAGCTTGGCTGGCAGCGCGTGGCAACGGGCTGAGCACCCCACCGAACGCGATGATGGCCGCCCTGCCGCTGTTCACGCCCCGCCTGCGCGGCCTGCGCCTGGCTTTCGCCGACAGGGCCGACAGCGCTGCGGCGCTCGCGCTCTTCGAACGCGTGTTCGCACTGTCGCCGGACCACGGCGACGGCACACACGGGCCGCGGCTGCCGTTGGGCGGGCCCTGGCTCGAACTGCGCGATGCGCCCGGCGACGCGCTCGCCCTGCAATGCAGCGATCTCGCCCGCCAGCGCACGCACCTGCAGCGCCTTGGCATCGAGCCGCTCGACGGCGCGGCGCTGGGTGGCACACCGTGCCTGCGGCTCGAAGCCGTGGACACGGGCGCCTGCGGGGTCGACCTTCAGGAAGCACCGCAGCCGATCAAAGACACCGCCCGCGGCCCTGCCCGGCTGTGCGGCCTGACGCTCTCGGTGCGCTCGCCCGAGCGTGTCGCGCTGCATTGGGCGCAGCTGTTCCATGCGCAACCAGCCCGCAACCCGCAGGGGCTGCCCGCCGTCGCGCTCGACGGGATCGAACTGCGCTTCGCGCTCGCGGCCGATGGCCGCACCACGGTGGCCGGCATCGACCTCGGCGTGGACGATCTGGACGGGCTGCTGCGCGAAGCGCCGTCACGCGGCGTCGCGCTGCAGCGAGAGGGGCCGCGCGGCGCCGCGTTCGACGCGCTGGGCATCCGGTTCGTGCTGCGGCCTGGGGCGTAGGCGAACGGGCGCATCGACGCCCCGCCGTATAATTCATCGAACTATTCACGATCTTATTCGATGAACTCTCCAATGAAAGCAAGGAGCCGCGGCGATGGCGAAAGGGAAGCGCTCGTCCGCACCGTGCTTTCACAGGGGCCGCGACCTGTCGATGAATTGCTGACGCTCCTGCAGGTCAGTCAGGCAACTCTCTCACGAACTATTCAGAATTTTGGCAAGGAAGTCCTCCGTTTTCGAGAACCGGGCGTGCGCACACCGCGCTACGCGCTCGTGCGCAACGAACCCGTGGCTTCCCCCCAGCCTGTCTTCCGTGTCGGCGAGGACGGCCGGGTCAGCGAGATCGGCGCTGTCAGCTTTCTCCGCGGCGGCACCTGGGTCGATCTCGGCGGGCCGGACAGCCGCTTCCACGAAGGACTCCCTCCGGCGATGGCCTTCGCCGCGCCGTCGGGCTACCTCGGTGCGCGCATCGCGAAGGTCGTGTCCGCGGAAATCGGTGTTCCGTCGTCGCTGCGCGACTGGTCCGACGATCACCGGGTGAAGTTCCTGTGCGCAGTCGGCTCGGACGTAGCCGGCTCTCTCATGTGGGGCGCCAGCTCGTTCGCCGCCCATATGGCGTCGCGGCAGACCGCGCCGATCGCCAACGTCGACATTCCGAGGGCCTATCTCGACCTGGCGAACGCCACGAGCCAGACGGACGCGGGCAGCAGCGCGGGCGGCGAGCAGCCCAAGTTCACCTGCGAGGCAGAGGGCCGCGGCCATCTCATCGTGAAGTTCGCACGCGTCGGCACGCGGTCCTCGGAAATGCTCGTCCTCGAGGAACTGGCGTTGCGCGCGCTCGCGGCGGCGGGCGTGGATGCAGCGGCGGCGCGCTACTTCGAAAACGACGCCTACGGCTACCTCGAGGTCGAGCGCTTCGACCGCGTGGGACGGTTCGGCCGACGGGGCATGATCTCGGCCGGAGCGATCGACGACGCGTTGTTCGGCATGCGCGACGACTGGCCCTCGTTCGCGCAGCGCTGCGAGGAAGCGGGAATGATCGGGCCCGGCTCGGTGCGGCAAGTCCTCGTGTTGACCGCTTTTTCCGAACTCATCGGGAACGTCGACCGGCACTTCGAGAATCTCTCGCTCATGACCGACGAGCGAGGACGGCCGGTCGACGTGTCTCCGGCCTACGACATGCTCCCCACGATCTACGCGCCCGTGGGCGGTGGCATCGAGCCGCCGTTGCGGCCTGTCGCGCCTTCGTTCCGTTCGCTGGGTGCCAGGCCCGACGTCTGGGCACAGGCCTTCGAGGCAGCACATGCCTTCTGGCTGGCCGCTGCGGGTGACGAAAGACTGTCCAGGCCGATGCGCAGGATCAGTGCGGGCAATGCCAGGCTGGTTGCCGAGGTTGTCGCGCCTTTGCTTCCGGCGCGCGGGGCAGAGAATGGCCAGTCCGTGGGTTAGCCTCGGCCCGTGGACTCCCTTTCTCAATTTGTCTTGGGCGCATCGGTTGGCTTGGCCACCATGGGCCGTCGCACGGCCGCCTGGAAGGCCGCTCTGTGGGGCGGGTTGGCCGGCACCTTGCCGGACCTGGATGTATTGATCGATCAGGGCGATGCCTTGCGCAACATGGTGCTTCACCGTGCCGAGTCGCATTCCCTGTTCTGGTTGACGCTTGCGTCGCCCGTTCTTGCCGCATTGCCGACATGGCTGCACGGCGAGCGAGCCGAAGTCCGGCGTTGGTGGCTCGCGATGTGGCTGGCCCTGGTGACGCATCCCCTGCTGGACGCGATGACCGTTTACGGCACGCAGTTGCTGCTGCCGTTCACCAATCACCCTTTCGGCGTGGGCAGCATTTTCATCATCGACCCGCTCTACACACTGCCTTTGCTCACAGGCGTCGTCATCGGTGTGACGCGCCGCCAAAGGCGGGGCCTGCCGTCGGTGCACGCGGGCCTTGTGCTGTCGACTGCCTACCTGGCGTGGAGTGCGGCTGCGCAATGGCACGTGCGCACCACGGCGCAGGCGTCGCTCGCGGGGGCGGTCCCGCCAGCGGCAATACTGGTGACGCCAACACCCTTCAATACCTTGCTGTGGCGCATCGTGGCCATGCGGCCGGACGGGAACTACGACGAGGGCTTCCGCTCGCTATTGGACGGCGACCGCCCGATTCAATGGACGCGTTTCGCTGCGCCACCGGTGTCGGGGTCCGTGAGCACGCTGCCGCCTGTGCAGCGGCTTGCGGCGTTCTCGCACGGCTTCTACAAGGTGCATGCACGCGGCGGGCGGGCATGGGTCACGGACTTGCGCATGGGTCAGGAGCCGAACTACAGCTTTTCATTCGTCGTCGCAGAGGCGCAAGGCGGGGCGTGGCGTCCCGTGGTCCCGCGCAACGAGGGTTCGCGTGGGGACGTGCGGCGGGGGCTGGCGTGGGTCTGGGAGCGAATCTGGAGTTCGAACGTCGCAGCGCCAAGGTGACGCGCTGAAGATGGCGGCCCCACGCAGCGCGAATCAGCCCACCGCCAGCGCGCACCACCCGGCCAGCGATCCGACATACATCGGCCCTCCGCGCCAACGCGGAAACCTTTGCGTGGAAAGGAACAGATGGTCGATGTGGCTCGCGTGTGCGGCCGCGCCCTCGTCGATCAGGCGCACGCCCTCCTCCACCATCGCGCGCATCAGCCGCTGCACGATCGCGTCGTCGTCGATGGGGCGTGCAACCGCGGGCGCTGCAGGCACCTCCGTCGCCAGTTCGGGCGCAAAGCCGAAGCCGCGCATCGCCCGGTCGATCGCGCGTGCGTCCACGCCGCCGGCCATCAACTGCCGCGCCGCATCGCGGTAGCGTGCCAGCATGCGCTCGGCGATGGCTGCATCGCCGGGACCCGCCGCCTTCTTCGCCGCACGCTCCGAGAAGAAGGCATGCCGCAGGGCCGCGCTCTCGGGTGTCCACACCAGGTCGGTGACGGCCTCGCGTTCGTACGCGACCGCGGCATCGAACGGCAGCCGCACCGACTGCGCCACGCAGTCGAGGCAGCGCAGCGGCGCGGGACAGTGCTGTGAACCGGCCGCGACTGCGTTGCGCGCGAAGTGCAGAAAGCCCTCGGCATCGGGATGCACGACGTGCAGTTCGCGCGAGCGCGGCAGCGGGCGCAGTTCTGCCTTCTCGCGCGCAAAGTCCACGGCCTGCGCGACCACATCCGCAGCGACGAGCGCGTCGAACAAGCGTTGGCCCGGCAGCGCGAAAAGCGCCTCGGCCAGCGCGGTGTCGCCGGTCACGATCATGTTGAGCGCGGGTTCGAGCCCGATCAGGCGCGGCAGCCGCTGCGTGCCGGTCGCGCCCGGCAGGATGCCGATGCGCACCTCGGGCAGCGCCACCTGCGTGCCGGCCTCGACGATGCGGTAGTGGCAGCCCATCGCAAGCTCGAGCCCGCCGCCCATCACCACGCCGTGGATCGCGGCGACGACCGGCTTCTCGCAAGCCTCCACCTGCGTGATGACATCGACCAGGTCGGGCGCCGCAGTCGCCTCGGGGCGGTTGAACTCGCGGATGTCCGCGCCGCCGCAGAAGGCCCGGCCGCTGCCCGTGAGCACGATCGCGCGCACGGCGGCATCGCCCTCGGCGCGGCGCACCGCGTCGGCGATGAAGCGCCGGTTGCCCAGCCCCAGGCTGTTGACGGGCGGGTTGTCCATGGTCAGAACGGCAATGCCGTCGCGCACTTCGTAGCTGGCAGTCACGGTGTCCTTTCGGGGCAGACGCACAAAAGATCCGACGGCCGATGTTCATGCACGCGCGCGGCCACGGCATCAACAAGCCGCATGCGCCCGATGAAAAGCCTTCATGCAGGCGCCGCCCTGTGGCGCACGGCAAGCGGCACCATTGGCGCATCCCATTTCAGGTGCATCGCCATGCCCTCACTCACCAAAGACAACCTGCTCGACCATGTCGGCCAGCCGATCGGCACCTCGTCCTGGATCGAGGTGCCGCAGTCGCGCATCGACGCGTTCGCGGAATGCACCGAAGACCGCCAGTGGATCCACATCGACGTGGAACGCGCCCGGCGCGAAAGCCCGTTCGGCGCGCCGGTCGCACACGGCTTCCTCACGCTGTCGCTGCTGCCCATTGCCACCTACGAACTGCTCGGCGGGCTGAACGCCACCAAGTCGGTCAACTACGGCATGGACAAGCTGCGCTTCATGTCGCCGGTGCCCGCGGGCTCGCGCGTGCGCAACCACATGAAGCTGCTCGCGGCCGAGCCGCGCGACGACGGCTGGACGCTGCTGCGCACCGAGAACACGATCGAGATCGAAGGCCAGGCCAAGCCGGCGCTCGTGGCCGTGTCGCTGGGCCTGTTCTCCTGGTCCTGAAATCCCTCTTTCAACACCCATCTCAACCGGAACACGCCATGGAATTCGCCTACAGCCCCAAGGTCCAGGACCTGCGCCAACGCCTGCTCGCCTTCATGGACGAGCACATCTACCCGAACGAGCAGCGCCGCGAAGAAGAGGCTCACCGCTCGTACCTCAACGCACAGAACGGCGGCAGCTACACCACGCTGCCGCTGATGGAAGAGCTCAAACCCAAGGCGCGCGCCGCCGGCCTGTGGAACCTGTTCCTGCCCGAGGCCGAACATGGCGCGGGGCTCACCAACCTCGAGTACGCGCCGCTGTGCGAGATCATGGGACGGCGCTACTGGAGCGCCGAAGCGTTCAACTGCAGCGCCCCCGACACCGGCAACACCGAGGTCATCGCGCGCTACGGCTCGCCCGAGCAGCAGGCGCAATGGCTCAAGCCGCTGCTCGAAGGCGAGATCCGCTCGTCGTTCGCGATGACCGAGCCGGCCGTGGCCTCGTCGGACGCCACCAACATCGAATGCAGCATCCGCCGCGACGGCAGCGACTACGTGATCAACGGGCGCAAGTGGTACATCACGGGCGCGATGAACGAGCGCTGCAAGCTCTTCATCCTGATGGGCAAGACCGACCCCGACAACCCCGACCGGCATCGCCAGCAGTCGATGATCATCGTGCCGCGCAACACCCCGGGCGTGACCGTGCTGCGCGACATGGCGCTCATGGGCCACTACGACGCGCCCTTCGGCCATCCCGAGGTGCTGTTCGAGAACGTACGCGTGCCGGCGTCGAACCTGCTGCTCGGCGAGGGCCGCGGCTTCGAGATCGCGCAGGGCCGGCTCGGCCCGGGCCGCATCCACCACTGCATGCGCATGATCGGCATGGCCGAGTCGGCGCTTGAGATGATGTGCGAGCGCGTGGTCTCGCGCGTGGCCTTCGGCAAGCCGCTGGCCGAGCAGGGCGTGTGGCGCGAGCGCATTGCCAAGGCGCGCATGCTGATCGACCAGACGCGCTGGATGGTGCTGCATGCGGCCTGGCGCATGGACACCGTGGGCAACAAGGTGGCGGCCAAGGAGATCGCGATGATCAAGGTGCTCGCGCCCAACAACTGCGTGCAGGTGATCGACGACGCGATGCAGGCCTTCGGCGCCGCGGGCCTGAGCCAGGACACGCTGCTGACCTCGTTCTATGCCTACGCGCGCCACCTGCGCGTGGCCGACGGCCCCGACGAGGTGCACCGCAATGCGATCGCCAAGCAGGAGCTCATGAACTACCGCGTGCCGGCCGCGGCGCGCTGAAGCGCACCGCGCGGCGGGTCATCAGTTCAGCGCCATCGGCGATGGACCGCCCGCCTCCCGCAGCATGCGCCGCAGCACCTTGCCGTTTTCGGACGACGGCAGGCCGCTGCGGAAGATCACGCTGCGCGGCACCTTGTAGTGCGACATGTGCTGCAGGCACCATTCGATGATCTTCTGGTCGGCGCGGTCCTTGGTCTGGCCGGCACGCACGCGCGCGGCGGCCTCGTCCTTCAGCACCACGTAGGCCTGCACCGCCTCGCCGCGATCGGGGTCGGGCAGCCCGACCACCGCGGCCTGGCGCACGTCGGGGTGCATGCCGAGGATCGCCTCGACCTCCTCCGGGAACACGCTGTAGCTCCAGACCTTGATCATCTCCTTGGTGCGCCCGAGGAAGGTGAGGTAGCCCTCCTCGTCGACCACGCCCACGTCGCCGGTGCGCAGCCAGCCGTCCTTCAGCATCGCCTCGGTGGCCTCGCGCTGCAGCCAGTAGCCCTTGTAGCGGATCGGCCCGCGCAGCAGGATCTCTCCGCGTTGGCCCGGCGGCAGGTCGCGCCCGGTCTCGAGGTCGACGATGCGCAGTTCGACGCCCGGCGCAGGCTTGCCGTTGGTGCCCCACTTGATGGCGTCGGACGGCATCAGCGTGTCGCAGGTGTGGGTTTCGCTCAGGCCGTAGCCGGCCTCGTACACCAGGCAGCCGTTGGCGAAGCGGCTCCAGCGCGCGGCCAGCGCCTGCGACAGCGGCACGCCGAAGCTCGTGCCCACGGTGGTGCGCAGGGTCGACAGGTCGTAGCTCGCCGCATCGTCGCAGGCCATGACCGAAGGCAGCGACGGCGCCATCGTGTACCACCAGGTCACCTTGCAGGCTTCGATAGCCTGCAGCACCGCGGTGGCGTCGAAGCGGTTGAGCAGCACCACGGTGGCACCGGCGTACACGGGCAGCGCGAGGCCCGTCATCATTCCCGAGATGTGGTGCAGCGCCACCTCGGCCAGCATCACGTCGCCGGCGCCGACGCCGAAGCTGTCGGCGCTCACGGCCGTCTTGTAGAGCGCGCATTCGTAGCTGATCATCGCGCCCTTGGGCAGCCCGGTGCTGCCCGAGGTGTAGGCCATCAGCGCCACGTCGTCCATCGCGATGGTGTCGGGCGGCTCGAACGGGCCGGCCGCGGCGAGCGCATCTGCGAAGTCGATGGTGCAGGCCGGCAGCGGCGGTGCGCCCTCGTGCGGCAGGCGCAGGCAGGGCGGCACGTCCATGGCCAGCGTAGCGGGCAGCATGGCGCCGCTGCGCACCGCGTAGACGTGCGCCACGGTGCGCATCGCATGCGAGCCGAGCACCACCTTGAGCAGCTCCTCGCCCGCGACGATGGCGCTCGCGTCGAGTTCGCTGAGCTGGTGCTCGAGCTCGTAGGCCTGCGCGTCGGGGTTGCAGGGGCTGACGATGGCGCCGAGCTTCTGCACGCCGAAGTGCGCGATCAGGTACTGCGGGCAGTTGTGCAGGAACAGCGCCACCACGTCGCCCTGCCCGATGCCCCGGTCGCGCAGGCTTTGCGCAAAGCGGTCGCTCAGGTCGTCGAGTTCGGCCCACGAGATCTTGCGGCCGTACCAGATCACGGCGGCCTTGTCGGGCGTGCGGCGCGCGTGCAGCCGCAGGTACTCGTGCAGCGGCCGGTGGCCGTGGCGGTAGGCGATCATGCTGGGTTGTCTCCGAGTCGGTCTGCTCGTCCGGGTGGCACCTGCGCGAGGGCCCCGGTTTGTGCACCATCATGCGGCGACGCGCCCGCCGCGGCAAGGCATGCCGATGAATATTCGGCATGCACATCCATCCGCGCGCTGCATGGAGCGCGCTGCGGATTGTTCAGGCCGCCTGGCCCGCTGCCGCCTTTTGTTTTGCAGGCACGCGGGGCGCCTCTTCTTCGGCGCTGCGCTCGCGCAGGTAGGCCAGGATCGGCGCCGTGGTGCGGTCGATCTCGTCGTGGATGCCGCGCCGCGCCACGTCGCCGTCGCGCTTGCGCAGGCCGCGCAATACCATCAACTGCGGATGCTGCTTGCGCGGCTGGCCGAGCGCATGGGTCTGCAGCGCCTTCATGAGAGGGCCGCACTGCAGCCACAGGCCCTCGACCATGCGCTGCAGCACGGGCATGCGCGCGAGCGCATACACCTCCATGTGGAAGCGCTCGGCCTCGAGCAGCTCGCCCGCGGTGTCGCCGGCCTCGCGCAGCGCGGCCATGCGCTCGTGGATGGCTTCGAGCCGCTTCACGTCTTCGGTGCCGGTGCGCGGCGCGGCGCGCGCGGCGGCCTCGCCCTCGAGCATCAGCCGCAGCGTGCGCACCTCGGCAAAGCGCTCCTCGCTCATCACGGGCACGCGCACCGAATGGTGGCCGACCTGTTCGAGCGCCTGTTCGGAAATCAGCCGGGCCAGGGCCTCGCGCACCGGCGTCGGGCTGATGCCCATCTCGGCCGCGAGGTCGCGCAGCTTGAGCTTCTCGCCCGGCGCAAAGCGGCCCGCCTTGAGGTCGCGGCAGAGGCGGTTGTAGGCCTGCGCGTTGAGGCTGTCGCGCGTGAGGGGGGTGTCTTCCATGGCGTATGGGTCGGCACGCAGCACGCGCGCCTTTCAGAAAATAGCGTATATGTTATGTCGTCTCGGGTGCGGTCAGCGGCCGGTGAAGGCCGGCGGGCGCTTCTCGAGGAAATGCGCCACGCCTTCGCGGAAATCTTCGCTCAAGAACGAAGCCTGCATCTCCTCGTCGGCGCGGCGCCATGCGGTGTCGAGGTCCTGGAACAGGCTGTCGTACACTTGGCGCTTGATCACGCCGATCGAGCGCGGCGATGCGTTCTGCGTCATCTCGCGCGCCATCGCCTGCACCTGGGCAAGGAAGCCTTGCGCGGGCAGCGGCTTCACGAGCCCCAGCGCCGCGGCCTCGGCCGTCACGACGGTGCGGCCCGACAGCAGCAGGTCGAGCGCGTTCGTCGGCCCGACCAGCCTCGGCAGCATCCACGAGATACCGTGCTCCGCGATCAGGCCGCGCTTGGCGAAGGCGGTGGTGAGCTTCTGGCCTTCGGCCATGTAGCGGAAGTCGCAGAACACCGCCATGCACAGCCCGATGCCCGCGATCGGCCCATTGATGGCCGCGAAGATCGGCTTGCGCACGCGCAGCAGGTAGCTGAAGCGCCAGGCGTAGTTGGCCTCTATGCCGCCTTCGGGCGGCGCCGCGGGCGCGGTGGCTGCATCGCCGACGTCGGCCCCCGCCGCCCCCGCCTCGAGGATGTCCATGTCGGCGCCCGCGCAGAAGCCGCGCCCCGCGCCCGTGACCACGATCGCGCGCACCGCATCGTCGACCTCGGCCGTCGCCACCGCCTGGCGGAACTCGCTTTCCATGCGGTGCGTCCATGCGTTGAGCTTGTCGGGGCGGTTCAGCGTGAGCGTGAGCACGTGGTCTTCGGTGGCGATGCGGATGTCCTGGTAGGTCATGTCTTTAACTCCCTGCGTCAAGCCTCGCCGCCGATGGTGGCGCCGCCGTCGATCACGATCGTGGTGCCGGTGATGAAGCGCCCTGCGTCGGAGCCCAGCAGCAGCGCCGCGCCCGCAATGTCCTCCGGGTCGCCGATGGCATTGAGCGGGCTCGACGCGAGCGCGGCGGCCAGCGTCTTCGGGTTGTCCCAGAGCGCCTTCGCGAAGTCGGTCTTGATCAGCCCGGGCGCGATGCAGTTGGTGCGCACGCCCTGCTTGCCCCATTCGAGCGCCAGGTTGCGCGCCAGCTGCATGTCGGCCGCCTTCGAGATCGCATAGGCGCCGAGCACGCGTGAGCCCGTGAGCCCCGCGATCGAGCTGATAATGACGATCGAGCCGCCGCCGCGCTCGGCCATGCCTGGCGCCACGCGGTTCACCAGCCACAGGTTGGAGCGGATGTTGACGTCCATCACCTTAGAGAAAGCCTCGTCGCTGATGCCCGACATCGGGCCGTAGTACGGATTGACCGCCGCGTTGCACACCAGCACGTCGACCGGCCCGAAGGCCGCCTCGGTGCGGTCGACCAGCGCGGCCACCTGCTCCTTGCTCGAGATGTTGCAGGGGATCGCCGTGGCCTCGAGCCCCTCGCCGCGCAGCTCGGCCACCAGGGCCTCGCAGGCGTCGGCCTTGCGGCTGGTCACGACGACGCGGGCGCCCGCGCGGGCATAGGCGATGGCGATTGCGCGGCCGATGCCGCGCGACGAGCCGGTGACGATGGCAGTCTTGCCCTTGAGCGAAAAGCGGTCCATGCGGGTGTCTCCTTCAGCGGTTGACGAACTTCGGTGCGCGCTTCTCGACGAAGGCGCGCGCCGCTTCCTGGTGGTCTTCGGTCATGCCGCAGCGTATATGGCGGATGGCCTCGTGGTCGAGCGCCTGCGCCAGCGTGGCACCCTGCTCGGCCGCGTTCAGGTTGGCCTTGATGTGGCCGAGCGTGATCGACGGACCGTCGGCCAGCTGCTGCGCGAGCGCGCGGCCCGCGGCGTCGAGCTCGGCGTCGGGCACCACGCGCGTGACCAGCCCCATCTGCAGCGCCTCGTCGGCCTTCACCACCGGCGACAGCAACGCGAAGGCGCGCGCACGCGGGCCCAGCAGCTTGGTCAGGAAGTAGGTGCTGCCGAAGTCGCCCGACAGCCCCACCTTGGCGAACGCCGACGTGAGCTTGGCGGTGTCGCTCGCCAGCAGCAGGTCGCAGGCGAGCGCGAGCGACAGGCCCGCGCCCGCGGCCGCGCCGCGCACCACGGCGAGGGTGGGCTTGGGCATCTCGTGCAGCAGCCGCGCGCATTCCATGTGCTCGCGCAGCTGCAGCGTGCGCGATTCGAGCGTGTGGCGCGTGGCGTCGTCCTCGGCCATCGCCTTCACGTCGCCACCGGCGCAGAACCCGCGGCCCGCGCCGGTCAGCACCACGGCGCGCACCTCGGTGTCGACCGCCGCGCGGCGCAGCGCCGCCAGCAGCGCCTCGGTCATCGGCACGGTCAGCGCATTGAGGCGCTCGGGCCGGTTCAGCGTGAGCGTGAGCACGCCGTGCTCGAAATGCTCGACGAGCTCCTGGGTGGTGGCCATAAGGGTTTTTTCTCCTGAGTGAAGTGTGGTTTGCGGTGATGGATCTCAGAGCGCGCCGCCGGCATGCAGCGCGCGCACGCGCTCTTCGCCCCAGCCGAGCCATTCGCGCAGCACCTCGTCGCCATGCGCGCCCACCGCAGGCATCGCGCTGCGAATGGCGAGCGGCGTGTCCGAGAGATGGATGGTCACGCCCTGCACCGGCACCGAGGTGGCGCCGAACGGAATCTCGGCGATCGCGCCGCGATGGCGCAGCTGTGGGTTGTCGACCACCTCGTCGATGGTCGCGACCTTGGCGCACGGCACGCCCTCGGCCTCGAGCCGCGCCACGATCTCGTCGGCCGCATGCTGCAGCATCCATTCGGCGACCAGGCCTTCGACCGCGCCGCGGTGCTCGAGGCGCGAGGCCATCGAGGCAAAGCGCGGGTCGTCCAGCAGCGCGAGCGCCTTCATGGCCCGCACCACGCGCGGGAACATGTTGTCGTCGCCGCCGACCATCAGCACGTAGCGGCCGTCACGGGTGGCGAAGGTGTTCGACGGCGCCACGAAGCGGTCGCGGTTGCCCACGCGCGTCATCGTGGTGCCGAAGAGCTTCTGCTGCGGAATGGCGGTCATGAGCATCGAGGCCGCGCTCTCGAGCAGCGACACGTCCACCAGTTGGCCCTTGCCCGAGGCATGCCGCGCGTTGAGCGCCGCCAGGATGCCGAGCGCCGCGTACATGCCGGTGGTGTAGTCGCACATGAACGAGCCGAGCATGGTGGGCGGCCCGTCGGCGGCACCCGTCAGGTCCATGAGGCCGCTCATCGCCTGCGCCACGCCGTCGAAGCACTGCTTGTCCGCCAGCGGCCCGTCCTGCCCGAAGCCCGAGATCCGCGCCATCACGAGCCGTGGGTTGAGCGCGTGCACCGCCTCCCAACCCAGGCCCATGCGCTCCATCGTGCCGGGGCGGAAATTCTCGACCAGCACGTCGGCTTCGGCCACCAGCGCGTGCAGCACGCGCTGGCCGTCGGCATGGCGCAGGTCGATCGCGAGGCTCTTCTTGTTGCGGTTGACCACGAAGCTGTAGAGGCTCTGGCCTTCCACCGCCGGCAGCGCGCGGCGCGCATATTCGCCTTCGCCGGGCGGCTCGATCTTGACCACCTCGGCGCCCATGTCGCCGAGCATCATGGCGCAGTAAGGTCCCGCGATGAAGCGCGAGAGGTCGAGCACGCGCAGTCCGGCAAGCGATGTCATGGGTGGCCTTGTCTCCGTTGATTTTGTATTTGTTATATCATATTCACAACTATGGCATTCCGGGCATCCGGAGCAAAAAGGAGACAAGCCTCGATGACGAACACCCCGCCCGCACCGCCACCCGAACGCTACTTGCGCCTGCGCCAGCTCTGCCTGGTGGCGCGCGAGCTGGCCGCCGTCGAAGAAGACCTTTGCGCGGTGTTCGACGTGCGCGTGTGCCATCGCGACCCGGAGGTCGGCCAGTTCGGCCTGCACAACGCGCTCATGCCGTTCGGCAGCAGCTTCGTCGAGGTGGTGGCGCCGCTCGCCGAAGCCACCACGGCCGGGCGCTACCTGGAGCGGCGCCGCGGCGACGGCGGCTACATGGTCATTCTCGACAGCGACGCCCTGCCGCGCTGGCGGGCGCACGTGGCCGAGGTCGGCGTGCGCATCGCCGCGCCGCTCGCGCTCGGCGACTACGAGGGCATGCAGCTGCATCCGCGCGACACCGGCGGTGCGCTGCTCGAGATCAACACCACGTTGAACGGCACCGACCTGCAGGGCGCCTACTGGCCGGCGGGGCCGCACTGGCGCGAGGCGGTGCAGCGCACTCGCGTGGTCGGCATCTCGGGCGCGGTGCTGCAGTCCGACGACCCCGCCGCACTTGCCGAACGCTGGGGGCGCATCCTCGCGCGGCCCGCCACGCGCAGCGCCGACGAGGCGGCGGGATGGGAGGTCGGTGTGGACAACGCGACGCTGCATTTCGTGCGCGCCGACGACGGCCGCGGCGAGGGCCTGCGCGGCATCGTGGTGGACGCGCGCGACCCCGACGCGATCCGAGCCGCGGCCCGCGCGCGCGGACTGCGTGCCGATGCGCAGGGCGTGCATGTCGGCGGTGTGCACTTCATCCTGCGCCCGATCAACATGGACTGAGAGGAGACACACGATGGACCTCGCCTTCACCCCCGCGGAACGCGCCTTCGCCGACGAGGTGCGTGCCTTCATCAAGGACAACCTGCCGCAGGACATCGCGCGCCGCGTGGCGCACGACCTGCACCTGCAGCGCGAGGACTTCATGCGCTGGCAGCAGATCCTCGGGCGCCGCGGCTGGCATGCGTACACCTGGCCCGTGACGCAGGGCGGCCCCGGCTGGAGCGCGACGCAGCGCTACATCTTCGAGACCATCAGCGCCGAGCTCGACTGCCCGACGATCCAGCCCTTCGGCCCGCGCATGGTCGGGCCGGTGATCTTCAATTTCGGCAGCGAGGCGCAGAAGGCGCAGCACCTGCCAGGCATCCGCGATTCCACCGTGTGGTGGTGCCAGGGCTATTCGGAGCCGGCCTCGGGCTCGGACCTCGCCTCGCTCGCCGCCCGCGCCGAGGACCGTGGCGACCACTACCTCGTCAACGGCCAGAAGATCTGGACCTCGTACGCGCACTATGCCGACTGGATGTTCTGCCTGGTGCGCACCCGCCGCGAGGCGAAGGCGCAGCACGGCATCTCGTTCCTGCTGATCGACATGAAGACGCCGGGCATCGTGGTGCAGCCGATCCCCATGCTCGAAGGGACGCATTCGTTCAACGCCGTATTCCTCACCGACGTGAAGGTGCCCAAGGCCAACCTCGTCGGCGAGGAGGGCCAGGGCTGGACGTACGCCAAGTTCCTGCTCGAGCACGAGCGCGTCGAAAACTCCAACATCGGCTTCTCCACCTTCGCGATGCGCCGGCTGCACCGCATCGCTTCGGCCACCCTGCACCGCGGCCGGCCGCTCATCGAAGACCCGGTGTTCCGCGCCAAGGTGTCGGCCACCGAGGCACAGCTGAAGGCGCTCGAGATGACCACGCTGCGTGCGCTGTCGAGCATGGGCAGCGGCAGCTCGCCCGGGGCGGGTCTGGCATCGGCGCTCAAGATCCGCGGCACCGAAATCGGCCAGCGCATCACCGAGCTGGTCTTCGAGGCGGCCGGCCCCGAGAGCCAGGTGCTCGATGCGGCCGAGGCCCGCGGCGACGGCGATCTCGACGGCCTCGGTGCGAGCCTGCATGGCGCGGCGCCCAACTACTTCTGGCGCCGTGCGATGTCGATCTACGGCGGCAGCAACGAGATCCAGCGCAACATCATCGCCAAACGGGAGCTGGGGTTGTAAGCTGGCGCCATGGCATCGGGCACCTGGGACCTCGAACGCTTCGTGGCGGCGCAGGCGCCCGTCTGGGCGCAGGTTTGCGCCGAGCTCGCCGCGGGGCGCAAACAGAGCCATTGGATGTGGTTCGTCTTTCCGCAACTGCGCGCCCTCGGCCGCAGCGCCACCGCCAGGTTCTTCGGGCTCGAAGATGCGGACGAGGCCGCCGCCTACTGGGCGCACCCGCTGCTCTCGCAGAGCCTGCGGCAGTGCGCGCAGATGGTGCTCGCCATCGAGGGCCGGAGCGCGCACGCGGTCTTCGGTTCGCCCGACGATCTGAAGCTGCGTTCGTGCATGACGCTGTTCGAGGCGGTCGCACCCGGCGAGCCGGTGTTCCGCGATGTGCTCTCGCGCTTCTACGAGGACGTGCGGGACCCGGCCACGCTAGAACTTCTCGGGCGAGACGATGCGGCGCGGCTTCAGCCGCCCGCGGCGTAGCCCTTCGCCCTTGTCCGACCCGCACTCGGGCGGCCGGCGTGCAAGCGGCCGCCGGCGCAGCGCCGAGCATGCCGGATCAGGCCGGCGTCGAGCCTTGCCGGCCATTGTAGGAGACCTCGCCCATGTCAGCCGATAACCCCACGTCTGCCGAACCCACCCGCCATCCCGCCGCGCCGCTGCGCGGCAAGACCATCGTCCTTACCGGTGCCTCCAGCGGGATCGGTCATGCGGCCGCGCTCGCGTTCGCCGCCCAGGGCGCCTCGCTGGTGCTCGCGGCGCGCGCATCGGGCGCGCTGCAGTCCGTGGCCGATGCCTGCGTGGCGCTCGGCGCGCCCGCGGTGGCGGTGCCCACCGACGTAACCGATGCCACGGCCGTGGCGGAACTCGCGCGCACCGCGATCCTGCGCTTCGGCCGCGTCGACGTGTGGATCAACAACGTAGGCGTCGGCGCGGTGGGCCGGTTCGAGGACACGCCGATGGACGCCCATCGGCGCGTGATCGAGACCAACCTGCTCGGCCACATCCACGGCGCGCACGCGATCGTGCCGCACTTCCGGGCGCGCCGCAGCGGCACGCTCATCAACATGATCTCGATCGGCGGCTGGGTGTCGGCGCCGTGCGCCACCGCGTACAGCGCCAGCAAGTTCGGGCTGCGCGGGTTCTCGGAAGCGCTGCGCGCCGAGCTGCGCGACATGCCGCAGGTGCATGTCTGCGAGGTGTTCCCCACCTTCGTCGACAGCCCCGGCATGGCGCATGGCGCCAACTACACCGGCCGCAGTGTGGGGCCGCCGCCGCCGATGGTCGATCCTCGCCGCGTGGCCGACGCGCTGGTCGAACTGGCCGGCGCCACGCGGCCGCGTCGGCGCACCTACATCGGCGCGCCGGCGCGCCTGGGCATCCTGGCGCACGCGCTCGCGCCCGACCTGCTGGCGCGCTCGATGCGCTGGCTCACGCAAACGCTGCAGCGGCGCGCGCAGCCCGTGGCGCCGAGCGACGGCAACCTGTTCGATGCCTCGCGCGGGCATGCGATCGACGGCGGCTTCCGCGCCGCATCGAAGCCGGCGACCAAGGCGACGACACTCGGCCTCGCCGGCGCAACACTGGTGCTGCTGGCCGTCGCGGTCCGCTCGGGGCGCCGCCGGCGCAACGCGCGGCGGCCCTCAGCTCTTTGAGGCGGTGCGCTCGGCGTTGGTGGTGCTGCGCGAGCCCTTGAGGTGCAGCTCGATGTCGGAGGCCTTGGTGCCGACGACGCCGATCGCCTCTTGCACCTGCTCGGGCGTGGCGTCGAGCTTCTTCGCCAACGCCTCGATGGCCGCGCTGTCATCGGCGTTGACGGTCTGGGGAGTGGTCGTGTCTTGCGGGTTCATGGCTCCAGGCTAAGGGCGCCACAGGCACGCCGCGTCGGCCTGCGGCGTGGTGCGCCGTAGGAATAGCGGAGACCTGCGCGACGCGGCCCGTTTCAGATGAACGGCACCCCGCCCGTGACCGGGATCGTCGCGCCCGAGATGTAGCTGCCCTCATCGGACGCCAGCAGCACATAGACGGCCTGCAGCTCGCGCGGCTGGCCGGGCCGCTTCATCGGCGTCTGCGAACCGAATTCCTTCACCTTCTCGGGCGGCATCGTCGAGGGGATCAGCGGCGTCCAGAACGGACCGGGCGCGACGCAGTTCACCCGGATGCCCTTGTCTGCCAGCAGTTGGGCCATGCCGCCCGACATGTTCTGGATCGCGCCCTTGGTCGCCGCGTAGGCCACGAGGGTCGCGTTCGGCTTGTCGGCGTTGACCGAGGCGGTGCTGATGATCGCGCTGCCGGGTTTCATGTGCGGCACCGCGGCCTTGCAAAGGAAAAAGTTCGCATAGACGTTGGTGCGGAAGGTGCGCTCGAACTCCTCGGCCGATATCTCGTCGAGGGATGCGTGCGACATCTGGAAGGCCGCGTTGTTGACCAGCACGTCGAGCCCGCCAAGGCGTTCGACCGTCTGCTGCACCAGGTGCCGGCAGTGCGCCTCGTCGCGGATGTCGCCCGGCAGGGCCAGGCAGCGCCGGCCGGCGGCCTCCACGACGCGCACAGTGACCTGCGCATCCGACTCTTCCTCGGGCAGGTAGGAGATCGCCACGTCGGCGCCTTCGCGGGCGAAGGCCAGCGCGACCGCTCGGCCGATGCCGCTGTCGCCGCCGGTCACGAGTGCCGCCTTACCCGCGAGCTTGCCCGAACCGACGTACGAGTCCTCGCCGAAATCCGGCGCCGGCGTCATGGCGGATTCGAGGCCCGGCGGCTGCTGCGCGGGCGTGGGAAGGGGTGGCTTCGGACCTGCGTCCTTGGGGTGGGTCATGGGTGAGGCTCCTGGGCAAGAGAGAGAAAGAGGCACGGCATGGCGCCGGCCGGTCCCTCAGGTTGGCGCCGCGCTTCGACCGGTGCGTAGGCGCCGGGCGCATGGCCGCGTCGTCTGGCGCTGAACCCCGCGCCCGCGATGCCCGGAAACCGCCCCCTTCAAGGCCCCGTGCGGCATGCCGCGCGCACGAGGCGCGCCGTCGGATTCGGCGACATCCCGGCGAAACGCATGGGTCGCGGCGATTCCGCGTAGTCGGCTTCGTGGTGGGAAGCACCCCGCCACAGCGGCTCGGCGTAGTAGCGCGCCTGCAAGTAAGCCGCGCTCTTCGCACCGCAATCGAACACCACGCGCGATTCGTAGGAGCGATAGGGAATGCCGTCCCAGTTGTAGCGCGGAGCCGAGCGGTTCACCCGCACGGCGAGCTCGATGCCGCCCTCGGAGCGTGCGGCGCCCTGCTTCACACCGCTCAGATCGACCTGCACCGTGTCGGCGGACCGGTCGAGCGGATCGCCCGCGACGGTGAACCATGCCGGCTCGGCCGCGGCCAGGCCGCAACCCGTTGCCAGACTCGCAAGACCCACCAGCCTTGCCAGACTTCCCGCCAGACGCCACTGCCTCACGCTGCTCTCCTCGTCCCGTCACTCCGGCGGCCGCAGACCCCGTGTCCGCGCCATCCGGTTCCCCGCCCGACTTTAGCGAAAAGCCGCGACCGGCGGTTTCAGGCCTCGCCGGAGGTCCCGATGCTCCACAGCCGCAGCGCCATGTGGATCTCGAGCGCGCGGCTCGCGCTGCCCCAGTGCCCCAACAGCTCCTCGATCGTCGCGAGCCGCTGGCGCACGGTGTTGACGTGGATGGCCATGCGCGCCGCGGTGGACTTGGCGTTCTGGTTGCAATCGAAGTAGGCCAGCAGCGTCGCAGTCAGCTCCGAGCCGCGCTTGCGGTCGTGCGTCATCACCGCACCGATGGTCGCATCGAGAAAGGCACTGAGGCTCGCCTGGTCGTGCGTCTCGAACAGCACAGAGTAGAGCGCCATCTCGTTCTGCCCGACGATGCTGCCGCGCATGCCGAGGCGCCCGAGCACCGCCAGAGCGCGCCGCAGCGCCGCGTAGAGCGCGGGCAGCTCGGCCGGCGACCGCACCGGCCGCGAGAGCACGCCGCGGTAGGCGTCGCCGAGCTCGCCGCGCGCGAACGCAGCGACTTCGGCGAGCACGTCCTGCGCCCGCGTCGCACCGCACACGAGCGCCAGCACGCCGTCGACCTCGTCGAGCACATGCGCGAAGCGCTGCGTGCCCGCACGCAGGCGGCGGGCCCAGAAGCCCGGCCGCGGTTCGGCCATCTCCACGAGCAACAGCGACACCGGCTGGGACAAATCGAGGTCGAAGCGTTCGGCGCGGTCGCGCGTCACGGCCGGCTCGTCCTGCCGCGGCGAGACCAGCGTGCGCAGCAGCGCCGATACCTCTCGGCTCTTGCCAGCCTCGACGCGTTCCTGCGAGAGCAGCACGATGCCGATGACGCTCGAGCTGCGCTCGAAGGTCCGCAGCGACACCTCGCGCAGGTCCTCGTGCCGGAACAGCAGCACGGCGCCCAGCACGTCGTCGCCGCCGAGCACCGCGATCACGCGGCACAGCTCGCCGCCTGCTGAAAATGCCACGGCCGAGCGGCCCGCGCGGCGGCTCTCGCGCAGCGCCTTCGCAAGCGCCGCGCTGTGCGCATCGTGCGGCGCGTAGTCGTCGGCTGCACGGCCCGCATAACCGGCCGCACGCCCGCGGCCGATGACCTGGAAGGCCTCGTCGAGTACCAGCACGCTGCCGTCGAGCAGCTGCGCGACCGACTGGCACAACGCACCGAGCGACGCGCCCTGCGCCAGCAGCGAGGTCAGCTGCTCGTGCGCCTCGGCGGCGCCCTGCACGTCGCGCACATGCCGCTCCAGCTCGCTGCGCGCGAGGTCGGCCTTCTCGAGCGCTTCCTTCGACGCGGCGAAGGCCTTGGCATTGTTGATCGCGACCGCCGCATGCGTGGCGAGCGTGCACAGGATCGACACGTTGAGCGCGGTGTGCGTGCGGTGGTAGCGGTCGGCCACGAAGAGCAGCCCGATCACGTTGTCGTCGCAGATCAGCGGCGCGCCCACGAGCGCGGCCACGCCCTCGTCGCGGAAGGTGTCGTCGAGCTTCGGGTCGTGCACGAAGCGGTTGTCGTGCAGGTAGTCGGGCGTGAAGAACGGCAGCCGCGTGGACATCACCACGCCCGCGACGCCGAGGCTCCGGCCCGCGGTCATCCGGCCGGTGCGCTGCGAGATCGCGCCGTCGGCCACCACCACCTGGAATTCGCCGCTGTCGTTGTCGTAGATCGTGAGCCAGCACAGGTGCGACCCCATGAGGTTGCGCGCGCGCACGACGATCGCCTTGAGCAGTCCCGCGAGGTCGAGGCGGCTCGACAGGTCCTGCGCCGACTCGATGACCGCGAGCATGCCGCGTTCGCGGTGCTCGTGCACCTCGAGCCGGTTGCGCAGCGCCATCGCCATGCGCACCAGTTCCACCAGGCCGGTCTTGCGCTGCAGCGCGTCGGGCAGCGCCTCGACGCGTGCGAGCCGCGCCGCGAACTCCTCGGCCGGCGCATTCCGGTGCAGCAGGCTGACGAGCTCGGCGGCGATCTCGTCGGCCGCCAGCGATGCAGCGGCAGGGCTCGGCGCCACGCTGCGCGGCCGTTCGGAAGGGGGGAGTGACATAGGGCCGCGAAGGCTAGCAGAAGCGCGCCGCCATGCCCATGGGTCCGAGCCCCAGGCGGGTGATCACATCGCGACGTGGCCGGCAGTGTGCGCGCCGCACATAGGCGCGCGCGCTGCGTTTTCCGACACTGCAGGGCATCGGACAGACACCCCAGGAACCATGAGCATCATCGATTCACTGCGCCCGCCGCCCGGCCTGCGCGTGCTGGTCAGCGCTGGCGCATCGGGCCTCGGCGCGGCCGTGGCCCTGGCCTTTCGCGAGACGGGGGCGCGCGTGCACGTCTGCGACATCGACCGCTCGGCGCTCGACCGGCTCGCGCGCGAGGCACCCGAGATCACCGCGAGCGTGGCCGATGCCTCGGTAGCCGGCGACGTCGACCGCGTCTTCGACGACGTGCAGGGTGCGCTCGGCGGGCTCGACGTTCTGGTCAACAACGTCGGCATCGCGGGGCCCACAGGTCCGATCCACGAACTGCAGCGCGGCGACTGGGAGCGCACGGTCGCGGTCAACCTGAACAGCCAGTTCTACTTCTCGAACCGGGCCGTACCGCTGCTCAAGCGCTCCACGGTGAACCCGAGCCTGATCGCGATGAGCTCGGTCGCGGGCCGGCTCGGCTATGCATTCCGCACGCCGTATGCAGCCACCAAGTGGGCCATCGTCGGTCTCATGAAGTCGCTCGCGATCGAGCTCGGGCCCCACGGGGTGCGGGTCAACGCGATCCTTCCGGGCACCGTCGAAGGCGACCGCATGAACAGCGTGATAGGCGCGCGCGCCGCCAACGCCGGCGTCTCCGTGGAGGCGATGCGAGCGGAGTATCTGCAGAAGATCTCGCTGCGCCGCATGGTCACGGCCGACGACGTGGCCGCGATGGCGCTCTTCCTCTGCTCGCCCGCGGCACGCAACCTCAGCGGCCAGGCCATCAGCGTCGACGGGAACATGGAGTACCTCTGAGCCCCGCCTTCCTTCACTTACCAACAAGCATGGAGACATCAATGCACAAACTCAAAGCAACCCTCAAGTCCGGCGTCGCCTGCGCGCTCGGCTTCTTCGCCTTCGGCGCCGCATCGGCCGCGCCCGTCAAGGTCGGCGTGCTCGAAACGCTGTCAGGCCCGCAGGCCTCGTCGGGCCAGGCCTACCGCACGGCCGTGCGCTTCGCCATCGACCAGATCAATGCGGCCGGTGGCTGGAACGGCGAGCCGGTGCAGCTGCTCGAGTACGACAACCAGGGCGGCCCCGCGGGCGCCGCCGACAAGCTCAAGGCCGCGGCCGCCGACGGCGTGCACCTGATCGTGCAGGGCGCCTCGTCGGCCATCGGCGGGCAGATCACCGAGGACGTGCGCAAGCACAACCTGCGCAATCCGGGCAAGGAGATCATCTACATCAACGTCGGTGCCGAGGCGCTCGAGCTCACCGGCGAGAAGTGCAACTTCCACCACTTCCGCTTCAGCGGCGACGCGCAGATCCGCACCAAGGCGCTGGTCGCAGCGATGAAGCAGGCCAACGCGCTCGGCACCCGCGTGTACTCGATCAACCAGAACTATTCCTGGGGCCAGGACATGGAGCGCGCCATCGTCGACAACGCGGCGGCCGGCGGTTACCAGGTGGTCGAGAAGACACTGCACGACGTCAACAAGGTGCAGGACTTCGCGCCCTATGTCGCCAAGATCAGCGGCTCGAAGGCCGACTCGGTCATCACCGGCAACTGGTCCAACGACCTGCTGCTGCTGATGAAGGCCTCGAAGTCGGCGGGCCTGAAGGTGCGCTTCGGCACCGTCTTCCTCGACCAGCCGGGCAACATCGCCAACGCGGGCGAACTCGCGGCGGGCCATTTCGTCGCGCACACCTTCAATGCCGAGGCCGGCGGCGCCGAGGGTGAGCGCTTCGTTGCCGACTACAAGGCCAAGACCGGCCATGCGCCCGCCTTCGTCGAGCCGCAGACCGTGTTCGGCATGGCCATGGTGGCCGACGCGCTCAAGCGCACAAAACCCGAGAACGGCGCGCTGAATGTGAATGCGCTGGCGCGCGCGATCGAGACGGCGAAGGTCATGACCCCGATGGGCGAGATGCGCATGCGCGCCGCCGACCACCAGACACTGCTGCCGATCGTGGTGTCGACCGTGGCCAAGGACGCGCGCTTCAAGGTGGACGGCACCGATATGGGCTTCAAGCCGGTCAAGCGCTTCACGGCCGAGGAAGCCTCGACGCCCGCACAGTCCAGCTGCGCGATGAAGCGTCCCGCCTGAGGCCCATGGACCAGCTCATCGTCTCCCTCATGAACGGCGTGGTCTACGGGCTGCTGCTGTTCATGGTGTCCGCCGGCCTCACGCTCATCTTCGGGATGATGGGCGTGCTGAACTTCGCGCATGCATCGTTCTACATGCTCGGCGCCTACTTCGCGTACACGCTGCAGGGCACCATCGGCTTCTGGGCCGCGGTGGTCGCCTCGCCGATCCTGGTCGGCCTGATCGGCGTGGTGGTCGAGCGCTTCTTTCTGCGCCGCGTGCACCACCACGGCCACGCGCACGAGCTGCTGCTGACCTTCGGCCTGTCGTTCATCATTGCCGAGACGATCAAGCTTTTCTTCGGCAACTTCCCGGTCGACTACCGCATCCCGGCTGCGCTCGACGTGCCGGCCTTCAGCATCGGGGGCGCGCAGTACCCGGCCTACCGGCTGCTGATGGGCGGCGTGGCCATCGCGATGTTCGCCGCGATCTACCTGCTGCTGACGCGCACGCGCGTCGGCATCGTGGTGCGCTCGGCGATCCACAAGCCGCGCATGGCCGAGGCGCTGGGCCACAACGTGCCGCTGGTCTTCATGGGCGTGTTCGCCGTGGGCGCCGGGCTCGCCGGCCTGGCGGGCGCGGTGGCCGGCGCCTTCTACACTACCAACCCCAACATGGCGCTCGAACTCGGCGTGATGGTGTTCGTGGTGGTGGTGGTCGGCGGCCTGGGCTCGCTCGGCGGCGCCATGCTGGCGTCGCTGCTGATCGGGGTGGTCACCTCGCTGGCCGTGGGCGTGGACTACAGCCTGGCCGACCTGTTCGCGCTGTCGGGCGCGGGCGCGGGCGACTGGGCGCGGGGCGTCGGCGGGCTGATGACGCTCAAGCTCTCGAGTCTGTCGGCCACGATTCCGTTCGCGCTAATGCTGCTGATCCTGCTGGTCCGCCCGAGCGGGCTCATGGGCGAGAAGGGCTGATGCGATGAAGACCGCCTTCGCCCTCGTCGCGGCCGGTGTCGCGCTGCTGGCCGCCCTGCCATTCCTGCTCTCGCAGGGACTGCTCAACGCAGCCGTGCAGATGCTGATCGCCGCGCTGTTCGCGAGCGCCTACAACCTGCTGTGCGGACAGGCCGGCATGCTGTCGTTCGGCCACGCGGCCTATTTCGGGGTCGGCGCGTTCGGCACGGTGCACGCGATGAACGGGATCGGCGGCGCCGGGCTGCTGCCGACCCCACTGATGCCTCTGGCCGGCGCGGTCTGCGGGCTCGCCTTCGGCACCGTGGCCGGCTGGTTCGCCACCCAGCGCAGCGGCACCTACTTCGCGATGATTACGCTCGCCATCGCCGAGTTGGTGCATTCGCTCGCGCCGCACCTCAAGGGGCTGTTCGGCGGCGAGGCCGGCATGTCGACCATGCGCATGCCGGCCTGGGGCCTGGACTTCGGCTCGACGACGCAGGTCTACTACCTGACGCTCGGCTGGGTGCTGCTGTCGCTCGCGCTGCTCTACCTCTACACGCGCACGCCGCTCGGCCGGCTCACCTACGGGCTGCGCGAGAACAGCCACCGGCTGCGCTTCCTCGGCTACAACGTGCACGGCCTGGGCACCGGGGTGTTCGCGATCTCGGCGATGTTCTCGGGCATCGCCGGCGGCCTGCAGGTGCTGTCCAACGAATCGGCGAACTACGTGGTGTTCGACCCCGCGCTGTCGGCCGCGGTGGTGCTCAATACCTACATCGGCGGGGTCAAGGTGTTCCTGGGCCCGGCCTTCGGCGCGGCGCTCATGACCTTCTTCGGCTATGCGGTGTCGGACCTCACGCGCTCGTGGCTGCTCTACCAGGGCATCCTTTTCGTGGGGGTGATGCTGTTCATGCCTTCGGGTTTGGCGGGCCTGGTCGGCAACACCGCACACCTGCGCCAGCGCTTCGGATGGGGCCGGCTGCTGCCGTTCGCGCTGCTGTCGCTCGGCGCGGCGCTGCTGGTGGCCGCGGGCGCCACCTTCTCGATCGAGATGCTGCAGCGCGCGTTCTCGCAGGACTACCGTGCGCTCGCCAACCTGAACCCCGGCCAGGGTTGGCCGCCGATCCAGTACCTGGGCCGCGCCTGGGCACCGGCTTCGGCCGCGACCTGGGCCGTGCCGCTCGGCCTGGCCGCCGTCGGCGCGCTGCTCGCGCAGATGGCCCGGCTGCGCTTCCGGGCGCTGGCGCAAGCGGAGTCCGCCGCGGCGCCGTCCCAAGCCCTGGGCGCGCAAACCGGGGGCCTCGCATGAGCGACGACGCGATTCTCAGCATCCGCAACCTGCGCAAGTCCTTCGGCCCGACCGAGATCATGCGCGGCGTCAACCTTGACCTGTGGCCTGCCGAGCGGCATGCGCTGATCGGCCCCAACGGCGCGGGAAAGTCGACGCTGTTCCACCTGGTCTCGGGCCACCTCGCGCCGACCGCCGGCGAGATCGTGTTCGACGGCCAGCAGATCGGCGGGCGCACGCCGCAGGCGATCAACCGGCTCGGCATTGCGCGCTCGTTCCAGATCACCAACATCTTTCCGAAGCTCAGCGTGTACGAGAACATCCGCCTCGCGGTCATGCGCCGCCACGGGCTGCAGTACGTCTTCTGGCAGTTCATCGACGCCCACCTCGCGATCCGTTCCGAGACCGAGCGCCTGCTCGAACTAGTGCGGCTCACTGCCCGCGCCGCGACGACCGCGGGCGAGATGGCCTACTCCGAGCAGCGCTCGCTCGAGATCGCGATGACGCTGGCCTCCGACCCCAAGGTGGTGCTGCTCGACGAGCCGATGGCCGGCATGTCGAGCGAAGAGACGCACTACACGGCCGAGCTGATCCGCGAGGTGACGAAGGGCCGCGCGCTGATGATCGTGGAGCACGACATGGACGTGGTGTTCGCGCTCGCCGACCGCATCAGCGTGCTGGTGTACGGCCAGGTGATCGCGACGGGTACGCCGGCCGAGATCCGCGCCGACGCGCGCGTGAAGGAAGCGTATCTCGGCGAGGAGGTGGCGGCATGAGCACGCCTTCCGCGCCTGTCCCCGACGCGCTGCTCGCGGTGCGCGACCTGCACGTCCACTACGGCAAGAGCCACGTGCTGAACGGTGTCGACCTGCACGTCGCGCGCAACGAGGTGATCAGCCTGCTGGGCCGCAACGGCACCGGGCGCTCCACCACGCTGAAGGCCATCATGGGCCTGGCCGCGCCAACGTCCGGCAGCGTCCGGCTCGCGGGCCGCGAGCTCGCCGGCGCGCGGCCCTACGCGGTCTGCCGCGCGGGCATCGGCTACGTGCCCGAGGAGCGCGAGGTGTTCGCGAACCTCACGGTCGACGAGAACCTGCGCATGGGCGAGCAGCCGCCCACGGCCGGGGCGCACCGCTGGAGCATCACGCAGATGTTCGACTACTTCCCGCGGCTCAAGGAACGGCGCAACATCAAGGCCGGCAGCATGTCGGGCGGCGAGCAGCAGATGCTCACCATCTGCCGCTCGCTGCTCGGCAATCCGCAGCTGATGCTGATCGACGAGCCCACCGAGGGTCTCGCGCCCAAGATCGTGGCGCAGGTGGGCGAGTGCATCGCCGACATGCACCGCAAGGGCCTGTCGGTGGTGCTGGTCGAGCAGAAGCTCGCCATCGCGCTCAAGGTCTCGACGCGCGTGTGCGTCATGGGCCACGGCCGCATCGTCTTCGAGGGCACGCCCGAGGCGCTGACCTCGGACCGGCAGCTCGTGGCCGACTGGCTCGCGGTCTGAAGCCCGCACGCCGCTTCTTCGCTCCCTCAGATTCATCGACAACACCCCATGGCAAGAACCCAAGACAAGGTCATCATCTCCTGCGCGGTCACGGGCTCGGTCCACACGCCGACCATGTCCGAGCACCTGGCGCTCACGCCCGACCAGATCGCCGCGCAGTCGATCGAAGCCGCCGAGGCAGGCGCTGCGATCCTGCACCTGCATGCGCGCGACCCGCGGGACGGGCGCCCGTCGGCCGACCCGAAGGTGTTCGACCAGTTCGTGCCGCGCATCAAGGCCGCGACCGACGCGGTGATCAACATCACCACCGGCGGCAGCACCCGCATGACGCTCGAGGAGCGCCTGGCCTACCCGCTTCAGGCCAGGCCCGAGATGTGCTCGCTCAACATGGGGTCGATGAACTTCTCGATCCATCCGGCGGCGCGGCGCGTCGCGGCCTGGAAGCACGACTGGGAGCAGCCCTACGTCGAGGGCATGGAAGACCTGATCTTCCGCAACACCTTCCGCGACATCAAGCACATCCTGCGCGTGCTCGGCGACGAGTGCGGCACCCGCTTCGAGTTCGAGTGCTACGACGTGGGCCATCTCTACAACCTCGCGCACTTCGTCGACGAGGGGCTGGTCAAGGGGCCGCTCTTCATCCAGAGCATCTACGGCATCCTCGGCGGGCTCGGCCCCGACCCAGAGAACCTGGTGACGATGCGCAGCACCGCCGACCGGCTGTTCGGCCGCGACGGCTACCGCTTCTCGATCCTCGGCGCGGGCCGCCACCAGATGCCGCTCCTGACGATGGGCGCGGTGATGGGCGGCAACGTGCGCGTGGGCCTCGAGGACAGCCTCTACATCGCCAAGGGCCAGCTCGCGCGGTCGTGCGCCGAGCAGGTGCGCAAGATCCGCCGCATCCTCGAGGAACTCTCGCTCGAGATCGCGACGCCCGACGAGGCGCGCGCCATGCTCGGCCTCAAGGGGCGCGACGCGGTCGCGTTCTGACGACGGCTCATTTCCATTCCCCTCGATCAGGAGCATCCATGAAGAAGCTATTGGACGGCCGCGTGGCCATCGTCACCGGGGCCGGCAGCGGCCTGGGCCGCGCGCATGCGCTCGCACTCGCGCAGCACGGCGCGCGCGTCGTGGTCAACGACGTCGCGGGCGTCCACCCGGGCTCGCCTGCGCAGGCCGTGGTCGAAGAGATCGCACGCGCCGGCGGCGCCGCCACGGCCGACGGCGGCGACGTGACCGACTTCGCCGCCATGCAAGCCATGGCCGCGCGCACCGTCGAGGCATGGGGCCGCATCGACATCCTCGTCAACAACGCGGGCGTGCTGCGCGACCGCAGCTTCTCGAAGATGTCGCTCGACGATTTCCGGCTGGTGATGGACGTGCACCTGATGGGCAGCGTGCACTGCACCAAGGCCGTGTGGGAAACCATGCGCGCGCAACGCCATGGCCGCATCGTGATGACGACCTCGTCCTCGGGCCTGTACGGCAACTTCGGCCAGTCGAACTACAGCGCGGCCAAGATGGCGCTCGTCGGGCTCATGCAGACGCTCGCGCTCGAGGGCGCGCGCCACGGCGTGCACGTGAACTGTCTCGCGCCCACCGCCGCCACCGCCATGACCGAGGGCGTGCTGCCGCCCGAAGCGCTGGCGCGGCTGCAGCCGGCCTATGTGAGCCCCGCGCTGGTGGCGCTGGTGGGCGACGACGCGCCCACGCGAACCATCCTGCTCGCGGGCGCCGGCAGCTTCGAGAGCGCGCACGTCACCATGACCGAAGGCATCTTCGTCGACGGCTCCACCGGCGTGGCCGAGCAGGTCGTCGCGCGCATGAACGAAGTCTGCGAGCGCCGCGGCGAGCGCGTGCCCGGCACCGGCTTCGAGCAGTACCAGCACGAGCTGGCCAAGGCTGGCTTCGCGGTGCCGCTGCCGCACTAATCAGGGTTTACGCGGCATCCTGCGCACACACACGGCGGCCCGATGCAATGTCGGGCCCGCACATTGGCAAGCGCCGGGCGGCGCGGGAGACTGCGGCAGTCCCTTGGGGACGCACGCATCCACAACGAACGACATCGGAGACCTATGACATCCAGCCATCGAGATTTCGCCCTGACCGTCGCTGCCTGCCTCGCCGTGAGCGCCACGCTCGTCGCTTGCGGCGGCGGGAGTGGCGGCGGCAGCGGCTTTCCGTTCCTGCCCCCGCCTTCGGCCGGACAGCCTGCCCCACCACCGCCCGCGCCCCCACCACCCAGCGCTGCGCTCACCTGCGAGCAATTGGTCGGCATGGCCGTGCCCGCATCGGCGATCGGCCTGCCCACCATGGGCGCCACCGTCACGGCCGCAAAGACGGTCGCCGCCAGCGGCACCGGCGCAGCGGCCGTGCCCGAACACTGCGAGGTCGCGGGCAAGATCGCGCCGATCGATGCCACCGCGCCCGACATCCGCTTTGCGGTCGCGCTGCCCACGGCCTGGAACCAGAAGGTCATGATGCTCGGCGGCGGCGGCTTCAACGGCAGTATTCCCAACGTCAAGGGCAACGTGTCCAACGGCCCTGTCGACCGGCCCACGCCGCTGGGCCGCGGCTATGCCACCTTCGCGAGCGACTCGGGTCACCAGGCCAATGCGCTCGGCTCGCAGGACGGCCGCTTCGGCCTCAACGATGAGGCCGTGCGCAACTTCGGCGGCGATGCGCTCAAGAAGACGCACGACACCGCTCTCGCGATCGTCGAGGCGCGCTACGCCGAGCGCCCGCGCAAGGCCTACTTCGCGGGCGGCTCGACGGGCGGGCGCGAGGCGGTCACCGCAGTCCAGCGCTGGCCCGCCGACTGGGACGGCGCCATCGCCTGGTACCCGGCTTGGAACGATGCCGCCGCGCTGCTCGGCGGCCACCGCATGAGCCGCGCGCTCGCGCAGCCCGGCGCATACCCGAATTCGGCCAAGCGCGAACTGCTCTACAACGCCGCGATGGAAGCCTGCGACGCGCTCGACGGCGTGGCCGACGGGCTCATCAGCCACCAGACGCTGTGCAATGCGCGCTTCGATCCGGCCACCGCCATGGTCAAGGGCGCGCCCCTGCGCTGCGCGGGCGGCGCCGAGCTCGGCGACAGCTGCCTGTCCGATGCGCAGATCGCCGCGATGAAGAGCATCGACACCGCGACCCAGTTCCGCTTTCCGCTAGCGAGCGGCGAGACCCAGTACCCGGGCTACAACATCTGGGGCGCCGATCCCGGCATCACCACCTGGACCTCGCCGCTCGAGCCGGTCGTGACCTTCCTGGCCTTCGGCACCACGCAGCCCGCGAACCCGATGCCCGCGACCGCGCCCTACATCAGCGTGCTGACCGACCAGTGGATCAAGTATTCCGTCACGCGCGATCCGAGCTTCGATTCGCTCTCGCTCGATCCGGAAGACCCGGGGCCGTGGGCCAGCCGCATCAGCGCGCTGAGCACGCAGCTCGACGCGAGCACCGACATCTCGGCATTCAAGGCGCGCGGCGGCAAGCTGCTGCTCGCGCACGGCCTCGCCGACGTGCTGGTCAGCGCCCGCGCCACCGAGCAGTACTACCAGCGGCTGCAGTCGCAGATGGGGCCGGCCGAGGTCGATACCTTCGTGCGCTACTACGAAGTGGCCGGCCTGGGCCATGCCATCAGCAGCGTGTTCAACGCGACCTGGGACTCGCTGACCGCGCTCGAGGCCTGGGCCGAGCAGGGCAGCGCGCCGAGCGCGCAGGTCACGACCGACACCGCGGGCGTGCCCGGGCGCACCCGGCCGCTGTGCGACTACCCGAAGTGGCCGCAATACAAGGGCACGGGCGACGTCAACCTGGCAGCTTCGTTCCAGTGCGTCTTTTGACACCCGGCCCGGCCGGGCCGTTTCGCCAGGTGCTGCGCTGCCCACTCAATGCACGCCGCGCTTGCGAAACGGAATGCTGATGCAATAGAGCCCCGAGAGGCCCACGAGGACATAGACGATGCGGCTCGCCATCGTCATCTCACCAAGCAGGGCCGCGACCAGGTCGAACCCGAATGCGCCCACGAGGCCCCAGTTGATCGCACCGATGACGACGAGCGCCCATGCGATCCAGTCGAGCGCATTGAAGCCCGTGGCTTGCACGTGCGAGGTGGAAGTGTTCGAACTGAGTGTGGCCATGCCGGGCTCCTGAAGGTTGACGAAGAGCCCGAGTCTCGGGAGCACCCGGGTGCGCGGACCCGGGCGAATTCGCAAAGGGCTGTAGGCGATGCCCCACGCTCGCAGGCAACTGCAGAGTTGGCACGCAGGCGTCTGCCGGCGCAGCTCAGCCCGCGAGCCGGGTGTCGGTGAAGCGCCGGATCGGCTGCACGAAGGCGATGTCAGCGCCGTCGAGCACGTCGCGGCCCTGGAGGCTGTCGAACCGGAGCCCGATCTCCGCCTCGATGAACGCAAGCGGTCGCTGCGAGGTGCCGAAGTCCTCCAGGTCGCGCGCGACGCCCGCATCGAGGTAGGTGCCCTGGGTCATCACGTAGGCGATGGCGGTCAGTTCGCCCGTGGCCTCGCTGAGGAAGGCAACCACCTTCCAGAAATCGCGCGGGATCCGGATGCCGAAGCGCTCGGGATCGTCCGGTCGGAGCACGGGCCCGGTGAAGACGCTGATGCGCTTGTCGTCGCCCTTGGCATTGCCGAGGATGTAGTCCTCCAGGTCGCCCCACAGCCCTTCATTGAAGGGCTGCCACTGCGGGCACGCATTGGTCGCGAAGAAGGTGTCGATGTTGGCGCGCTGCGCCGTCGCGAGCGAGCCCCAGTTCGGGTCCTGCCGGCGCGTCATGTGGCCGCGGGAGAACTTCCCGTCCTGTCCGGGCCCATACGCCTCGCGCAGCATCTGGTAGTCCTTGCGGATGCGGCCGTCGTAGTTCCAGGTGTCGTGGCGCGGCACGTTCTTCGATGTGGCGCCATCGACATTGCAGGCGGAATAGAGCGGCATGCGCCGCGAGATGCACTGCACCGTGCTGAAGTGCTGGTACTTGAGCTCGATGGAGCCGTCTTCGAGCGCTGCGATGTCGTCCAGCGCGATCACATCGTTGATCGACGGCAGGTCCACACTGGCGTCGCTGCCAAGGAAATCGGGCGCGTAGCCGCGCCGGCCCCTGAAGAATTCCAGCGGCTTGGGCGTGGTCGCCACGCGCTGGATTCCCGCCCAGGAGCTGCTCACGACCTGGATGTCTGCATCGGACATGGAACTTCTCTCCGAAAAACCCGTGGCCGCCATCGGCCGGGGGCGCCTCTCGGCTACTTGCCGAGCTTGGCGCGTGCGTTTTTCAGATTGAAGACAGGTTTGCGGATTTCCGCAAAGGCCGCTCGGGACACGGCCCATTCGGGGTTGCGTTCGAGTGCGGCCAGTTGCGCATCGTCGACCTGGGCCTCGACCAGGGTGCCCGTCTTGGGCGTCAGGACCGCGCCGGGCACGCAGCGCCGCAGGCGCGCCTCGGCGGACGATTGCCGGTCTGGACTGCCCATGTAGGTCAATACCACGCTTGTCACTTCAGAACTCCGAACCCTTCGTACTCGGCGGGCCAGCCCACCTTGCGGGCGCCCTGCGACAGCATCTGGACGATGGCGTCGGCCTTTTCAGAACCCGGGGGCATGTTAAGCAGCTTCGGATCCCCTGACAACAGACGGGCCGCCATGCCCGAAGTGAACGGCGTGGCCATCGAGGTGCCCGACATCATCGCGTACCGGTCGCCGGGAAACGCCGACAGCACGGCGACGCCGGGGCCGATGAAATCGGTCGACACCCCGTGGTTCGAAAACTCCGCGACGAACTCCTTCTTGCGGCGGATCTCGCTCTCCTGGAAGCTCTCGGGGCAATCCGCCGGGAAGGTCGCGTCGCGGCCGAGCGCGCCGACACCCAGGGTGTGGCTGTACCGGGCCGGATAGCGCAGCAGCGATTGCCCGTCGTTGCCGGTGGCCGCGAACACGGCCATGCCGGCGTTGCGCGCCTTGTCGAGAATGTCGGGCATTTCCGGCATGGGCTCGAGGCTGCCCATGCTGATGTTGACGATGTGGCAGCCGTCGCTGATCGCGCGTTCGAGCGCGCTGGCGATGTCGCTCGATTTCGCGCGCCCGCGGTCGCCGGTCCTCGCGCACACGCGGTAGGCCAGCAGCCGGCAGGCCGGCGCCAGGCCATGGATGCCGGTTCCCGCGGCCATCCTGCCCGCGATGATGCCCGCGACGTGCGTGCCATGCCCGATGCCGTTGTCGAGGAAGTCTGCCGCGTCTTCGCCGGTGACGAAGCAGCCGCCCCCCGCCACGGCGATGTCGGCATGCGGCCCGACGCCGCTGTCGATCACGCCGACGGTGACGCCGGCGCCCGCCTTCGGAGCCCAGGGCGCGTAGTGCGACAGCAGCCGGAACGCATCGGGCACCAGCGGCATGGCACGGACCTCGAGGCGCTTCGGTGCCGCGACGCGGTCGAATCCCTTCACGAAGACCGACCAGTGCGTGTGCTCCGGCTCGACCAGGATCATTTCCACGCGCGGATAGAGCACCGGGATTCCGAGCGCGGCGATGCCGCGGGCGTCGGTCACCCCAGGCACGTGCGCGCCGTCCCAGTCGACGAGCGCCTTGACCCGGACGCCCGGCACGGGATGGCCCTGCGGATCGGCAAGGCGCAACTCGAAGCGCCGCACCTTGGCGCCGGCCGCCACCTGGATTGCACTGGCGTCCAGTTCGTCGCCGAGCGGCCGCGTGTATTGAAGGTAGGCCCATGCGGCGGGCGCAACCCGCAGGCCCGGCGTGTTCCGGCGCAGCGCGAGCAAGGCGGATGCGTTGGCCTTCATCACCGACGCGCCGTCGAGCTGCCTGACGAGATCCATCCGGGGCGCACCGCGGCCTGGCACGCCCTGCATGGCGCCCAGCGCCGCCAGCTCGGCGCTGCCGGATGCGGCGCCCTTGGGCGGCCAGACGATGAGGTCGTCGGAAAACCGCGCCTCCGCAGCGATGCGGCGCAGGCGCAGCTGCTGCAGCAAACGAGCGATCTTCTCGCCGTCGGACCCGGGGGTTCTAGTCATGGCATCCGTGCGCCAGCAAGGTGACGCGGTAGATCCGGTCTTCCAGAAAGCTGTAGAGCACATGCACGTCGCAGAGCGCGGTACGCCAGAGCTGATAGCCGTCGTCGCCGTCCAGCGCCTCCTTCAACGGGCGCGATGCTGCCTTCGCCATCGCGACATCCATCGTGTCGCTCATGCGCAGGCCCCACGGCAGCGGACCTGTGTAGCCGCTGCTTTGGAAATCGAGGTCGGCACGGTAGCGCACGCCGCTCAGGCAGGGCGCGGCATCGGCCATCTCGGCGCCGTGCTTGAAGTAGAGCTCGATGCCGAGCTCGCGTGAACAGTCGGCCTCGCCGTACGCGGCGATCTCGCGCGCCTTGCTGCCCAGCGCAAAGGGCGCGAAGGCGGCATCCGCCGCCAGTTGTTCGAGCGGGTGGCCGAAGTGGCTGGCGAGCTGTTCGGGCGAGGGCACGGCGACGGCGGACACCGGCGGCGCCACCGCGGGCCGTGCCATCGTCACGAGCCTGAGCCGGCCCGTGCCGCGCTCGAAGCCCACGTCGATCTCGGCCTCGGGCGACGACCAGCGCGCCTTCGAGACCTCCGCGCCGGCACGCCACAGGTCCGCGGCCGGCCCGAGTCGCTGCAATACGTCGCCGGCCCGGTCGTCCGCGTGCAGCCCGAGCGGCAGGGTTCCGGCATACGGCGTCCATGGCGAACCGACGTGCAGCAGCAGCGAAACCCGGCTCAGCACGAGGCTGCCCTGGCTAAACGGCTTGCCGTAGCGCGCCGCATAGCTGTCCGCATCGGTGAAGAACAGGTAGATCCCCTGCGCGCGGTTGATGAGCGACAGGCGGTGGTCCGCCCGCGCCTGCTTCAGTGCCTCAGGGTCGATCCATTCGCGTTGTTCCCAGCCGTCGACCAGCGCCTGCACCCGCTCGCTCTCCCAGGCGTGGCCCAGCAGATGGCTGCCGGCGTCGAAGGCGTGCGCCGGGGTGTCGATCATCACGTCGCGCAGGCAGTCATTTGAAGGGCACCGAGTAAGAGAGGTTCCACAGCGAACCATCGTCGTTGTAGGTGGCGCGCACCTGCAGCCCGTCCCGGGTCCACTGGTCCCACTCGACGACATCGTCGTCCTCTTCGGTCGTCTCCGGCAGGCCGAATGCGGCCAGCGCCTCCTCGCGCCCGGCGATCGGGCCGCTGCCGAAGGGGATCGGCCCCGTGTAGGGCTTGAAGCGCTTGCCGCCCGGGCCGTAGGCGAACACCGCCGCGAGGATCGCCTGGCCTGCGTCCTTCGGTGCGCCCATCTTCTGCTCATAGCCTTCGCGCTCCCAGAACGCCAGTTCGAGCCCCAGCGGCTTGAGCTCGATGGCGTCGGAGCCTTCGGCGCGCAGCGTCTTGGCCGACAGCGACTGCATGCTGGCGCCCGCGGATTTCAGGAGCTGCTCGAAGTTCGCGTCGAGTTCGGAATGTCCCAGGAAGGGCAAGAGGTCGTTCAGTGTCATGCGTGTGCTCCTGTGCTTTCTTTCAGTCACTTCTTTCTAGCCGATTTCATGGCCTGCTTCAGCCACTTGGTCCATTCGTCGTGCGTCATCCGGGTGATCTCCTCGGCGGCCTCGCGGTACTTTCCCTTGCAGCCGGGGTCGTACTTGTCGATGTGCTCGAGGATCTTGTCGGTGTTCTCCTTCGCCGCGCGCTGCAAGTCCTGTGCATCCCGCGTCGGGCGCCGGATGCCATCGACCTTCTGGTGCTGCCGCCCGCCGAAGGACTCGCTGTGGTCGCGGTGCAGCGCGGTCGGCGTCGCGATGGTCGGCGCGCTGTCGACGATGGCGCCCTTCTCTGCCTTGGTGAGCGGCGCGCCCTTGATCTCGGCGGCCCGCTCGAGCAGCGCCTTCTGCGACGGGATGTGGTCCCAGTTCATCCCTTCGTTGTCGTGTTGCGAGCGGTCCTTGTAGGGCCCCTTCTGCCCGCACTTGGGCTTGGGCTTGACCTTCTTCTTGACCTGCGAATCCTTTTTCTTCGAACCGCCGCCGCCAGGTTCGGCCTTGCGCGCGGTGTCCTTCTCGAGCTTCTCCCTGGCCAGCCTTTCCGCGGCCTCTTTCTCGAGGCGCTCCTTCAGCAATTTCTCGGCCACTTCCTTCTCGGCCGCCTCGAGCGCCATCTTGCCGCCGCGGTAGGCCAGCTTGCCGGCCTTGGTGGCGGCCCCGCCGCCCGGGATCAGGTTGGCGGCGGCCGACGCGCCCGAGATCGCGGCATTGGTCATGTCGCCTTCGGCCGCGTAGATGCCCGCGTTGAGGCCGTCCGAGAAAATGCCCACCACCGGAATGACGCCGCCGACATCGAGCACCGTGTGCACCACGGCACTGCCCCAGCTGCTCCACCAGCCCTCTTCCTTGGGCGTCTCGGGCTTCACCTCGGGGTTGGCCTGCTTCGCGCTGGCGGCGGCCGAGGGCGTTTCGCCGACCACGGCGCCGAGCGTGTTGCCGTTGGCGTTCGTGCCCGGCTTGCGCGGCTTGAGTTCGGGGAGTTCGAGCGTCGGCTGGGCGGCCCGGAGTTCGTCGTACTGCTCGTGCGACATATGCCATGTCTGCTCCGCCGGGCCGAGTTCGGACGCAAAGTAGTGCATCGACACGGCGTCGGCATGGTTGTAGCCGACCAGCCGCCCGCCCCCGCCGACCTGCCGGGTGAAGGCCGGTGTGATGTCGATGGTGACCGCCATCTGCGCCCTACTTCCCGTTCATCCAGAACAGATCGTCATGGCGCACGAGCAGCTTGCCCTCGGCGCGCACGGTGCCGCTGTGGTCCTTGGGGTAGCACTTGCCCTGCACGGTGCCGCTCTTCACGCCCTTGGCCACGCCTGCCGCATCGCCGAGCGTGGTGGGCACCACGCTCATGTCGTAGACCACCACCGGATGGCCGTTGGCGCGCACGCTGTTCGCCACCGCGGTGGTGGTCTGCAGCTGCGCAGTGACCGGGTATGGCACGGGCGGCACCGCGCTTCCCATCGGCGTCTTGCACACGTCGGGCGCGAGGCTCACCACGCGCCAGCTGCCTTCCTTGCGGGCCGCGACGTTCGCGCTCATCAATGCACCCCTGATGCCGCACGCACGGGCCGCACCAGCGGCGCCTGCGGATCGGTCTCGAAGCGCGCCTCGACGACGCGCACCGGCGCGTCCGACGGGATCCAGATACGGTGCACCAGCGACAGCGTGAGGGCCTCGGCGTCGACGAGCAGCGTGTCGGTGACCATCGGCAGCGGCAGGAGCGCGCCGTTGTCGAGCCTGGCGAGCACCAGCGCACGGTGTCCCGGCAGCGTGACCGACAAATGCCCGTCGGGCGTCGATGCGGGATCGCTCAGGTTCCAGAGCGCGATGCGCGCATCGGGGGGCAGGTAAGGGATCTGCTGGTCGATCGGGGCGGCATTCCAGTAGCCGAAGTCGAAATCGGTCGGCAGCCACGGATGGCGCTGCGCCAGCCAGGCATCGTCGTAGGTGCCGGCCAGCGCCAGCCGCGGCGCCCAGGCGCGGCCGACCACGCCCAGCCCGGCGGGCGTCGCGCCGTAGCTGCAGGCCGTCTCGCCCATGGCGCGCGCATCGAGGCCGGCGCGCGCGTGCCTCGCAATCACCGGCTGCGCAATGCGGGTTCCGGCCGCTTCGATCTGCGGCGCCGCGATGCGTTCGATCGCGGGTCGGCCTGCGCTGCGCGCCTGTTCGAGTTCGCGCTGCTCGATCCAGCCTCGGCCCAGCGGATTGGAGAAGCAGACTTCGTCGAGCCACGGTGGCGCGTCTGCCTGCGCATCCGGTCGGCGCACGATGCTGCGGCCGCCGAGCGCATGTTCCCAGCGCACCGGCAGGCTCGCGATGGGCTGCGATGCCGTGCGCGTCCATTCGCGCCCGTTGCGCAGATGGAGCACCGAGGGGCCGCTGATGCACAGCCGCTTGTCGAGCACCGCGCGCGGCGCGGCCAGGGCCTCGGCGCGCTGCTGCTCGGCATGCCACGCGGCCTGCTGCCGCGGCGTCAGCCGCGCACCGGGGTGCACCGGTCTGGGCGGCTCGGGCGGCTGCAGCCACTGCCGGCCGGCCGTCACCTTCACGCGCACCTCCCATTCGGCCGCAGGCGCACCGCCGGGCGCATGGGCCGTGGCATTCACGATCACGTCGCAGCGCGGCTTGAAGGGTGCGAGGTCGCTCTCCTCGCGCGGGCTCGAAGCGCCCTCCTCGCCCCAGTACGCGTCGGCCAGCGTCAGGGGCACCGGGTCACGGTCGTTCACCTCGGCCTGCCACTGGCCGTGACGCCCGCGCACGAGCCGGTAGCCGACCTTCATCGCAACCACGCGGTACTCGCGGTCGTTCGGCGTCGCGGCGCGAAAGCACATCGCGTCGAAAGGCGTGAGGTTGCGAAACGCCACGGCTTCTCAGTTGAGGTCGATGTCGTTGCCGCTGATCTGCACGGGGCCGCTGGCCGTGAAATCGAACGACGCGCCGTGGATGCTGACCGCGCCATCCGAGGTCATGACCAGCGAACTCCTGCCGCACACCAGTTCGATGCGGTCGCCGGCCTGCAGGGTCAGCGTCCGGCCCACGTCCACGCGCTTGGACTGCCCCACCTGCTCGGTCTGCATCAGCGCCACGCTGGTGTTCATGGCCGCACCCACGCTGACCTGGTAGCCGAGGCCGATGGTCAGCGCCTTGGCCAGGCCGATGGTCTCGGCCTTGGCGAGCGCCACGGTCTCCATCTTCGCGCCGCCGATGGTCACGGTGCGGTGCTTGCCGATGTCGATGGTCTCGTCGAGCCCCACCTGCTCGCTGCGGTTCATGCCGATGCAGATGGTCTCGTCGAGATCGACCGTCTCGCTGCGGTTCTGGTGCACCGTGATGGTCTCGTCGAGGTCCACGGTCTCGGTGCGGTTCTTGTGGATGGTGATCGTCTCGTTGCCATCGACCGTCTCGGTGCGGTCGTTGTGCACCGTGATGGTTTCGTCGTGGTCGACGGTCTCGGTGCGGTCGTGCTTCACATGCACGGTCTCGTCGTGGTCGATGGTCTTGCTGCGGTCGTTCCCCACCCAGTGCGTCTCGTCGCGCTCGACCTCGATGTCCTGGTTGCGCTCGGCATGCAGCCACACCTGCTCCTGGCCCTTCTTGTCCTCGAAGCGCAGCGCGTTGGCGTTCTCGCCGCTGCCGCCTTCGGAACTGCGCGTGAGCATGCCGCTCTGCGTG
>NZ_JBDGJQ010000018.1:0-66382 GCF_057656815.1 Variovorax sp. Soil_C_39
AATCACCGGTCACGTTCGTGCGGAATGCTCGGTCACGTTCGTCCGGAATTGACGGTCACGATGCTCCGGAATACCCAGCTGGATAGCTAAACCGCTTTGGCGCCGCCGTTGTCGTGTTGCAGGACTTCGAGCAACGCGCCCAGCGTTTCGTCGCACTTGGCGGCAAGATCATAGAAGTGTGCGCGGAAGTTCCCGTGTTCAGTGCGCGCCTCGCGGATGGCGATTTCCTTCTTGGCAGACGTAGCGTGGCCACGGATCTCGGTGCGCAATGCATGCAGTTTCGCCAGGGGTGCCATTCGCTCTTTTGCCTGCTGCGGCGTCAAGCCCTTACCCACGAGGATCTCGCCCAAGACCCGCAGAGAGGCCCAGGAGTCGTTAGGGCTGCGCCCGAGCTTTCGAGCGATCGCACGAAGCGGCGTAACGACGAACCCCTCGACCACCAGTTGGTCCAGCGCGAGAATCTCGTCCGCCCATTCCTTCGGGGAATCCGTCGCCGGCGCAAGCACCGCGTCGACGACGGCGGTACCTCGCGGGCTCCACCATGCCGGTCGAGTCTCATCAAGGTTGCGGACCTTCGACTTCAAGGACATGAGCGGGTCATAGTCGGTCTGCCACTCGCCGAGGATGTCCGTCTTGTGGGCACGCGCCGAGATGGGGCCCTTTGGCCACTCATTGAAGGTCGCCCAGTACATCTGCTCTTCGTACGGAAGATCGGCAAGATAGCCGATGTAGGTATGCACCTGCCCGGCCTCGTTGATGTCATACGTCTTGAGGTACCAGCCGCCGCGGCAGGTGATGCTCCGTTCCTCAAGGGAGTACTTTTCCGGGTCCGCCTTGAAGCGATGCAACACCTCCGGACGAAAGAACGCCGGAGAGATTTGCCACGGCAGGTCACTCTTTTCGAAATAGCTGACGATGTGTTTCGGGCTGCACGAGGTTTCCACGTCGCGATCGTTCTTGCGGTCATGGATCTTGAAAGTGGCGTACGACTTCTCTTCATCTCCGCTGAACTCCCTGCGCCACTCGTCCTCCAGAGTGTCAACGGTGACTTGGGGGCGCACGATCATCGCGCCGTTCACGTAGCTCGCATTGGCCGTTCCACCGCCGTGGAAGAACAGGTCCTGTTCATTCCGGTTGAATCGTTGCCCATCGTTCCATCCGTTGAACGCGCTCGGCTCGGTGCGCGTGAAGTCAAATTTCAGCACAAGTGCCATGCCGGCCAGCGCCATGTACGCATCAAGGTCCCTGCGAAGGATGGTCACGAGCTCGCACGGTTCGTCAGAACCCGGAACCTGCGGCGCAATGACGCGGATCACGTCCTCGATGTCACCGTTCTTGTCCAACCGGCAGTAGGCGCTGCGCTCGGGCACGTAGTGCACGTCCAGGCAGTGGATGAGCTTCTCGCTCAGCTCAATGCGCGCTCGCCCCGTCTGCACTCCACGAAAAGAGCGTCGATGCACGAGCGGCTCCCCACCCGCGAGGGACCGACCACTCGTTCCGGGAAATGGTGGCTCCAAATAGACACGATGTCCTTCGCTGCTCCACGATTTCTGGGTTTTCCAGCTCGCGTCCGTAAATATGATCGCATTCTGCAGGCCCTCTGCCTCGGATGTGGTCAAGTTCTCCAGCGGCGCGAGCACGCCGACGATCAACGCCATCGGGGCGGCGGCAAAGATCACAATTTCGTCGGCCAGCGCATTGATTCGAAGAAATTCGACTGAGCTCTCAGCACCTCTGAACCACCGTCCATCGTCGTCCAGTGGCGGGGCCGCAATGGCAATCAGTTCGTTGGAATTGAAACGGCGCATAGCCAAGTGTATTTCTTCCGCCCGTGGCCCAACCGCGGACGCTCATTGGACCCGCAGAGAGCGAGCTGCCACCTGCCAGGACCCATGCGGGCATTCGTCGACTCTGTGAAGACCACCTCGGCAGCCCCTGCAAAGCCGCAAGCTGACGTCGGACATTCGAACCGGGCAAGGGCGACAGCACGCGGCCCTCGCTACGTGCCCTCAAGATTCACGGGGCTCACCACACTCGCTCATGCATCTAAACCGTCATGACCTGACCGGTAGCCCACGAGTGAGACGATCCCTCTCCGTCGAACTTAAAGTTCAATTAAGCTTGCACGCTTGAGCGGGGAGGGATATGACGCCAGATGGGAACCACGAGCGGCGCAGGCAGCCACGCGTAGAGCTAGATTCGCACGGAGAACATAACAACGCCTTGCGCCAGAACGGGGGCGAGTCGGCATTGACGTTGAAGCCGCGGCCCGCGCGGTCCGACGCCAATTCCGCGAGAATCCCGCATGTCTATTGAGATTGTCGGTCCCAAGAAGTATCTCCTACAGGACCTCACGTGTGTCTTGGTCGCGGTTCTCTACGCAGAAGCCGAATCCTCCACGCTCACGATCGAGACTCGCGGGGGGGAGGATGCCGAGCTTGAATTCTTGGCCAACGGAGCGGTCTTACACGTTGAAGTTCAGGTGAAGGGCGCCGAGGGCACTGTCACACTTGACAGGGTCGCGGATTGGCTGGCCCACTTCCCTCCTTACGCGTTATCAGGCTCTTTGCTTGAACGGCTGGTCACTGACCGCCAGAGAATTGTGCTGTTCACTGCGAGCGGGAGGTGCGACGACGCAGCGTCCGCATATGTGGTGCCTTTTTCCGATCAGGTGGGACGAAGAGCCGCCGGGTCGCTTAAGAAAGCGCATGCGGCGGAAATGAAGGCGGCTCTCTACCGTTGGACGGCGGGGGGCGCTGGCGACGACAGTCTTGAAGACAAGCGCCGAGCTGCGTTGAAGACGTACCTGGATTCGCTCAAAGAGCGATCCCTGCAGGAAGCGCTGCACCAAGTACTGATTGTGGAGCGTTCACTTGAAGCCGATGTGACAGGAAAAGCCGAAGGCCTTCTGCTCAAAAGGCATCAGGTTGTACCCGATCGACTTGAAGACACCTTGAGGAGAATCCAGAAGATCGTCGTTGACCACAAAGGAACGGGCAAGGACATACTTCCTCTTGTGCGTGCGGCAATCAATGCGGCCAAGGCTCAGACTAGTTTACGGCCCCCCGACTATGTGCGCCGGGGCGATGAAGAGGCGCTAAAGGCCCGTCTCGCCGGGGAGAAGGCGTTGCTATTGGCTGGTCGACCGCGTGTTGGAAAGACATCGACCGCGAGGTATGTCGCGGCGGCCTTGCAGGACCAGGGGTTTGCCGTTCTTGTCACCAGCAGTGTTGACGCTGCCCAGCGATTTCTGCTAGAGCCGGTCGACCAGCCTCGGGTGGCCGTCGTCGACGATCCGTTTGGCGGCGCCCACAGCGTGCCGTCGGCTCTGCGAGAGATGGAGTCACTCGATCGACTCATTTGCGACCTGTCTGTGCACCGCCGAATCATCGTGGCGCAATCCGAAGACCGTCTTTCGGAGGTAGTACGCGGCGCTTCGCTTGCCAAACTCAGGACGGGAGGGCTCGCGTGGGTACAGCTAGATCCCCTGTCTCAACAGCACCTCGCGGAAATTTGGCGAGGCCTATGCCTGCGCCGCAAGATCCCCGAAGGGCTTGCGAGCTTGGTAGCGCATGCACTGAGCGAAGGCGATCTCGCGCTTGAGCCGGGCTGCCTGGTACACCTCGCTTACAACTACGAGTCGCTGCCACCAGACGCGCGCTTGGCTGACGTCGAACGGCTTGGCCTCAGAATGCGAGTTCATTCGGTCGAGCGTTGGCGGCAGAAGGATTCACAGCGTTGCTCGAAGCCCTTGCTGTGGCCACGACGCCTCAGCGTCCCATTCATTTGACGGAGCTCGCGTTTGTTATGGGCCACGGCGGACCTGCACGGCCGGGTGAGTCCAACGTTAACGGAACGATGGTGTCATTCGGCGGCGGGCCGCCCCCAAGCTCGCCAGAACCTCGCTACGGTCCCGATCCCAGTCCCACCGAGGCGGAATTGCGAGCACTTGAACTCTTGGAGTTGCGTCGCATCATCGAGGAAATCGGAACAGACACACTGGGCTTTTCGCATTCTTTCTACCGCGCAGGCGCGGAGTCCCTCTTGGATGCTCCAACCATCGCAGCCGGTCACAGACTCGTGACGCATGTCGAGCGTGCCATTTTTAGTTTGTCATCGGTCACAGCTTCCGCCGCCGCGGCGAACCTTCATTGGCTGTACAGCTCTTCGGCAGAACGTGCTCCTGTACGAACCGCATTAGTCGAAGCGGCAAAAGCTGGTCTCAAATCGATCTTTCCGGTCACGCGAGACGCCTGCTTCGCTTTTCTGAGTAGCGTCCTTGCCAGCCTTCCAGTCAATGAACAGGCTGAGGTCACCCAGTGGGTAAACGCGGTCACTGCGTTCGCTGCTTCAGAAGTGGGCTGGTTTCGCGGCGAACCACGTATCCCACAGGCAAATGCTTTGTCGGACGTTCTCGAGCTCGACCTTGCGCGCCCGAGTCCGAACGATGCTTCAGTTCGCGCAGTAGTCGCGGTGCTGAACAGCACAGACGCGGCGCCGATCACACCGCAGGAAGCGGCGCTTGCCTTGCCGCACTACGAATCACATCCGAAGAAGTTGAGTGCACAGGCTGTTTCAAGGCTACTGAGCTTTGATGTTGGGCTAATTCGCGCCCCGACCGCAGCAGCTTGGCTACGCATTCCTCGAGAGGATGACGAAGTCATCCTCAGGCGGATTTTCGGAGATGACCACCCTGCCGTCGTGCGTGCAGTCTACCGATCGGTAGTGATTGCATGGTGGGAGTGCGACGTAGCCCGCAGAGAGTTGCTGAAGCTCGGCTTACTCAGGTTGGCCAGCTCCCCGACGGGGGCCGCGTCGCTAGTCGACCAGATGGTTCTGTTCGGGCGTGCCGAATATGGAGAGCGTCCGCCGTGGGAATTGTTTGGTTCGTTGATGCCGCTCGTGTTGCAAATGCTGCCCCCGGGAACAGCGTTGCATGATGCACGGCTGTACGATGTGGTGCGCACCGCCTCAAAGCACATCCCGGTGGATGCACTCCTATCGATTGCCGACCGGTGGATCGAATACTTGGAAGCGCTACCGAGTGCTAGGTCCGCATCTGACTATCTTCTTGGCTGTACGGTTGTTCTTGTTGAAGGAACCAAAAAGTCTCCACATCTTCGGGAAGCACGTCTTCTCAAATTCTTGCAGCTTGGGGGAACGGCAACTCGAATCCGCGTTGTCGCAGATCTCACCGATCTTTGGCCGCACCTCAGGGGCGATGAACGCCAGGAGTTCCAACGGCACTTGGCCGCCGAAGCTGCCGACTCGGTTTGGTTATCTGCGGCAGTTTTAACGCGCGAGGAGGTTCCTGAACAACTCGCAAAGACCATCCTGCCTGCGCGATTCTCCTTAAGCGAGGGGCCTGCAGCCATCTTGTCTTCCCTAGAGCCCGAGCTGCTGAATGCATGCTTGCTCATCTACACGGGCGGCCACCCCACGCTTTATTCGATAGGGGCGCACGGGAATCGAGGGGAAATCTGGGATCCAGTCGTTGAAGCGGTCGCCCTATCTCCGACACACGAGCTGTTCGAGGTCGCGTGGGAGCATCTGGCAATCGGCGACGGGGCGCGTTCTGCGCGACTTATACGATCCTTGGGGACGCCAAACGCCCTCCGCCTGTTTGAGCTGATGATGTCACGAAAGCTCAGAACAACAGGCGACTTCATGCCCAAAGCATGGGAAGCATTGTTCGAGGTTGCTCCGGATGTCGCGGTGCGCACTGAATGGCTCAAGCGGATGGCCCTTGCCGCGCCGCGCGTTCTTGACGGCCTCTTCGAGGTCAAGCAGTGGATCCCGCAGGAGTATCGCAACGAATTTCTTGCTGAGTTCCCCGGCGATCTGAACGTCTATAAATTCTTGGCCCAGCTTGACGATGCGTCCGAGATAGCGCCGCCACCTGGTCACGAGGTTCGAGTCATGCTAAATGACGCCATGATCAAATTGCTGCGGAAGATCATCGAAACCACTCCCCCTTTGCATTCGGCGACTTTCGAACACGCAGCCGCGGCGCTACGGCGGCACGGTATCGACGGTCGAGGATTGTTGGAGGAATTGGAACAACGGCGCCTTGCTGCTCACCCTTCGTATGATGGCTCGCCACAACCGTACATCCCCGAGCTGAGAAATTGGGTGAACTGAGCGGCCGATAAGATGTGACACGATTCGCACGTTGGCCCCGACATGTTGACGGCCGAGGATGTCGCCGCCATCTGGTCAAAGGCGTTGGATCGCCCGATCGAACAGATCAATGGTCGAGCAAGCAGCATTTCTTGAACTTTCGGCCACTTCCGCAAGGGCAAGAGTCGTTACGACCGATTCTTGATCCGCCGCTACTCGCCTTTTCGATGCGATTGGCGCGCAGCCGGGCGGCGATGCCCGACAAACGGGGCAGTTCGTCCTCAGCAATGTCGGCCCGGGTGAGTGTCCGCCATTCGGCGTCGACCAGTCGGCCATCATCGCCGTAACTCAGTTCAAGCAGTGTTCGATCGATTTCACCATTCAGCAACAGCAGGGCCTTCGCATGATCCTGTGCCAAGGATGCATTCCGCTCGCTCGCCAAGGCCGACCACGGAAAAATTGTGAGTCGAACTTCCCCGTGCGTTGACATTGGTCGCGGCTGCTTCTGCGCCGCTACGGCGACTTCAGAGGCCACCCCGTCAAACACCTTTATGCGCCAGTCACCACTGATGTCCAACAGATGCGAGGCAAGTACTGAAGCCCCCGCCTTCACATTTCGTTCCAGCAGATCGAGCACCTCGGTCAGGCCTTTTGGCATGTCCTGGCGCAAGGGGGTAGCGTCCACCTCCTCTGCGAGCCGCGCGCCAAAGTACCTGTCGATGTCGACCCGATAGCCGACAAACTGCAAGTGCGCCTGACGATTGGGGAACAGGCCGGCGGCCTGTTTGGCATAGTGGTTGTGCTTCAGGTACAGGCCAAGGTGGTCCAGCTCGTCATCCAACTGCAAGACGGTCGAGCCGAAGGCTTCTTTCCGTTGTTCAACATAGTGCAAGAACTCGAAGGGGTTCGAAAACACGTCCGCATAGACCCTCAGATCGTCGATCGCCATGGACCAAACTGGAGTGGCGCCCACATCGACACCAACGCTTCGCAGATGCTGAATCTGTGCGGCCAGCTCGGTGAAGGGATCCAGCGTCACCGCGCACACACTCACATGGCGGAAGTCGCCGAATCGCAAGCGCGCGACTTCATCACCCGCAGCGTCAAACACCGTAACCTCTGCTGCAGACTTCAGGTAGCCGAGGAATCGAAGCCCTTGCTGGGCCGGGCTGGACACGAGGTTCTTGAGGGACTGCACGTGCGCATCGACATCCGTAGCCGGAGACGTGTAGGTAAACGCGCCCGCCTTGACTTCGACGATGAACAGGTGATCGTCAAAAATCACCAGGCCGTCGGTCTCGAACCGCTTGGATGCGGCGCCATCGGCCGTCCAGTAGTACGCCTCGCGAATACACCGTGACCCTGGAAGGATTCTTTCAAGGTATTTAAACGGCAGGGTCTCGGTCACTTCCTTGCGCTTCGTGATCCACTGCTGCTTGAGCTCCTCCCCTTGCATGAACACCCGCTTCTCAAACTGCCTATAGAAGTGGTCAAAGAGCGTGGATAGATCGAAGCAGTAGTACCGACTATTCAGCTTCAGGAACGGTCGCTTGAACGTCGGCCATACGCGCAAGGGCCAGCCGCGAAAGGAGCCGTCAGCAAGGAAGTCCTTGTCTTCGCCCGGCGACCAAGCAAAGTCTCGGAGAAAGGCCTCCGGAAGGGTTGTGATTTTCTCAACATCGAACAGGTCGTACAGCATGAAAAGTCCGACTGCCCTCTCCTGCTCATCTTGCAGCCCATTTCGAACAACCGCCTGCCTCAAGAACTCCCCTGGATCCCCCTCGACCGGTGCGATGCCAGCGGCGAGATCCGTCTCGGCTGCCGCCAACGCCTTGTCGCGGAAAGCCCTCATGGCTTCGAATGAATCTGTCACCCCAAAGGTGAGCGACTTCCAAATTTTCTCCAGTTCGTCGCAGAGCAGTTCCGCTGACAGGCCATACATGCGCTCAATGACTGCCTGCTGATGCTCAAGCAGGTCTCTCAGCGCCTGTACCTGGTGCACCTGATAGCGCTCGCCAGTTACGTTCGCCCAGTACACCTGCGACTTGAACTGGAACTCTTCAAACTCCATGTCCAGTTGCGGGTTTTCGAGTTTCCGCTTTGCAGTGGCCACCATGAAGTACTCGCGGTTCAAGATGTCGAACAGGTTTTCCACTTGGGCCTGCAGCTTCATCCACTCTTCGTCGGGCAGCTCCGCCTTCACATTTCCTGCGGGCTCCACAGCTGCAACGACGCTCTGCACAAAATCGAGCATGCGACTTGCGTGCACATGTTCCGACTTCACGTCGAACTCGTTGTCGATTCCCAATGTCGCAGCTGAGCGCTCCCACCAAGCGCGATGGAGCATCTTTAGCGGAGGAAGGCCTGCAACCAATTCAACAATTGCGCCGACGGACTCATCTATTCTCCGAACGACGTCATCGTGACTGGCCGCCAGGCGCTGCTGCATCAGGTCGAACTCGCCTTCGGCCCAGTCCGCCTTCCAAATGACGTTCTTGCCGAAGCGTGCGACCTTCAAGGGGCCAGCCGAAAAAGCCTCGTCAGGACCTCGAGCCGTCGAGCGGCGATTGGTGACCTTCTTGAATTTTTTCTTCATTGCACTTGGGCTTGATCGGTTCGTCGCTCCATCATGGCAGCTACAACGGTGTTTGCGCTTGACATGTACTGCGACTCGCGATGTCCCCCAAGCTCACTCGTAGTCGGCGCGCTTGGCCCGGGAGATCTGTTTGGTGTGCACCCGCTGGCGGGCGCAGATGCCCAGAATCACTTCCTTGACGCGCTGCGCGACAGCGGCCGGGACGCCTTGCTGGAGGCTATCTGCCACCAGCGCGTCCATCGCGGCGAGCACCTTTCCGGCGAGGGTGTCGAGTTCGTTGGCCACCAGCCGGAACGGCAATTTGCACTGGTAAGCGAAGTGGCCCCATTCGTAGGGGCTCAACTCGTGCTCCGAGAACGCATCGCCATACGCCATCGCGTACGCGTCGCCGAAGCCGGCATCGAGGGCTTCCATGCAGACAAGGTCGTACGCCGGTGCAAGCCGGAGACCGCGCTCGTCGCAGAAGAACGACACGTTCTTGCCGTGGGCATCCGTGTTGCCGATCAACACCTGGAAGATGGCCCAGCGCAACAAGCCGAGCCGATCTACCGCCGGCAACGGGCTTTGGTCGATCAGCGAGAAGAGTTTCGGAAAGCTCACCCCATCGCGGAGGTGGGCGACTTCCGCACCGTCACCGTACGCGCGCTCGTACTTCATGGCCACTGACAAGCCCAGAGCCTGGCAGCCGTCGACGATATGCAGGCGTCGGATTCCGTCCGGTGCCTCGACACGGTCGAACCGGCGCACCAGCAGTACCGGTTCCGGCACGTGCACCAGCCGCGTCGGCGCCACTTCGAGCCCGACGCGTCGCGCAAGCTGCATGCACATGTGCTCATTCGCCGGCAGGCTGGCCAACTGAGGCCGCACCGGCACCGGTTTCACGATTTCGGTAGAGGCCAGCCGGCCGCCTTCGACCAGGTACCACCGGCCTTCCCGCTCGTAGACCGCGATCTTGTCCTGGTACCCCGCGATGGACAGGCGTACCTTGCCATCCCAGACAGAAAAAGGCAGGTTCCCACGTTCGCGAATCCGTTCGGAGAGCTGCTCGGGCGTGATCTCGCGCAGCTGATCGGCGCCAGCGTCGGGGGGCACCGCCGCGTTGTCATCGGTGAGCGTAACGCGCAATGCGCCCGCGGTTTCCTGACCGAGGGCGATCAGCAGCCCCACCAGGTTCGATCGCGTGGTGCCGGCCGACTGCGCGGCGTGGTCCAGCGCCTCGCCTTCGGGCAACAGGTTTTCGAAGAACTGCCGGACTTGCGCACTGTGCTGTTCGGCGGTTTCGCCGGCCGGCCGCTGCAGCGGAAGCTGCGGGCTCAATGGAAAGCGACCTGCGGCTTCGCGCCAGCCGGCCGCGTAGTCGAAGCTGAACTGGTTGGCCTTCGGGTCGTGTCCCAGGACGCCAACGAGGTCGTGACCTACCCAGACATCCAAGGTCACCATCTTCGGCTCACCTGCCGGGCGACGCGCCGTCCGGCGTGCCCTCGACGCCCGGCTTCAAGCTGGCCAGGGCGCGCCGGACGCCCTCCCGTTGTCCACCGGGGACGGCCAGGATCGACACCCCGAACTCCCGGGCGGCGCGCAGGGCGGTGTCCAGGCTGACGCTGCTCTTGGCAGTCTCGAGGTTGGTAAGGGTCTGCCGCGCGACCCCAAGCAGCAGCGCAGCGTCGGCTAGCGTCATATTGGCCGCGCAGCGTGCCGCACGGATCGACGCGCCGAACGCTTTGCTGTCCGACACGACCAGGTCCGGGGGCGGGGAGATGAACTTGACGCGTTTCATAAAAGACTAGATTTCTAGATTTTATGACAGCGGACCGGCAATAGATAGGGAAATGTCTAGAAAACTAGCCCTAATGGTCTCGAAGAGGCATTTCAACGCGTCATGCCTAGAATTCTAGACAATTATTAGGAAATACGGTCCAAAGTTCCAATCCCTAGCATCATCCGGCACCGTATATACGGTGCCGGATGATGCTGAGATACAGTTCTAAGGAACTACATACCGTGTTGGTAGGAGCGGGTATATATACCCGCTCCTACCAACACGGCTAGCACCACGAAAGGCCTCAATGGAACCCGAAGTCTGGATGAAGGTAGCGAAGGCGCCGATTCACCGGTACTTCGAACGGAGCCCCCAGAAGGTATTCCGGGCCACCGAGCTGAACAACCTTTTCTTGGAGCACCGGGCCCCGTGGCGGCTGTCCGCCGTCAGCTTCAAGGATTTCCTGAAACTGCTGCCAGCGTACTCGAAGTTCTCACGTCTCGAGCTTCCTTTCTCAACACGCACGCAAATCTGCTACGTCTGGGGTGACGCGGCGCCGCTGCCGGCCCTCTTGGCGCTGGAACCGCAAGCCTACTTCAGCCACCAGACGGCGTTGGAGCTCCACCAGCTGGTCGCCGGCACCTGAAATCCCATTTACCTCAACGTGGAGCAAGTGGCCCGGCTGAGAGACGAGCCCGTGGTGCTCGAGCAGGCGCGCATTGACGCGGCCTTCAAGCGCCCGCCACGCATGTCCAACAGCGTGGCGACGTTTCAGGACAAGGAGGTCCGACTGCTCAATGGGATGCAGACTGGAATGCTCGGCGTCGTGACCGCGCTATTTCCCCATGTGGATCCGGTGCATCCACTGCACGTCACAGGACTGGAGCGCACCCTCATTGACATCGTTGTCCGCCCCGCCTACAGCGGCGGCCCACGGCAAGTCCTCCAAGCCTATGCGGCTGCGAGAGACCGCACATCCATCGACACGATGGCCGGCATGCTGCGCGAGCTGGACTACATCTACCCCTACCACCAGGCGATTGGCTGTTGGCGCCGACCGGAAACTGAGCCAGTTTTGTAGGTAGTGCCGAAGTAAAAGTGAGCCAGGTGTTCAACCTACCCTGCTGTTTTTTTACGCAGCGGGGTTCGAGGAGTGATCACCATGGACATGATTGGCAGGATCCGTCGGCTGCACGTGAGGGACAAGCTGTCGGAGCGCGAGATAGCGCGCGTGACAGGGCTGTCGCGCAACACGGTGTCGAAGTGGCTGCGCGCGCCGGTTGCCGAAGCGCCGAAGTACCGGCGCGAGGCGCGCCCGAACAAGCTCAGCGCGTTCGAGGCAACGCTGAAGCAGGCGTTGACGGCCGATGCCAGGCGGCCCAAGCACGAGAGGCGCACGGCACGTGCGCTGCATGCCGAGATCAAGGCGGCAGGCTACGGCGGCGGTTACTCGGCCGTCACTGACTTCGTTCGAGCGTGGCGCCAAGGCGAGGGCCAGGCAGTCAACGTCACGGCGTTCGTGCCGCTGGCCTTCGAACTCGGCGAGGCCTTCCAGTTCGATTGGAGCGAAGAGGGCTTGGTCGTCGGCGGCATCTATTACCGCATGCAGGTGTCGCACCTGAAGCTGTGTGCGAGCCGTGCGTTCTGGCTGGTGGCATACCCGAGCCAAGGCCACGAGATGCTGTTCGACGCCCACACGAGATCGTTCGCAGCGCTGGGCGGCGTGGCGCGCCGCGGGATCTACGACAACATGCGCACCGCCGTCGATAAGGTTCACAAGGGTAAGGGTCGCACCGTCAATGCCCGCTTCGCCGTGATGTGCGCGCACTACCTGTACGACCCCGACTTCTGCAACGTCGCCTCGGGCTGGGAGAAGGGGCGCGTGGAGAAGAACGTGCAGGACAGCCGTCGGCGCATCTGGATCGAGGCGGCCCGGCGCCGCTTCGGCTCCTTCATCGAACTCAACGCCTGGCTGGGCGAGCGCTGCCGGGCCCTGTGGAACGAGGTGCGGCACCCCGAGCACAGCCAGTTCAGCGTGGCCGAGATGCTCGAGCACGAGCGGCCCCACCTGATGCCCATGCCTGAGCCCTTCGATGGCTACGTGGAGAAGCCCGCGCGGGTGTCGAGCACCTGCCTGGTGTCGGTGGCACGCAATCGCTACTCGGTGCCGTGCGAGCTGGCCGGGCAGATGGTCAGCACGCGGCTGTACCCGGGCAGCGTGGTGGTTGTCGCAGACGATGCGGTCGTCTCGCGCCACGAGCGGATGAGCGATTCGGGCGGTACGCGCTACGACTGGCAGCACTACATCCCGCTCGTGCAGCGCAAGCCCGGCGCGTTGAGGAACGGCGCACCCTTCGCCGACATGCCCGAGGCGCTGCAACGCCTGCGCCGTGGCCTGCTGCGCCAGGCCGGCGGGGACCGTGTGATGGCCCAGGTGCTGGCCATTGCGGCAACCGCCGGTCTGGATACCGTGATCGTGGCGGTCGAATTGGCCATGGAGAACAGCCCTCCATCCGGGCGCGTCAGTGTGGAGCATGTCGTCAACGTGCTCGGCCGGCTCAATGCGCCGGCAACGCCGCCAAGCGCCGAGACGGCGCTGCAGGTCGCAACGCCGCCGCTGGCCAACACGGCGCGCTATGACAGCCTGCGTGGCCAGGAGGTGGGCCATGCGTGACGTGACCGTTGAGCTCAAGGCATTGCGCCTGCACGGTATGGCCGCTGCCTGGTGCGATCTGCATGAGCAAGGGCCGGCCTCGGGTCTGGAGGCCTCGCGCTGGCTGGTAGAGCATCTGCTGCAGGCCGAGTCGACGGACCGGGCGATGCGCTCGGTCCAGTACCAGATGACCTCTGCACGCTTCCCGGTGCACCGAGATCTGGCGGGCTTCGACTTCGATGCCTCGCCGGTGGACCAGAAGCTGATCCAGCAGCTCGCGACGCTGGAGTTCACCGAGGCGGCGCACAACGCCGTGCTGGTCGGCGGACCGGGCACAGGCAAGACCCATCTGGCAACGGCCTTGGGGTGTCGGGCATCGTGCGTCAAGGCAAGCGCGTGCGGTTTTACTCGACGGTCGATCTGGTCAACGCGCTGGAGCAGGAGAAGGCCCAGGGCAAAGCCGGGCGGATCGCCAGTGGTCTGCTGCGCATGGACCTGGTGATCCTGGACGAGCTGGGCTACCTGCCGTTCAGCCAGGCCGGCGGCGCGCTGCTGTTCCACCTGCTGTCCAAACTGTACGAACACACCAGCGTGGTGATCACCACCAATCTGGACTTCGCTGAATGGTCGACGGTGTTCGGCGACGCCAAGATGACGACCGCCTTGCTCGACCGCCTCACCCATCACTGCCACATCGTGGAGACGGGCAACGAAAGCCATCGCTTCCTGCACAGCAGCGCCACGGCGAAGAAGCGCATAAAGGCTCGAGAGCAGACCCGCAAAGCAGGCACCAAGGCCGAACCAACAGGCGCCACTGACTAACGGCGGCCGCGCGTGGCAAGGCGCTACGGGCTACGCCCTTCGCGCCCTATGAGTTCGATCATCAGAAGCGAAGGAGGTCAGAAAAAGGCAAGGCATACACTTATCCACAGTCGACCATTGCTGCGTCGGCTTCCACCCCTGGCTCACGATTCAGTCGGCGCGGTGGCTCAGTTTTACTTCGGCGCCAACAGCGCAAGGGGTACTCTCCTGATAACGCGGCATGCGAAGGCTTCTTCGGTCGGTTGAAAAACGAGCTGCTCTATCCTTGCAACTGGCAGTCATCGAGCATCGAGCAGTTCACCCAGACCTTGGACTCATACATCCGCTGGTACAACGAGAAGCACATCAAGATATCTCTCGGCGCTCTCAGTCCGGTCGAATATCGAAAAACCCTCGGTCTCGCGGCATAACTAGTCTAAGAATTCCGCCGCACCCCGTAGTTATCCCGAGAGCGTCCGTCCGCCACTAGCCCTTCTTTGACTGGGTCTAACTGATTTCTGTTCGCAACACAGTACATGGGGCGAAGTGGAGGTGCGACGTCAGATGTCTCACCTCATCTTTGTCAGAGGCCCGTCACACGAATCTCGACCAGCCACGGTTCATCATTCTCGAGGATCGACGGTAGTTGCCGCAGCACCTCGTCGACCGTATCAAAACTGGCGTATTGAAGGCTTGCGCTTCGTGCAAGAGCGTCAAAGTCAATACCCGGAGAATCAATGTTCATTCCGACGAACCGGTCGGAATTCGCATTTTTTCCGCCCAACTCCTTCGCAACCCGCATCAAGATGTCGTACTTTCGGTTGTTGAAGACGATGTATTTCACAGGCGCTTTATAGCGAGCAGCCGACCAAAGAGCTTGTGGCGAATACATCGTCGCCCCATCGCCCATGAAACACATCACCCGCTGGCGCTCGCCTGCCAGCGAAACTCCGACGGCTGCCGGCATGCCAAATCCCAGTGCGCCTCCACGAACAAAATAGTAGCGGTCGCTTTCGTCTGTTTGCCAAAGATCACGGACCGCTCCAAATGTGCACGGCGCTTCGTTAATGATCGGCATTCCTGCCGGGCGCGTTGCGAGAACGGCCTCAACTGCGACGTTGGGGTGCAGGGGAGCACCTTGTATACCCTCCGATTTAAACTTCTTCGGATCCCTGTTAGATTTTCGAAGCACTTCAGCCGTCCGCCCTGCACCGAGTTCCTTGGCAATGACGGCCAGCGTCAACTTAGGATCGCCGTGGATCGAAATATCGGCGGGAGCGTCGTGTCCGATCTTGGCCGCCACCGCAGAGATTTGAATGAACTTAACCGATGGCGGAATTGGGTCGCCCTCACTGTAGGGGTAAGCTAGCAGAGCATGGTCACCGACCATGAGCGCCGCATCGTAGCCGCCCAACTGATCCCGAATGCTCTTGAAGTTTGGCGCCAGAACGCCTTTCCAAGCACTATGCCTAGTGGGAAAAAGGTTTCCGCCCGCAAGCGGCGTCCCATATACGTCAGCATCCAGCGCCTCTGCCACCGCGACCGAATCGAGCACGGCGCCAGATTGGACCACCGCATCCGACAAGAGTATCGCAATCCGAGGTTTTGACCGTTGCGCGCGATACCAAGCCAGCAAAACTGAGACATTACCCGGCGCAGGCAATGGAACTGCGCTGCGTCGCAAGATCGGCCCTTCAAGCTTCTCGTCCAACAAATCCATTGGCAGAGAGACAAAGACTGGGCCCTTCGGGTACGTATTCGCTATCAGGAACGCCCTTCGCAGTGCCGGAACGATCTCCCGCGCGCTGCGCACTTCGTATGCCCACTTGGTAACCGGCGTTGCCATTGCCGTGAGATTTCCGCTAAGCCAAGGGTCGCCGAACAAATGCCTACTGTCTTGTTGCCCGGCTGTTACCACCAGCGGCGTATTCGTGTTCATCGCATTCACGAGCGCGCCCATTGCATTGCCTAGCCCCCCAGCGGTATGCAGATTGACAAACGCAGGGCGCCCTGTAGCTTGAGCATAGCCGTCGGCCATCCCAATCGCAGTAGCCTCCTGTAGTGCAAGGACATACTGAATATCCTTGCGATCCACTAAGGCCTCCATCAAGGGCATTTCTGTTGACCCTGGATTCCCAAAGATTGAGGATACCCCTTCATCCACGAGAACATCCAGCATGGCAGCCGCTGCCAGGACCGGCTCTTTAGCTTTGTTCGTCATTATTGTTTGATCACTTTTCGTCATTGAAATGGTCATTGAAAACCGAGCCGAGTTGGCCCCGTAGCTTGTCAACTCAGCGCGGCACACGCACGCGCTAGGCGCCCAACAGCATCAGTCAAGGTTGCTCGGGCGCGGCATATGCAATACGAATGAAACCAGGCATACCGAAAGCAGATCCTTGAACGACGGCCAGCCCGGAGAAATTCAACACGGACAGAGCAATTCAAAGTCGCTGCTAATTACTTCCCCATCCCGCATTCTTTTACCCAGAACACGCGAGCAGTTGACAAATAAATAGAACGCGCCTTCTGGTGCCACGCAGCTCAGCCCCGAAATCCGATTGATGCTGCTCAGCAGCAAATCTCTCCGGACACGGTAGGCGGCGTTTTGGATAGCCAAGGAATCCTGCGGCCCGTCGAGCGCCTCCACGGCGGCGGCTTGCGCAATCGAAGACGCCGTGAAGGTGGAAGTTGCGGTGACTTGAGAGATCGCGGCAATAAGTGGCGCCGGACCAGCGAGGTATCCGATTCGCCAACCTGTCATTGCGTAGGCCTTGGAGATCCCGTTAAGAATCATTGTGCGGTCCGAAAAATCAGGCGCGGCGTTGACAATTTTGCACAGTCGCCTACCACCAAAATAGATCGACTCGTAGATTTCGTCAGAGAAGACCAGGACGCCTGAATGCTGTCTCAGCACCACGGCGATGGCCGCCAACGCAACCTCGTCGATTACAGCCCCGGCCGGATTAGAAGGCGAGTTCAGAATCAACCATCGCGTCTTGTCGGTAAGTACGCCTGCGATGTGCTCAGCGCGGCGCGAACCCATCCTCTCCGCGGGTTTGGAGAACGACGGGAGCGGTCCCGCAAAGACGAATCGCGGAGACGTAAGGCTGAAAGAATCGCGCGGGCAAAATGACTTCGTCTCCAGGCTCGACGGTTGCAAGCAAGCGTCTTTCAACTGCACCGTCCCGTCCATCGCTGTGTACCGTGTATCTCCGCGTCGGATGGCTTGAATGTCCACGTGTTCCGCTGTCGGGAAGTCCGGCTCCCCATCGAAAGATAGAGTACGTTTCGGCCTTGTTTTTCTATCTGTCGCGCCGCTTGAATGACCGCGAGAAAAGGAAAGGGTTGCAGGGCTTCCAATCGATAAGCTACGCGATATTTGTCCACCGCAAGGGTTTTCATGATGTGCTGGAAGGGTTGATCTCACCGCTGATTTTGATTGAAATTTTGCGTCCTTTTTGATAGCATTTGTGGGCGAAATTACCCACGAAAAGCGACGTTATTGACATTGAGAACCAACAATCAGCATTTATGAAGCAGAAAATGCCAACAAGACAACTCGACGCAATTGACCGACGGATTCTTCAGGCATTGCAGCGCGATTCGAGCATCCCTAACGCGGAACTCGCCAAGCAAGTGGGCTTATCGCCCTCTCCATGTCTGAGGCGGGTCAAGCTGCTTGAAGACCAGGGTGTGATAGAGCGATACGTCGCGTTGCTGAATCAGGCAGCCATCGGCCTCAAGATGACAATCTTCGTGCGCGTGACGCTAGATACGAAGGACCATGACGCCATCGAGAACTTTGCGTCAGAGATTCAACACATGCGCGAGGTACAGGAGTGCCACCTGATGGCAGGAAGCTACGATTTTTTGCTGCGGGTAGCCACCTCGGATCTCGATGACTATCAGCAGTTCCAAGCGCATCAACTCACCAAGATTCGGCACGTCAAGATCGTTGAAACGGAGATTCCACTGCGGAAAATCTTGAGGACAACCGAGTTCCAGTTGTAGGAACTTCTTGTCAGCGCGAGGTGGTCGCGACTCCCAGTGAAGAGCGCTGGCACATCAACGAATACTGAGGTTTCACGCGACTATGGTCTATCTGGGCGCGCGCAGCGGCCTGCGGTGGCGCCGGCCCATGCCACAGCACCACCGAGCCAGCCCATCGCACGTGGCATCACCGGCCCCGGACTGCTGGCCCGCTGGTGGCCAAGTATTGCGACCACCAGCCGCTCTACCGCCAGAGCCGCATTTACGCCCGCGAAGGCGTCGTGATCGAACACTCCACGACGGCTGGCTGGGTCGGCCAGAGCGAGAAGCTGCCGGACCCGCCGGGTGCAGCGCTCGGGCGCTACGTGCTGGCGGGCACGAAGCTACAACCTCACACAGCCCGCGCTGAACACAATGTCGGCGGAAGCTCCCGATCTCGCTCAGATACCGCCCCGCGCTGGACTCGCTGATGCTGCGATCGGCATGCCACGTGCGCAAGATAGCCCGCGCCGTTGGCGGGCACTCGAGGCGCCTTCGATGGGTTGTGGCTGCAATAAACACACCCGTCATCCGCCCAGGCAATAGGCTTCTGATCGGTGATCTGCTTCGGGTACACACCGTGCGGCTTGGTCAATTCATCCAATCTCGCCTTGTGGCGGATGACTGGCCAGCAACGCGGCGCAACGTTCTCGCACGAAACCATGCAATTGGTTGATCGCGGTCGTGAGCTGTGAACGGTGGGCACAGATCAGGTGCAACGGCGCGGGCTCGCAATGCGTTGGTGGAAACAACTCCACCAGCCGTCCCGCCTTCAGATCGTCAATGAGGTCCAGCCGTGATTTGTAGACCAGGCCTTCCCCGGCGATGGCCCAGCGGCGCACCGCATCGGCATCGTCGCTGACACGGTTGCCCGTGACCGCCACGGTACGCTCGCCGCCGGGCAAGGTAAAGCGCCAGCGTTCATGGACCTGTTGGCTCCATACGTAGCGAAGGCAGTTGTGCCGCCGCAGGTCGTCGGGCTTGGCCGGTGCTCCGTGCCGCTCGATGTATGCCGGTGAGGCGCACAACGCACGTCGGTTGTCGCCGGCCAGAGTCAGGGCCAAAAGCGATGAATCGGGCAATGTGCCGTAGCGCACGACGGCATCCAGCGGCTGGCGGATAAGGTCGGCGGCGCGGTCGCTCATTTTCAGGTGCAACGACAGACCTGGGTGCTGGTGCTGGAAGTCGTCCAGCCACGGCAGCAGCAGGTTGCGTCCGAAGTCGGAGGGCATCGATAGCCTCAGCGCGCCGGTCAATGCCGAGCGGCCGTCAGCCAAGGCCTGCTCACCTTGCTCCCGCGCGCCCAACATGATCCGCGCGTGCGGCAGGTAGCGCTCGCCTGCTTCCGACAGTTGCATGCTGCGGGTGGAGCGCGTGAACAAACGGGTATCCAGAGCCTTCTCGAGCCTTTGCACAGAAGCGCTCGCCAGCCCGGGCGCGATGTTCAGTTGACGTGCTGCTTCCGAGAAGCTGCCGGCGTCTGCAGTGTTCACAAAGATCTGAACATCATCAAGTCGGATGACTTTCATTGAATCAAGGAAAGTGTTTTGGTTCTAACTGAGTTTATCTGCAAATTGAAGAAGATTAGCATGAGGTTCTTTCATCCCGGACAGCCAAACGGCCCTCTGGGATCCACTCATCTTCCGATCTTCACAGGAGTTTTCTCATGAAGGCCATAGGCTTCTATCAAAATCACCCCATCGGCAACCCGCAGGCCCTGCAAGACATCGAAGTGTCGACGCCGGAACTCCGTGACCACGACCTGCTGGTCGAAGTCAAAGCGGTATCAGTCAACCCAGTTGATACCAAGATCCGGCTCGGTGGCGATATTCCAGCGAGTGGCGCCCGCATCCTCGGTTGGGACGCCGCGGGTATCGTCCGCGCCACAGGGCCACTGGCTACGCGCTTCAAGCGAGGTGATCGCGTGTGGTACGCCGGTGACATCACGCGAGCGGGCAGCAACAGCGAATTGCAAGCCGTGGACGAGCGCATCGTCGGACCGATGCCGACCTCGCTGGATTTCGCGGAAGCTGCATCGCTGCCGCTGACGGCCATCACCGCCTGGGAGCTGTTGTTCGACCGTCTGCGAGTCCAGGCGGCCGATCCCACCGACAACAACGTACTGCTGGTCATCGGCGCGGCAGGCGGAGTCGGCTCCATTCTGACGCAATTGGCGCGCACGTTAACGGGCATGACCGTCATCGGCACGGCTTCGCGGACAGAAACCCGTGACTGGGTGCTGGAGCATGGCGCGCATCATGTGATCGATCACCGCCAGCCCTGGGCGCCGCAATTGGCCAAGCTCGGCATCCAGCACGTGACCCATGTAGCCGGTCTGAACCAAAGCGCCGCCTATGTACCACAGATCGCCGCCGTGCTGCGGCCCGAGGGTCAGTTTGCGCTCATCGACGACCCGGTGGATCTGGATATCGGACCATTCAAAGGAAAGTCCATTTCTATTCACTGGGAACTGATGTTCACCCGAGCCATGTTCACCACCGGCACGATCACCCGCCAACATGCCTTGCTGCGCCGAGTGGCCGAACTGGTCGATCGGGGGGATATCAAACACACCCTCACCCAGCGCATAGACGGCATCAACGCCGCCGGTCTGATCCAAGCGCATGCGCTGGTCGAGGCCGGCAACATGATCGGCAAAGTCGTGATCGCCAACCCTTGAACCTTACTGAGAAGAAGCATGCAAGTGACACCACAAATTATCAATACGGCAACGATCAGCCTGGAAGCCGCACAAGCGTTGCTGGCAGAAGCGCGCCGCGCCTGTGCAGCGCGGGGATTCGCTGCGACCATCGCCATCACCGATGCAGGAGGTCACCTGCGTGCTTTTGAGCGCGCAGATACGGCTCCTTTTCTCACCGTCGGTGTTGCCACTGACAAGGCCTGGACGGCTGCCTCGTTTGGCGTGACTACGCATCAATGGAACCAGTACATGGCAGACCCCACCGTGGCCGGGCTGGCCCATCATCCACGCATGACACCGGTGGGTGGTGGCGTGCCCATCGCGCATGAGGGGCACCTCGTGGGTGGCATCGGTATCTCCGGCGGAACCTCGGTCCAAGACCACGAGGCTGCCGAGGAAGCTCTGCGTAACGCCGGTTTTCTGTAATGAAGTGAAAGCCGGGCATGCAAAGGCTGCATCTATCTACGTGGATAAACAAATGAAGAAAACACTCTCCCGCGCTGTGTCCCTCGCCGTCGTTGCGACCTTGGGCCTTTTGTCCGCCGCTGGCGCCCAGTCGACGGTTAATGTCTCCACGGCCCTGGATGAGGCTAGCTACGGCCTGCTCGTCAAGCTTCCGATCCGACCGGAAGGCCGTTCTGACTTCCTTCGGATCATCAAAGATCGCGTCGCTGCAAGTCGCCAACGCTCGGAAGTCGTGGACTTTCGAGTCCTTGCTACCCCTGACCCCAATGTCTTCGTTGCATTCGAAAGTTTCCGAAACAAGGATGCGTTTAGAGCCTTCGAGAAGCTGCCGGAATCGCAAAGTTTCCTGAATGTACTAAAGCCCCTTTTGAACGGATCACCTGAAGCTTCAATCCTGGAACCTCTAGGGCAAGCATATGCGGCCGAGCTAACGCCAGACACCTCGAGCGTTTTTTTACGCGCCAAGCACGCTATTGCAACTACGCCAGACTGATCGATCGAGGCGTCCTCATCAAAATCGGCAAGGCCACTGGCGAGATTGTTCTCGAAGGTTTCTGACACCCATTTCAATTATTCAACCGGCCTGTTACTGCAGGCCTAGGAGCCTACTCATGGCCATGAAGTCTCGTTTCTTCGCATCTGCACTCGCCTTCTCGGTTGCAGCAGCAAGCCAGACCAGCCTCGCCAGCGAATTCACATCATTGCATGCAAATGCTCCGACAGATAAAACCATTGGCCAGATCGACCAGGTGTTCACCTTCCATGACGCGATGCCCACCGGAGTCACCGTCACCGACAACGGGCGCATCTTCGTCAACTACCCGAAATGGGGAGACGAAGTGACGTTCACGGTCGGCGAAATCCGTGAGGGTCGGGTCTTTCCATATCCCGATGCCGCGTTCAACCGCGAGGATGCCAACGATCCCGCCAAAGGTTTGATCAGCGTGCAGAGCGTGGTTGCCGATGGCAAGGGTCGCGTTTGGCTTCTGGATACCGCAGCACCCGGCTTTGCGACTCCGAAGACAGGCGGCGCGAAATTGGTGGCGGTGGATCTGGCACGCAACAAGGTCATCAAAACCCTGGTGTTTCCGGCCAACGTGATGCTGCCTAGCACCTATGTGAACGACATGCGCTTTGATTTCCGCGTCGGCAAGGAAGGCACGATATACGTCACCGATTCATCCATCTCCGGTCCTGGCGCCATCATCGTGATGGACATCGCCAGCGGCAAAGCCGTACGGCGTCTGAGCGGTGCTAGATCGACCTCTCCGGATCCGGATTTCATCCCTGTGGTGGGGGGGCAGCAAGCGCTCATCACCAGGGGCCCGGACGGTAGACCGAAGACACTGACCGTTGCATCCGATGGCATTGCGCTGTCCGCCGATGGCAAGACGCTGTATTTCTGCCCTTTGTCCAGTCGCCATCTTTACTCCGTGCCTACCGCGCTGCTGCGGGACCCGAACGTCAGCGAGGCCCAACTGGCGGCAGCGGTGAAAGATCTGGGTGAAAAAGGTGCCTCCGACGGCCTTGAAGCTGACGCCAACGGTGCCGTGTACGCCGGTGATTACGAACATAACAGTATCCGCAAACGATTGGCTGATGGAAGCTGGCATACCATCGTTCACGATCCCCGGATTTTGTGGCCAGACACTTTGTCGATCGGGCCTGACGGTTACCTGTACTTCATCGTCAATCAACTTCAACGTCAGGCAGGATTCCATGATGGCAAGGATCTGCGCGACAAACCCTACAGCCTGCTGCGCGTAAAGATCGACGCGGCCCCGGCTCCAACTCACTGAAGAAGGTATCAGGGCATGCGTCCGGTAAATCCTGTAGTTGTTGCCACAGCTCTTCGCTAACAGCTTGTCTTGCCATGAGGGCACGAAGCATAAATGCTTCGTGAAGACATCAAAGGGAGGTGATGTTAGCGGCTAGTAGTCAGGCGGTCGTTTCCGCGCTGAATGACCTGTTGGGCAGTCCCCGGTAGATCGAATCGGAGAAAGCGGAGTCGCTCTGGCGAGTCGCCTCGGAAAACCTTTCTGCTCTGCCGTTTCTACAAGAATCTGGATGTCATCGAGCCGGATCATTTTCAAAGAAGGCCGGACAAGTGTTTATGGCATTTGACGATTTTTCAAGAGAAGGAAGATCGGCACAATGTGCGCCTCAAATCGCACATTGTGCACAGGTCCACTCACTACAAAAGGAACTCATCATGGCTTCTGCCTACATAGTATTCATCCGTGAGTCCAGCGTCGACGGGGACGCTCTCGCACGCTATTCGTCTTTGGTGCCACCGACTTTCGCTGGACGAAGCGTCAAGTTCCATGCCGCCTACGGGCGGCAGGAAGTCCTGGAGGGACCGGAAGCGGATGGCGTGGTTGTGCTTGAGTTCGAGAGCTGGGACGAAGCGAAGAGTTGGTACGGCAGCCCTGAGTACCAGGCCGCAATCCCCGTGCGCCAACGTGGCGCTTCGTTTCGAGCCATCCTTGTTGAAGGCAAGGCGTGAAAGGCTCTGACGCTGCATGCGCTGGCACCAACGCGAACCCCCTCACGGCCGGCACACTCTGCAATGCCATGTTCCTGTGCAATGTCACCGCCTGAAGCTCCGAGTTCCAGACTGTGATCGACCAACTCCTGCTTCTGCTCTTCGCTGTGCCTGCGCCAGGTGCCCTGACCCTAAGGGGCTCGCTTGTTCATGTGTGCACGTAACTTGGCGGCAAACAAGCCTAGAGGCAGCCCCTGCGCCGTACGGCGAGATTCGGGTGCATCAAGACGCCGCAGGCAGTGTGCGGTTGCGGACAACCCGCTTCGTCGCGTCGGCTGTGAGTTACTCCCTTGAAGCCGATCAATTCCGCCTTGTCCCTCTTGTACGAGAACTCCGTGGTGTCCTGAAGGACGAGCAATGGGCCGGAGTTCGCCCGGGCCCGATCACGCGTGGCCTGGAAGTGCCCAGCAAGAATGGCATGCTCGTCAACATTGACGTTGGACAGGAACCGGTACACAGCCTTGGTGTTAGCCCAGTCCTGGCATGCGAACGGGATCGTGCGTCCAACGCTGCCTCCAAGTTGATGTAGCAAGCTGCTCAATCTCTTGCCCAATCGTGAGTCGCGGAACTCGCAGCCGGCGACCTCACCGGCTATCCATGACCCATTCACCAATGGCTTGCTGGCACTATCAACCCGCACAAATTTCGTCATCTATCTCCGTCGGTAGATTCTTCTCGCGAGGAATAACGGAAATCTCTATCACTCCGTGGACCGCCGACGCACCAGACTTGTGGGTAATTTAAAGCTTGGGGCCACGCTTACCTGGCACAACCAGAAATCGAACTACTGGGCTGACCGTGAGAAGCGCTTGGAAAAGAGGACGGATGGTCAATTGAAGTCGATCGCGGTACCGGCCCGGGCAGCCGCACGCACGCCTAGCGTTATTTCGAGGGTGCGAGTCGCATCAACAGCGTCAACCAGAGGTTGCTCTTCACGGCGAATGACAGCACCAAAATGCCGCATCTGCTCGACGTATGGGTTGCTGACATCAAATGGTTGCTTGGCGCCAGTCAGCGGTGTTTCCCAGCCCGGTTCCGCGGCGTTCTCCACGCCTACGGCATAGCGCCATAAGCGCAAGCCTGGCAAAGTGAGTGAGCCCTCAGTGCCGCTGATGAAATGGCTGTCGGCGAGTCTGGCAGGGACCTTCGCGAAAGCCGGGTTTTCGCCTGAAGTCAGGTCCCAGGCCCAGGGCGCGGCTGCGGTGTCGGACAGCGTGATCGTCGCGACAGCGCCGTTCTTCAGGCGCAACAGCACGGCAGCCGTGTCTTCGACTTCGAAGCCACGTACGGCGTTCGACGTGAGCGCCTGCAGGCTCTCGACCTCGCCGCAGACGAAGCGCAGCAGGTCAATCTCGTGGATCAGGTTGATGAGCACCGGGCCGGCACCCAAGGTTCGGCGCCACGCCTGCGTGTAGTAGCTGTCGGGCTTGAGGAAGGTCGCCAGCACCGAGGCCGACACCAGCTTGCCGAGCCGGCCCTGCTGCACGATGACCCGCGCCACGCGCACGATCGAGTTGTGCCGCCGGTGATGGCCGACAAGCACCGGCACGTCGGCCGCTTGGGCGATGTGCGCCAGCTGCAGGCCCTCTTCCACCGTATCAGTGATGGGCTTTTCGATGAGCACCGCCTTGCGCTCAGCAATGAAGTCCAGCGCGATCGGAACATGCAGTGCATTGGGCGTGGCGATGACGGCACCGTCGAGCTGCGCGCCGTCCATCAACGCACGGTAGTCACTGAACCACGGCACGCCGAATTCAGCTGCAAGCGCCTGAGCGGCGGGGCTGGGGTCGGCAATGCCAACGATGGCGACGCCGTTAGCGCCGGCCGCGCCAACAAGGTGTGCACGGCCGATGGCGCCGGCGCCGATGAGGCCAACTCTGCTCACAGGTAGTGTCGACATGGTGGCCTCAGCGCGCGGATGCGGTGCGTCTATTACTAGGGGCGGAGATGGTCACAGGTAAGGCTTTTCCCGTGCCGCCGGAGTGCCGGCCCTTGACCCAAGCAGCAAGCACGGCAATGCCAATGGGCACAGTGAGTGCCAGGAAGAGCTGGCCGAACTCCCAATTTAAACTGAGCAGCACCGCGCCAATGGTTGCGCCAAAAATGGCTCCGAAGCGACCTATACCGGTCATCCAGCTGGTACCGGTGGCACGCATTTCCGTCGGATAGTAGGCAGCGGCCATCGCCGTCCAGCCCGTGTTGGAGGCGTTGATGCAGAAGCCGAGCATGAAGCACAAGCCCATCAGGCCGTAGAGGCCAGGGCTGAGATTGCCCAGGCAGATTGTGAAGACGGCCGCGCCTAGCAGCGTGCCAATCATCACCTTGCTCGGGTTCCAGCGATCCATCTCCCAGCCGATGAAGATGTTGCCCAAGGTGCCGCCGACCTGCATCATCGCGCCGACCAGCGCCGCATCCGCCAGCGTGAAGCCGTCGTCCTTGACCATGATGGGCAGCCAGCTGTTGAGGAAGTAGACCGTCAGCAGGTTCATGAAAAGGCCGACCCACAGCGCCATCGTCACCACCGCATGCGGGCGCGAGACGATGAGGCCGATAACGTTCTTCTTCACCGCACCAGCATGGATGCGCTCGGCCGTCACGTACTCGGTCGATGCGTTCGCCGCGTTTGGCGCGATGTCGTTGACAATGCGCCGCAGCGCGTCGCGGCCGCCGTGCTTTACGGCCAGGAACTTGGCCGACTCGGGCAACACAGCCATCAGCACGAAGGCGAAAGCGATGGGTACCACACCGCCGACAACGAGAATGGACTGCCAGCCGTGTGTGGCGATGAGCCAGCTCGCGAGAAAACCTCCGCCCGCCGCACCCAGCGTGAAGCCGCAATAGACGACGGTGACCATCAGCGCGCGGTATTTCTTCGGCGCATATTCGGAGGCCAGTGTGGCCGCATTCGGCTGCGAGGCGCCCAAGCCCAGCCCTGTCAAAAAGCGCAGCGCCGACAGCATGACCACGCTGGTCGACCAGGCCGACAGCAGACTCATCAACCCGAAGAAGAACACCGAGGCGATGATGACCTTGCGACGTCCGAAGCGGTCGGACAGGGGGCCACCGCTCAATGCGCCAATGGCCAAGCCGAAGAGGCCCATGCTGAGCACCGGGCCGAGCGCTTCGCGCGGCATCTGCCAGTCGACGATCAGCGCAGGGGCGATGAAGCCCATGGCGACGACGTCGAAACCGTCCATTACCAGGACAGTCAAGCAGAGCAGGAGGATCTTCCATTGGAAGCCCGCGAAGGGCCGCGTGTCCAGGAAGTCCTGGATGTCGAGTTGCTTGGAGGGGATCATGTTGGTTGGTCGGTTCAGGGAAGGATGGCTATCTGGATAGGGTGAAACCATGGCGCGGCAAGCGCGTGTTGAGCAACAACGGCCACACGCCGGGGGCGGTAATGGCGGCCGTAGGGCAGGTTTATTCAGCCCCGCCAAGTAGGCGCCGCATGTAGTCGATGCTTTCGGCGATGGCCGCATCGCCGTCGGCGTAGCCGGGGTGCAGGTAGTCGATCTCCAGTGCTAGCAGGCCGGTGTAGCCGTGCTTGCGAAGGTCGCCGAAGGCTCGCGGTAGGTCGATCAGTCCGCGGCCCAGCGGCACGCTCGGCCAGAAGGCGAACTCGCGCGGGTTGCCGCCCTGCGCGGTGATGTCCTTGATATGCGTGGTACGGGTAAGGGGCGCAAGCTTTTCAATGGCCACGGCTGGGTCTTCCAGCATGCGCAGGTTGTTGGCGGTGTCCAGGCAGACACCCAGCCAGGGCGAATTCACCGTCTCGACGAGCTCCAACAGTTCGTCGGCCAGGAAATCGATGTGGTTCTCGATGGCCAGCGTCACGCCGTGGTCCTTCGCATGGGCTGTGGCATCGCGCAGCAGCGGCAGCAGGCCGGCCTTGTGCATGGCCCAGTCGGCTGGCCGGGTGCGGCGACCGCCGCAGCAGATGCGCATCACCGCCGCTCCCACCTCTGCCGCGATCGCAGTGTGGCGCTGGAGGTCAGCCACCTGTTCCGGAGCCTGCCCCGAGCGCAACCCTCCCGGGTGGCCCCAAGCCCAGACGCAGTCGAGTTGCAGCGTCTTCAGTTTCGCAGCGAGCGCGCGCACCTCGTCGGGTGACGGATCGGGGATAAAGCAGGACTCGATGGACACGCCGGCCACATCCAGCGCCTTGGCCTTGTCCAGAAAGTCGTGCACGCCGATGCGGGTGCCCGGATCCTGTTCGATGACGGGGTAGATTTCTCCGAAATAGCGGTGGTAGCTGTAGGAATCGATGGCAAGTTTCATATAGGTGAGCTCAAGGTAGCGGCAGAGCGCGTGAAAGGGACGGCGTCTGTCGCCGCATCAACCGAACAACGTGCTTCCTTCGATCGACCGCTGCAAAGGCTTGAGGCATCCGATCGCTTCAACAATTCGGGAAGGGGTTGTTGTGGAGTTCACCGACGACGCCGCCATAGGTCGCGCGCGAGCCGGCCGGCGAAAACCAATGCACGGTCATACGGTTTTTCGAGGCGGAACGCGTCGTTGAAGGCCTTAGCGCATCAAACCCAAGGCCTCGATTGACCGCTCGATATCTTCGCGAGGTGTGGGCGAGACGATCTCCAGCACGCGCGTGCCGGCGAAGTCAATCTCATCCAGCGTGCGCATGATCGCGGGAAAATCGACGGTCCCTAAGCCGATACGGTCATGGCGCCACCGTGACCTCGTGCCGTCAGACAGATGAAGTTGGCCCAGCCGCGGGGCAAGCCGACGCAGAGCATCAACTTGGTCTTCGGCGACAAACTCAGCATTGGACACGTCATAAGCCACCTTCAGGCGTTCGTGTGGCAACCGCGCCATGAATGCCTCGATGGTGGCGACCGTGGGTATCGGTGTCTGCGGATGCGACTCGATGTAAAGCGTTTGATCCAGTCGCTCGGCCACCCGCAGTAACTGCGTCACGCTGTCTTCGAGCCACCCCTCGCTGCTGATCCGGGGCGGCGGAAACAAGGCAGAGACGCGGCCGGGGACGGCCACGACGGCACGGCCGCCCAGATCGGCGCTTAGTTGCAGGACGTCGGTGTATAGCGAAACCGCATAGGCCCGCGCCTCTGGCACGCAACTGGCAAGGTTCTGATCAAGCGCAGGCAAGTTGAGCGAATCGATGGCCAGGCCTTCACTGCGCAGCGTGGCTGAGAGTTCGGTGCGCTGCGCGGGCGACAGCTCGTCATGCCAGCAGTGGCCTGGCACCATGATGATGTCGAAGACGTTCAGACCCAGCGCCTGCATCTGGCGCATGGCGTCGAGCGCCGTGCCGCTCCACATGTAGGAGAACGTGCTGCCGCCGTAGGCAGCAAGCGAGGTGCGGACGGACGACGCAGGAGCGTTGACGTTAGACATACTCACCGCTCCAGCGCGCCGCCTGCCAGCCAACGTGCGCCGCGTGCATAAAGTTCTTGCACCACGTCGCCCTTGAGCATGGGCATGTCGAGCTTAACCTGGTAGCCAATGCGGGTCTGGATGTAGGCCAAGTGGCGATAGCCCTCGGGCATGGAGGCAAGGTAATCCTTGTCGAGCTTGAACTCTGCCGTCGGGTCGACCGTGTCGATGCGGTCTTTCTCGTAGATCGGCTGGCGGTGCAAAATCTTCCACTGGCCCTCATGCTTTTCGACAAAGTCATAGAAGCGGCCAGTGCAGACGACGTCACAGAGCACCGGGCCGTCGGAACCTTCAACCATGCCACGTTGCGAGATGGTCATCTTGGTTTGGCTGATGGCGCGGTCGCCCTCCACCTCGATGGCCGAGCCGCCGAGGAAGTGCAGAATGCTGACGCCCTTGGCCCAGCCTTCTTTCGTGACGCGGATGAACTCGCTGGCCGGGCCCTGGAACCAAGTTGCCATCATCACGCCATCCGGGTGCCAGACGGTCGCAAAGCGCTCCCAGTCGCCAGCGTCGCGCCACACTGCCCAGCGCTCGATGAGCTGCCGTATGAGTAGTTCCTGCTGCAAAATTTCAGGGCTGGACGAAGTGATGGTCATGAGAGGTCTTTCCTTGTGGTATGGATGGAAGAACAAGCGATCTCTGGTAAAGACCGCAAGAAGGTGCGCGTGGTTTGGCCCACGATGCGTGCCTGCTCATCGAATGGCAGCCCGGCCAGCTTGAGCGTGGGAGCCTCAACGCTCAGCGGGATACCGGCTGGCAGCGCCGCCAGCCAGCCGGCCAATGGCAGTTCGCCTTCGCCCGGCAGCAAGCGCGCAACGCGGGCTTCACGGCGGCGATCGTCGAGGGACACCGGCCCAATCGCTGGGCCGTCGCACAGCTGGGCATAGCGCAAGAGCGACCGATCGACAGTTACAAGCTGCTCGTTGGTAGCACCGGACCGGAAGAACTGCAGTGCATCGATCAGTAGCCGCGCATTCGGCTGAGCGCTCTCCGCAACCATGGCCTGAGCCTGCCGCAGCGTACCGACGGCGCAATAGGTGATGAACTCGAGGCCGATATCTAGGTCGTAGCGTGCACCGAGCTCACAAAGGCGCTCGAAGTTCTCCTGCAGCCGAGCCTGGTTTGCATCGAAGCCGACGGAAAGCACGCTACTTGCACCGAGCTCGCGGGCGACAGCGAGAGCGGCCTCCAGTTCGCCAAAGTCAGAGTTCTCCTGCAACCAGATTGCCTCGATGTCGAGCAAGCGCACTCCGGTATCACTTAAGCGTTGCTGGATGTCACGGATGAGCGCGCCGTTGCCCACCACGTCAACCAGCGAGTCGCTCTTCATCGGGCGCACGATGCGCAAACCAACGTAGTCGAAGCCACCAGCAGCGGCTGCATCGATGAGCTCGAGTGGATGCGCACTCAGCATCGTCAGATGATGCAGAGACAGCAGCGGCAAGGAGTGGGCATCAGTCATGCGATGGCCTTCGATGCGTTGTCGTGGTTCGTCATGAAGTCAAAGTTCAGTGTGTAAGTGCGGGCAGCTCATGAAGGCTTAGGCGCTGACCGTAGTGCCAGGAATCCCCGGGCGAATTTGGAAGTGGGTTGCGACGTCGCTCTGCAGCGATCCACGTTCAATAGAACGCCCAGCCCGGAGCACACTTCTGCAATATGACGACGATGGCGCGCAGCCTGACTGTTTGGGCAGACCGGAAGGCGGGGAAGGCATCAGCATTGATCCGACAAAAGGGTCAACCATCAGAGCCCTCGGCCAGAAAGTCGAGCAACGCGGAACATAGTTCTGCAGGTTTTTCTTCCGCAATCCAGTGGTTGCAGTCCAAGATGCTGCCTCCGCGCACATTGGAGGCAAGCTCCTCGGTCATGCGAACCATATCCGGGCCCCAGCGCTGATCACCGCCAAGCGCCAGCACAGGAATCGTCAGCAACCGCCTCTTCCAATCCAGTGCATCTACGCGATCTTTCTCGAAAGTGCGATACCACTCCATCGCGCCGCGCGTACGGCCCGGTTGCGCCCAAGCACGTGAGAAGACATTTACCGACGCGTCATCAAACGCGCCGTGATCGAACACCCGATCGAAAAGGAATGTCGAGATGTAGTCGTACTCCCGTCCATAGATCAAGCGCTCTGGAAGATCGGTTTTTTTGTGAAACGACCAGTGCCAGAGTTTGGGGTCTGCGAACAGCTGCTCCCAACGACTCCAGCCTGGAAGAGGCGTATCAAGAACCGCGAGGTGCGACACATGGTCCCGGTAAAGCGAAGCCTGGGCATACGCCACCATGGCACCGATGTCGTGACCACACACTGCGTAGCGGCTATGCCCCAAGGCGAGCATGAGTGCATGCCCATCTCCCGCCAGGCTTGCCTTGTCATAGCCGCCCTGGGGGCAATCGGAGTGGCCCGCGCCCCGAAGGTCGAAGGCGACCACCGTGTGATGCTCTGCAAGCAGTGGCATTACCTTGCGCCATGCGTACCAGGTTTGGGGGAATCCGTGGATGAGTAGAAGGGGCAGTCCCTCCCCGCCGACAACCGCGTGCAGCTTGATGCCACCGGCACCGACCAAGCGGTGGCGAAACCCCTGTGGCGTGAAAAGTTCGACGTCGTTCACCGCTAGGCTCCTCCCATGCACGGCGTCATCGCGCCACGGTTGAGAAACGGGATGAGCGCGTCCAGTGTTTCATCAGGCGCTTGTTCTGGAATCAGGTGGCCGCAGCTCACTTCGATGCCTCTTACGTCTGCCGCCCACCGCTGCCACACCTGCGCGGCACTCAGACCGGAAGGCGCCTCCATCCCGCTGGCAACCAGACGCTCGGCGGCCCATAGGACGAGCACGGCGCAGGCGATCTTGCGGCCTGCTGCGACGTCAGACGCGTCATGCGCGGCGTCCGCCCCGTGACTTGCTCGATAGTCCTCGATGATGGCCCGCCGAACCGTCGTCTTGCGGAACGCCTCCCGATAGGAGGCCACGGCCAGCGGGTGCAGAGAGTCGATACCCCCCGCCATACGATCGAGGGTTGTGTCCAAGAAAAAGTCCGGGTCGCTGGACAAAAGGCGTTCGGTCAGATCGCCGGGCTGGGCCAGGAGAAACCAGTGAAACACGCTCATGGCGTACGAACGGTCCAGTGCCGGCCAGACGTCGTGGATGGGCACCACCGCCAACGAGGCGAAGGCGAATACGGACTCCGGGTGGTCGAGCGCGAGCCGGTAACCCGAACGTGCTCCTCGGTCATGGCCGACGACGCCAAAACGCTGGTGGCCGAGCTGATGCATCAGGGCAAGCAATTCCTCGGCAACGGCCCGCTTGTGCCACGGGCCTGCGTCCAAGAGTTCACTCTCCCCATAGCCAGGCAGATCAGGAATGACCAGGGTGTGGTGTGCGGCAAGACGCGGGGCTACCACATGCCAGGCGGCGTGAGTCTGCGGATAGCCGTGCAACAAGAGCACCGGCGGCCCGTTGCCCCCAGTCACGCCGCGAAAGCGCGCGCGCGGCGTACGCTCGTCGAGTCGTTCAAAGTTGGCGAAAAGCTCGCCCCGCGATGTGGTGCTAGGTTCAGGGTTCATGGCGTTTTCGAAGATGACTGATGCGATCTAGGAATGGCGCAGATGCTACTTCAATAACGACCGATTGGTCTTGAAAGCGCTCTCACGATCAACGATCTTTTTGTGAAAAAATCTTTTCCCTTCAAAAATCGGTACTAACCCTTGCTTTACTTTTGAACCAACCGGTTTATATTCCTCACATGAACACCAACAATGCGTCGTTGTCGATGACCAGGGGGCGGCCTCGCGAGTTCGATCCCAAGGACGTCATCAAGCGCGCCATGAACGTCTTTTGGACCAATGGATATAGCGGGACTTCGCTGCCTGACCTGCTCAAGGCCACGCGACTTTCTCGAGGCAGCCTCTATGCCGCCTTCGGCGACAAACGCGGCTTGTTCCTGAGTGCCCTGGAGCAGTACATCGACGAGTCGAATGTCCGTATCAACAGCAGCCTCCACGCTCCGCTGCCCGCCCTTGAGAGGGTGCGCGACTGTCTGAACGGCTATGTGGATCGCTCGTGCGGCCCTGGAGGCAAACGCGGCTGTCTGTTAATTGCCACGGCCATGGAGCTGGCTGCAAAGGACGCAGAAGTAGGCCAACGCATCCGGAAGTTCTTTGCCAGCTATGAAGAACGCTTGGTCGCGACACTGGTGCTGGCACAGGAGCAGGGCGAACTCGCCGAAGGCGTAGAGCCGGCCCATGCGGCTCGGATTCTTCTGTGCATGATGGAAGGCTTACGCGTCCTTGGCAAAACAGGTCTTGACGAGGCGTCGTGGCGGATCACGATCGACGCGTTGGTAGACCGCTTCAAGAAGTAAGGTCGCGACCGAACACCAACGACGGGGCGCAAGCTCCTTTCATTTTGCCGATTTATGGACCGTTTAGACCAGATCTCGGGAATCAGTTTTCCACCCCCAAGCCGCCCACCCCATGACACCACCCTCCTGTTTGAATGTCCCGCGCCGTGAGCGGATCAGGCTGCGTAACCACACGATCGCCGCAACGATCGCAGGCCAAGGTGAGCCAGTGGTGCTCCTGCACGGCTGGCCTCAGACATCCCATGCCTGGCGTCATGTGGTCCCGCTGCTGGCGGAACGCTACACCGTCATCGCACCCGACCTGCCAGGGTTCGGTGAGAGTTCCCACCCTTCCACGGGCTTCGACAAGAAAACCATAGCCGGCGTGGTTCGTGAGTTGCTGGCGACGCTAGGGCACTCATCGATTCGCCTCGTGGGACACGACGTGGGCGGGCAGGTTGCCTATGCCTACGCGGCGTCCTGGCCGCAAGAGGTGAGCCACCTCACCATGATCGAGTGCGGGATCCCCGGAATCATGGAACCGTCGGTCGCTAATCCCCTGCTGGGCGGGTCTTGGCACTACGCCTTCAACATGATGTCCGACCTAAACGAAGCTCTGGTCGCAGGCCGCGAGCGTGTGTTTCTTCGTTGTGTGCTGTGGCGAGACCAAGTGGGCCTCTTCAACGCCCAGGCGATCACAGACGGCGACCTCGATGTCTACGAAGCGGGACTTCGGCAACCGGGCGGCTTGCGCTCGAGCTTCGCCTACTACCGCTCGCTCCCGCAGGACGCGCAAGACAACCGCGACTGGGTCCAGCGGCCCCTGTCCACGCCTGTCCAACTCATCGGCGCGGAGCACTCCTATGGGGAGAGTTGGCTGTCGTCGATGGGCTCGGTGGCTGAGCGGATCGAGACGGCGTTGATCGCCGCATCTGGCCACTACCCACCCGAGGAGCAACCAGCACTCCTCGTCAGCCACTTGTCCCGATTTTTCGAGTCCTGAGTCGTCACGACAACGCCAACAGACGAGCCACCAGCCATCACCAAGGAGACAAGACATGAGCCATCGCACCCCAGGAAGAAGAACCTTCCTCGTTCAAGGCGCTTCGCTTATCAGCGGCCTGGCAGCATCCGGCGCCGCGCTGCCGATTGCCGCACGCGCCCAGGGCACCAAGCTCAAAGTCGGTGTGATGTTGCCCTTTACCGGCACCTTCGCGCAGATCGGAACCAACGTTGCCAATGGCTTGCGCATGGCTCTGCATGAGCAGAGCAACAAGCTCGGTGGCCGCGACGTAGAGCTCATCACACTGGACGACCAAGCCGATCCGTCCAAGGGGATTGAAAACGCCAACAAGCTGGTGCAACGCGAGAAGGTGGATGCACTTATTGGAACCGTGCACTCGGGCGTACAGATGGCGGTACAAAAGGTCGCACGCGACAGCGGCGTGCTCAACATCATCCCCAACGCAGGCCTCAATGCTGCGACGCGATCGCTGTGTCTTCCCAATGTGTTTCGCACAAGCTTTTCCAACTGGCAACCGGGCGCAGCGCTGGGTTCGGCGCTCGTCTCGCGGGGATTCAAGCGTGCAGTCTGGATCACGTGGAAATACGCCGCCGGAGACGAGACCTTCGAAGGCTTTCAGGAAAGTTTCGAGAAGGCCGGCGGCACCTTGATCAAGTCCATTGGTGTGCCTTTTCCCTCGGTGGAGTTTCAGGCTCAGATCTCGGAGATCGCCGCCCTGAAACCCGACGTAGTCGTGGCCTACTTCTCGGGTGGTGGTGCGGCAAAGTTCATCCGCGACTATGCCGCAGCTGGTCTGCGCGGAAAGATTCCACTATGGGGACCAGGCTTCCTGACCGAAGGCGTCCTTGAAGCAGTGGGCAGCGATGCCGAAGGAATCATGACGACGCTGCACTACAGCGACGGCCTGGACAGTCCACGCAACCGACAGTTCCGGTTGGACTACGCCAAACTCTACAAGAGCCAACCGGATGTTTATTCGGTACACGGCTACGACGCGGGGCTGCTGCTGCTGCAAGGAGCCAAGGCGGTGAATGGAGATTTCTCGAACAAGCCGGCGCTCTACAGGGCCCTCGAGAGCGCGGTCATTGACAGCCCGCGCGGGCGATTCTCGATGAGCAAGGCCCATAACCCGGTTCAGGACTTCTACCTCAACCAAGTCGTCGGTAAGGAAAACCGGCCCGTCGGAGTCGCCGCCAAAGCACTGGCCGACCCAGCCACGGGTTGCAAGCTGAGCGCAGGCTGATACACGCTACTGCCCCATCTCCGCAGGCCCCGTGTAGGTCTGCGACCCTGTCGCAGCGCGCGCGACCGACCAGCGGTCCCCCAGTGATCGCCCTCCCAAAGAAAGAGCCCGATGGATTTCACCGGATTTCTCATCCAACTGCTCAACAGCCTGCAGTATGGACTGCTGCTGTTCATGCTGGCTGCCGGCCTCACGCTCATTTTCGGAATCATGAACGTGGTCAACCTGGCGCACGGCAGCTTCTACATGCTGGGTGCATATCTCGCCTGGGCGCTAACGGTGTCGATAGGCAGCTTCACCATAGCACTTCTGCTCGGGTCGGCTCTTGCCGTCGGTTTCGGCATCCTGCTCGAGAAGGCTCTCTTCAGGTATTTCTACGACCGCGATCACCTGGACCAGGTGCTGCTGACCTTCGGGCTGATCTACATCTTCGAGGAAATGCGCGCCATTCTCTGGGGTGTGGACGTGCACGGAGTTGCGATTCCCAGCGCCCTAAACCATGCGATCCCACTCACCGACAACCAGTCGTATCCGCTCTACAGGTTGTTCGTCGCTGGAGTTTGCCTGGCCTTCGTGGCGGGCCTGTACCTCGTGATCAACAAGACCACGCTCGGAATGAAGATCCGGGCCGGCGCTTTCAACCGTGACATGGCCGACGCACTAGGAATTCGGATTGGACGGATCTTCTCCATCGTGTTTGCCATTGGCGTTGGACTGGCAGCAGTGGCAGGCATGATCGCCGCTCCGTTGTCCAGCGTTTATCCAAACATGGGAGCCGACGTCCTAATCAAGTGTTTCGTGGTGGTGGTGCTGGGAGGGATTGGTTCTATACGCGGAGCGCTTGTCGCCGCACTTCTCGTGGCCACGGTCGACACCTTCGGCAAAGTCTTCCTACCAGCGGTCGCGGGCATGTTGATCTACCTGCTGATGGCCGCCGTCCTCGTCTGGAAGCCTGAAGGCTTGTTCAAGAGCTGAGTGCCTGCAGAACGGAGAAGGTAAAGAACACACAACGCTCGATTGACTATGCGGGACACGCTTTCCGCACCCATCACTCATTGCACAAAACATCATGGTCTCCACACCAAACACCCCACGAGGCAACTTGGAAGTCCTCTCGCCCGGACTTCGGCTGGCGTTATTGATCGGCCTCGCCAGCCTCATCGCAGTGCCATTTGCCGGCAGCGACTTCTACACGCAGATGGTCACCCGAATGCTGGTGCTGTCCATCTTCGCGATGAGCTTCGATCTCCTGCAAGGAGTGAGCGGCATGGTGTCGCAGGGGCACGCTGCCTACTTCGGCCTGGGCGGTTACACCCTTGCATTCCTGACACCAGCCTCAGGTCCCATTAGCCTTTGGTGGAGCCTACCGTTGGTCATGTCGGCCATGGCGCTGCTGGCGCTGGCCATCGGTTTCGTTGCCCTCCGCACGCGAGGGATCTACTTCATCATGGTGACGCTGGCGATCTCCGAGATGATCTTTCACCTCTTCTTCGATAACCAACCGTTGGGTGGCTCGGATGGTCTCTATATCAACTTTCGGCCGACGCTTCACTTCTTCGGCGTCCAGCTTCTGGACCTAGAGGAAAGGAAAAGCTTTTACTTTCTCGTGCTCGGCGTCATGGTGCTGGTGTTCCTTTTCTTCCGTCGTCTGCTCTGGAGCCCCTTCGGTCGTGCACTGGCCGGCATCCGGGTCAACGAACATCGCATGACGGCGTTGGGCTTCGACGCGTTTTCCTACAAGCTGCTGGCGTTCGCGCTCGGCGGCGCAGTCGCCGGGCTGGCGGGATACCTGTACGGAAGCCTCAACGGGCTGGTCAGCCCGGAACTGATCGGCTTTCACACCAGCGCATTGGTACTCATGATGGTCGTTCTTGGTGGCGCCGGCAACTTCGCCGGCGCGATCCTCGGCGCATTTGTCTACGAACTGGTCCTCTTTGGCTTCAAGGATCTTCCCAGCCTCGGCCCCGTCGACCTTGGAGAACGGTGGCAGCTGTGGCTGGGACTTTTCATAGTCCTACTGGTGACCTTTGCCCCTCGCGGCATTCTGGGCATGGTCCACTGGCTCTCGCAGCGCCGGAGGATAGCCAAATGAGCGAGGTGATGATGTCGGCTCGGCAGCTGAGCAAGCGCTTTGGCGGCCTGCTCGCAGTCAACGACGTGAGCCTGGATCTTTGGCGAAACCGCATCCACGCCGTAATCGGTCCTAACGGAGCGGGTAAATCGACCCTGACTGCACTGCTGTCCGGCGACTTGGAGCCGACCTCGGGGGAGGTTGTCCTTGAGTCGCGCAACGTCACGGGATGGAGCGCGAGCCGGCTGGCCCGCCACGGCTTAGGCCGCAGCTTTCAGAAGACCAACATCTTTCCCGTCTTCACGGTTTGGGAAAACGCGCGGCTCGCCGCCCAGTCACGCGACCCGCATACTTGGCACTGGTTCACCGGCGCCACTTCGTTGAAAGCGGTCAATGAACGTGCGACGCATGCCCTGGAACTGGCAGGCCTACTTCACCGCCGGGATGTCCAGGCGGATGCCATCAGCCATGGTGAGCAGCGGCAGTTGGAGATCGCCATGGCGTTGGCCACAGACCCCAAAGTCCTACTTCTGGACGAGCCGCTTGCCGGCATGGGTGTGACCGAGGCGGAAAAGATGGTGTCCCTGCTCACGCGGCTGAAAAAGGACCACGCGTTGCTGCTTATCGAGCATGACATGGACGCCGTGTTCGCGCTGGCCGACCAGTTGACCGTGATGGTCAACGGCAAAGTCATCGCCAGCGGAAGCGCCGCGGAAATCCGGAGCCATGCGGATGTCCGGGCCGCTTACCTGGGAGAAGAGCAATGAGCGTGCAACCGTTGATCGACGTTGTCGATCTGCAAACCTACTACGGCGCCAGCCACATCCTGCGCGGCATCGACTTCGAAGTCCGGCCTGGGGAATCAGTCGGGTTAATGGGCCGCAACGGCATGGGAAAAAGTACCCTTCTCAAAAGCGTGATGGGTCTGGTCAAGCCGCGTGGTGGCAGGGTTTCAATCGCAGGCCGAACCATGACCGCTCGGGCGCCCCACGAGATCGCCAACCTAGGCGTGGCCTATGTGCCAGAAGGCCGCGGCATCTTCGGCAACCTCAGTGTCTCGGAAAACCTGCGCGTAGCCGCCCGGGCCGGGACTCGCGGGCAGCAGGACTGGACGTACGACCGCGTGCTGGAGACCTTTCCCCGTCTTAAAGAACGACTGAAGAATGGTGGGCAGCAACTGTCCGGAGGCGAACAGCAGATGCTGACCATCGGCCGTGCCCTCATGACCAACCCCGACGTCCTGATCCTCGATGAGGCCACTGAAGGCCTCGCTCCACTTATCGCACGCGAGATCTGGCGCGTGTGCAACCTCATCCGCGAAGGCGGTATCAGCAGCGTGATCGTCGATAAAAGCTGGCGTCACGTCACTCAAATCACCGACCGCAGCGTCATCCTGGTCAAGGGGCAGATCGCGTTCTCCGGAACATCGGCCGAACTGCGCGAAAACCCGGACCTCCTGACGAAACATCTTGGCGTGTAGCGCAGTCTCCCGCCTCGCACCAAGATGGCCTTCCATTGGCTCTGAAGACCGGTACCCGAAGAGGCGGTCAGATGCGTACGACCACATCCTTCCTCGATCCATCTCCAACTCATCTCACCAATCCACCTCTCTCTCTCGAGATTCACCTCATGCCCCAACTTGCATCCCAGAAGACTCCTTCTACCTCTCCCCAGCCCGGTGTTGCGCCCCCAGGATTCGAGCATTGCGCTGCGATCGTATCTGGCGTGAAACTGCACTATGTCTTGGGTGGCCAGCCACTGGGGTCTGCGCCCCTGATGCTGCTGATCCACGGCTTTCCACAGAACTGGTGGAGCTGGAACCAAGTGATGCCGCTGCTTGGCGAGCGCTACACGCTGGTCGTGCCCGACCTGCGCGGGGTAGGTCTGTCCGACAAGCCAGCAGGCGGCTACAGTAAAAAGCAGCTAGCTACCGACCTGCACGGCATCATCGAGCAGCTCGAGGCCGGCGCGCCGCACGTGGTCGGGCATGACATCGGCGGCATGGTGGCCTACGCCTATGCATGGCAGTTTCCGCTGCGCTCGCTCACTGTGTTGGACATGTCGCTGCCCGGCGTTGGCGATTGGGACGGCATCGTGAGCAACGGCATCATCTGGCACTTCGCGTTTCACCAGCAACTGGATCTTCCAGAGGCACTGGTCTGCGGCGGCAGGGAACACGCCTACCTCTCGAATTTCATCCACCGCCAAACCCATATTCGCGGTGCCATCTCACCTGAGGACATGGACGAATACGTCCGCGCCTACTCAGTCCCGGGAGCTTTTCGGGCGGGCATGGAGTGGTACCGCGCATTTCCACAAGACGTCGCTGACAACCGGGCGGCCGGCCGCCTGCCTGCAGACTTAAAGGTGCTAGCCCTGGGAGCCGAAACACGGTGGGGCGACCAGGTACGCCAACGCATAAGTGCCGTTTCCGATCAGGTTCAGGGCGGCAGCTTCCCTGATTGCGGCCACTTCCTTTCGGAAGAACATCCCGCCCGACTCGCCAAGGCGCTGCTCGACTTCTGCCAGTGAACTGCGCTTATGTCTCCCTTGTTTATTCCACACCCAAAACATTCATGATCTCTGGCACCACTCGACTCATCGGCATCGTCGGCCATCCTGTCGCGCAAGTCCGTATGCCCGGCAACCTAAACCCCCTTTTCGCTCGGACTGGGCAGGACCTGGCGATGGTTCCCTTTGATCTTGATCCCTTGGCAGTTCCTCAATTCATCGGCCTGCTGCGTGCGACGGCCAATCTGTTGGGCACGGTCGTAACCGTGCCTCACAAGCAGGCCATCGCCCGCAACGTCGACGTGCTCAGCATTCGCGCGCATGCGCTGGGAGCAGTCAACGTCGTGCGACGGGAGGCGAACGGCAGCCTCCACGGGGACCATGTGGACGGTTTCGGCTTTCTTAACGCGGCAAGGACTCACGGCTTCAAGAGCGCAGGCCAGTATGCACTGGTGATCGGTGCTGGCGGCGCGGGCAGCGCCATCGCCTACGCCTTGTGCGAGACGGGCGCCGCCGGTGTATCGGTGTTGGACACCGACGAAGAGCGTGCAGGCAACCTGGTGAGAATGCTGAGCAGTCAATTCCCCGAAGTCGACGTGCAGGCGCGGTGCGACACGTTGCTGGGCCTCGACCTCGTCGTTAACGTGACCCCCGTCGGCATGAGCTCGCAAGACCCAATGCCGCTGCCCGGTGCGTTGCTGAGCACGCTGGAATCGTCCACGCTGGTATGCGATGCGATCACCTCACCTGAGATCACGCCATTTCTCGCGTTTGCGCGCGACAGGGGATGCCAAGTCCAGACGGGCGCGGAGATGGCCGCGGCATCCGTGGAGTTCATTGGGAGCTTCCTCGGGTTCATGCCGGAGGTGAATCCCATCGCCGTCATCACCGCGCCATTGCCGTGCTAGCGCGGCGGGGCTGGTTCGAAATACGTCCTGAGCAACCGCGCGAGTTCCTCGGCCGCGAGCGTTGGCCTCTGCCCGACATTTCGGAACAGCCCGACCGGCTCGTCGGTTCCCGCCGCGTCGATTGGCAATGTGGCTAGCAGCCCGCAGTTCACGTCGTCGATCACCGACAAGCGCGGTGCGATCCAGACTGCATCGGAGTCCATCACGAGCCCTCGAGCCAACGTGAAGTCGGAGGTTTCGACCATCCTCGCCGGCGGCTTGAGGGCACGCGATGCCAGCAGGGTATCGAGTCGATGACGGGGCACTGTTCCCCTGGGGTGTACGACGAGCATATGCGCGATCACCGATTGCAGTGGTGATGGCTCCACTCCCAAGGGATGTCCCTTGCGAACAACAAAGGCAAGGGTCTCCATGCCAAGCAACTCAAAACTCAGGCCTGTCATCAACTTGGGATCGCTCATGCGACCCAAGACCATATCCAAAGTTCCAGACCGCAGTTGTTCCAACAGCAGCTGGTTGCCTGCGGTCTCTACTGAGGTGTGTAGGGCCGGACGGTCCGTGACAAGACGCGCCAACGATTTCGGCAGCGCCCCAGAGCTCAGGCAAGTCAGAACCCCCAATCGAAGCAACTCCGAGGCACCCTCCGGGGCCTCGGACAGCGATGCCCCGCCTGCGCCGACAGCGTCTAGAACGGCAATTGAGTGCAACAGGAGGCGCTCGCCTGCATCCGTCAATCCGAGCATGCCTCGCCGGCCCTCTGTAGTCCTGCGCATCAACTGGCTCTGCGCCAGTGATTCGAGCTCCCCAAGGGTCTTGGAAACCGCCGGCTGGGTGATGGACAACCTGCTCGCTGCGCGTGCCAGATTTCGCTCCTGCGCGATCGCGACAAAGCAGCGTAGGTGCCTCAATTGCACGGCTCGAGTGAACGCTTCAGACAAATTGGAGGAGCTCATGACAATTACCAATGGGAAGTGTTTCTTCTACAAACAATCACTATACGGCATTGACTGACTTCCATAGAGTCCCACTCCACAGCACGCGTCGGATGCATCAACGCACCGGCGCTCTGTATCTAGCAAAGGTAGAAATTCATGACTCAATCCCGAGGAACCGCTCTCGTCACCGGCGCCAGGCGTGGCATTGGACAAGGCATTGCCTACGCACTGGCTGATGCCGGGTTCGATCTTGTTCTGAACGACATCACGCATGACGCGGCTATGGACGAAACCCTTCGCGGCGTCGAGACCCGAGGCCGTGCCGTCAAAACGGTAATTTCCGACATTGCCGATCTGGAAGGATTGCCAGCACTGTGCCAGGGGGCGTGGGAGGCTTTTGGCGGAATCGATCACTTGGTCAACAACGCCGGTGTCTCCGTCAATGTGCGCGGCGACCTGCTGGATGTGAGCGTCGATAGCTATGACCGCAACCTAGATATCAACCTGCGCGGCCCGTTTTTCCTGACGCAGCACATTGCCCGACGCATGCTGCAGGCCGACACGAAGGCCTACCGGTCGATCGTCTTCATTTCGTCCATCAGCGCCGAGACGGCAAGCCCTTCTCGCGGCGAGTACTGCCTGTCCAAGGCGGGCGTATCCATGGCCGCCAAGCTGTATGCGCTACGTCTCGCAGAAGCCGGTATTGGCGTGCACGAGGTACGCCCCGGAATCATTCGTACCGACATGACGGCCGTCTCAGCAGCCGTGTTCGACGAAAAAATCGCCGAAGGCATCAGTCCCATACGTCGCTGGGGCACGCCGCAGGACATCGGTCTGGCGGTCGCCACCCTGTGCTCGGGCGCCTTTGCATTCTCAACGGGCGGCGCCTTCGAAGTCGGCGGCGGCATTCATCTCAAATCACTGTAGCCACGGGACTTTCGCCTATGCCCATCGTGACCATAACCGCCCGCGGCAAAAAGCCGGCCGCCTTCAAGGACGCCGTGTTTGACGCCGTTCAGGAGGCCTTGCTTCAGGCGGGCGTGCCCAAGGCCAACAAGTTTCATCGCTTCCTAGAAATGGAGCAGGAGGACTTCCGGTTCGACGGCGAGTTTCCAGACGCCCGCCGCGTACGGGACGACAACTTCATCCTCATCGAGATCCTTTGGTCGACTGGCCGAAGCGTCCTGATCAAAAAGAAGGTGCTCGAAATTCTTGTGCAACAGCTTCGGTCCGTGAGTATTGACCCGGAAAACGTGATGGTTTCCTTTCAGGAAACCGCCTGGGAAAACTGGGCCTGCGCGGGCGGCCGCCTAGCTTACGCCTAAGCGCCGCGCTTTGATGCGGTCAACCGATACCAAAAACCATGCAGGAGACATCGTGATTCCATTCTTCAAAATAACCTTCCTGGCCGCTATGTCGACGGTCTTGACACCAACCATCGTCCACGCTCAGTTTCACCCCACCCGGACGGTACGCATCACCATCCCGTTCTCGGCGGGAAGCGGGCCTGACGCGGCGCTGCGGGCCGTGGCTCAAGGGCTGTCGCAGAAGTGGGGCCAGCCCGTCATCGTGGACAACCGTCCGGGCGGCAACGGTTTCATCGCAATCACCGCATTCAAAAACCTCTCACCTGACGGCCATGAGTTGATCAATGCCGACGGCAGTCACGTCACCGTCCACCCCCACACGTTCCGCAAGCTCCCGTACGACCCTGTCCGGGACCTGGAGCCGGTGCGTAGCCTCCTGCTATCGAACTTCTTCGTGGCTGTGCCAAAGAACAGCCCGTTCAAGACGATAGATGACATTGTGCGCACTGCGAAGGGTCAGCCCGACGGTGTGACCTACGGGTCCTACTTCACCGGCAGTCCAGCCCACCTTGGGGGACTGAAGCTCCAGTCGTTGACCGGCGTCAAGATGCTGCATGTTCCCTATAAGGACACGGTCCAGCTCTACACCGCTGTGGCCACCCGCGAGGTGGATTGGGCGCTGGGAAGCATTGCCAGTGCCGGTCCGCTGGAAAAGGCGGGAAAGATCAAATTCATCGCTGTTGCGGCGCCCAAGCGCTTCGTGCTCTTCCCCAATGTGCTCGCCACTTCCGAGAGTGTGTCGGCCAAGGGTTTCGACGTAACGGGATGGACCGGAATCTTCGCTCCGAGGGGCACGCCTAAGGACATCCGTGATCGCATCGCGAACGACATTTCCGAAGTGCTGGCCTCACCCGAGATGGTGGAGCGCTACAAGACCTTCGGCTACGAAGACCAGCGCCTGCAAACGGACGCCTTCACCAGCTACATCAGCAAGGAATCGGCTGAATGGAAAAAAGTGGTTAACGCCGCCGGTCTTCGCTTGGACGAGTAGTCCGTCTCAAAGATGACCTTCAGGCCCTGATGAAAAGCGCGCTGTGAAGATACTAAGCATTCTTTTGTTCCGAATCAGCCTAATCGCAGGCCTGATCGCCCCCTTGGCTGCTTTTGCGCAGTTTCGTCCGACCAAACCAGTTCGCATCATCTCCCCATTCTCCACGGGAAGCGGTCCTGATGCCGCGCTACGCGCCATCGCGCAAGGACTGAACGCGAAGTGGGGCCAACCGGTCATCGTTGACAACCGACCCGGTGGCAATGGCTTCATTGCAATGGCCTTATTTAAGTCGACACAGCCCGATGGCTACACCCTCTACAACGCGGATGCCAGTCATGTCAGCGTGTACCCCCACACGTTTGCAAAGCTTCCGTACGACCCCGTCAAGGATTTGGAGGCAGTACGTGCGTTGCAGCTGTCAAACTTCTTTGTCGCAGTGGCAAAGGACAGTCCGCTCAAGAGTCTGGATGACATCGTGCGCGCAGCCGCGGCCAAACCCGACGCGGTGACATATGGCTCTTGGTTCGTCGGCAGCGCCGGCCATCTGGGCGGTCTCAAACTGCAATCGTTGACTAAGACTCGGATGCTACACGTGGCGTACAAGGACACGGTACAGCTGTACACCGCCGTGGCCAATGGCGAAGTCGACTGGGCGATCGGCAGCCTCGCGAGCGCCGGCGCTTTGGAGAAAAGCGGAAGGCTGCGATTCATCGCAGTGGCCGCCCGCAAGCGACTGGCTTCGATGCCTGACCTTCCCGCTGCAGAAGATAGCAAGCTTGCTCGGGATTTCGAGGTCACGGGTGGGACGGGAATTTTTGCGCCTAAGGGAACTGCGCGCGACCTCCGCGAAAAGATCTCCAATGACCTCGCCGAGGTACTGGCTTCGCCTGACTTGGTGGAGCGCTACCGGACGTTCGGCTATGAAGATCCAAAGCTTCCGCATGATGCCTACGCGAAGCAAATTCGATTGGAGTCAGCCGATTGGAAGCATGTGATCCAGGAAGCAGGCCTAAGGCTTGACGAATAGACGAGAGAACACACGCACGATGACGTCCACTCAGCTGAGCCCGCGGGGCGCCCCTGGCACTATCAACGGTGGCACTGGTGACGAGACCAACGCCCTCCCCAGTGCGCCATCTTGGCTCCTGGTTTCCCCGTCTTGGCTGCAGGCCCATCTCGAAGATCCCGACCTGATCGTTCTCGATTGCACAGCTTATCTCGATGACTCACTGGACTCTGCTACGCAGCTTTCTCGAGCGCATTCGGAATTTCGTCAGTCGCATATTCCCCGGGCCAAGTTTGTCGATCTTGAGCAAGAGTTGTCTGACCCGACCCATCCCGTGCGATTCATGGCGCCGGGGCCTGAGCAGTTGTCGGGGGCCTTGCAACGCCTGGGCATCGGGGCGAACACACGAGTTGTCGTCTACAGCCGCGGCGAGATGTGGACCGCCACCCGCATTTGGTGGGTGCTGCGTTTGTATGGGTTCGACCGATGCAGCGTTTTGGATGGAGGCTGGACACTCTGGAATCTGGAAGCTCGACCAACGGCCAATGGGGAGGACGCATTTCTCTCACCCCATCGACCTGTTGGATGGCAGCCATTCACTCCGCTCAAGCGGATCGCCCTGCTAGCGGATCGTCACGACGTGCTCAGGAGCATCGAGAAAAAAAATACCGCCTTGACCAATGCTCGGCTGCCACCCTTCTTTTTAGGTGAAGGTGGCAATGTCTATGGTCGGCGCGGCCACATCGTAGGCAGTGTCAACGTTCCTGCTGCGTTCCACCTGGATACGCAGACGCAAAGGTTCCTGCCAGTGGCCAACTTGCGTGCGCAATTTGACAAGGTGCTGGCACCAGGCTGCGAGGTCATCGCTTACTGCGGCTATGGCCTCGCAGCCAGCGGCACCGTGTTTTCTCTTGCACTGTTGGGGCGAGAGGATGTCCGGTTGTACGACGGCTCGCTTGCTGAGTGGGCGGCTGATCCAAGCCTGCCCATGGCAAGCGAACCGGCAGATATTGGTAGCAAGGAGAGCGACGGCACTGAGAGCCGATCCTAGAGATTATTAATAGTCAGCATACACACTTAATTCGATGCATATGTCAGTACGTCAATTGAAAATTGAAGGAAATTTATGATTCGCCGAGATCTGTTAAAAAAGAGTCCCCTTTTTGCCGCAGGCGCAGCTCTTTCCGTTTCTGGCAGTGGGCACGCGGCCGCACCAAGAAAGAAGAACTTTTTGTTGGTTCACGGCGCCTGGCATGCGGCAGCGCATTGGAATAGATTAGCCAAATCCCTGACGGCGATGGGTCACAACGTCTTTTCTATCGACTTGCCTGGAAGCGGACTCAATGCTCGCTATCCGAAATCGTATCTTTCGAACGACTTCGTTAAGCTTGAAACCGAGGTTTCGCCTGCAAAAGATGTGCATCTTTCCGACTATCGCGACGCAATAGTCACGCAGATCAAACAACTCGCGAAATTTGGAAAGGTGACGCTTGTCGGACATAGCTTCGGAGGACTTTCTATCACTTTGGCTGGAGAGGCTGCTCCGGAGAAAATCGCAAGGCTCGTCTATCTCACCGCTTTTGTGCCAACGCGCTTTAAGAGTCTTTCCGAATACAGCGTTTTACCCGAAAACTCGAGCACATTGGCATCTTCGATCTATATCGGCGACCCATCCGTCATCGGCGCAGTACGCATCAATCCACGTAGCGGCGATGCCTCGTACGTGGAGAAATCCCGCATTGCTTTCTATGGCGATGTCCCGAACGAAGAATTCATCGGGTTTGCAAGCTATCTCAACCCCGATCTTCCCCTGGCAGCGGTGAACGACGATGCGCGAGGGACCGCCCAGCGGTGGGGGGCGGTCCCTCGAACATTTATCCGATGCACTCAAGACCGCGCGCTTCCTATTGAGCTACAGGACCGGATGATCGCCGAAGCCGACGCAATGACGCCGGCCAACAAATTTGACGTGAAGACATTGGAAGCTAGTCATTCCCCCTTTGCGTCGATGCCTGATGTGCTCGCCGGTGTTCTGGGAGGACTTTTGTAGAAAATTGGCCGTTACCAACTGAGAACTGTGGTGAGGTGCTCGACCCAAGAGCAAGAGCAAGAGCAAGAGCATCGAGACGCCGCAAGCAGCGTCACCACTGGCAAGAGTGCGGGTGCCGCTAGATGCGTTAGCCAATCCCGCGGACGCGCTCGAACCGGTGCCAGCGAAATCGAGGTGCAGCCGCGGTGGGCCACGGTACGGTGAGTTTGGGCAGGCTGTCTTCCAGCAGCGTGGCGATGACGTGCGTCATCGGAGATCTCCCGCGTGCGACATTGCGACTCGCAGTGGGGCTCTACAAGGCCGAGCTGATCCATCGCCGAGCACCGTGGAAACCAAGGAGGCCGTGGAGTTCGACGCTCGAATGGGTGTCCTGGTTCAACCACCAGGCGCATGCTCGAACCGAGCGGCTACATCCCGCCTGCAGAAGCTGAGGCAAACTATTACCGGCAACTCGCCAGTCATACCGCCACGCTGGCGGTATGACTTGAACCAACCGGCCTCCACGAAAGCCGGGGCGCTTCACCTCGGCTTGGTGCTCAGACTGCTGGAGCCGGCAAACCAACCTTAGTAAATGACGCGCTCCAACGCGGTCATGAATTCAAGCGCGTCAGGACGGCTTCGCATTTCCGAGATGCTTGCGTGCAAGGCACTGACCCAGTTCAGCTGGCTGGTCGTCGTGGACGCCACCACTCCTATCTCCGTGATGGCTGTATAGGGCCATCGAGCAGGACTGCCATCAGACATGCTTGTCAGTTTGGTGTGATCGACGACATGGTGGGTCATGCCAGCGCGAGCGCTACCCCCGATCTCTTGCAACAGATTGGCCAGATCGGCGCGGGTCATCTGTGGATCAGCGGCGTGCATGATGAACAACTTGAAATGCGCACCTGCAGGCGCGTCGACGACAGCTTCGGACGTGCAATAGACCACCCTGCACTGGCCCACGTCGAGGAACTTCTCTTCGTCGGGGCGCACACTGCGCATGTAGCGTGGATCCTCTTGAAACCGGCGTGTCGACGGGACGTCTTCCCGAATTGCCATCTGGGCGATGCCATCGAACACGGACGACGTCCTTTCCAGCCTGTGTTCCAGTATCAGGTTCTGCACATAACTTCGGTTGTACTCGCGGTGTCCGCCTTTCTCGACCAGGGCCCTCACGTGAGGCACACGCCAATAGGATGAGAACTCGTCTGCGGACAACGAAGGGGAGCGCTTGAGAAAGGACAGCTTGGAAATGGTCATGATTTCTTCACCACCGCCTCAGTCGATGGTGATTTTGAGTTTCTGAACCATGCCGCCCCACGCTTCGATATCCTTCTCGATCAAGGTGCGCATCTCACCCGCGCCAGCGGGCATGACGATCATGTTCTGCTCGTCGGCAAACTTTCGCATCTCTGTGGAGCCCGCTTCGGCCACGACGGCGGCCGAAAGCTTGGCGGCCAGTTGCGGCGACATGTTCGGTGGTGCGACTATGCCCGTCCAGAGTAGCGGGATGTGAAGATCCTTGTACCCCGCCTCCGCGAAGGTCGGCACGTCAGGAAGTCCGGGCAATCTTTTCGGCAGATTGATGGCGAGCCCGCGTGCCTTGTGCGCCTTCAGGTGAGGCGCAATGGTGCCGTAGTCGGAAAAGACCGCATCGACCTGGCCTGCCAGCATGGCGATGGTGGCTGGTCCCGATCCCTGGTAGGGCACATGCGTCAGCTTGATTTTCGTGGCGGCCGCAAAGATCTCCATGGACAAACGATTCTGCGTTGCAGTGCCTGCCGAGCCGAAGTTCATTTTCTCCGGGGATGCCATGGCAGCCTCGACGAATTCCTTCAAGTTCTTGAAAGGACTGTCGGAGGGAACCTGAATGCCCGTGGTGAAGGCAATCATGGTTCCGATCGGCGTGAAGTCCTTGGCCGCATCGTACGGGAGCTTCTTGAACAGAAACTGGTTCACGGTATAGGGCTGGGACAGCATGAAGAACAGCGTGTAGCCGTCCGGTGCGGCCTTCGCGTTGTAGATCGTCGCGGGGATCAGGTTCCCACCCGGCTTGTTGTCGACGATGATCGCTTGGCCCAGGCGTCTGCCCAGCCCTTCGGAGAACCTGCGCGCAATGGCGTCCATGCCCGCGCCCGCGGGAAATGGCACGACCAGGCGGATTGGCCTGTTCGGGTAGTCCTGGGCGTGAGAGAGGGTTGCCAAAGACGCCAGCAATGCCGCGCCGAATGCGATTGCCTTGCGTCTGTTCATGCAGCGCCTTGTCCCCATTGCCGACAGATGATTTTCTGCTTGCGTCAAAAGTTGTATGTCCATGGTTTCTCCTTGCCCGGTTGATGACCGCGTGCTTGCTCGATGTCGTTGTGGGATCGGCCGTCGGCTTCATGCCGTGACGGGGACGGTCTCGCTGGGCGATGCACCGCTTCTCGTGCTCGACGCAAGCGGGAAGCCCGGCTCCATGCATGCGCCGAACCACGCGGAGAGCTCGGCATGGGCGTCCAGCGGCAGCACATGGGCGACGAACTGGTCCGGACGGACGATGACCAGGCAGCCCCGCTCGCGGTCGACGCCGCGCAGGTCGAAGATGTCCGAGCCGCTCCTGAGGTCGGCGCAGAAGACTTTTTCGTAGTCGATCAGCCCGTACGTGCCCTTAGCCGGCCGCAGCAGCGTGGGCAGGTCGCCGTTGTCCAAGGCGCTGTGCACCTGCTGGAACACGGCACGCAGGTCGATGACCGCGTCAATCTCGCACCCCTGCGGCGTATGCCGGATCAACGGAGATTCCCGGGCCTCGGCGAGGAAGTCACACAAGGCGCGGATACCTGCCATGCCGGCTGACGCGGCGTCCGATCCCGCGAAGGCGAACAGCCGCCACCGGCCATCGGCCTTGACGGTGTGGGCCAGTTCCAGGGGCCTGGCGTCCGCGTGCCGGACCACCGGAGCGGAATGCAAGCGTTTGCCGATCGTGAAGCCGGTGGCCAGTGCTTGGTAGGCGTCCGGACCCACGATCAGCGAAGGGTCGTAACGGGTTTCCACGCCGGCGGTGTAGCGGCCGTGCCTGGCGAAATACTGCTCGAACTTTGCCGGGTCGGCACCGCCGCCGGCCGGCCGGGCGCTGAATAGCTGCGCCATCTCGCGGTCGAACGCGATCAGTTCCTGCGCCTTGGCACGGCGCTCCGCGGAATAGGTGTGGAGCAGCTTCGCATCCGCCCTGTGCTCGAGCACCGCCGCCAGCTTCCACCCGAGATTGAAGGAATCGGCCATAGACACATTCATGCCTTGTCCAGCCTTCGGGCTGTGCGTGTGGCAGGCGTCACCCGCGATGAAGACCCGGGGGTTGCGCACATCGCGTTGATCGTCGGTGACGTCGTCGAAGCTGTCGGCGACGCGCTGGCCGATTTCGTAGGCCGACCACCAGGCGATTTCCTTCACTGCGAGGGTGTAGGGATGCAGGATGCGCTGCGCCGCGGCGACCAACTGGTCGGACGTGATGTTGCGGTCCGCGACCCGCTCCGCCTTGCCGAGCGAGTCCAGCTCAATGTACATGCGGACCAGGTAGCCGCCTTCGCGCGGGATGAGCAGCAGGCTGCCTTCGCTGGCGGAGTGGATGGCCGCCTTCAGCCGGATGTCGGGAAAGTCGGTGACCGCCAGCACGTCCATGACGCCCCACACCTTGTTGGCGCTGTCGCCCCGCAGTGCGTGCCCCAGCGCGGCCCGGACCGCGCTGCGGGCACCATCGCAGCCCACCACGTACCGGGCCCGCACCGTCTCGCGCAGGCCATCGCGGGCGTCCGTGCCTTCGAGCATCGCGACCACCGGATGGTCGGCCGTCGCGTCCGGATCGATCTCGAGTCCTGTCAGACGGCGGCCATAGACGGGCTCGAGGCGCCGCGGCGATTGCCGCATCGCTTCCAGGTAGAAGTCGTGCACGCGCGCCTGGTTCAGGATCGTGTGCGGGAATTCAGACAGGCCGTCCTCCACATCCGACATGCGGCTGGTGCGTTCGATGCCCGCACGCTGTCCGGTGGCGGCCCGCCAGAAGCAAGTCTCGTTGATCCAGTAGGCCTCCTTCATGACCTTTTCGGCGAAGCCGAAGGCCTCGAACATTTCCATCGAACGGCATGCGATGCCGTCGGCCTGGCCCACCTGCAGCGGTCCCGGCTTCTGCTCGACGATGCGCGTGGTGATGGACGGGAACTGGGCGAGTTGCGTCGCGAGGGTCAGGCCAGCCGGGCCGCAACCGACGATCAGTACATCGACCTCGGAGGAATCCCAAGTGCCTGGCGCTGACGGAAGGTGGGGCGCCGGCTGGGCGATGGCTGGGTTGCCAGGGCGGAAGCCATGGAGGTGGTATTGCATGGGTTGGGGGTGTCAAGCTGCGCGATTCGCCGGCATTTTTTCTCGCGACCGCTATGGCAGCAAGCCCACATCTTCGATAATTCGCATCACGTTCTTCGATATCACGACACATAGGGGACCCACTTTTGAAGCTGGACGTCGAGTGGCTCACGGTCTTCGATGCGGTCATGCGCACCGGCGGCGTGTCGCGTGCCGCGGAGCACCTCGGCATGGCCCAGGCCACGGCCAGCACCGCGCTGGCCAAGCTGCGGGCCTACTACGGCGACCCCTTGTTCAGCCGCGGCGCCCGGGGCATGCGGCCCACCCACCGGGCGCAGGCGCTCCACGCCGACGTCCGGGAGCTGCTGGCGCGTCTGGACAGCATGCGGCAGCAGCCGGACGCGTTCCTGCCACACGCAGCTCGGCGCAACTTTCGCATCTGCATGACCGACATTAGCGAAGTGGTTCTGTTGCCGACGCTGGTCAATCACCTGCGACGCACCGCGCCAGGCGTCGACATCGACGTGGAGCGCATCTCCGCCGACAGTCCGCGTCGGCTGGAGGAAGGCGAAGTGGACCTGGCCGTGGGCTTCATGCCCCAGCTCGATGCAGGCTTCTACCAGCAGGTGCTGTTCCTGCAGGACTTCGTCTGCATGGTGGCGCAGCAGCATCCGCGCGTGCAACACCGGCTGACCCGGAAGGCCTATGTGCGCGAATGCCACGTGGTGGTGAGCAGTTCAGGCACCGGCCACGTCGTGGTGGAAAAAACATTGCGCAGCGAGCAAGTCGAACGCAAGGTCGTGCTGCGGGTGCCCAGTTTCCTGGGATTGGCGCGCATCGTCGCCGACACGGAGCTGATCGCCACCGTGCCCGAGCGTTTCGCCGAAGCCATGCAGGCGCAGGAACGCATCCGCGTGACCCCGCTGCCGTACGAGATGCCGGGCTATGCGGTCAAGCAGCACTGGCATGCACGTTTTCACGCAGACCCGGGCAATCGCTGGCTGCGCGCGACGGTGGCAGAGCTGTTGGGTACGGGTGCGGGCCCGGTGGAAGGCATAGCTGTGTCCCCGCGGCCCTAGCTTCGTGAGTCCTGAGTTCGGCCATCACCGAGGGCTACTCCACGCCATAGGCGTTGCCGGGCCGGAAGGTGGTGCGCCGCTGGCGACTCAATCGCCAGACACACTCTCCATCGCCGCTTCGGCGCGCATCGTCGAGCCGATGGACGACAAGAAGAAGTGGGTCTTCAAGACGCCGCAGAACGACATCATGATGTCGCTCGCGATCGCCGAGCACATGACGGCCAACGGCGTGAAGACCGCGGCCTTCATCGGATTCTCCGACGCCTACGGCGAAGGCTGGTCGCAGGAGTTTGCGAAGGCCGCCGAGCTGAAGAAGCTCAAGGTCGTCGCCAACGAGCGCTATGCGCGCACCGACACCTCGGTCACCGGCCAGGCGCTGAAGATCATGGCGGCGAAGGCCGACGCGGTGCTCGTCGCAAGCTCGGGCACGCCGGCCGCGCTGCCGCAGAAGACGCTCAAGGAGCGTGGCTACACCGGCAAGATGTACCAGACGCACGGCGTGGCACGACGCTGGCTGACTTGGCTCGGCTATATAACCCGGTGATGCAGGGGTGGTGGCAATACTACGGCGCGTTCTTAGTACAAGGCCCTTCACCACCGCACAGCGGCTAGCGTCGGCTGGCCGGAAACGTTGGGCCCGACGAAAGTCCGGGTCGACAGGGCTCCTGGCGGCTGGTGCCCGAGTCGATCCACCGCAGAGAGTGCGGGCGCCAAGCTCTCGGGCTTTTGGGCTCTTCGGCGCGTGCCAGTCATTCGACGAAATCAGTGGCCTCGGAAATCTTGCGCCAGGCTTCCAGGTCGTTGCGCACGGTCTGAATCTTCTGTTCGGCCAGAGTGTTGGCGATCTTGCCCGCAAACAGATGCACGGGGGGTTCGTCGACGTCAGCGGCCCGCAGGATCAAGCCGGCCAATTCCTCGGGGTCACCAGCTTGCTTTCCATCGAGCCCATCGAGATGCAAATCCAGCGAAGCCTGAGCTTCGGTGTAATCGGCGATCGAATGCTGCGCCACGGCCAGGCTGTTCCTCGACAAAAATCCCGTGCGCACCGGGCCAGGATAGACCACGGTCGCCTTGATGCCCAGTTCGGCCAGTTCAGCGGCCAGGGTTTCCGTCAGCCCGGCTAAGGCGAACTTGCTTGCGACGTAGCTTCCCCATCCGGCATATCCCCCCTGAAAGCCGACGATGGACGCCACGTTGAAGACATGGCCGCTGCGCTGCCGGCGCAGAAGCGGCAATGCGTGGCGCAGCACGTGCAGTGGCGCAAACACGTTGACCTCGAAATTGCGGCGCAGTTCTGCATCGGATAGCGCCTCGATTGTGCCCTGCTGACCGTAGCCCGCGTTGTTCACCACGCGGTCGATGCGGCCGAAGGTGGTGATCGTTTGCTCGATGGCTGCCTTCACGCTCGCTTCACTGCCCAGATCGACCTCCATCGGCAGCAGGTTGGCGCTTTCGCCGGGAAACGCCTGTTGCAGGCTGCCTAGAGTGCGCGAGGTGGCGGCCACGGCGTCGCCGCTGGCCAGCGCCTTGCGCGCCAGCGAAAGTCCGATGCCGCGCGCCGCTCCGGTGATGAACCAGACCTTGGAAGTTCGTGCTTGTTGTTGCATGAGTCGATGTACCTTGATGGATTGATTTACTGAATTGCGACACTCATGCCGCCATCGGCCATGACCACCGAACCGACCAGATAGCTGGCCTGGTCCGAAGCCAGGAATGCCGCGACCTCCGCGATCTCGCGGGGGTGGGCAGCGCGTCCGATGGGCGCCTTGCGGCCATGCTCGGCCAGGTAGGCTTGTCCGTCCGGATGAATGGCATTCGTGATGTTAGTAATGGCATCGCCGGAGCCAACCGCATTGACGCGGATGCCGTGGCCGATGGCCTCCAGGGCGAGCGTCCGGGTGAGCTGGGCCAATGCCCCCTTAGACGCCGCATAGGCAGCGATGCCGGGGAACGATCGATAGCAGGCGTAGGAACCGATATTCACGATGGCGCCGGACCCAGCCGCCATCATTGGCCGCATCGCTTCCCGGGCGAAAAGGAAAGCGCCGGTCGCATTGACTGCCAATACTTGGTTCCATTCCTCCAGGCTCATCTCGACCACTGGCTTGTTGATGATGATTCCCGCGTTGTTGATCAGGATGTCCAGGCGGCCGAAGCGCTCCAGGGCCGCCTGCACGGCCAGCGTGGCACTGGCTTCCCGCGCTACGTCCACCACGAGAGGCACGATGCCTTCACGGGCAAGTGTCTTGATGTCGTCGTGGCTGTCCACCGTGACGATGCGCGCGCCTCGGCGATGAAGAAGTTCGACGGTGGCCAAGCCAATGCCGCTGGCGGCACCGGTGACGATGGCGACGCGCCCGGCAAATGCCGCGTCGTTGGCGGGAGATCTCTCTGGAGACATGGAAAGTCCTTTGGCGGATTGATCTTGTGGATCGTGAAGACGAAAAAGTGCACGCACGGCGGCTTCGCTGACGTGGTCATCATCCGGTGAGGGGATGGCTTGCGGCGGCTATCGGCGCGGATGAATGAACGAGCTGTGATCGTAGGAAGACCGCGCGAATGGGACTAGAGTCAAAATTCTCCCGTCATTGCCTATTCGTCTTCGGATCAAGGACGACGGGCCATAAAAGCGGAAACAATATGGCCTCCTGCTATTTCTAAGAATGGGTGATCACCGTGGGAAAGATCAATCCGGGCAGCTCCCGGCAGACCGAAATGGCCACGCTGATCGAGCAGCTTGCGCCTTACGAAGGCCACACACAGTCCCTGCTCGACGGCGTGCGCCTGATGCGCGCCGACCGGCCGCTGGGACGGACGCCGGTCCTGTACGAGCCGAGCATCGTGATCGTCTGCCAAGGCCACAAACGCGGCTATCTGGCCGACCGGGTCTATCACTACGACGCTCAGCACTACCTGGTGCTTTCGGTGCCGCTGCCGTTTTCCACCGAGACAGATGCCAGCACTGAGGAACCGCTGCTCGCGGTTTCGGTGCGGCTGGACATGACCGCCGTGGCCAATCTCGTCATCGAGGTGGATCATCAAACCAGCGCGTCGCCCGCCGCGCCAATGGGCATCCTTTCCACGCCACTGGATGCCACGCTGGCCGACGTAGCCATCCGCCTGCTCAAGGCTTTGCGCTCGCCGATGGAAGCCAGGGTGTTAGGGCCATCCATCGTGCGGGAACTGTGCTTTCGCGTGCTGATGGGCGCGCAGGGCAGCTCGATCAGAGCGGCCCTCGCCAGCCATGGCAACTTCGGCCGGATCGCACGCGTCCTGCGGCGCATACACAGCGACTACGCGATGTCCCTGGACGTCGGTTCGCTGGCACGCGAGGCGGGCCTGAGCATCCCTGCCTTCCATGCCCACTTCAAGAGCGTCGCGGCCACATCGCCGATTCAGTACGTCAAGTCCGTGCGGCTGCATCAGGCGCGGCTCATGATGATCCGCGACAACATCACCGCGGCGGGAGCCGCGGCGCGGGTGGGCTACGAAAGCGCGTCCCAATTTAATCGCGAGTTCAAGCGATTTTTTGGCCGTAGCCCCCGGGAAGAGGCGCGTGAAATGCGTTCGACGTTTGCGCTCATTGCGCCAGTGCAGAGTGAAGCAGTAGCAGTTACACACTAGACATGATGGTCGCCTTGCCCGGACAGGCGGCCGGTCTCCAACATCGTAGGTTGCACGCCGAGGCGTGTAGAGCTACACGCTGTGACTTGCGTCGTCAGCAACAGGGAGACCGACCATCGAAGAGCGTATCAAGTTTCACGTGGGCCTGGACGTCTACAAGGACAGCATCAGCGTCGCGGCAGCGGAACCTGGCCGGGCGCCGGGACGGTTGATCGGCAAGGTCCCGCACGACGTGCTGAAGGCCAAGGGCTACAACTGCGAGATCATTGCCCCATCGCAGATTCCGCGACGTCCGGGTGACCGAGTCAAGACGGACGGGCGGGACTGCGTGCAACTGGCCGAGTGCTCACGTGCTGGCCAGCTGTGACAGATAACAGTCGGCAGGCTATGGTCGCCTCGGTCGAAGCTAGCCTGCGGCGACTCAAGACGGATCGCATCGACATGTACTGGGCGCATGTCTCTGATGGCGCGACGCCGCTCGAGGAGATCGTGCGCGGCTTCGACGACCTGGCGCGCGCTGGCAAGATTCTGTATGCGGGCTTGTCGAACTTCCCAGCTTGGCGAGTCGCACGGGCTGCCACCATCGCTGAGTTGCGCGGCGCTATTCCCATTGCTGGGTTGCAGGTTGAGCACAGCTTGGCTCAACGCGCGACCGAGCAGGAACTTCTTCCCGTCAGCCGTGCGCTAGGTCTTGGGGTGGTTGCCTTCTCGCCTCTGGGCGGCGGGCTGCTCACGGGAAAGTATCGTGAACGCAATCGAGAGAAGGGGCGCGACGACGCATGGGCGGGTGCGGGGTTTCAGGCGGAGAACTCTGTCCAGCGCAGCGCTATTCTCGACGCCTTGATCGCGGTGGCAGACGAAATCGGAGTGACGCCTGGCGAGGTCGCCATCGCTTGGGTTGCCAGCAAGGGAGCGCTGCCGATCATCGGTCCACGAACCCTGTTGCAACTCGAAGCCAACTTGGCCGCGGCCGAGGTGAAGCTGTTGCCTCAGCAAGCTGCGCTTCTCGACAACGTCAGCGCGATCCCGACGATCTATCCCCACACTGTGATCAACGATCCGCGGATTCGGGACCTCATCACTGGCGGGAAGGATGCCCAGATCGACATGCCCACGGAAACGGTGGCGTGATAGTGTTAGTGCCGATGCTGAATTGCCAGCTTGTCGCACCGCGCCCTCGCTCGGGATCCGGACGGATAGCGTCGGCAGAGCCGAAGCGGCTCCCGACTTTTGTGCACGGCCGCGTTCAGCGACTCGATCCACCACGACAGAGATGGCGTGTTTTTCCTGCGCCGAGCCAATAGCAGCGGCGATGACGTTGCGCGAGCGCGCGGGGCCAAACCGCAACACGGCCATCTATCGCACTTGACAAATCAACCAACTAGTAGATAGACTCCGTTTCATGGATTCGATTGACCTTTCTCCAAAAGCAGCAGAAATCGCGACATGTGCCCAGTCGCTGCTCGCGACCAAGGGGTACAACGGCTTCAGTTACGCCGATATATCAGAGGCCGTCCAGATCACCAAGGCCAGCATTCACCACCACTTCCCTAGTAAGGCAGAGCTGGTGCAAACGGTTTTGCGACGGTATCGCGAGCAGGGCCGTCAAGGCTTAGCTGCGCTGGAGAAACAGGTTGAGGATCCTTTGGCGCGCATTCATGCCTACACAAAGTACTGGGAATCCTGCATCAGTGACGGGACAGCGCCGTTTTGCATCTGCGCGATGCTCGGCTCCGAAATGCCTGCCATTCCTTCACAGGTGGCGGACGAAGTCCGGGGACATTTTCTCGACCTGGCTACCTGGCTGGCGGGCGCCTTGAAGCAAGGAGCCAGCCAGGGGATTTTCGTCCTACGGAGCGACGCCGACGCTGAAGCCATGGCGTTCATGGCCACGGTTCACGGCGGAATGCTGGCAGCCCGTGTCTATGGCGACCCAGATGCATTTGCCTCTGTCGTGCAGCAGGGTGTAAGACGGTTGCTAGCGCCTGCTCATCAACACTGAGCGCGGGGGCCGGCATCTTTCTTGGACTTCGCCATTCGATTTGCCTTTTTCATCTATCAACTAGTAGATAGACTTCGTTTTTCAAAGCCCTGTGGCGCGGCTTCTGATGCTCAGAACGCGCCCTTTAACCCGCGACGTCATGTCGCATAGGAGATCTCAAGTGCAATTTTCAAAAGTTTCCAAGCATCTCGCCACGGGAGTGGCCGGCGTTCTGCTCACCGTCAGCGCACTCACCGCAGCCTTTGCTGCCGGGCCTGGCGAACAAGTACGCGTGCGCGGCACCGTGGTCTCTCTCTCTGGCGACCGGCTCCAAGTGAACTCCCGCGAAGGCAAACCCGTCACCGTGACGCTCAAAGCAGACTGGAAGGTGTCGGCGGTCGCGAAGGCGAGCATCGGCGACATCAAGCCCGGCGATTTCGTGGGCATTGCGTCCTTGCCGAAATCGGAAGGCGGCGACGGCGCCCTGGAAGTGCTGATCCTGCCGCCGCAGCTCAAGGGCATGGGAGAAGGCAGCTACGGGTGGGACTTGAAGCCCAACAGCACGATGACGAACGCAACCGTCGCCGACGCCGTCAAGTCGGTCAGTGGCAGCACCGTCACGGTCAACTATCACGGCCACGAGAAGAAGATCTCGATCCCCGACGGTACCCCGGTCGTCACCCTGGCGCCCGCCACGCCCGAAGACGTCAAGCCGGGCGCTGTGGTCTTTGTCTCTGCCGCAAAAGGTGCCGACGGCAGTCTGTCTGCCGCCCAGCTGATTGTTGGCAAGAACGGTGTCGTCCCCCCGATGTAAGGAACGCCGTCCTGGCCAGTTTTGTCGGCTGGCCAGCAAGGATTTTTCATGGCCATTTCGAACCCTACCCCCGTGGTGACGCCGCCTGCGGCACGTCGACAACTCATTCGACGGCATTCGGCAACCGTTCGCATCACTCACTGGCTCAACGTGGTGTGCCTCTCGTTCCTGCTGTTGAGCGGATTGCAGATCTTCAATGCGCATCCGCGCCTGTACTGGGGACAGTACGGTGCCGATGCGGATCAAGCCTTCATCGCAATAAGTACGAAGCAAAGTGGCAATGCGCTGCAAGGCTTCTTTCAGATCGGTCCGCTGAGCATTCAAACCACAGGCTTTCTCGGCGTCTCCGACGAAGGCGGTAGTGCCACTGCGCGAGCGTTTCCCGCCTGGCTGACCATCCCCTCGTATCACGACCTTGGGGCAGGCCGACACTGGCACTTCTTCTTCGCCTGGCTGCTCGTTTTCAACGGCTTGATTTATCTGACGTACGGGGTCTGGCGTGGACATTTCCGCCGCGACCTTTTGCCGAGCGGGGGTCAACTGACGCCCCGCCATTTGTGGCAGGAAGTTCTTGACCATGCGCGTCTGCGCTTTGCGCGTGGCGAAGCGGCGCGTCGCTATAACGCCCTGCAGAAGCTCAGCTACCTGGTGGTGGTGTTTGGACTTCTTCCACTGATGGTGTTGACCGGGTTGACGATGTCGCCCGGGCTCGACACCGCATTTCACTTCCTGCCCGATTTGTTCGGCGGACGCCCTTCCGCGCGCACGCTGCACTTCATCAGCGCCTTCCTGTTGGTGTTGTTCGTCGTCGTCCATGTGGTGATGGTGATCGCATCAGGACTGTGGAACAACCTGCGGTCGATGCTCAGCGGCCGCTACGCCATCACTGACGAAGGAACCGCACGATGACACCGCCCTCTTCACGCCGCAGGTTCTTGGCGGGCCTCGCTTCAGGGGCTGGGGCGCTCGCCCTCGCCGGCTGCGACCGCTTGGTTCAGAACGCCGATGTCGATGCAGTGTTGCGCAACACTGAAAAGCTGACGATGCGTGGCCAGCGTGCGCTGCTTCCTCGCCAGCGCCTGGCGCGCGAATACGCCGAAGCCGACCTCTCGCCGGACTTCCGGGCCAATGGCACCCAGATGCCCGATTCGGACGAATACGCGCATCTGCTGGAACGCGAGTTCGTCGACTGGCGTCTGCAGGTGGACGGGTTGGTGCAGCGCCCTCAGGGCCTCTCACTCGCCGAACTGAAGCGCTTTCCCTCCCGCACCCAGATCACGCGTCACGATTGCGTCGAAGGATGGAGCGCCATCGGCAAGTGGCGAGGGGTTCCCCTCGCCCAGGTGCTCGATGCCGCTGGCCTCAAGCCAGGCGCTCGCTATGTCGTACTCCACTGCGCCGATGAGTTGGAGAAGACGCTTGATGGCAGCGGCCGCTACTACGAGAGTATTGACCTGCTCGACGCCTACCATCCTCAGACCATCCTGGCCTACGGCATGAACGGCAAGGACTTACCGGTCCCTCACGGTGCACCGCTGCGCCTGCGAGTCGAGCGGCAGTTGGGCTACAAGCATGCGAAGTATCTGATGCGCATCGAGGTCGTCGATGCATTCGGTGCACTGTTTGGCGGCAGGGGCGGCTACTGGGAGGACCGGGGCTATGAGTGGTATGCCGGTATTTGATCACCAGGCCCATCAATGACTCACCCGCACATTTTCCGAGCAGCCGATAGGTCCGCGACCGGGATCGGCAGAGGTCAAGTCATGACCGACACCCCCGCCCCGCCGCCTTCTATATTTGTATGAACTGGAGAAACTCATGACTGCCACGAACATCAATCAACCGAACTCCCTGCAAAAAAACGATTGGCTCAAGCCATATTATTTTTCGCGCGCCGCATTTTCGATTGTCTGGGTTGCGGCCGCATTCACTCTCGGCCGAGGAATGCCCGTGCTCGCCGCGCTGCTGCTTGTCATCTATCCTGCCTGGGACGCCATCGCCAATTTGGTGGATGCACAGCGCAACGGAGGGCTGAAGCAAAACCCAACCCAGGCGCTCAACACTGGCGTGAGCGGCCTGACGACCGCAGCCGTCGCGATCACGCTTGGGATAAGCATGCATGCGGTGCTCGGCGTATTCGGTGTGTGGGCCATTCTGGCCGGGGTATTTCAGCTTGCCACAGGTATGCGTCGCTGGAAAACTTATGGAGCGCAGTGGGCAATGATCCTCAGCGGTGCGCAGTCTGTGCTCGCAGGCGCCTTCTTCATCAAACAGGCCAACGGGGTCATTGCACCCAGCATTGCCGACATTGCCCCCTACGCTGCCTTCGGCGCTTTCTACTTCCTTGTCTCGGCAGTGTGGCTCACGGTGTCGGACTTGCGACGTCGCCAACTAGCTTCTATCAAGGCTTGAAAAGTGTCATTGTTCCAATGCACTGCCGATCATCCGAAGCAACCTGTCCTGAAAAGTCGCCCTGGTGACGGCACTCGCCCAGTGCTTCATTGGACTTCTTAAACCAGGAAGTCCTCGGGAGATTTACCGGCCTCCAATGCCGCACGAAACCACGCCGGACGCGGCCCACGTCCACTCCAGACGTTTCCGGTGTCATCACGGTACTTTGGACTAGTGCTGGTGGCGGCCTTTTTTACTGATTTACGGCCCGGCTTGCCCGGGCGCTGGCCGATTGGTTTACCGACGGCAGGACCAACTCCCAGTTCGGCAGCGGTAAATCCATAGACGGCAATCGCTTCCTTGATTCGCGCCAAAACCTCGCTTGCCTCTTGCTTTCGCAGCTGTTCAGCTTCTTTCTGCAACTGCTCGATTTGCCTCTGAACTTCAAGAAACGTCTTTTTTGCCATCTGTGGGGTACTCCGGTTGAAAACCGGAAGCATACTCGCCTGCCCGTCAATGCACTGGCGCTAACAAGCTCGCATCATCTGGCGCGCCTAGAACTTGACGGACCAAGTCGCCCACCGCACCCTTTCGCCGCTCGACCCACTTGGTGTCCACGTCAGACATCGGGAGCTGTCTCAAAGTGAAGTCAGAGCAAAGTCCCTGCAGGAGTTCCGTGAAGCGATACTTTTCGTCCTGTGTCACGCAACTCCTACGGCCGTTCTTAACCGCTGCGTAGGCCGGCGCTCGACGACTAGGACCCGGTGGCCGGCCTGACCTAGCAACGAGGCGGCTACGCGAGGCCTGTGGGGCCGTAGCCGATCACGGCCACGTCGTAGGACGCGTTCGCGCCTTGCTGTGCATTCACTTGAGGGGGATTCATTGTTTTGTCTCCTGATAAATTTTGGGGATGCAGCCGGGCTGCGCGATGAACGAACGAGCGAGAAAAAAAGCGAAATTCAGTCGGGCCTGACACCGTCGAAGGCCGCTTGCAGCACGGCGCGCACGGCCACATGGCCGACGGGGCGCGGGTTCCAGTACGGGCGCTCGGTGGCGATATCGGCCGCGCGGTCGAGGTCGGCCTCCGTCATACCCAGCTGCCGGAGCGAAGTCGGCGCGCCGTTGCGATGGGCCAGGTCCCACACGCCGGCGGCGGCACTGCCTTTGGAGTTCAAGGCCTCGGCCATTCGGCGCATCGCTTCTTCGGCGCAGGGCGCGTTGAAAGCCAGCACATACGGCAGCACGACCGTGTGGGTCGGCGCATGCGGCAGGTTGAAACTGCCACCCAGCGTGTGGCACAGCTTGTGATGCAGCGCCATGCCGCCGTGGGCCAGCACCGTGCCGCACAGCCAGGCGCCGTACAGGGCCGAGCCGCGCGCCTCGAGGTCCGCCGGGTCGGCGTGGATGGCCGGCAGCCCGGCGGCCAGCGCGCGGATACCTTCCTGCGCCATCAGGCGGGTGACCGGATTGCCGGTGGCGGCATACAGGCCTTCGGCCGCGTGCGCGATGGCGTTGATGCCGCTGGTGACGGACAGGCCCACCGGCAGCGTCAGCGTCAGCTGCGGGTCGTAGATGACAGTGCGGGGCAGCACGCGCGCATCGGTGCCGGTGCGTTTCTCGCCGTCCTGCGTGATGCCGTAGATGGGCGTCATCTCGCTGCCGGCGTAGGTGGTCGGGATCGCCACGATCGGCAGCCCGCTGTCGAGTGCGATCGCCTTGCCTAGGCCAATGGTGGAGCCGCCGCCGATGGCGATGGCGCAGTCGGCGTTGCGCTCGCGGGCCACTTCGCGCGCCTCGCGCGCCACCTCGAGCGGGACGTGCATGGTCGCTCGGTCGAACACGCCTGCGGCGCGGGAACCGAGGCGCGCGACGATCGCTTCGGCCGCGTGTCGCTGGTCCGGCGTGCACAAAACCAGCGCGCGCCGGGCGCCGAGCGCGTCGAGTTCGGATTCGAGTTGCAGCAGGGCGCCCGCCCCGAAGACGACGCGGCCCGGCAGCGCCTGATAGACAAAGGATGAAAGCATGAGAGGCTCCTGTCTCAGCGCTGGTAGTCGACCTGGTGGCGCGACGTGCGCAGCGCACCGAGTTCCTGGCGCACCCGCAGGTGCTCGGGATGGACCGCATATGCATCCAGCGCCTGCTGCGACTCGAAGTCGGCCACCAGCACGGCGTCGCAGGCGTAGTCCGCAGCGCTGCAATCGATGCCCACCTCGATGTGGTGCAGGCCGGGAATGCGCCCACTGAGACCTTCGAAGGCCTGCTTGACGCGCTTGCGTGCGTGCATCTTTTCCTCTGGCGACTCGCCTGCGACCCGCCACATGACGATGTGCCGGATCACGCCTGCACCTCGGCCTTGGGGTTGAGCACGAAGTCGTACTGCAGCGTGTGAAACGGCACGTCCGAGTGCGTTCCGTCCGGCGCCGGGCCGGCCTCGTGGCGCACCCAGTCGGCCACCAGCGTCGAGCGCACGCCGAAGACCGCATCCGAATCGAGGTAGGTGTCGCCCTCGCGGAAGATGTGGGTGATCAGCCGTTCGCAGCCGGGCGCTTCGATCATGAAATGCAGGTGCGCCGGGCGCCAGGGATGCCGGCCCAGCGCCGACAGCATGCGACCCACTGGGCCGTCGTGCGGAATCGGGTAGGGCACCGCGAGGATTGAGCGGAAGTGAAAACGCCCATCGACCCCGCTGCGCAGGCGGCCCCGCGCCCGGTGTTCATGGGTGCCCGAGGCATCGGGAAGCTGCACGTCGTACAGGCCGTCCTCGTCCGATTGCCACACATCGATCCACGCGCCGGCGATGGGGCGGCCTTCCAGGTCGCGCACCTGGCCGCTGACATGGCAGGGCTCGCCGCGCGCGCCATTGGCGATGTCGGCACCGTGTTCGTACACCGGCGCGTCTTCGACAAAGAAGGGCCCGAAGACCGTGGCTTCGGTGCACGCCGGCGGCTTGGCGTTGTTCTGCGCCGTGACGAGCGTCGAGAGACCCAGGGTGTCCGACAGCAGAATGAACTCCTGGCGCTTGTCGTCCGTGATGTGTCCGACGTCGGTGAGGAACCGGATCGCTTCCATCCACTCGGACTCCGTCAGCCTGACCTCGCGTGCAAAGGAATGCAGGTGTTGCACGAGGCTCGTCATGACCGTCAGCAGCCGTGGATTCCCGCATCGGCCCATTGCAGCGATCACCGCCTGGGTGATGGTGTCTTCATTGATGTTGCGCACGGCACTTTGCTCCTGGTGAACCAACCCTGGCCCTCGATTAGCTAATGATGTACCGTCACCGATTGGAAAAAAAGAGCCAGACGCGAAATGTCATTTCCTAAAAGTGGAAGAATCCTTTGACCATGGACCGCTGGGCACAGATCGAACTTTTCGTGCAGGTCGCGGAGTTGGGCAGCCTGACGAAGGCCGCCGAGCGGCTCGGCCTGTCGAACGCAGCGGCAAGCCGCTACCTGACGGGGCTCGAGGAACGGCTGGGTGCGCGGCTGGTGGAGCGCACCACGCGGCGGATGTGGCTCACGGATGCCGGGCGCAGCTACCACCTGCGCTGCAGCGGGATGCTGGCCGAGATGGCAGAGGCGGAGGCCGAGGTCAATTTGGCGAGCACCAACCCCAGTGGTGTGTTGCGCATCACGAGTTCCGTTTCATTCGCGATGATGCACCTCGCGCCGGCGCTGCCGGAGTTCAGCCGGCGCTATCCCAAGCTCACCGTACAGATCACCGCGACCAACCGCTATCCCGGGTTCATCGAGGCCGGCATCGATGCGGCCATTCGCACCCGGGAGCACGAAGGAGACTCGGGCATCACCGTGCGCCGTCTCGCCCAGATGCGGCGCGTGCTGGCCGCATCACCGGCATATCTCTCTGCACACGGCCAGCCGACCTCTCCCCGGGATCTGCCCGCGCATCGGATGCTCGTGTACTCGCTAGCGAACGATCCCTACGTGCTGCACTTCAAGCGCGGCAAGGAAGCGCAGTCCATCGGCATCGCGCCGACGCTGGATGCCAACGAAGGCCAGGTCGTCCGGGCCGCGGCCCTGGCAAGCCTGGGCATCCTGATCCAGCCGCAGTACATCATTCACGACGACATCGTGGCGGGCCGGCTGATCCCCGTGCTCCGGGACTGGGAGCTGCCGCAGTTGACGATCAACATCGCCTACCAGAGCCGCCGGCACCAGCCTGCGAAGTTGAAGGTCTTCACCGAGTTCCTGGTCGAACGGTTTGAAAAGCTCGACCTCGAGAGAAAGTGGGCTTCGTGGGCGAAGGCGTCAGGATGAGTCGCCTCGGGCGCCCTTGGGTGCTCTTGAACTGTTGGAAATGAACGGCATCGCGCCGACACCAAGAGCGACATGCGCGACATTGCAATGTTGTTCACCTCGCAAGGTGACGTCCGCCTCTACTGCCTCGCAGTCCTTCAGGTATGCCTGCTTCAGACTGAGGCTGTGTGGAAGCCGCTGCGTTGAAGGGGCGCGCAAGATCCGTCGGGCCGGCGGACTCAGTTCCTACCGGAATTCTCGGCCGTCTCTACAAGACGCGAGTCGGCTCATACGACTTCATATCTCCAATCAGGGGTATGCGGTCAACGAACCACGTCCTTGAGCCGCAGGCTATGACCTGACAGCCTACGTTCCCACATAGAGCAACGTGG
>NZ_JBDGJQ010000019.1:0-63496 GCF_057656815.1 Variovorax sp. Soil_C_39
CGCCGCCCGCCAACGGCACCGTCGTTGTCAATCCGGACGGAACCTACACGTACACACCGGGTGCGAACTTCAACGGCACGGACACCTTCACCGTTGTCGTCGATGACGGCAACGGCGGCACGGTGACCAGCACGGTGGACGTGACGATCAGCCCGACCAACGACGCGCCCACCGTTCCGAACTACACGCTGACCACGCCCGAGGACACGCCCGTCGCGGGCCAGGTGACAGGCGTCGACGTGGACGGCGACAGCCTGAGCTACGTGGCGGGCGCGCCGCCCGCCAACGGCACCGTCGTTGTCAATCCGGACGGAACCTACACGTACACACCGGGTGCGAACTTCAACGGCAGCGACAGCTTCACCGTCGTCGTTAGCGACGGCAACGGCGGCACGGCCACCAGCACGGTGGACGTGACGGTCAGCCCGACCAACGATGTGCCCACCGTTCCGAACTACACGCTGACCACGCCCGAGGACACGCCCGTCAACGGACAGGTGACTGGCGTCGACCTGGACGGCGACAGCCTGAGCTACGTGGCGGGCGCGCCGCCCGCCAACGGCACCGTCGTTGTCAATCCGGACGGAACCTACACGTACACACCGGGTGCGAACTTCAACGGCAGCGACAGCTTCACCGTCGTCGTTAGCGACGGCAACGGCGGCACGGTGACCAGCACGGTGGAAGTGACGGTCAGCCCGACCAACGATGCGCCCACCGTTCCGAACTACACGCTGACCACGCCCGAGGACACGCCCGTCAACGGCCAGGTGACCGGGGTCGATCTCGACGGCGACAGCCTGAGCTACGTGGCGGGCACGCCGCCGGCCAACGGCACCGTGATCGTCAATCCGAACGGAACCTACACGTACACGCCCGGTGCGAACTTCAGCGGCAGCGACAGCTTCACCGTCGTTGTTAGCGACGGCAATGGCGGCACGGCCACCAGCACGGTGGACGTGACGATCAGCCCAGTCAACGATGCGCCTGTGTTCATCGGCGACGACAACAACCCGACGGGCAGTTATTCGTTCTCGTACAACGAAAACAGCACGGAAGCAGACGTTCTGGGTGTCGTCAGGACGACGGACGTGGACAGCCCTTCGGCGACCTACGCCATCACGGCGGGCAACGAAAACGGGTGGTATGCCATCGACGCCGATGGTCGCATCACCCTGACTGCGGCGGGCGTGAGTGCGCAGGCCAACAACTACGAGGCAGGCCCCAACGTCCACGCGTTGACCGTGCAGGCCAGCGATGGCGCCGGCGGCACGAGGGACATCACCGTCACGCTCTCGGAGCAGGACGTCAACGAAGCGCCGGCATTGAGCGCTACTTCTGCAGGCCCGGTCTACGAGGATGCCCTGCCCGGCGGCATCTACGCAGGCACGGACCACTCCGCCGTGACCCAGGGCACTCTCTCCATCGTCGACGACGCGGGCACCGCACCTGCCGATCTTGTCGTGTCGCTCGGCGGCCCCGCCGGCATCACTGCGCAAGGGCAGCCTGTGACGTGGAACTGGGATGCCGCCTCCAGCACCCTGACGGGAAGCGCCGTGATCGGCGGGGTCGTGACCTCGATCATGACGGTGCAGGTGGGCTCTGTGAGCCAGACGACTCCTGGCAATTTTGCTGCCACGTATACCGCGACGTTGACGGGTCCGATGGACCACCCGGCGAGCGGAGAGGATGCGCTGTCGCTCGACTTCACGGCCACCGTCGGCGATGGCGTGAACAACAGCGCGCCGGCGAGCTTCAACGTCGGCGTGCAGGATGACGCGCCGGTGCTCGGCGACGGCCAGATTTCCGTGAACGTCGAGGAGCTGCAGACGAACCTGATGGTGGTGCTGGATCTGTCGGGCAGCATGGCCAACGAGACGCCCACTCGGCTCCAGCGTGCCAAGGAGGCCATCCAGAACCTGATCGAGGGCTATGACAGTTATGGCGACGTGATGGTCAAGCTGGTGACCTTCAGCACCAGCGGCCAGGCCTACGCCAATTGGATGGACGCGGGAACGGCGATCTCGACGATCAATGCGCTGTCCTCCAATGGAACGACCAACTACTGGTCCGCTCTGCAGGCAGCCATGGGGGCCAACGGCTTCGATTCCGCGGGCAAGCTGGTCGGACCCGACGTCCAGAACGTGTCGTACTTCTTCACGGATGGCGAACCCAACGCCGGCGCGGAAATCACGCCGACGCGAGAAGATGCGTGGAGCGCGTTCCTGGCGGATCGGGACATCAATTCGTATGCGATCGGCATCGGCAACAGCCTCAACGCTGGACATGCGGCGCAGGTCGACCCGATTGCCTACGACGGCAGCACGGAACCGGATGGAACCGACAAGGATGGTCTGATCATCAGCAACACCAGCGAGCTCGACGATGTGCTCCAAGGCACGATCAGCCCGCCGGCGGTGGGCAACTTGCTGACGGGCGGGCTGGGAGAGGGTCAAGGGTTCGGAGGCGACGGCGGCTATGTCTCGACCATGACGGTCGATGGCGATGTCTATGACTACGACACTGCAACCGGCGTCCTCACCGTGACGGCGGACGGCACTGCACCAGACTACGTTTTCGATGCGACGGCGAAGACATTGACGCTGACCACAGAAGCAGGCGGGACGTTGTTGGTGGAGCTCGAGACGGGCGAGTTCAACTATCAGGCGATTCCGGCCAACTACTCCGAAACCATCACCTACGAGGTCACGGACCGAGATGGCGACGTGAGCAACACGGCAACCCAGACGCTGAACATCACGTTCGGCAGTCCGCCAGTCTCCGCCTTCAGTTTCGCGGCCACGGACTCCCTGGGGCTGCAGACGGTGGACGCCCTCGAAGCGCCGGACAACGCGGGCCAGAGGGACGACGCCGATTGGAAGACGGACCTGCTGAGTTCCCCCGACAGTTCCGGATCGTCCTTCGAGGGCTTGCTCAACGCTGCCTTCCCGCCGCTGTACACGACCACGGACGCACACGCGGCCACGGACGCTGTATTGAGCAGCGCTGACTCGCAGACGTTCGTTCCACCGGTTGCCAGCGCGCTGGACGACGAACTGCACCATGCTGCAGCGATGTACGCCTAACGGCGCATGAAGAAGCGCGGCGTTCCTCCACGGCGGCGCTAGCCGCTGGTGGCGGATTCCACCTGTCAGGGCACCCGCTCGACAGGTGGGAGCCTTGCGTGCTTGCCGGTCTGTTCGCCATCGCGCAAGGCAATCGTCCCGATTCCTTTTTCCATTCTTATTCCATGCTTCTTTCTATTACCGGCGCTCCGCGCAAGCATGCGACTGCTCCTGCAGCGGTCGTGGTTTGCCTGCTGGCGCTCGCAGGCGTGGTACAGGCGCAGACCCAGGCCACGCCAACCTCACCCGGCCACCCGCCGGTGTCGGGCGGCGCGGTGCAGTCCGCCCGGTTGAGCCTGCCCCAGGCCATGCGTGCTGCCGTCGAATGGCACCCCAGTGTTCGGACGACCGCGCAGCAGATCCTCCAGGCGACCGAAGGCATCGAGACGGCGCGCGCAGGCTACTACCCCCAAGTACGGGGTGGCATCAATTCGCAGCTCAGCAATCGCAACATCGGCTCCTATGAGAGCCGGCGCCTGAACACAATCGACCTTTCCGTATCGCAAGTGCTCTACGACTTCGGGAAGGTCGCGAGCGCGGTGGACCAGGCGGAGGCATCGGTCGCCGCCACGAAGGCACATTCCCAGCTGTCCGCGGACGACGTAGCGCGCGAGACGGCGTTCTCGTGGATCGAGATTCACCGCCAGAAGGAGTTGGGCGAGATCGCACGCGACCAAATCCGTGGGGTTCAGGCGCTGACCGATCTGGTGTTCGAGCGCGCCCGCCAGGGCGCGAGTTCGCGCTCGGAGGTGGTCCAGGCCCAGTCTCGGGTGGAGGCCGCGCGTGCTCAGCAGCTGACTGCCGATGCGCAGCTCGCCCGCTGGCGCGTCAATCTGATGCACCTCACGGGCTCTCGCTCGCCTGTCGACATCACCGATACCCCTCCGGCTGCGCTCGACGGCGCCTGTCGGGCGGGCATGGGTACGCAACCGGTCAATCCGCCCGCTGTGCAGCTGGCCGACGCGCAGCGCGAGATCGCCAAGGCGGACCTTCGCGCTGCCGAGGCGCAGCTGTTGCCCACGCTGTCGCTCGACGGCTCGGTCGGCCGCGGCCTGGATGCCCGTTCGCGCCTGCCCGGCGAAAACGGCCTGAACACCACCGTCGGCTTGAATTTTTCGGCGCCGCTCTACGAGGGCGGAGGCAACCAGTCGCGCAAGCGCGCCGCCGCTTACGCGCTGAGCGCGGCAGATGCAGCGCGAGCCCAGGCAGAGCTGGCTGCGCGCCAGGCGCTGGAGGATGCGCTTGCTCAGTCGCAAGGCCAGGTCCAGCGCCTGCCGGTGCTGGCCGCGCGGGTCGACAGCATCCGTTCCACGCGCGACCTGTACAAGCAGCAGTACCTGCAGCTGGGCACGCGCTCGCTCCTGGACTTGCTCAACGCCGAGCAGGAGTACCACGCGGTGCGTTTCGAGCAGGCCGAAAGCGCGCACGAGCTGCAGCGTCTCGCGGTGCAGTGCCTCTACCAGACCGGTCAGTTGCGCGCGATATTCGGCATCGACGATCTGCGCGCCAGCGCCGCTGGGAGCATGCGATGAACGCCACCGTCTCGCAAACCGGGAACAACGAGGAAGTCGAGGCCTCGCAGGCCGCGACCCCGCGCGGTCTCTCCGGCCTCGCGCATGGCTGGATGGACGCCGTGCTGGCCGTGGCCGCGCACTACCAGCTGGACGCATCGCCCGAACGCATCCGCGTCGCCACCGACTGGAACAGCAGCTTGACGCTGGAGGAGAGCGTGCGTCAGATGGCGCAGCAGGCCGGGCTCACGCTGCGCCACGTGGAGCCTCGCCTCGATGCACTCAGTCCCTGGCGCCTCCCGGTGGTCGTTCAGCTCGACGGTGACCAGGTGGCGGTGGTCACGGCCATCACGGCCGACGGGCTGCGTCTGGCCTTTTGCGGAGACCAGGGCGCAGAAAGCACGCGCACGGTCGAGGAGCTCCAGCCCCATGTGCAGTCGCTCGCCGTGCTTCGCCCGATCCAGTCCGCACCGGATTCGCGCGTGGACGGCTATATCAAGCCGGTCGAGCGCCACTGGCTGCGCCGCATCGTGCTCGCCGACCTGCGGCCCTTCGCACACATTCTGATTGCGTCGTTCGTCACGAACCTGATGGCCCTGGGTGGCGTTCTGTTCTCCATGCAGGTCTACGACCGCGTCGTGCCGGCACAGTCCGAGCCAACGCTCTGGGTGTTGTTCGGTGGTGTTCTGCTGTCTTTGCTCTTCGCATCGATGATGCGCGGTGCGCGCATGCGCATCACCGATGTGCTTGGAAAGCGCGCCGACCTGCGCATCTCGGACCGCGTATTCGGCCACGCGCTGCGGGTCAGGAACACCGCTCGCCCGCGTGCGACCGGTACCTTCGTCTCGCAGGTCAGGGAGCTGGAGCCGGTGCGCGAAATGCTGACTTCCACCACGATCACTGCAGCGGCGGACCTGCCATTCTTCCTGCTGTTCAGTGTCGTGTTCTGGTTCATCGCCGGCCCGCTGGTGCTGGTGCCGCTGGCGGCGTTCGTGCTGTTGCTGCTGCCGAGCCTGCTGGCCCAGCGCAGGTTGCGCGAGCTCGCACAGGCCAGCATGCGCGAGGCGTCGCTGCGCAATGCGATGCTGGTCGAGGCGGTGCAGGGCATCGAGGACATCAAGGTGCTCCAGGCGGAACCCCGCTTCCAGAACCAATGGAACCACTACAACGCCATCAATGCGGAATCGGGCTTGAAGCTGCGCGCACTGCTCAATGGCCTGAACAACTGGCTGCAAACGGTGCAGGGAGGCGCCTTCGCCGTGGTGATCTTCTTCGGCGCCCCGATGGTGATTGCCGGCGAGATGAGCACAGGCGTGCTGGTGGCCGCCTCCATCCTGGTGAGCCGCATGCTCGCACCGCTGGCGGGCGTGACCCAGGTGCTCAACCGGTGGCAGCAGGCGCGTGTCGCGAGCCAGGGCCTGGATCAGTTGATGCACTTGCCGGTGGACCATGCGCCCGACAGCACGCGCATCCATCGCCCGGCCCTGCAGGGAGATTACGAATTCCGCGAGGCTGCGTTCACCCATGATGGTCGTACGCAGGCGCTCAGTGTCAAGGCGCTGAACATCCGCGCAGGCGAGCGCATCGCCATACTGGGGCGCAACGGCGCGGGCAAGTCCACGCTGCTGCAGGCGCTGTCGGGTCTGCTCGAGCCCAAGGCCGGCATGGTCCTGCTGGACCGCGTGGCCCTGTCGCACATCGACCCTGCCGACGTGCGCCGCGACGTGGCCCTGCTGACGCAGAACGCGCGGCTTTTCCATGGCACGCTGCGGGAGAATCTCACGCTGGGCGCACCGCATGCCACCGACGCCGAGCTGATCGATGCGTTGCAGGCCGTGGGCGCATGGACCTTCGTGCGTCAGCTCTCCGCGGGCATGGACCATCCGGTGCAAGAGGGCGGGCTCGGCCTGTCCGGCGGGCAGCGGCAGAGCCTGCTTCTCGCGCGCCTGATTCTGAGAGAGCCTCGCGTGCTGCTTCTCGACGAGCCGACCGCCATGCTGGACGAAGTGTCGGAGCGAGATGTGCTCAAGACCTTGCGTACGCTTGCCCCCGGCCGGACACTCGTCGTGGCAACCCACCGTCCCGCAGTACTGGACGCTGTCGACCGGGTCATCGTGGTGGACCGCGGCGTCATCGTGATGGACGGCGGGCGCGACGAGGTGCTTGCGCAACTGCGCAAAGGCGCCCCCGCGAGTTCAGCGACCGCCGCGGCCAGGCCGGAGTCGCCGCGGGTCATCCATCGTGTGCAGGTGCAAAGCCAGCCACCGCGAAAGCAGGACGAACAACCAGGGAGCGATGCATCATGAGTGCAGGTCTGACGATCAGGCCTCAGGGCGCCGTGGATCATGCGCCGCGCGCCGCGGGCCTTCCGAATCTGGACGACTACGATGAAGTCCGCGCCAGCAAGTCCGGGCGGGTCGTGTGGCTGGTAGCGCTGCTCCTGGCGGCGTTCTTCGCCTGGGCCTGGTACTTCCAGATCGACGAGGTATCCAGTGGCACGGGCAAGGTGATTCCCAGCTCGCGCGAGCAGCGCATCCAGTCCCTCGAAGGCGGGATCCTGACCGAACTGCGCGTGCGCGAAGGGCAGATCGTCGAGAAGGGCGAAGTGCTGGCCCAGCTCGATCCCACCCGCGGCGAGTCGAACGTCGAAGAGTCCGCGGCGCGTTACCGCGCGGCGCTCGCCAGCAGTGCGCGCCTGCGCGCGGAAGTCAACGGACAGGGCGAGATCAAGTTTTCGGCTGAACTTCAGGATTGGCCGCAGTTGACCTCCTCGGAAGCGGCCCTGTTCCGCTCGCGCCGTTCAGGCCTCGCGGAGACCGTGGGCGGCCTGAGCCAAGCGCTCGGTCTGGTGCGCCGAGAGCTGGAGATCACCCGCTCCCTGGTCGCGAGTGGCGCGGCCAGCAATGTCGAGTTGATCCGCCTGCAGCGCCAGGGCGCCGAACTCGAGCTCAAGATTGCCGAAGCGCGTTCCAGCTACATGGTGCGCAGCCGCGAGGAGCTGGCCAAGGCGGATGCCGAGGTCAAGTCGCTGTCCTCCGTGGTCCGAGGGCGGGCCGACATGCTGGATCGCCTGACACTGCAGTCGCCCGTGCGCGGAATCGTCAAGAGCCTGGACGTCACCACGATCGGCGGCGTGGTGCCGCCCAACGGTTCGTTGATGACGCTGGTACCGCTGGACGACCAACTGCTGGTCGAGGTGCGCATCTCGCCGCGCGACATCGCCTTCATTCATCCCGACCAGGGCGCGCTGGTGAAGATCACTGCCTACGACTACTCGATCTACGGCGGCCTGGACGGCAAGGTCGTGAACATCGCGCCGGACACCCTGCGCGACGAGGTCAAGCCGGAGGTCGTCTACTACCCTGTGCTGGTGCGGACCGACTCGGACGCGCTGGTCAGCAAGAGCGGCAAGCGCTTCCCGATCGTGCCAGGGATGGTCGCCACGGCCGACATCCAGACCGGCCAGAAAACCGTCTGGGATTACCTGACCAAACCGCTGAACCGCGCGCGAGAAGCGCTGCGGGAGCGTTGATTCATCTGCAACCCCCTTCCAATGAGGACCCTTCCCATGAAGTCTTTCCGAACCAATCACGTGTCCCGCCTCGTGCTGAGCCTCGCGCTGGCCGCTGGCGCGTCTTCTGCCCTTGCACGGGAGAATCCCGTCGATCCGGTCAGCAATCCGAACAAGCTCGAATATCGGGATGTGGATGCGCGCCGCCCTGACTTCCGCGAGCCCTTCCTGCGCGACGGCGTGGTGACACAGCCGGCGGCATTCCGACGGATCACAGCCGGTGTGGCAGCGGCTCAAGTTCAAAGCCTGCTCGGACAACCGCTGCGCGACGCGCAGGGGCCGCGCGGTCCGGAATGGGACTACAACTTCAAGTTCCGGCTGCCGCAATCCAGCAACTACCTCGTGTGCCAATACAAAGTCGTGTTCGACGAGGGAAAGAAGGCAGTCCGGGAGACCGTCTGGCGCCGTCAGCAGTGCCTGGACCTGGTGTCCAAGGCACCCGCCAATTGAACCCCGGCGTTCATCGCGCTTGATGCGGGCACTGCAGGGTTGCCTGCATGCCTCTTGACAGAGAACGTCCGGGATCTCCCACTCCGGGCGCTTAGGCTTTGACAAGGCGCGCGTCCTTGGGATAGGCCAACGCCTGAGGTCTGGTCGTGACGCTGAAGCGCCTCAAGTGCTTCGAGCGCCTGATCCTCCGCATCTTGCTCGACGTCGCGCGAGAAGACGGCCGTATTGCTGCTCACATAGGGACATCGTGGAGATACCCATTCGACACGCTCGTACGCTCGCGAGCGCGAGGCTCCTGCGTCTTCCGGATGTCTGTGGGCAACACTCTGCGGCAAGGCGCTCTGGCGCCGGAACGCTAGAGCCCGACCCGAGACCGGTGGTGTCCTGGGGGCACTACGACTTTTCTCTGGACGGCAGCAATCTCGTTTTCGCGAAGGGCCAGAGTATTCACCTTCATCCGCGCCAGTTCGACGTCGCCCTCACGATCTTCTGCAATCTCGAAAGGACCGTCTCCCACGAGACTCTTTTGGAGCTGCACTGGGCACGTTCGCGAGCCGCAAACCGCTCGCGTGCGCTTTTTGCGTGCGTGTCACAAATCCGTTCGCGCTTGAGCCTCGGCGGCGAAAATGAATTCACGTTGCTTCGGACGCGCGGGAGTGGTTACAGGCTGACGGTACAACCGCTGACTTGGGCTTAGTGAATCGCCCCGGATTTGAACTGACCCCCAGAAGTCGCCCTGCGCACCTTCTTTGCGTATACCGCCGTCTTTCTATTTCTGAAGTTCAGTGGACGGCGAGGGATCAGACAGCTCTCGCTGTTCGAGCTGGTCGTGATCCTCACTTTGGGTTCTGCAGCAGGCGACGTGTCGTTTTATGACGATGTACCTGTTATTCCGGTCGCCGTGGTGTTCCTGACGCTCCTGGGGCTGTACCGCATAACAACGTTTGCGATGACCCGCAGCAAACGGATTGAGGGGTGGATGGACGGAAGGCCCATCACCGTTATCGAAGATGGACTCTACAGACTGGATCCCTCGATGGCCTGAACATGTCTTCATCTGAACTATTCATGGAGCTTCGCCAACGCGGCGTCGAGCATCTGGGGCAGATCCGCCTGGCGATACTCGAGACGGACGGAGACGTGAGCCTCTATTTTTTCGAACGTGCCGATGTGCGTGCAGGGCTGTCGGTGTTGCCGCCCTCGCATCGTGAAGTTTCGCGGCGGATCAAAGCAGGCGGGCTCTACTGCTGCACTCGTTGCGGCTTGCCACGGTCGATCGAAGCGGGCCAAGAGGCCCGATGCTCGCGCTGCAACAACGACACGTGGGCAGAGGCTCTCACTGGGCCTCGCGTTCAATAGCAGCCAAGAGATTCGCCGGAACATCATCGGCTGGACAAACGGCTGTCACGACGTGCAGTCTTGACAACTCCGAAATCTGCGCCGCCTCGGACCACACCTTCACCGAAGTGCGTTGTGGGTGCGGATCGACCCACGCCGGCGAGCGGTGCGTTCGCCTTCAGCGCTCTACTGTGGCAGAGGGAGCCCCGATCGCGGCTTTATCTCTTCCAGGCAGACGAGTGACTTGACGAAGTTGACGCCGGGCAACGCCACCAGACGCTCCGTCAAGATGACGTTGAGTCCCTCGAGGTCGCGGGCAATCACCTTGAGGACATAGTCGAAGTCCCCTGTGACCGAGTGGCACTCCAGCACCTCGGGCATCTGGGCAAGGGTCTGGCGGAAGAGCTTGAGATCTCGCATATGGCCCCGCTCCATCCCGATGTGGACGAATGCCGTCACCTGCAGACCCAGCGCGGCGGGTCGAAGGCGCGCCTCGTACCGGGCAATCACACCTCCCTCGTCCAGACGGTGGTGGCGCCGGCTGCACTGTGCCGGTGAAAGACCGATGGCCTCTGCCATTTCGAGGTTCGACATCCGGCCGTTCTCTTGCAGAAGGCGAAGGATGCGCACGTCGGTGCTGTCGAGCTTGAGCATATGAAATTATATTGCTCGATTCTCTGGATTCATGCAACTCATGATCTTATTTTGCTGCTGTGATGCGGTAAATGAAAGCTCATTCCGCGCCTGGAGCCCAATAATTCCTCTGTCCTTCGACGACAGAACGTCGTACTCCATTCGACGCAATCTGTCATTTTGCCGGCCTCCTGCCGAGCCTGGTCGATCCAACAGCATGGAACTTTCATGAAACGCATACCCGAGCCGTTCCGCATCAAGACCGTCGAGAGAATCACGATGACGACGCGAGAGCACCGAGAGAAGGCGCTGCTCGAAGCAGGCCTCAACCCGTTCCTTCTGCGCAGCGACGACGTCTACATCGACCTCCTCACCGACAGCGGCAGCGGCGCCATGAGCGACCGACAGTGGAGCGCCATGATGGCTGCCGACGAGGCATATGCCGGCAGCCGCAGCTACTACCGGCTTGCCGAAACCATCCAGAAGGTGTTCGGCTACCCCTATCTCGTCCCTGCTCACCAGGGACGTGGCGCCGAGCAGATACTCTATCCCGAGCTCGTCAAGCGGCGGGGTTCCGAACGACCGGTGTTCCTGTCGAACTTCCACTTCGACACCACCAAGGTGCACATTGAACTGGCCGGCGCACGCGCCCTCAACGCGCTCAACAAGGAAGCCCTCGACACCGGGGAATACCACGACTGGAAGGGCAACTTCGATCTGGGCGAGCTTGCCCGGCTCGTCGAAACCCTGGGTGCATCCAACGTCGCGGCCATCGTGGCGACCGTGACCTGCAACACCACCGGCGGCCAGCCCGTCGCGTTGGCCAACCTGCGGTCCGCCTCACAGATTGCGCGCCAGGGCGGCATTCCGATGGTCATAGACGCGACCCGTTTCGCGGAGAACGCGTGGTTCATTCATGAGCGCGAACCGGAATACGCACAGCACAGCATTCCGGAGATCGTGCGCGAGATGATGTCCTGCGCGGACATCGCCGTCATGTCGTCCAAGAAGGACGGACTGGTCAACATCGGGGGTTTTTGCGCATTCCGTGACGACGAGGACCTGTTCCGCGCGGTGCAGGAGCGGTGCGTGGTACGCGAGGGGTTCATCACCTACGGCGGCCTGGCAGGCCGCGACCTGGAGGCGCTGGCCGTCGGGCTGGAAGAGGCGATGGATCCGGATTACCTGCACTACCGGGTCGGCCAGGTCGCCTACCTGGGCGAACGTCTTCGTGCCGAGGGCATCCCGATCCAGCACCCGACCGGAGGCCATGCCGTGTTCGTCGATGCCGCAGCCTTGCTGCCCCACATCCCCCCGGAGCAGTTTCCCGCACATGCGCTGGCATGCGAGCTCTACATCGAGTCCGGCGTGCGGGCCGTCGAGATCGGTTCGTTGCTCCTGGGCCGCGACCCGCTGACCGGCGTGCAGGAGAAAGCGCCCCTCGAGTCGATGCGGCTGACGATTCCGCGGCGGGTCTACACGAACGACCACATGGACTATGTCGCAGACGCACTTGTTGCGGTCGCCAAGCGCGCGGACGCCATCCGTGGACTCGATTTCACCCACGAACCCGAGCTCCTACGGAACTTCACGGCCCGGTTTCGCTGGATGCCCGGGAGCACCGGATGACATCCCCTCCCACGCGCACCGCACGTGTGCTGCCCGAAGCGGCCATCGACGAGCTTCAGACCCGCTTCGGCATGCGCTGCTCGCTCGCGCTTGCCGTGCGTGAACAGCACGGGCGCGACGAGTCTGCGTTCGACGTGCCCCCGCCGCAGGTCGTGGTGTTCGCCATGAGCAGCGCGGAGGTCGCCAGCACGCTGGCTCTGGCAAGCCGATACGACATGCCCGTGATTGCGTTTGGCGGCGGGACTTCGCTGGAAGGCCAGCTGCTTGCCGTCGACGGCGGCATCAGCCTCGACGTAAGCCGCATGGACCAGATCGTTCACGTTGCGGCCGACGACATGTTGGCGGTGGTTCAGCCCGGCGTCACACGCAAGCAGCTCAACGATGCCGTCCGCGCCCTCGGCTTGTTCTTCCCTGTCGACCCAGGTGGCGAGGCGACGCTGGGCGGAATGGCCGCCACCCGGGCCAGCGGCACGAACGCAGTCCGATACGGCACGATGCGCGAGAACGTCCTGGCGCTCGAGGTAGTGACATCCCAGGGCGACGTCATTCGCACTGGAACGCGTGCAAGGAAGTCGTCTGCCGGCTACGACCTGACGCACCTCTACATCGGAAGCGAAGGCACGCTAGGCGTCATCACCGAACTGACGGTCAGATTGAGCCCGCTTCCCGAAGCCATCGCTTGCGCCACCTGCTCGTTCCCAGACATCGGCACGGCGATCCGCACGACCATCGACATCATCCAGCACGGACTGCCGATCGCGCGGGTCGAACTCCTCGATGCGCGCACGGTCGGCATGGTGAACAAGCATTCGCACCTGGCTCTGCGCGAAGCGCCTCTGCTGCTGATGGAGTTTCATGGCTCGCCACAATCCGTGCGCGAGCAGACCGCCATCGTCGAGGAGATCGCGTTGGGTCATGGGGGGTCTGCGTTCGGATGGGAAACAACGCCCGAGGGGCGCACGAGGCTCTGGACCGCGCGGCACCAAGCGTTCTTTGCGGCACTTCAGTCGAGACCGGGCTGCAGAGCCATTGCGACGGATGCCTGCGTGCCGATCTCGCAGCTGGCCGATTGCATGCTCGCCTCCATCGACGACGCAGTGGCAAGCGGCCTTCCTTTCGCGTTGGTTGGTCATGTGGGCGACGGAAATTTTCATTTTGCCTATCTGGTCGACCCTCTCGAACCTCAGGAACTGACGCAGGCCGAGGCCCTGAACACGCGCTTGGTGGAGCGGGCGTTGTCATTCGGAGGCACTTGCAGCGGCGAGCATGGGATCGGGCTGCACAAGCGCGGTTTCCTGTTGGCAGAAGCCGGCGAAGGCGCCCTGTCCGTGATGCGTCGGATCAAGCATGCGCTCGATCCGGGCGACATCCTCAACCCGGGAAAGATCTTCCTGCCGTAGCGCTTCATCGAAGCTGCAACGACCTCGTACCCATTTCTCGATTGGAGCGCACTCATGATCAGGTTCAGCATCTCGCGTATCGCCTTGAAGGTTCTGCGTACGGCCTTCATTTCGTCCATGTGGTTGGCAGCGGGTGCCGCCAGTGCCCAATTGGGAGGCGACGCCCTTCGTCTCCTGGTCGGCTTTCCGCCGGGCGGCGGCACGGACGCCATTGCGCGCGTGCTTGCCGAGAGACTTGGAGAAGAGCTGGGCAGGCAGGTCGTCGTCGACAACCGCGCGGGCGCGGGGGGGCAGATCGCCGCGCAGATCCTCAAGAGCGCACCCGCCGACGGCAAGACATTCTTTCTTTCCAACGATCACACGATCTCCGTCATTCCGCAGGTCATGAAGAATCCGGGCTTCGACCCGCTGAAGGACTTCGTGCCTGTCGCCGGTTTCGCCAACAGCGTCAACGGCTTGGCCGTGCCGGCGGCGAGTCCCGTGCGCACCATCGCCGAGTACGTTTCGCGGGTCAAGCGGCAGAACGGGACAGCGAATGCGATCGGAGTACCGGCACCGGCCTCCATCCCCGAGTTTCTTGTCAAGGACATTGGCACCAAGTACCGACTCGATCTGCAAGCCGTTCCCTACCGTGGCAGCGGCCCCATGATCCTCGATATGCTGAGCAATCAGATCCCTGCCGGCATCGGTTCGATGGCCGACTTCATCGAATACCACAAAGCCGGGAAGCTCCGCGTCATTGCCCTCATCGGGCGAGAGCGCCAGCCTTCTTTCCCAGATGCGCAGACTTTCAGCGAACTCGGCATGGCCGGTCTCGAGGACCTACCCTACTACGGCTTCTTCGCTCCACGCGGAACGCCACAGGCCGCGATCGACCGCTTCGGTGCTGCCTTGGCCAAGGTGATCGGCACTCCCGCCGTGCACGATCGAATCACTGCAATGGGATTCTTGGTTGAATTCATGAACCAACGGCAGTTCACCGACCGTGTCCGCGTGTACACGACGCAATGGGCGCAGACCATCAAGGCAAGCGGGTATCAACCGCAATGAGGTTTGCCACGCGACTGGACGGCATCGAGACCTCCGCCATCCGGGAGCTCTTCAAGCTGCTGGGGACTCCTGGGATGATCAGCTTTGCGGGGGGCTTTCCCGACAGCGCGATGTTCGACGTGGAGGGGCTGAAGGAGGCGAGCCAGAAGGCGCTGGCCGAGGAGCCCGGCGGCGCGCTGCAGTACGGCGCCACCGAAGGCTACGAACCGCTGCGCACGCAGCTGTCCGCGTTCATGGGCACCAAGGGTGTCGAGGTCGATCCGAGCGGCCTGATCGTCACCACCGGCAGTCAGCAGGCGCTCGACCTGCTCGGCAAGACCATGATCTCGCCGGGCGACAAGGTGATCGTAGAGGGGCCGACTTTCCTGGCCACCATCCAGTGCTTTCGCCTCTATGGCGCGCAGCTCGTCAGCGCACCGATCGACGCCAACGGCGTGGACACCGATGCGCTCGAGAAACTCATCGCCGAGCACAAGCCGAAGTTCGTCTACCTGATCCCGACCTTCGGCAATCCGAGCGGCGCGACGTTGAGCCTCGAACGCCGCAAGAAGGTGCTCGAACTGGCCGTGAAGTACCAGACGCTGATGGTCGAAGACGATCCGTATGGCGACCTCTACTTCGGCGAAGCGCCGCCGCCGTCGATCATGGCGCTCGCCAAGGACGTGCCCGGCAGCCGCGAACTGGTGGCGCACTGCGGCAGCCTCAGCAAGGTGCTGAGCCCGGGCCTGCGCGTGGGCTGGATGATCGCGCCGGCCGAACTGCTGGCCAAGGCGACGATGTGCAAGCAGTTCAGCGACGCCCACACCAGCACCTTTGCCCAGGCCACGGCCGCGCAGTACCTGAAGAGCGGCCGCATGCCGGCCACGCTGGCCCATGTGCGCGAGGTGTACGGCCAGCGCGCGCAGGCCATGGGCCAGGCGCTGAAACGCGAGCTCGGCGAAGCGGTGAGCTTCACGCAGCCGAGCGGCGGCCTGTTCTTCTGGGCCCGCCTTACCGGCGCCAACGGCAAGCTGGCCGACGCGAACGAACTGGCCAAGCGCGCGATCGAGAAGCTGGTGGCCTTCGTGCCCGGCGCGCCGTTCTTTGCCGAGAAGCCCGACGTGGCGACGCTGCGGCTGAGCTTTGCGACGGCCGACGTGGCGAAGATCGAAGAGGGCGTGAGGCGCCTTGCCTGCGCAATGTCGGAGTGCGAGTGACGGCGTCGTCTTGTTGCTGGCTAACCTTAGAGTTCAGGCACGACTGTGCGCATCGTTCATCAGACGACACAGTCTTTGAACAAGAGCGGAGGTCCTTGGCGAAAGCGCGACGGGAGGCTTCGCCATGCAGGTGCGCCGCACGCGTTGTTCTGAATGCCCCGGTCACTCGGCGCTGCTCAGCGCGCGCATCTGTTGAGCTCACTCATGGCTGGAGCCTTGCACTTTCGCTCAGTTCGGTGGTTTGATGCCACGTGCCGCCAGCCAAGCCTTCATCTCCTGGATCTCATGCCGCTGCGCGGCGATGATCTCCTGCGCCAGCTTGCGGTTGACGGGGTCCTTTCCGTACTGCAACTGGATCTGGGCCATGTCGATGGCACCCTGGTGATGCGGGATCATGCCGAGCACGAACGCGACGTCGGGATCGGGATGCTGGATGCCCTCCTGCATCGGGCCGTGCATTCTGGCCATGCTGGCTGCATAGGCGTCGCGCGCTGAACCGCCTGATGCGCTTGCAGATGGCGTTGCATGCCGGAGTCCGTGGGCGCCAGCGGGGGCGGGTGGCGCGGTCTCTTTGCCGATGGCCTGTGGCCCATGCGGGTGTTCTGCGCTGTAGGTGTGGGTCGCCATCTCAGCGGTGGCTGTGTTTGCTTCACCGTTCGGACCGTACAACGCCAGATGCAAACCCCAGTAGCCGCTCGTGAAAATCACCAACGCTGCGCTGAGCGCTACCGGAATGGTCCAGACCGAGCGCCGGATGGCGAAGCGCACCTGGGGCGTCGGGTCTGCGGCAATGGCCACGATGATCGCCATGATGAGGGCGTGTCCCACCAAGTCGATGCGCCCGAACGGGTAGACGGCCGCGTTGAAGATCAAGAACAGCGTGATCGCCGACAACCGCCGCACCAGTGCAGTCCAGAGCAGGCCGAAGCCCATCGTGAACTCCGCCACGCCTGCCATCGGGATGAACACGTCGCGCGGCATGCCGAAGGTCAGGAACGGCTTTTCTTCGACAAGCGGGTAGAACCAGCCCGGATAGGCGAACTTCTCGAGACTCGACCACATCAGGGCGATGGCCACGCCCCAGCGCAGCACTTCGAACCGGTACTTGCGCCATTCCGGGTTGCTCGACGATTCGAGTACAAGGTAGCCCGCGACCGAAACGCCGAGTGCCAGGTAGTCCAGCAGGTGGAACAGGTCGTACTCGGTGAGCGCCAGCACCCACAACAGGATGATGCCGGCGGCCGCCAGCGGCATCGTTCGACGCGAGAAGACGCAGGCGGCGATCAGCAGCTGCATCCACGACACCCATTCGTTCGGTGTCTTCAGGTCTGGCGTCAGATACACCCCGCCCACCGCGAAGATCGCGACGAAGAAGGCCGCGATGACCACCCGCACGAAATCGTCCAGGCGCATCCACAGCGGATTCATCACCTTGTCCATACCGGCGAGGATGCTTTGTCCGACGGTCATCTTCTCGAGGGCCCGGGTGGCCAAGAAGAACATCAGCACCAGTGCGATGCCGATCCAGAACCACTGGTTGGCGAGCGTCGCGCTCAACGGCTGCGGTGGCGCGCCCACGATGTAAGGCGCAAACCATTTCACATGCGCGTGGGCGGTCAAGGCCGCGCCGGCGCCCCCGAAGGCTGCAAGGCGCAGCAGCCTCTGGCGCGGTCTGCCCACGGTGCCGTCAAGCGCGTCGAGTGCATTCTTCTTCATAGCGACTTTCTTTCTGATGTCAGGGGCGCAGGACCGTCACCAGCAGCACCGTGTCCCGATGGGCCTGAACGCGGTGGGGTTCTGCGGCGGGCAGCATCACCAAGCTGCCCGGGACCAGTCGGCAGGTCCGCGATGGCGTCGCGACATCCGCCTCGCCGGACAGGCATTGGACCGTGATCTCGCCGGGTACGTGGTGCTCCGGCAGCGCCTGTCCTGCAGCCAGCACCACCCGTATCAACTGGAGATGAGGCATCTTGAGAAGACTGCTGCTGACTGCCGCGCCGTGCGCTTGGTCGGTGGCGTGCAGATCGATGACCTCCAGGGGCTGGGCATGTTTGAGGGCCATGGCGCTTTGCGTTTGATGTAGGTCAGGAAGCCGGTGACGAGGACGCCTCTTGGCGCCATCATAAGGTATATTCTTTATATATCTTATGACTAACCCAACTCCACGAACGACAGAGGACGGAATGCCCGGGAGCAATCTCTGCACCGAAGCCGAAGTCACGGCCCTGGTGCACACGTTCTACTCGCATGTCCGCGAGGACGAGGTGCTGGGCCCGATCTTCGACGCACACATCGGCGACTGGAACCGCCACCTGGCCAGGCTGGTGGATTTCTGGTCGGCCATTCTCCGGCGCACGGGCCGGTTCTCGGGCGCGCCCATGCCCAAGCATGCGGTGTTGCCCGGCCTCTCGGCAGAGCTGTTCGAGCGCTGGTTGAAGCTGTTCCGCGAGAACGCGGTCGCGCAACCCAACCAGGCGATGGCCCGGCAGGCCTGCGCGATGGCCGAGCGCATCGCGCAAAGCCTGTGGTTGGGCTACCAGATCAGCCGCGATCCTGACGCCCTGCCCGTGGCACTGACCCAGGGCTGAGTGGCATGGCCGAGCTGTTGAAGATCAAGGGGCCGGCAAGGGCGAAGCCGCCTCCGCCGCAGTGGGCGGCGTTCCTGGCGCTGGGATTTCGGCCGCTGTACCTGGCCGGCTGCTTCTGGGCCGCCGCGTCGGTGGCGCTGTGGGTGTTCGCGCCCGGGCTGCTTCGCGGGAAACTGGCCGGTGTGGTCTGGCATGCGCACGAGATGCTCTGGGGCTTCATCGCCACCATCGCGGTGGGCTTCCTGCTGACCGCGGGCAGCAACTGGACGGGCACCAATCCGCTCAAGGGCAGGTCGCTGGGCGCATTGAGCCTGCTGTGGGTTCTGGCGCGGGTGGGCTTCCTCGTGCCGGGCGACACGGGGTTCGCACTGGCGGTTGTCTGCGAGGTCCTGTTCTTCGCCGTGTCGGCCGTGGCCCTGGGCCGCGCCATCTACGGCGCGCGCAACCGGCGCAACTATGGCGTGCCGCTGCTGGTGTTCGCGCTGGGCGGGGCGGATGCCTTCTTCCTGCTCGCGAGCTGGCAAGGCGACCATGGACGGCTCATGCAGCACTTCCACACCGGTCTGCTGTGCATGGCGATGATCGCGTTGCTGGTGGCAAGGCGGGTCATCCCTTTTTTCGCGATGCGTGCGGTGCCGGGTCTGAGCATTCCGATGCACACGCGCAGCGGCCATTGGCAACTGGCGGCCGGCGGCTTGGCCATCGGCTGCGGACTGATGGGCTGGGCGGATGCCTCGGCCCTGTTCCTGAGCGCTGCCGGTGTGATTGCGCTGGTGCAGGTAGGGGCCTGGAATCCGTTCGCCGTACGGCGCGTGCCGCTGTTGTGGATCCTGTATGTCGGGTACGCCGCGACAGGCGCGGGGCTGCTGGCGGCCGCTGCGCACGCTGCAGGCGGCATGGTGCGCAGCGCCTGGCCGGTGCACGTGATCGGCGTGGCCGGGTTCTCCGTTCTGATCATCGGCATGGTGACACGCACGGCGCTGGGACACCTGGGGCGGCCGCTGCGCTCGGATCGCCTCATCGAGTGCTGCTATGGACTGGTGATCGTCGCCGCGGCGCTGCGCCTGCTGGCGCTGCTGCCGACCGGGCTGGCGTCGGGTGCGCTGCACGCCTCGGCTGGCGCCTGGGTGCTGGCCTTCGCGCTGTACCTGTGGCGGTTCTTCCCCATGCTGATTCGCCCGCGCATCGACGCGCCGGCCGCGCCGGTTCTCAAGCCGCAACAGTTTGCGGTGCGACCGCGCCCGCCGCAATGACCGGAGCCATCCCATGCGTTTGACCACGATGACCGACTACGCGCTGCGCCTGCTGATGTATGTGGCGCAGCAGCCCGAGCGTCTGTGCACCATCTCGGAGGTGGCACAGGCCTACGACATCTCGGAAGCCCACCTCATGAAGGTCACTCACCAGCTCGGCCAGCAAGGCTGGATCGAGACCGTGCGCGGCAAGGGCGGCGGTATGCGCCTGGCCCATGCGCCGCGCGACATCAACCTGGGCGCCGTGGTGCGCGGCATCGAGCCGGACTTCGCCTTGGTCGAGTGCTTCTCGACCGGCAACCAGTGCGTCGTGACGGGACAGTGTCGCCTGACGAAGGTGTTCGGCGGCGCTCTGCAGGAGTTCATGGCCCACCTCGACGGCTTCTCGTTGGCCGACCTGTTGCCCGGCAGCGGCCTGCCACTGAAAACGGGTCAGCGCATGAAGCTGGAGCGCAGGCGGCTGGCATGAGGAATTTCCCCCGGGCGATGGCGTCCTGATGATCTGACCTGCTGGCCGCCGTCGCCGTCGCCTTCGTCAGCACGGTGCTCTTCGATGTGGTGATGCTCGAAGGCGTGCGAAAGCACCTGCCGCAAGAGGCCATGCGACGTTGGAGCGCGTGATCGTCAACCAAGCCACCGCCGTGATGCCCCGGTCCTGATGCCGCGTTGCGCAGCCTGCATCGGGCTGGCGCGGCAGCACCGCGCAGCGCTGGCCAGAGCCGCTTGCCAGCCGCTCTGGCCGCCGGCGATGCGCAAGGTTGCAGGGGCGCTCAGCGTGTGCGGTCCTTTCGCCACCGCCATGGTCAGGCGGCGTTGCCTGCGCTTCCAGCCAGGGCTGTCAGCGCTTCACCACCATCCCGTAGATCACCAGAAGCACGATGGCGCCCACGACCGAAGCGAGGAATCCTGCTCCCGCACCGGCGGCGTACCACCCCATCGCTTGACCCAGGTATGTCGCCACGAGGGCGCCAACGATCCCCAGTACGGTCGTCAGGATGAAGCCCATCGCCTGTTTGCCAGGCAGCACCGCACGAGCGACGAGCCCGACCACGAAACCGATGAGGACGGTCCAGACTATTCCCATCTCTTTTCCTTTTGAACGTGATGCCGCTATGTGGTTGTGGAGGGACGCTCAGGCCGTGGTCAGTTCGCCCATGAGCTCTTCCTTTCGCGCAGTCAGCCCTTCGCGCATCGCGACCAGGTCCAGCTTGCGCGTCGCACGCGCCTTCACGAAGATCTCGTTGCGCTCTTCCTTTACATGGTGGTCGATGTATTCGCCAAGCACGGTGACCTTCGCGTCGAACATGTCGTCCACGTCCGCGGCTTCCTGGATCTGCGCGATCAGGTCCTTGGCGCTTGCATGTTCGACCTCGGCCTCGTCCAGAAGGTCCGTGTCCTTGATGGCCTCCCGCAGCGCTGGATAGAAGATTTCTTCTTCAATCTGAGCGTGGACGGTCAGCTCGAGGCAGATCTGGTTAGCAAGGTCGCGCTTCTTCTTCGAAGCGCTGGCGGCGCGCGACTTAGTCAGCGTTTCGTACTCCTTGAACATGGCCTTGACCTTGCGATGGTCTGCATCCAGCAGGGTGCAGGCGTCGGGTGCGGTGCGGGTGGTGGGCATCTTTTGCTGCTCCTTCATGGTGGGAACGCAAGCGTGCAACGAAGAGGTTCGCGATACCGTAGGACGCAACCACACCACCGGGACAGATTTCGGACCGGGGTACCCTTGCGTGAGTTCACGCATGGCTGGCCCCAGCGAGACCTCGCGTCCGGGCGCGAGCGTCTATTAGAGTACGCGCATGTCAATCTGCCCATGCGATCTCCTATCCCGTTTCCTGGCCGCCAGCGCTCTCGCCTTCGGGCTGGTCGCGGCGGCCCATGCGCAGCCGGCACCTTCGGGCGATGGCGAAACGCTCCCCGCCGTTACCGTGAATGCCAGGGGCCGTTCGGAAGCCGCCCAGCAGGTTCCGATCCCCCTGACCTCGATCGACGGCGAGGCCCTCGAGACGCAGCAAAGCTGGCGCCTCGAAGACCTGCAGCAATGGTTGCCGAGTACCAGCATCACCTTCGGCGATCCGCGGCAATCGGCCGTCGCGGTGCGCGGCGTGGGCAAGAACCCATCGAACGACGGCCTCGAGGGCAGCACCGGCATCTACCTCGACAACGTCTACCTGGGCCGCGCCGGCATGGCCACATTCGACCTGCTCGACATCGAGCGCGTGGACCTGCTGCGCGGGCCGCAAGGCACGCTTTTCGGCAAGAACACGACCGCCGGCGTGCTGGCCTTGCACACACGTCCCCCGAGCCGCGAGACCGAGCGCAGCCTGCAACTCTCGATCGGACAGCGCGGCCTTGCGCAGGGGCAAGCCATTTTCTCGGGCGCCTTGTCGGAAGAGACGGCGGGCCGGCTGCTGGTGTACGGCACCCATGAACGCGGCACCATCGAGAACATCCACGACGGCGGCCGCGTCAACGGGGGCACTCGATCCGGCATTCGCGGCCAGTGGCTGCTGCGCCGCGGTGACGCCTTCAGCCTGCGCCTGATCGCCGATGCGCACCGGGAGCGCTCCACCTACGGAACCCGCGTCATCTACTCGCTCGGCAGCGGACCGGCGCTGGCCCGCGCCCGCGCGGGCGGCGCCACCGGCATCGTCGCCGACCCGCGGCGCTATGCGGTCAACACCGACGGCGTGGAGCGCGTCGATGTCGACCAGGGCGGCCTGTCGGCCGAAGCGAACTGGAAGCTCGCCTCCGGCGCCACCGTCACGTCCATCACCGCCGGCCGCTCATGGAAGTTCGTGCCGACGACCAACGACAATCTCAATATCCCCGTGCTGATCGACGGCGGCTCCCGCGTGCGCCAGCAGCAGTTCTCGCAGGAGCTGCGCTATGCCGGGCCCACCGGCGGTGCGGTCGACTATGTGGTGGGCGCGTTCTACATGCGCCAGCGCATGCGCAACGAGATCTTCACCGTGTTCGGTCCCAGGGCGGATATCGTTCTGCAGGGAACGTCCTTGCCGGTGCTCGCCAACGCGAGCACCGTGAGCTTCGGCGGGCTCGACACGGAGAGCTTCGCGCTCTTCTCCCAGGCCACGTGGCACGCCACGTCCAGGCTCGACCTCACGGCCGGCCTGCGCATCACGCAGGAGCGCAAGGACGGGCGCACCCATCGCGGCGATTCGACCGGTGGTGCCGCTGCCACCGCGTTCCTGCGCAATCGTCCGATAGTGCTTGGGGCTTACGACACCGGCCCGCTGACCATCCGAAAAACCAGCCCGTCGGCGCTCCTGAGCGCGAGCTACCGGCTGCACGACGACGCGATCGGCTACGTGAGTTTCTCGCACGGCGAGCGGTCGGGCGGGATCAATCTGGCGGGCCCAGGTGCCGCTCCCGGCCCGCTCGGCCCCTCGTCGCTGATCATCGGACCCGAACGTGTCGACAGCCTGGACGTCGGCGTCAAGAGCAGCCTGTGGAACGACCGCCTGACGCTCAACCTGAATGCCTTCCTGGCGGGCGTGCGCGGCTACCAGACGTCGATGTTCGTGCCCGCCGGCGCGGGCGCGGGCAACTACGTCGAGATCCTCACGAACGCGGGCGATCTCCGCAGCCGGGGACTGGAACTGGACGCCACCGCGCGACCGGCGCGCGGGCTGACCATGTGGGCCAACGCCGCCTTCAACGACGCACGCTATCGACGCTACGAGGACGCGCCCTGTCCGTCGGAACGCGCGTTCGTGCCGCAGGGGCGCTGCAGCCTGACCGGACGGCAGGTTGCGGGGGCTCCGCGCTGGACATTCAACGTCGGTGCCGAATACCGCAGGTCCGTGAGCCCCACCACCCAGCACTTCATTTCGGCGGCGTACGCGTGGCGGTCCGCACAGGACGGCACGCTCGACGGATCGGTCCACTCGCGAATCCCGGCCTATGGCCTGCTGAACCTCGCCACCGGCTGGAAGGTCGCACGGGGCAATGAAACCTGGAGCCTGTCGCTCTGGTTGCGCAATGCGCTCGACAAGAAGTACTTCCCGACCGTGGCCGCCACCGCGAACGGTGCCTACGTGGCATCGGTCGGAACGCCGCGGACTCTGGGACTGACAGTCCGGCTGGACTACTGACCATTCTCCTCGGACTCCCTCAATCGACGTGAAGCGGGTACGCTTGTGTCGACGGCGAGGACGCGTGCCCACCTGATCGTCGGAGGTGCGCCGGGCGATGAAGAGTTCCCGGCCCCACTGGCCGGCCGAGCCCAGCGACCTGCACACGGAATTCCCAAGGAATGGATCGGCGGTTCCTTCGATCCCGCGGCGTCGGCATCGGCGAGATCTACAAGCGGTTGAGCCAGAGCAAAGACTGATCGCCAAGAAAGGGTAGCCGGACTATCGCCCGCAAGCGCTCAGGTCTTCTTTGCAAGGGTTGCAATCGGCAGCATGTAGGTCAGCGGGTTGCTGCTGAAACTGACGAAGCCGTGATGCTCGTAGAACGCGGCGGCGGTCTCGTCCTTGGCGTCGACAACCAGTGCGAAGACGCCCATGCCTGACTGCATGGCGCGCAGGCCTGCATCCCACAGAAGCGCCGCACCGAGCTGACGCTTCTGGAACGCCAGGCTCACCGCAAGGCGGCCAACGCGCGCGACTGGGACAAGAGGATACCGCGGCAGCCTCTTCGCGGTTGCCTCGGTCAGGTCAGCAAGAGGCACACTGCCTGCTGCGAGGGTGTAGCACCCGGCGATCGCATCTGTCGTTTTGTCGATAGCGACGTAGCAGGCGCTGGTGCGGCGGCGCATGTCCTGAGACGCTTGCTCTCGCAGATACTTGTCGAGTGGATCGCTGCCGCAGGCGAAGGTCGCGCGGTCATGTTCAGACGCAAGCGCCTCTATGCGGAACTGATCAGTCACCGCGCAAGGTGATCAGTTTCTTGTGGGCCTTGGCTGCCCGCGCCATCGCCGGAGAGAGCGCGGGAGGGTCGAGCAGCAACGAAGCAAAGCGTTGCTGTTCTTCCATCGACAACCGGATGATCTGCGTCTGCTCAATCGTGCGGCGTGCCGCTTCTTGCGCGGCTCCAACGAGAAAGTCACTCAGGCTGCGCCCTTCGATCTCTGCTGCGCGCCGGACCAAAGCCAGTACGCTAGGCGCAATGCGGGCTTCGACACGCTCGGTTCGGACGATCTCAGTGGACATAAAAAACCTCTCTTTTCCAAAATGTACGGCGTATTGCCGTACATGTCAAGACGAAACTTGGACCGTAAGGATTCATTTTTGACTCACATGCTCCAAGGACTGAACTCTTGCACGGGCGAGAAGACAGGCCAGATCAGCGAGAACCTCTCGAAAAGCGGATCAGCCAATCGGCGGGAAGGCCGGTCCATCGCGGGGACGAATCCGCAAGGCTCGATCCGAGCGGGAGTTCATTTTCGACTGGGCTGCACTCGCCGGGCGACGGACATCCGCTGCCTGCGCGCCTCATCGCAAGTTCGCAGCAGCCCGTGTAGTGCCGGAACCTTCGAGGTTGAGTTTGCGCTGCGTCGTTCGCGCATCAGGCGTCGGCACGCGGGATCTCACAGACGGTCGCAATGCTGTCATGCCGAGCTCAGCAAAAAGGCTTGCTCGTGCGCATTGGTACGCTGCCGATGGCGAGGCAGGCCCTTCCTAAGGCGACACATCGCATCGTCCGAGGCGCTATTCTTTTCTGCGGGTCATGCGGGTCATGCGGGTCATGCGGGTCATGCGGGTCATGCGGGTCATGCGATAGCCGTTCGCCAGCCTTTGAGTGCGTAGGCGCTTCGAGCGTGCATAGCTCTCCGGTGGGTCGAGCCGCTGCTCGTACTCACGGCCAGCCCTTCAACGCATTGTTGGTCGGGCATCCCGGTTCACGAATGGTCGCCCTCATGCTTGCGAAGCTTTTCAGGTGCTGCGGAGTCCGCCACGCGCGGAGTACCTGCGGACGCGATGGACGAGCGTCGCGGACTTGGCGCCCATCGCGCCAGGAGCTCGCCGATACCTGAACTCCAAAAACGTCCAGCGATAACCCGCAAGCCGCTGGGTCGGCCGTCATGGAAGCGAGATTGCCAATGGTGCGACTCGATGTGCCGCGGCTCATGAGCGACAGATGAAAAGTCCGCCGGGCGCCGGAGTTCGGCCAGCATAGAGGGCTGACGACTTTGTCGGCTCATTCCCTCACAGCGCCAGCGCCACCAGCAGGCATGCCAGCGCCACACCGGAGAATGCGGCGCGCACGGCGTGGGAGCACTCCCACCTCCGGCGCAGCCCGGCCCAGACCTGGTGTCGGTCCGCGTGGTTGGCTGTCTCGCGCCCCCGCTCGCCAATACCGAAGAAGCCGGCGCCCGCGCCCTCCAGCTGCTGTCCGCGCAGCCAGAACTTGTTCACGGGGTGCGTCATCAGCCAGTAGGTCGCATGCATCGCCAGCAGGGCCAGCAGGGCTGCGAGCGTGAATGCGAACTGTGGCGCGCCAGGCTCTGTAAACAGCAGCAGCACGGATGTGGCCACGATGCCCCCCGCCTCACCGATGGCTCCTCCGATGGTGAAGCCCGGGTAGTAGATCGTCTGAGTGGCGGCGTACGCCTTCTCGTCCAGCCTCAGCTTGCCGGGCCACTCCAGCGCATGCGAAAGCGCCAGTGCCCAGGCGATCGAGACGAGAAAGGCGGTCAGGACGTGTAGAGAAGTGATCACGGTGGAACTCCCTTGCAGTGGCCGGCACTCCAATTTATATACGGCGTACATTTTGTCAAGCAGAAGTGCCCGGTGACAATGCGGTCATGACGAGCGAACGCAAACGACCGCGGGGCCGGCCCCGGCAGGCGGCCGTGGACCCCACCGGCGTACTGCAGTGCGCACTGGGGTTGGTCGATCGGGAGGGACTGGACTCGCTGACCATGCGCCGCCTGGCGGAGGCGCTGAAGGTCAGTCCGATGGCCTTGTACAACCACTTTGCGGGCAAGGAAGAGCTCCTGCGCGCGATGGCCGAGCACCTTGCGCAGCAGATCGACTTCTCCTGCGACCATGCGGATTGGCGCGAGCGCATTCGCTACTGCTTTCGCAGCCTGCGCGCTGCGGTGCGCGCCCACCCCGCTTCGGTGCGGTTGATGGAGGCGCTTGAAGAGCCCCCGCTGGCGATCTTCCGGCCACTGGACCTGACCTTGCAGGCTCTTGGCGAGGCGGGGGTGACCGGTGACGATGCGTTTCGGGTCTATTTCCTGCTCACCAACTTCACGCTGGGGCAGGCCTCGTACGAGGTGAAGGGGCCGTTCAAGGGCATGGATCCGGCGACCGCACTCGCGCAAGGCCGATTGAGCGGCGGCGGCTTTGAGCACATCGAGCGTGACCTCGCGTTCGACGGCTGGGACTTCGACGAAGCGTTCGAGTTCGGCCTGTCGGTGATCCTGGGAGGCGTCGAGCAGCTGGCGCGCACGACCAGCGGCGCCCGCCGGCCGAAGTAAGGGGTGCGACGATCCAAGACCGAGTCGGTCAAGCAGATCGCGAAGCGCCTGGGCCACCGAGCGACCATGGCGCCTACGTCAATCAACCTTGAAGCCGGAGGCCTCGACCACATCGCCCCAATGGCGCAACCCAAGTTCGATCAACGCTGAAAGTTCGTCGGGCGTGCTGGGTTGCAGCTCGGTGCCCAGCTTGCGCATGCGCGCGCGAACCTCGGAGTCGTTGAGCGTCTGCACCAATGCGGCGTTCAGCCGCTCGATGACGGCGCGCGGCGTTCTTGCCGGCACGAACATCCCGGTCCATTCGAGATTCTCAAACCCTGGCTTTCCGAGTTCCGTCAGCGTGGGCACCTGCGGCAGTAGCGGTGATCGCGTGGTGCCATTCACGGCCAGCACCCGGATCTTGCTGTCCGCGTGATGGGAAGCGATGTCTGCCACGGGGACGATGCCGGCGCTGACCTGGCCGCCGAGCAGATCCTGCACCAGCGGCGCTCCGCCGCGATAGGGCACGGCAAGCAGATCGACCTCGGCGCTCCTGCCGAGTTGATAGCCGACGAAGTGGGGCACGCTGCCGGGTGCCGGCACGCCGTAGGTCGAGTGCAGCGGGGCGGCGCGCGCCAAGTCGAGCCACTGCCCGAGCGTCTGTGCCGTCGATGCGGTGGGCACTGCGAACGCCAGCGTGAAACTCTGGATGCGCCCGACGGCCTGGAAGTCCTTGCGCGGGTCGTACCGTACGGAACGTGAAACCAGCGGCAGCATGACCAGCATATGTGTGCTGCCCAGCAGGACGGTCGTGCCGTCCGGCGCCGCCGCTCGCACGTGCTCCGCGGCAATCTGACCACCTGCCCCGGAGCGGTTTTCTACCACCACCTGTGTCCCGAGCGCCGGACCCAGCTTCTCGGCAATGGTGCGCGCCTGCACATCCGAGGAGCCGCCGGCCGGGAAGCCGACTACGATCCGCACCGGTCCCGGGAAGGCGGCATGCTGCGCTGCCGACCCGCCGGCCGTCATGCCCCAAAGCGCTCCGATGACGACCTCCAACAGTTTCGTGTTCCTCATTGAATTTATGCAGTGAGTGGATAGCCAGTTCTTGGCGTTCCCGGACTGGACCAGAGCGCGTGACGTCGTGCAACGACCTTTCAGGCCATGAGCCATGCCGCCTCGTTGTGACGACGAGGGATGCCCGGCTGGCGGATTTCGGGCGTCCTGTGTGATCATTCGCACCCGGAAGTCGAGAAGCACGACAGGGCGAGTTGAAACGCAATGACGAAGACGACAGACATAGCGACGAACCTGGCTCGACTGCTGCGCGAAGTCCGATTGGAGCGAGGCCTGAGCCAGATCGAGCTGGCGACGCGCCTCGGCGTATCGCAGCGCCACGTCAGCTTTGTCGAGCGGGGTCTCTCGCGCCCGGGCCGGCAGCTGCTTCGGGCCTGGCTCGACGAGGTTCGGGCCTCCGATGCGCTTCGCAACGCAGCGCTGCTCCATGGCGGTTTTTCCAGCCTTGGCGATCAGGCGCATGACGAACCGGTCACTGAAGCGCCCGCATGCGCGCTGGAGCTGCTGGCAGCGCACGAGCCCTGTCCGGCCATCTGCGTCGATGCCGACTGGATGCTGCTCGCCAGCAACCGTGCCAGGCGCAGGCTTCACCGGATCGTGATGCCGCAGCTTCCCGCCGCCTTGCAGGAGGCCTCGAGCGGCGTCGACATGGTCGACCTGTTCGCGCGACCAGGGGGCATGCTCGACAGCTTGCGCAATGCCGCGCAGATCGGCTGGAGCGTGCTGCGCCAGCTTGAAGCCGAAGCCTGGGCCAACCACGCGCTCAGGCCGCGGGCGAAACTGCTCGAGCAACGGTTGCGCCTTCGCTATGCGGAGCCGGCGCCGTGCGTGCTGCGATCGAGTGGTGTGACGCAGCTCGGCCTGGTGTTCGATACCGCGGTTGGCCGCCTGTCGTTTCTTTCGACCCAGCTGCTGGTCGGCCTGCCCCAGAACATCACCGCCGCTGCGCCACGCGTGACGCTTTGGCATCCCGCCGATTCGTTTACTCGGGCGTTTCTGCTATCGCCGGAGCATTCGTACGCAATGGGTATTGAGGAAGGCTCCGCGAGCTAGATAGGAGGGTTGCCGGAAGCTTGCTGAGCGCCCGCTGGGTCAATTCATGGTTTGGCTTCGGTGTATCGAGCGAAACTCTCCAGAATCGCCTGCCAGCCGTCCCGTTGCTGCTCGACGGAGTGGGTCGACTCGGCCTCGAAGCTGACGCGCACCGTCACCCCTTGGCCGGCCTGGATGAAGTCGACGCGTGCCGAGCGATCGCCGAATGTGTATTCAATGAGCTCTGGCTCCACGATTTTGGTGTAGGTCCCTGCGAAGTCGAACCCCATGCTGCCGTCTTTCGCTTCCATTCGCGAACTGAACGCACCGCCCTCGCGCAGGTCAACGGCCGCCGTCGTGGTGTGCCAGTCGTCGGACGCGGCGTTCCACTGCTTGATGTCTTCAGGAGAGGTGTAGCAGCGCCAGACCTTTTCGATGGGTGCGCTTACCTTGGTTTCTACCGTGATGTTCATTGAGTTTCCTGTCTGATTGAAGAAGGTTGCGGTGATCGGTCTCAGCTCACGACGACATTAGCGTGACTGCCCCCTCCGGTCGATTACTTCTCAGGTCATCAGAAGAGTAGAACGGCATGCATGGGATGGGTGGTGGCAAGCCAACCGGCCTCCACGGAATCCGGGGCACTTCAGAGAGCCGGATCATCGCGTTCGCTTCCTATCGAAGAATGATTGGCGCCAAGGCACGACATCGACAGTAGCAAACAGCTGTCCGGTGTTGAATGGGTCGCCGCTCGCGAATGCCTGCGCGGTCTGCCGATCCTCGGTGTCCAGGATGATCAGGCCGCCGATCGGCTGGCCTTCAGTGTCGAGCAGCGCACCACCGGCGAGCATCATGTGCTCGCGCGCAACCAGATAGTCCAGGTGGGCGGGCTTGAGCGCCGCACGCAGCGCTTGCGCCTGCGGCCTGTCGAAAGCGATGATGGCGAAAGGCATGGGCTCCTCGACGGTCGATGCGGCATCGTGCTCAGCTCGGCGTGATGCCGGCCTTCGCGATGATGGCGCTCCAGGTCTGCATCTCGCGCGCGATGAAGGCCCGGAACTGCGCGGGCGTGCTGCCCACCGGCTCGGCGCCGTTGGCCACCAGGGCCTCGCGCGTGACGTTCGTCTGCAGGGCCTTGCGCACCTCGGCGCCCAGGCGCTCGACGAGCGCGGGATCGGTGCCCGCGGGTGCGAGCACGCCGGTCCAGGCGCTCACGTCGAAGGGCTTGCCGCTGATCTCTTCGACCGTGCGCACCTCTGGCAGCGACGCTGACCGCCTGGCGGTCGACGCCGCGAGCGCGCGCAGCTTGCCGGACTTCACGAGCGGCCCGGCGGCCACCACGTTGGCGAACATGAGGTCGACGTGGCCGCCCATCACGTCGGCGAGTGCGGGGCCGGTGCCCTTGTAGGGAACGTGCGTCATCGACACGCCCGATTGCAGCGCAAGCAGTTCCATCGACAGGTGATCGGCGGTGCCGCTGCCCGTGGATGCAAAGGACAGGCGGCGCGCCCCGGCCTGCGCGAGTGCTTCATCCATCGAATGGACCGGGGACGCAGCCGACGCGACCATGATGAAGGGCGACTGCACCGCGAGGCTCACCGGCACGAATGCCTTGACCGTGTCGAACGGCAGGTTCTTCATCATCGACGGATTGGTTGCATGCGGCACGCTCGCCACCAGCAGGGTATAGCCGTCGGGCGCCGACTTGGCCACGTACTCCGAGCCGATGACTGTGCTGGCGCCTGGCTTGTTGTCGATGTAGAAGGTCTGCCCGAGCGATTCGGACATGCTTGCCGCGAGCGCCCGCGCCACCACGTCGGTTCCGCCGCCGGCGGTGAAGGGCACCACGACGCGAACCTGGCGATTGGGATAGGACGGGCTGGCGGCGCGCGACGGCAACGTGCCCAGGACACCGGCCCCGCAGGCCCCCGCCAGCGCAGTGATGAGTTCTCGACGGTTCATGGTGTTCTCCGGTGATGGCGTGGTGACGCGTGATGGGGACGAGGCAAGCGAGAGGTACGGTACGGGCGGCTAGGCGTTGAAATGCAGCCGAAGGCCCGGCTCGGGCCATGGCAGCGAGACGAGCTGGCCCGTGCCCGACAGCGTCAGGTAGGCGGTGCGCAGGTCCGGTCCGCCGAAGCAGATGTTGGTCACGTAGATGTCGGGAAATGCCTGCTGGCGCACCAGTTCGCCGTCGGGTGCGATGACCGAGATCGCGCCCGTGACCAGCGTGGCGACGCACACGTGCCCGCTCGCCTGGACGGCCATGCTGTCGAAGCGCTGGAAGCCCGGCAGGCCGCAGACCAGGCGTGCGCCGTGCGGCGAAGGGAAGGGGTGCTTGTCGACGACGCCGGGCTCCACCACATCGAAGGCCCACAGACGCGCGGTCTCGGTTTCGGCGACGTACAGGACCCGGTCGTCCGGCGACAGGGCTATACCATTGGGCGAAAGCAGCCCGTACGCCACCTCGACGATCCGAGAGCCATCGGGTAGCGCGTAGTAGACGCCGCCGGTGTCACGCATGCGCGCATGCTTCTTGCCGAAGTCGGTGAAGTAGAAGCCGCCTTGCGCGTCGAACACGAGGTCGTTGGGCGATGACAGCCGGTGTTCGCCGCAGCGGGTGTAGAGCGTCGAGACGGCGCCGTCGGCGAGATCGACGCGGCGGATGCTGCCGCCGTCGTATCCAGGCGCAGGCCCCGTGGAGGTGAAGCGGCCCGGCGCATAGGCGCTGCCCCCGTTGTCGCAGACATAGAGCGCGCCGTCCGGCCCGATGGCAGCGCCGTTGGGGCCGCCGCCGCAGTCGCTCACCGTCTGCATGCGCCCGTTGGGCGCGACCCGCGAGATGCGCCCCGCACGCATCTCGACCAGCACCACCGAGCCATCGCCCAATGCCACTGGCCCCTCAGGAAACTGCAGACCGTCGGCCAGGATTGTCATGATCTCGCGCCACCCGCTCCGATGTGCGTGACGTCGGCGAAGGCTTTTCTATGGATGATTCGGGCGCCAAAGATAGCTGCCCCGTTGCTGGGCTTCAACCACAATTAAGTCATGCGAGACATGAGTAAACCTCATCGTCCCGGCACACGGCTCCGTCATACGGGCCCGCAGGCGATTCCTGCTTGCCGGATCCTTCAGGCGTCCGCCTCGGCGGTCTCCGCCGCGATCCAGCTCTCGAAGTCCCGCACCCGCTGCGGCACCGGCCGGTCGGCGCGCCACGCCATGAAATAGCCGCCGCCGGTCGGCACGCGCAGCTCGAAGGGGGCAGCCAGCCGCCCACTTGCAAGATCGTCGCGCACGAAAGCCAGCAGGCCCATCATCACGCCCAGTTCCTCGGCTGCAGCCTGGTAGGCCATTGCGGCGTTCTCGAACTTGAGGCCGTGGCGCGTGTCCACGCCGCGCACGCCGGCGGCCTTCAGCCACGTCGGCCAGTCCTGCGGCCGGTTCAGCGAACTCAACAGCGCGTGCTTCGCCAGGTCGGCCGGCTGCGCGAGCGGCGGCTTGCGCAGCAGCAGTGCCGGCGCGCAGACCGGCAGCAGCGTCTCGCGAAACAGCAGCCGGTAGCCGGGGCCCTCCGGCGGCGCTGGCTCGGAATGGATGCCGACGTCCACATCGTCGCGGTCGAAGTCGGTCGGCTTGTGCGAAGTGGTGATCTGCACGTCGACGCGTGGATGCAGCGCATGGAAGCGCGCGAGCCGCGGAATGAGCCAGCGGATCGCGAAGGTGGGCGGCACCTTCACGCGCAGCAGCCATTCGTCGGGGCTCTGCTGCAACTGCCGCGTGCCATGCTCGATCTGGTCGAAGGCCACGCGCATGCTCGCGTGGTATTCCTGCCCCGCCGGCGTGAGCCGGATGCCGTGGCGCCCGCGTTCGAAGAGCTGCACCTTGAGCCAGCCTTCGAGCGTGGCGACATGGCGGCTCACCGCGCCCTGGGTCACGCAAAGCTCCTGCGCCGCGCGCGTGAAGTTGCCGCAGCGCGCCGCCGCCTCGAAGGCGCGCAAGGCGTTCAGCGGGGGCAGGCGGCGGGTCATGGGGTCTGACTTTAACTCATGAGCTCATGCGTTAATTGTGATTGCGGCGTGCTCCTGTGCAGAACTAGCATTCGGCCACTACAAGCCAAGGAGACAAAGAGATGATGAAGAAAATGCATGCCTGCACCCTGGCCGCGGCGCTCTTCGGCGGCTTGGCGGTGACGGTGGCCTCGGCACAGGCGCAGGCTGTGGACACCTATCCCAACCAGCCCATCAAGCTCATGGTGCCCTGGCCTGCGGGCGGCGGCGTCGACACCACCGCGCGCATCCTCGCGGACCTGCTCGGACAGCGCATGGGCCACCCGTTCGTCATCGACAACCGGGGCGGCGCGGGGGGCAACATCGGCACCGAACTCGCCGCCCGCCAGAAGCCCGACGGCTACAACCTCCTGATGGCCTCGATCAGCCCGAACGCGGTCAACATCAGTCTGTATGGCAAGCTGGGCTTCGATCCGGTGAAGGACTTCGAGCCGATCATCTACGTCTCGGCGGTGCCCAACATCCTCGTGGTGCCGGGCAACTCGCCGTTCAAGACGGTGAAGGACGTGATCGACGCGGCGCGCGCCAACCCCGGCAAGCTCAACTACGCGTCGGGTGGCGTCGGCTCATCGCAGCATCTGGCGGCCGTGCAGTTCGCCAGCGCCACGAAGATCGACATCGTGCATGTGCCGTACAAGGGCACCGCCCCGGCCGAGGCGGACCTGGCGGCGGGCCATGTGTCGCTGATGCTCGACACCACGACCTGCCTGCCGTTCATCGCGAGCGGCAAGATGCGCGCGCTGGCGGTGGCGTCGAAGCAGCGCAACCCCGCATTGCCCGACGTGCCCACCTTCGACGAGGTGGGCCTGCCCGGCATCTACGCCTCGTCGTGGTATGGCCTCTCGGCCCCGGCGGGCACGCCCAAGCCGATCATCGCGAAGCTCAATGCCGAGGCCAATGCGGTGCTCGGCTCGCCCGAGTTCAAGAAGCGCATGCTGGCCTTCGGTGCCGAGATCGGGGGCGGCACGCCCGAGGAGTTCGCCCGTTTCATGGCGAGCGAGACGAAACGCTATGCGGAGATCGTGCGCATCTCCGGCGTGAAGCTCGACTGACAGCAAGAAGCGCAATCCAACCTCCGTCCGAGAACCCACGCGCCATGCCCGCCTTCGTCCCCCGCACCCTGTTCGAAAAGATCTGGACGCCGCATGTGGTCATGCAGCGCGACGATGGCCAGAGCCTGCTGTACGTGGATCGCCACCTGGTGCAGGACGGCTCCGCGCCTGCCTTCGAGATGCTGCGCCAGCGGGGGCTTCCGGTGCGCCGGCCCGATCGCGCGTTCGCGACCCCGGACCATTACGTTCCCACGAGTTCGCGCACGCTCGCAGACATCCCCGATGCCGAGAAGCGCGCGATGGCCGATGCGCTGCGCGATGACAGCGCCGCGGCGGGCATCCGCTTCATCGGCATCGACGACATCCGCCAGGGCATCGTGCACGTGGTCGGCCCCGAGCAGGGGCTGAGCCTGCCGGGCAGCGTGATCGTCTGCGGCGACAGTCATACCGCCACGCACGGCGCACTCGGTGCGCTGGCCTTCGGCATCGGCGCCTCCGAAGTGGCGCATGTGCTCGCGACACAGACGCTCTGGCAGCGCCGGCCGCGCACGCTGCGCGTGATCGTCGACGGGCGCCTGGGGCAGGGCGTCTCGGCCAAGGACATCATCCTCGCGGTGATCGCGCGCATCGGTGCCGCGGGCGGTACGGGCCACGTGATCGAGTACGGGGGCGAGGCGATCCGCGCGCTCCCGATGGCGGGCCGCATGACGGTGTGCAACATGTCGATCGAGGCCGGCGCCCGTGCCGGCATGGTCGCGCCCGACGACACGACCTTCGAATGGCTCGCCGGCCTCCCCGAGGCGCCACGGGGTGCCGCCTGGGACGCGGCACTCGCGCGCTGGCGGCAACTGCCGAGCGACGAGGGCGCGGCATTCGACCGCGAGGTGCGCCTGCACGCCGGTGAGATCGAACCAATGGTGACCTGGGGCAACAGCCCGGAAGACGCACTCCCGATCACGGGCCGCGTGCCCGACCCCGCCCAGGCCTCGAACGCCGAACGCCGCGAAGCGCTCGAGCGCACGCTCGCCTACATGGGCCTCGTCCCGGGCCAGGCATTGGCCGATGTGCGGGTCGACCACGTCTTCATCGGCTCGTGCACCAACGGCCGCATCGAGGACATGCGCAGCGCCGCCGAGGTGGTGCGCGGCCGGCGCGTGGCCGAGGGTGTGGAGGCGTGGGTCGTGCCCGGCTCGGGGCTCGTCAAGCAGCAGGCCGAGTCCGAGGGGCTCGACGCGGTCTTCCGGGAGGCCGGGCTGCAATGGCGGCACGCGGGCTGCTCGATGTGCCTGGGCACCAACGGCGACCAGGTCGCTGCGGGTCGGCGCTGCGCGTCCACTTCCAACCGCAACTTCGTCGGCCGCCAGGGGCCGGGCTCGCGAACGCACCTCATGAGCCCGGCGATGGCCGCGGCCGCCGCCGTGACCGGGCGGCTCACCGACGTACGCGGCCTCTTGCCCGCAGGCTGAGCGACGCACGACAAGCCAAGACACACGGACCCCATGGAAGCCTTCATCTCTCTGGATGCAGTGGCCGCGCCACTGCCGCGCAGCAACATCGACACCGACCAGATCGTGCCCGCGCACTACCTGCAGAAGCCGCGCTCCGACGACTTCGGCCGCTACCTGTTCCACGACGTGCGGCGCGACGTCTCCGGCGCGCCGCGCAGCGACTTCGTCCTCAACGCTCCGGCGTACGCGCAGGCGCGCATCCTCGTGGCGGGGCGCAACTTCGGCTGCGGCTCCTCCCGGGAGCATGCGGTCTGGGCGCTGCATGACGGCGGCTTCCGCTGCGTGATCGCCCCGAGCTTCGGCGACATCTTCTATTCGAACGCGCTGAAGAACGGACTGCTGCCGGTGCGGCTGGCCGAAGTCACGGTACAGGCGATGCTGACCGAGCTTGCGTCGGCACCCGGTGCCCGTCTGCGCGTCGACCTGGCAACGCAGACCGTCACCCGCTCCGGCGGCGAGGCGGTGCCGTTCGCCATCGATCCGTTCGCGCGGCATTGCCTGCTCGAAGGGCTCGACGAAATCGCCTACACGCTCACGCAGCGCGACCGCATCGACGCGTTCGAACGCTTTCGCCATGCAGGCGCAGACGCACATTCCAACCAGCAGCCCCTCTGACGGGGCGAGAAAGGCCTTTCGAAATGAAGATCGCAGTGATGCCGGGCGACGGCATTGGCCCCGAGGTGACGACCGAAGCGCTCAAGGTGCTCAAGGCCGTGGTGGGCTCCACGCAACCGATCGAGTTCGCGCATGCAGCCATCGGCCAGGCCGGCATCGACACCGCGGGCGATCCGTTGCCCGCCGCCACGAGCGAGATCGCGCGCAAGGCCGATGCCATCCTGTTCGGCGCCGCCGGCATGCCGGGCGACGAGACAATTCCGTTTGCGATGCGCCCGGGCGCGAGCCTGCTGCGCCTGCGCAAGGAACTCGGGCTCTTCGCCAACTTCAGGCCCGCCTTCCTGTTCCCCGAGCTCCTCGGCGCTTCCACGCTCAAGCCCGAGGTGGTGGAAGGCCTGGACCTCCTCATCCTGCGCGAGCTCACGGGCGACGTGTATTTCGGCGAGCCGCGCGGCTCGGGCGTGAACGCCGCAGGCGAGCGCGAGGCCTTCAACACCATGCGCTATTCGGAGCCCGAGGTGGAGCGCATCGCCCATGTGGCGTTTCGCACCGCACGAAAGCGCAAGGGCCGGCTGTGCTCGGTCGACAAGGCGAACGTTCTTGAAGTGATGCAGCTGTGGCGCGAGGTGGTCACGCGCGTGGGCGCCGAATACCCGGACGTGGAACTCACGCACCTGTTCGTCGACGCGGCCGCGATGCAACTGATGCGCGCGCCCAAGCAGTTCGACGTGATCGTCACCGGCAACATCTTCGGCGACATCCTGTCGGATGCGGCGGCCATGCTCACGGGCTCGATCGGCATGCTGCCCTCGGCCTCGATGGCAGCCGGCAGCTTCGGCCTCTACGAGCCGGTGCACGGCACCGCGCCCGACATCGCGGGGAAGGATCTCGCGAATCCGCTCGCTGCGATCCTGTCAATGGCGATGATGCTGCGCTTCTCCTTCGGCCGGGCCAGCGACGCCGAGCGCGTGGAGCAGGCGGTGCGCCGCGTGCTGGCTAACGGCCTGCGCACGGGCGACATCTACCAGCCGGGGACGACGCGCGTGGGCACGGCGGCGATGGGGGATGCCGTGGTTGCGGCGTTGAGCGGGCGCTGAGCGCGAGCGGGCGGGTTCCGCGCGGGCCCTTGCGACGGTCGACCTTTCAGGCCGCCGGGCATTGACGGCATCACCTGGATGTCCATCGGATGCGGCTGCGCTCTGGCGTTAGGGTCACTTTGTGTACTGGACCCGTCGCGCTCGGGATCAGGGATGGACACGCACGATCTTCAGCAGAGGCATACCCCTCCACCTGCACCGGCAGCGAGGCATCGGTGAGCATCATCGGTGTCCCGGCGGCTGGCCTCAAACGCTCCGATCCAGTTCGACGGACATCACGTCAGAGGCCAGATGATCAAGTTGTTGAAGGGTCAGCGCCAGCACTTCGGATTCGCTCACTGACCGGTCTGCCAGCCACGCCAGAACGAGCTGATCGTGGAATCCGATCCAGGCACGCATGCAGGCTCGAACCTTCCTGGTGGGACCCGGAATCCCCAGGACTTCGCAAATCCTATCGATCGCTTGCTGACGCGACGCTTCCCAGATCCCGGCCACCTCCGCATTGATGGCGAGGTTGTGGGAGCGCGCTCTGAAGAGCGCATCGCCTTGCCGTTGCTTCACGGCCTTCAGATGGGCGCGCAGGAACGATGTCAATTGCTCACGCGCGGTCCGTCCGCGAAACGAGTCCTGCTGCGTCTTGTTCATCTGCTGCGCCGCCGCCCGGCTGACCTCGGCATACAGACCTTCCATCGAGCCGAAGTGATGAAAAAGCAGGCCGTGCGCGACGCCGGCCTCGCGAACGATCTCGGCGGCCGAGACGTCCAGGAATCCCCGGCTCGCAAAAAGGCGCTCTGCCGTTTCCAGGATTCGTTGCTTGCCCGAGGGCGGCCGATCGGGTGTTTCCCGGTTGCGGCGACCTGGAGGAATCGCGTTGTCTGTCATCGCTTCGATCATATGACCGCCCGGAAGCGGGGCATTCCGTGCCTCAGGGAAAACCAGCGGACGCGGTTGTGCTTCGCGCTCTAAACTGACTGACAGTCAATCAAGAACAAGTTCAATCATGTTGATGCAATCAGGAGACGCGTCTGCTCTCGGCTACGAGGTTCTGATCGTCGGCGGCGGGCCGTGCGGTCTGGCGGCGGCCATTGCGCTGGGGCGCTGCGGGGTACGCGCGCTGCTCGTCGAGAAGCACCCGTCGACGAGCTTCCATCCGCGCGGCCACGTCGTCAGCGCGAGGACGATGGAGATCTTCAGGACCTGGGGACTGGAGGACGCGGTCCGCGCCCGCGGCATTCCGCACGACCGGAATCAGGGCGCCATCTTCGTGCGATCCGTTGCCGGCGAAGTGATCGGCGAGATCCGTACGCGCGCCGATCGGCAGCGGAATCGACTCTTCGAGACGTACGGCCCGAGTGCGAAGACATCCTGCCCGCAGGATGCGCTCGAGCCGGTTCTTCGACGCGCCGCGGAAGATCAGACCAGCGTGCAGGTCATGTTCGGGGCCCTGCTGGAAGCGCTGGAACAGGACGAGCGGGGTGTGTCGGCAAAGATCACCACGGCCGATGGCGCGACGCGCGTCGTCCGCGCCCGCTACGCCATCGCGGCCGACGGCGCGCGCGGGACGCTTCGCGAGCGGGTGGGCGTTCCTCTGGGCGGCGAAGCGGCGCTCGGCCATCAGATCGGCGTCTACTTCGAGGCCGACCTGTGGCCCTGGGTGGCGAATCGCCCGAATCTGCTTTGGTGGATCTACAACCCGGCGACCGTCGGCGTGATGATCGCGCTGGACGGCCGCAACCGCTGGACCTACAACTTCGGCTACGACGCCACCAGGAATGCCCCGGGAGATTTCACCCGCGAGCGGTGCGCCGACATCGTCAAGGCGGCCATCGGCGTCGAGGATCTTCGATTGCAGGTCAGGGACGTTCGCGCATGGCGCATGCAGGCGCGTATCGCGCAGAAGCTGCGCGTCGGCAACATCTTCCTTGCAGGCGATGCCGCCCACCCCTTGCCACCTACCGGCGGGCAGGGAATGAACACGGCGATCGGCGATGTGCACAACCTGTGCTGGAAACTCGCGCTGGTCCTCAGGGGCGTGGCGGGGGAGGGGATTCTCGACTCGTATGAAGCCGAACGCCTGCCGGTGATCCGGTTCAACGTGGCGCAGAGCGTGCGCAATGCGCGACGCATGGAGGCCGCAGGGCTGGGCGGCATCATGAAGACGCACGAGGACTTCTGCGAAGACGACATCTCGCGCATGCGCGACGCCATTCCCGGCCAACGGGATCATTTCGAATACCACGGGCAGACCTTCGGCTATGCCTATCGCTCGGCGCTGGTCTTCGACGAGGGAAATCCGGCGCAGCCGCCGGACGTCAACACCTATGACGCAAGCGCCGCGCCGGGCGCACGCGCGCCCCACTGCTGGCTGAAGCTGCCCGAAGGCGGGCCCACGATCTCGACCGTGGACCTGTTCAAGGACCTGCGCTTCACCCTGCTCGCAGGGCGCGATGCCCAGCCATGGGTGCAAGCGTTCACGAAGGCGACCTCCGAGGCAGGCATCCGCTCACAGGCATTTGTCGTGGGGGCGCATCGCGACCTGCTGGACCACCTGGGGGCGTTCCACGACCTCTACGAAATCTCTCCGCGCGGTGCCGTCCTCGTCCGGCCCGACGGGCATGTTGCATGGCGCGCCAGGGACGCCTTGCCCCAAGCAGACCGAACGATGGCGCAAGTGATCGGTGCCTTCGCCTCGAAACCAGACGAGCGGGATGCCGAGCCCGCGTCACAACACCAGGAGGTACACGCATGACTTCAGTCGCTGCCATCGCCACCAAGCCGCCCCGGCGGTTGGCCCACGTCGCATTGCGCACCAACCGCCTGCGCGAGCTCGTGGACTGGTACTGCACGGTTCTCGGTGCGCACGTGGCCCACGCGTCCGACAAGGTCGCGTTTCTGACCTACGACGATGAGCACCACCGGATCGCGCTGATCGCGCTGCAAGACTATCCGCCGCCAGACGCGACGGTCCGTGCCGGCCACTTCCACACGGCCTTCGCCTACGACTCGCTCGCCGACCTGCTCGACAACTTCGTGCGGCTCCGGCAGCTCGGGATCGTTCCCCATCGCGCGATCAACCACGGGCCCACCGTTTCCTTCTACTACGCGGACCCCGAGGGCAACCAGATCGAGCTGCAGGTGGACAGCTTTCCCGATCCCGAGACGACCAATGCCTGGCTCCAGAGCGAAGCGTTCAAGCGCAACCCGATCGGGATCGAATTCGACGCGGACGAGATGCTGCAGAAGCTGCGCGGCGGGGTTCCCGAAGTGGAATTGATGCGGCGCCCCGATTCGGTCCTCTGAGTCATTCAAGCAAGGAGACATGGCATGCTCAACAGGTATCTGAGGAAAGCCGCCATCGGCTTGACCATTGCGGCTGCGGCGCTCACCGCGGCGGCCCAGCCCGCGACGACGAAGCTGGTGCTTCCCGCCGTCTCCGTCCTCTTCGCGCCGGTCTACATCGCCCAGGACGCCGGCTACTTCAAGGACGCGGGCCTCGACGTGGAGCTCAGCCAGCTGGCGGGCCCCGCTGCGCTCAATGCGCTGATCGGCGGCAGCGCCGACTTCACCACGATCGCCGGCCTCATCCAGCTGCGCGCGGCCCAGCGCGGCCAGAAGACGCTGGCCATCGCCGGGCTCCAGGAAAACGCGACCACCGAGATCGTGCTGTCTGGGCCCACGGCCGAACGCCTGGCGTCCGCCAAGTCGCCGATGGACCGGGCCCGCGCACTCAAGGGCCTGACCTTGGCCGTCGACACGGCGAACGGCCTGCCGCAGGCCTATCTGCGGTTCGTCGCCCGGCAGGCGGGCATCGACGCCGACCGGGACATCCGCCTGGTCTTCATTGCGCCGCCCGGCATGGACGCGGCGCTTCAGAAGAAGGAGGTGGATGGCTTCGTCTTCTCCAGCCCGTTCACGCTGGAAGCCGTCCGCCGGGGCGCACGCCTCTGGATCAGCGGCCCCGGCGGCGATTTCCCCCAGGTGAATCCGACGACGTACAACGTGCTGGTCGCCCGCGACGGCTTGTGCAGCAGTGCCGCGGCCACCTGCCGCCAGATGGTCGGCGCCCTCGACCGCAGTCTGGCGCTCATCGCCGCCGAGCCGCAGAAGGCGCTGGCGCTGCTGGGCAGGCGCTTCGAGAAGATGGACCCCGATCTGCTGAAGCAGGCGTTCGAGAGCTTCCAGCGCAACACCCCCGCGCGCGCGATGCCGATGGGACGGGCGTTCGACCACACGGTGGACGTGATGTTCGGTCCGCAGGATGACAAGGCAGCACTGAAGGCGCTCGCCAAGACCCTCTTCACCGACGAGTTCGTGGGCTCCGGCAGATAGGCGGGCCGGAGATGAATCATCGTCGCGTGTGGACGGACCGGGTCGTTCTGGCCTGCGTGGTCCTGATCGCCTGGGAGGTGGTGGGGCGCCTGCGGGGGGCCTACTGGATCAGTTCGCCGACGCTGGTCGTGGAACGAATCTGGATGCTGGTGCTGAACGGCGATCTCTGGTTCCACGGCCGGTTCACGCTCGGCGAGGCATTCGGCGGCTTCCTCCTCGGTGCGATCCCCGGCTGCGCGGTCGCGATGGCGCTGCGCCGCCATCCCTTTTCGCGCGCGGCGTTCGTGGGTGTGGCCGCCATCGGATACGCCATCCCCAAGACGGCGCTCGTGCCGTTGTTCATCCTCTGGCTCGGGGTCGGGCCTGGTGCGAAGGTCGCCCTGGTGACGGCGGCGATCTTCTTCATCGTCTTCTACAGCACCCTCGACGGCGTCGAGGCCGTCGACCGGAAGCTCCTGCTGTCGGTGCGCGTTCTCGGTGCCTCGGAATCGCAGTTGCTCAGGCATGTGGTCTGGCCCGCCGTCGTCCCGTACGTCTTCGGCGGTCTGCGCGTGGCCGTCCCTTACGCCGTCGCCGGTGCCATCGTCGGAGAGATCATCTCGTCGAATCGCGGCCTGGGCTACCTGGCGCAGTACGGCGCCACGGATTTCGACACCACCCTGGTGTTCGTGTCGCTCGTGACCGTGATGCTCATCGTTCTTTCGGTGAGCGCGGTCCTGTCGCAGATCGAGAAGCGCCTGCTGGGGTGGCAAGCCGACCCGTCGCAGGGCGCGCGCACCGTCGGAGCATGACCATGAAGAGAGACATCCCCGAGGCGGCCATGGCCGACGTGCTGCTGCAACTGCGGCAACTGGGCATCTCGTACGCTGCGCGCACTGCCGGCGAGCGCCACTGGATCCTGCGCGACCTGGACCTGAGCGTCCGGGAGGGCGAATTCGTGACCGTCATGGGTTCCTCCGGCGCCGGCAAGTCGACGCTTCTGAACCTGGTGGCACAGACGCTGCAACCGTCTGCGGGTCAGATTGCCTTCCGGGGCGAAGTCGTGGGGGGCGCCGACATGCCGCCCAACCCCGGCAGCAGCCGCCAGATCGGCTACGTCACGCAGGACGACAACCTGCTGCCGTGGCGCACCGTGTGGGACAACGTGATGTTCCCGCTCACGCTCGCCGGCAGGCCTTCGCCGTCGGAGCTCGAGCGCGTGCGGCATCTGATCGACCGGGTCGGGCTCGCCCAATGGACGAGGCATTTCCCGCATCAGCTGTCGGGCGGGATGCGCAAGCGCGCATCCCTGGCCCGTACGCTCGCCTACAACCCGCCGGTCGTCCTCATGGATGAGCCCTTCGGGGCACTCGACGCCGAGACGCGGGCGCAATTGCAAAGCGATCTGCTCGCGCTGTGGGCGACCGAGAAGAAGACGATTCTGTTCGTCACGCACGACATCAGCGAAGCCATCGCGCTGGGCGACCGCATCATCGTGCTGTCGGGTTCGCCGGGGCGGATCGTGCTGGAGCGCCACATCGACATCGACCGCCCGCGCGATCCGGAACTGATCTTCAAGGCCCCGACGTTCGCGGGGCACTATGACGCCGTGCGCGATTGCCTGCGCCGCGCATGCCAGCCATGACGCGGCAGGAGGTGCTTCTGGCCAGGGCGCTGGGCCTGGCCGCTTTCGCAGCGGCGTGGGAGCTCGCGAGCCGTGGTGTCGGGGACTACTGGGTCCCCGGCATCGGACAGGTCGCCGCGCGGGTCTGGTCGGAACTGCTGGCGGGCAGGCTCCTTGCCGACCTGGCCGCGACCGGTCACCTGCTGCTGGCGGGCACGTCGGTCGGCGCCGTGTGCGGATGCGCCATCGCGTGCGTGCTCAGGCTCGCTCCGCGGCTCGACACGATGGTGCAGCCGTTCATCACGGCCCTCATGAGCATTCCGAAACTGGGCCTGGTCCCGCTTCTCGTGCTCTGGTTCGGCACCGGATGGGCGCCCAAGGTGATGCTGGTCGCGCTGACGGTCCTCTTCATCGTCTTCTCGCTGACCTATGCAGGCCTGGCCACCGTGAACGCGCGCCTGGTCATGACAGCGAGAGTGTTCGGTGCCAGTCCGCTGCAGCTCACGCGGCATGTCGTCATCCCGAGCGTGCTTCCCTTCATGTTCACAGGACTTCAGGTCGCCTTGCCGTGGGCGGTCAGCGCGGCGCTCGTTGCCGAGTACCTCGCGGCGAAGGTGGGGATCGGGCACGGCATCGAGCAGGCCAGGCAGCTCGGCGACTCGGCCGGGGTGTACTACGGCATCGTCCTGGCGACGGCGCTGGTGCTGCTTTGCAACGGCGTGCTGGCCGCGCTTCGCAAACTGGCCATCAAGGTTCAACCATAGGAGCGACGACATGAAGATCTACAAGTTTCTGGAGGCAGGGCGACCGCGGTTCGGCGTGCTGGACGGGCCGGCAACGGTGCGGGCGCTGAAGGCGTCGCCCTTCGAGGGGGCGATCGAGCCGGGCGAGGAGACCTGGCCACTCGCGAGCCTGACGCTCCTGCCGCCGACCGTGGCGCATCCGCGCATCTTCGGCGTCGGCTTCAACTACAAGGCTCACATCCTCGAGACCGGTCGCGAGCTCCCGGAGATTGCGCCGCTCTTCATGAAGCCTGACACCGCGTTGATTGCCCATGGCGAGCGCATCGTCTACCCCGAAGGCAGCACCATCGTGCACTACGAGAGCGAACTCGTCGCGGTGATCGGGCGCAAGGCGAGGAACATCGCGCGGGCGGACGCGCTGAGCTATGTCCTCGGCTACACCTGCGGCAATGACGTGAGCGAACGCACGATCCAGCGACAGGAAATGGCGATGGGTCTCATGACCATCGGCAAGGCGTTCGACACCTTCGCGCCGATCGGTCCCTGCATCGAGACGGCGGCGGACCCTTCGAAGCTGCGGATGCGAGGACGCTTGAACGGCGCGGTCGTCCAGGACTGCGACACCTCCGACCTGCTCTTCGGCGTCGACGCGCTCGTGGCCTACCTGAGCAGGTCGATCACCTTGATGCCTGGCGACCTCATCATGACCGGAACGCCGGGCGGCGTGGGACCGCTTCGGCCCGGCGACACCTTCGAGGTCGACATCGAGGGCGTGGGGGTGCTGAGCAACGACGTGGTCGCGCAGGGCGCATGACGACGCCCATGACGAACTCCACCATCGAATCGCAGGTCCTCGCCGCCGACGAAGCCAGATACCAGGCGTTGTACCGGCAGGACCTGGCCGCGCTCGAGCAGATGCTCGCGCCCGACTACCGCCACACCCACGCGAACGGAAAGACCGACGACAAGGCCGCTTTCCTCGCGTCGATCGCGGCAGGCAGGTACCGCTTCGTCGAAGCGCTGCGCTCCGGCCAGTGCGTCCGGACGAGCGGTCCTGTTGCGCTGTTGAGCGGCAAGACCCGCACGACCCTGGACGTCGCCGGCCAGATCAAGGTCATGGACAACGCCTTCGTCACGGTCTGGATCCGGGCCGAGGACGGGTTGAGGCTGCTGCATTGGCAAGCCACCAAGGTCCTGGAAGGCTGAAACATGCAGCTTTCAAACACCATCGAGCAGGCGCCGAGGCTGCATGTCGTGACGTGCAGCACCCGCGCGGGCAGGGTAGGGGATGCAGTGGCCCAATGGTTCGCCGGGGAAGCGGGCCGCTCCGGCAGGCTCGCGGTCGAACGGGTCGACCTGAAGACATTCGACCTGCCCGTCTTCGACGAACCAAGGCACCCTCGACTGGGCGAATACGCCCATGCGCATACACGGGCATGGGCTGCCAAGGTGCAGGAAGCCGACGCCTTCGTTTTCGTCATTCCCGAATACAACCACTTTCCTCCGTCGTCCTTCGTCAATGCACTCACGTTCCTGTCACGGGAGTGGCACTACAAGCCGGCCGGCTTCGTGAGCTACGGCGGCATCTCGGGAGGCATCCGCGCGGTACAGGCGGCCAAGCCGTTGCTGTGCGCACTCCGGATGGTGCCGGTCGTGGAGTCGATCGCGGTTGCGGACATTGCGAGCCGGCTGGATGCGGCCCGATCCTTCGTGGCCACCGATGCAATCGTCGCGGCAGTCGAGCCGATGCTGCGAGAGATCGATCGGCTGGCCCGCAGCCTGCGGCCCCTGCGCGCCGAACACCAACCCGCCTCGTGAGCAAAAAACCAGGAGACAGATCCATGAAGAACGCAGCAAGACGGTACGTCGCGGCACTGTTGGCCACCGCGGCGCTCGGGGTCCCCCTGGCCGCATCCTCGCAAGCCAAGTACCCCTCCCGCCCCATCACGCTCGTGCTGCCGGCCGGCGCGGGCACCGGCGTCGACATCATCGGGCGGCTCGGCGCCCAGAAACTGTCCGAACTGCTCGGCCAGCCGGTGGTGGTCGACAACGTGGTGGGGGCCAGCGGCGTCATCGGCGTTCAGAAAGTGACGCGCGCGAAGCCGGACGGATACACGCTGCTTTTCGCTTTCAATCAGACGATCACGATGAATCCTCACATGGTCGCCAATCTGCCGTACGACCCGCAAAAGGAACTGGTCCCCGTCTCCAGGTTCGCGGCTTCGCCCTTCGTCTGGATGGTGAACGCGCAGGTCCCGATCACAACCTTCGCGGAGCTCGTGACTCACGCGAAGGCGCATCCTGGCAAGCTCGCGATGGGCGTCACCGGATTCGCCTCTGCCGCCTATCTCGGCTCGCAGCTTCTCGCTCACCAGGCAGGTGCGGAAGTTCTGCCGGTGAACTACGCGGGCAATTTCAGCGGCGACCTGATGTCGAACGTGGTCCAGCTCTCGATGAGCCCTGCCGCACAGGTTCCGGCCCTGGTGGCCAGCGGCAAGGTGCGCGCGCTGGCGCAGACGGGCTCGCGCCGGGCCGAGGGAATGTCCGGGATTCCTACCGTCAAGGAGACAGTGCCGGGGTTCGTGATCGATGGGTGGTATGCCGTCTGGGCGCCCGCGGGAACGCCGAAGGAGGTCGTCGCGGCATTGACGGACGCCTGGCGATCGGTGGCATCGATGCCCGAGGTCAAGGAGCGCCTCGCCGCAGTGTCGGCCGTCGCGGTGGGAAGCACGGCGGAGGAACTGAATGAACTGATCCGCACTGAGACGAAGATGTGGGGCGAGGTCGTCAAGGCGCGGAGAATCGTCCCGGCGCAGTGAGAGCGTTTTTCGTTGTGAGCGCGAGCCTGCCGCGGCGGGCAAGGGAGCAACAGACCGGAGGCGGCGCCAGGCGGCACGGCTGGCGGGCAATCTCGCGCATGTATGCGGGGCTTGTCTCGACAGGCCCACAGCGGCGAATGCATGTGGCCAGCAGTTGCTGAAGGCATACCGGCCCAGCAGATGCAAGGCATCGGGTTGGGAGCGCGCGCCGAGCACATAGGCCATGCGTACCAGAGGGCACAGACGCGGGCCCTCCGTGGTCGCGAGCTCCATGAACCTTCGCAGGTCCCGCGCCTTCGATCGATCAACGCACGTTGCGCGGCGAGAATCGTCCGTGCCCAAGTCCGTCTTCCCTCCTTGCCCGACTCTCTCCAGAATTCCGTGACATCCGCCGAACTCAAGGGCTTCATCCTCACGCGTCACTGGCGGGATGCGCTCGCCGGTACGGTGATCGAATACTGGCTGGCAACCGATGCGGGGCCGAGGAAAGTGGTCCTGACCTCCCGCAGCAGCGTTGCGTTCGTTGCCACCCGGCACAAGGCGGCGGTCGAAGACCACCTGACCAGCATGCAAGGCGTGCAGTTGCGCGAGCTCGAGCTCAAGACCTTCCAGCAGGAAGCGGTGCTCGGTGTCTACGCGAAGCACTTCCGCCAGCTCGGCCGGTTGGCTCGCGCCCTCCAGGCACAAAACATTCCCCTGCTCGAAGCCGACGTGCGCCCGCACGACCGCTACCTGATGGAACGCTTCATCACCGCCGGCGTGCGGGTGGAAGGAGGGCGCACAGAGGGCGCCACCATCGCCGACTGCAGACTCAAGCCCGCGCCCGAATTCCGGCCGGTGCTGAAGGTCGTGTCGCTGGACATCGAGACGAGCCAGGACGAAGCGCTCTATTCCATTGCGCTGGACGGCACGCTGGAGCGTGTCGTCTTCATGCTGGGCGAGCCGCCGCAAGGGGCGTCATCCGGATCGCATGCGCCCAAGCCCTTCGCGCTCGTCTATTGCCCGTCGCGCCGGGCGATGCTCGAGAAGCTCAATGATTGGTTCGAGCGGAACGACCCCGACGTCATCATCGGCTGGAACGTCGTCCAGTTCGACCTGCGGGTGCTTCAGAAGACAGCCAACGACTGTGGCGTGCAGCTCCTGCTCGGGCGGGAGCGCCGTCCCATCGAATGGCGCACCCATCCGGGCAAGCAGGGCTACCTGTTCGCGCCGACACCGGGCCGGGTCGTCATCGACGGCATCGACGCGCTGAAGGCCGCGGTGTGGAGCTTCCCGTCCTTCAGCCTCGAGACCGTCTCGCAAGCGCTGCTCGGCGAGGGCAAGGCGATCGGCGACGAATACGACAAGATGGCGGAGATCGAGCGCCGCTACCAGGAAGACAAGCCTGCGCTCGCGCTCTACAACATGCGGGATTGCGAGCTGGTCCTGCGGATCTTCGACAAAGCGAAGCTGCTGCAGTTCATGATGGAGCGGGCCCAGACCACTGGACTGCAGGCCGACCACTTCGGCGGCTCGATTGCCGCGTTCAGCCACCACTACATGCCGCGGATGCACCGGCTGGGCTACGTGGCGCCGAACGTGGGCGAGATTGCGTGCAAGGCCTATCCCGGCGGGTACGTGATGGACTCGAAACCGGGGTTCTACGATTCTGTCGTGGTGCTGGACTACAAGAGCCTCTACCCCTCGATCATCCGGACCTTCCTGGTCGATCCGGTGGGCCTCGTCGAGGGCTCGAACGCCAGCGATCTGGCCGGGTGCGTCAGGGGACCGAAGGGGACTGTCTTTTCGCGCGACAGGCACTGCCTGCCCGAGATCGTGACCACGCTCTGGCGCGCCCGGGACGAGGCCAAGCGCGCGAAGAACGAGCCGCTGTCGCAGGCGCTGAAGCTGCTCATGAACTCCTTCGCCGGCGTGCTGGGGGCGAGCGAGTGCCGGTTCTTCAACCCCGAGCTGGTGTCCGCCGTCACCCTGCGCGGCCACGAGATGATGAAGCTCACGCGCGAGTTCGTGGAGAAACGGGGGTATGAGGCCATCTATGGCGATACCGACTCGATCTTCATCTGGCTCAAGCGCACCCATGCAAACGAGGAGGCACACTCCGTCGCGGCCAGCCTGGCGGCGGACATCAACGACTGGTGGACGCGCACGCTTCGCGACGAGCAGGGGCTGGAGAGCTTTCTGGAGATCGAGGTGGACACCCACTACAAGAAGTTCTTCATGCCCACGATTCGCGGCTCGGAGGTCGGCAGCAAGAAGCGCTACGCGGGTCTCGGTGTAGACGCCGCGGGCAAGGAGCAGATGGTGTACCGCGGCCTGGAGATGGCGCGCAGCGACTGGACCCCGCTGGCGCGGCAATTCCAGGAGGGCCTGCTTTCACGCATCTTCCAGGGCGCGCCGTACAAGGAGTTCGTGGCCGACTATGCAAAATCGACGCTGGCTGGCGCCAAGGACGACCTGCTCATCTACCGCAAGCGCCTGCGCCATCGGCTCGATGCCTACCGGGTCAACGTGCCCCCGCAGGTCCGGGCCGCGCGCATCGCCGACGAACACAACGCCCGCATCGGTCGGCCCAAGCAGTATCAGAAAGGCGGCTGGATCCAGTATGTCATGACGCAGAACGGACCGGAGCCGCTGGAAACCCGCCATGCGCGCATCGACTACGAACATTACCTCAGCAGGCAACTCCAGCCGATTGCCGACGCCATTCTTCAGCCCATGGGAGAAAGCTTCACGGCCTTGACGACGTCGCAACATGGGCTCTTCTAGCCGAGATCGAAGGCGCGTCGCTCAACCTCCTCGCTCTCCTCGTGATCGCAGCCTTGACGAAAATCGGTGGTTGCCGCTGCTCTAGCCCGACGTTTGGCTCGCAGAGCCTCGGTCGAGTATTGCGTCGACCTCGATGTCAAACGCCGCAAAGCCCGAATGGGTCAGCGTTCTCGCGGGCGGGGGCCACCCGACGTAAGTCGCGTAGATTGCATCGAACTCAGCGGCGTTCGCCATATCCCTGAGAAATACACCCACCTTGACTGCGTCGCGGAGACTCGATCCTGCTGCGTTCGCAGCTGCCTCGAGATTGTCGAGCGCCATCCTTGCCTGTACGGCAAAGGGCTTGTCACCATGCCTGACGTTGTCGCGATCACGTGGGGTCTGGCCCGATAGGAACACGAGGTGGCCCGATTGCACCGCGACGCTGTAAGTGCCGGCTGGCGGCGGCGAGGATTCGCTGCTGAAGGCTTTTCTGATCATGTGCTGATTCATGCTCAGGAAACCCGGTGCCGCTCGACCATGGCAGCGATGCGCTGGACCGCAGCCACTGCTGCATCGTGATTCTGCGAGAAGTTCAAGCGGATGCTGTCATGTGCGTCCGAACTGAATTCGGTTCCAGGCGTGACAGTGACGTTCGCCTGCAGCCGCAGTGCTCTGACGAAGACCGGCAGGGGCGGGTGCAGCTTCGGAAGGCGCGGAAAGAGGTAGCTGCCCGCCTGCGGTGTGCGGACCACCACGCCGTCCGTGTCTCGGAAGACCGCCAGCAATGAGTCGCGAATCTGCTGGTGCTTGGCGATGCGTTCGCCCAGCCATCCGGCGGGCTCGGAGAACCAGGTCTGCAACACGGCCTGGCAGTAACCGGGAGCGCGCAGGGAAACGATGGCCTGGAGCTTCTCCATGCGCTGCACGAGGCGTGCACTGCCGAAGGCCACTCCCAGCCGGTAGCCACTCAACGATTCCGTCTTGGACGGTCCCATGATGGTGATCACGTTGTCGATTCCGGTCGCAAGGCGGCGAAGATGGACGTACGGTTGTCCCTCGTAGAGCAGCCGCGAATAGAGCTGATCGACGATCACTGTTGCACCGAAGCGCTCGGCGAGGCCCGCGATCTGCGCGATCTCGCTTCGGGAGTACACCGCTCCGGTCGGGTTGTTCGGGTTCGAGAACAGGAAGACCTTCGCGCCTGCCTTGAAAGCGGACTCGAGTTGCTGCAAATCCAGGCCGGCGTGCACGGTGCCGTTCAAGTAGTCGAGCCGCACGGGGATCATCTGCGCACCCATGAATTCGACCAGCTTTCGGTTGGCGAAGTAGTCCGGCTGAACGACCGCTACCTTGTCGTCTGTGGTGACGGTGCTCGCGACGGCCAGGAACAGGGCGCTTTGCGTGCCGGGAGTGATGATGACTTCTTCGGCGCCCGAAACGGGGTGCCCGGAAAACGCACTCAGAGCGATCGCGAGCTTCTCCCGAATGGCTGCATCGCCGCGGTACTCCGTGTAGGCTTGGGAACCGCCGCGATGGACCCCCTGGACGAATGCATCGAGTGCACCGGGCGTCGGCTCGAATCCGGTGGCGTTCACGTCGCCGTGCGAGAAATCGACCGCGGCGCCCGGGAGGCTTTCACCGGGTCTCGTCGGACTGTCGTCGCTCGGGCTTTCGCGCACCTCTTGGCCTGGCGCGTTGTCGATGCCCAGCTTCAGGAATTTCTCTTCGATCGTCTTCATGGCGTTCTCGCTGTGTTGTAGAAAAAGCGCGTACAAGTGCGCGTTCGCGCAAGGTGTCAGGCGGTGCGTAGGCCCGATGTCGTGTCGCGCTCGGTGTAGGGTGCCCCGTCGTCGCCCTGGATCAGCGCGGCGAGCAGCGGCATGTCGACGTTGCCGCCGGAAAGCACCACGACGGCATCCCTGTTGCCGAGCTGGAGGCGGCCGGCCAGAACGGCGGCCAGTGCCACGGCGCCGCCTGGTTCGACGACCATGCGCAGTTCGGCGAGCGCGAAGCGCACGGCTGCCGCGATTTCCGCGTCCGTCACGGTCAATGCGTCGGTCAGGCAGTGCCGGTTGATCTCGAATGGCAATTCGGCGGGCGTGGTCGCCTGCAGGGCGTCGGCGAGCGTGCTCGCGGCAGGGCTGTTGACCTCCCGCGTTCCGCTGTCGAGCGAGCGCGCCGTATCGTCGAAACCGAAAGGCTCTACCGCGGCGATCCGTGCAGCCGGAACGAGGGCTTCCAGCACCAGGCCGCATCCCGCCAGCAGGCCGCCACCGCCGCACGGTGCGGCGAAGGTACCCAGGTTGGCCTTGGCGGCGGGCGGCAGTGCATCGAGCGCTTCCAGTGCAACCGTGCCCTGCGCAGCCAGCACGTCGGGGTGATCGCCCGGCGGTATGAGCGTGCCGCCGGAATCGTGCAGCAAGCGCATTCCGATCGCCTCGCGGCTTTCGCGTCGCCGGTCGTAGTGGACCACGCGGGCGCCATGGGCCAGCGCGCGAGCGACCTTGTTGCGCGGCGCATCGGCGGGCATGACGATCGTGGCTGGAATGCCGAGGCACCTGGCGGCCCAGGCGATGGCCTGGCCATGGTTGCCGGTGGAATAGGCCACGACGCCACGTTGCCGTTCGGCATCGTCCAGCCGCAACATGGCGTTGAAGGCGCCGCGGGCCTTGAACGATCCCGTCACCTGCAGGTTCTCCGCCTTCAGCCAGACCGGCGCGCCGGCGATGCGATCGAGGGCTGTCGAGCGAAGGAGGGGCGTGCGCACCACGTGCGCGCTGATGCGGTCGAGCGCTGCCTGGACGTCGGCGAAGGTCGGCACGCGCATGCGGCCCAGCGATTCGTGCGTGATGACCGCGCGGGGTCTTGGGGGGTGTCGTGTCATGGTGTGCGTTCGTGGCTGGTGCCCTCAGTGGGAGACGAGCCGCGAGAGGAATTCGCGCGCTCGCGCGGAGGCCGGGGATGCGAAAAAGGCGTCCGTCGGCGTGTTCTCCACGACCTTCCCGGCATCCATGAAGATGACGTGGTCCGCGGCGCGGCGGGCGAACCCCATCTCGTGCGTGACGACGGCCATCGTCATGCCGTCCCGGGCGAGTTCCAGCATCACCGCGAGCACTTCGCCGATCATTTCCGGATCCAGCGCCGAGGTCGGCTCGTCGAAGAGCATGACGATCGGCTCCATCGCCAGCGCCCTGGCGATCGCGATGCGCTGCTGCTGACCGCCGGAGAGCTGGGCCGGATACGCGTCGATCTTCCCCGGCAGTCCGACACGGCCCAACAGTTCGCTGGCCTTCTGATGTGCCGCTTCGCGCGTGCGGCCGAGCACCTTCATCGGGGCAAGACAGAGGTTCTCCAGCACGGTCAGGTGCGGATAGAGCTCGAAGTGCTGGAACACCATGCCCACACGGCTGCGCAGCCGGCTCAGGTCGGCCTTCGCTTCCCCTACTTCGACGCCGTCGACGCGCACGCTGCCCTGCTGGAAGGGCTCGAGGCCATTGAAGCACTTGATCAGCGTGCTCTTTCCGGAGCCGGAGGGCCCGCAGATCACGGCCACCTCGCCGCGATGGATCGCGAGGTCGCAACCGTTGAGCACGGGCGCCGATCCATAGGACTTGTGCAATCCGCGCACCTCGATGATCGGTGCGTCGGTATTGGTGCTGGTCGTCATGGGGCGCTCCTGCGGTTGGCGGCGAGGTGGGCCGCCAGGGAAAGGGATGCGCAGAGCACGAAGTAGACGAGCGCTGCGAACAGGTACATCTCGACCAGCCGGTTGTCCCGGTTGGCCACGATGCTTGTGGAGGTCATGAAGTCCCTCAGCGAAATGACGTAGACGAGCGAGGTGTCCTGGAACAGGACGATCGCCTGGGTGATGAGAACCGGCATCATGTTGCGCACCGCCTGCGGCAGCACGACGAAGCGCAGCGCCTGCGCCGGCCGCAGCCCCGATGCCGCGGCCGCCTGCCACTGGCCCGCGCGCACGCTCTGCAGGCCTGCACGGATGATCTCCGAGTAGTACGCGGCTTCGAAGAGCGTGAAGGCGATCAGTGCAGAGGGGAGTGCCCCCACGGGCCTGCCCACGATCAGCGGCACCAGGAAGTAGAACCAGAAGATCACGAGGATCAGCGGCACGGCGCGGAATCCGTTGACATAGACCGCTGCGGCCCCGGCGAGCAGGCGATGCCGGGACAGACGCGCAAGCGCCAGGAACAGGCCGAGCACGAGGCCGCCTGCCATCGCCACCAGGGTGAGCATCAGGCTGAGCCCGAGGCCTTCCAGGAGGAATGGCCACGCGTTCACGATGACGGAGGCATCGAATGTCCCGCTCATGCCCGTTCTCCCTGGGTACCGGGGATCATCAGCTTCTTCTCCAGGCGGCGCATGCCCGCGGTCACGCAAAGCGCGATCGACAGGTACACCACGGTGGCTGCCGTGAACGCCTCGAAGCCGTTGAAGGTGTAGCTTTCGATCTGGCGGCTCTGCGCCGTCATCTCGAACACGCCGATGGTCAGTGCCAGCGCGGAATTCTTGAAGACGGTGAGGAACTCGGAGGTCAGCGGCGGCAGCACGAGCCGCAATGCCTGCGGCAGCAGAATGAATCGGTAGGCCTGCGCCAGGCTCATGCCGCTCGCAGAGGCGGCGAGCCATTGGCCGCGCGGCAGTGCGCCGATGCCGGAGCGGACCTGGACCGCGACGCGCGACGCAGTGAACAACCCCAGCGCGGCGATGGCCGTCCAGATCTCAGGCATGGGCAGATCCCGCTTGAGCCATCGGCCGGCCTCGCTCGGCAAAAGTTCCGGCACCACGAAGAACCAGATGAACAGCTGCACCAGCAGGGGGACGTTCCTGAACACCGAGACGTACCCTGTCAACAGCCATCGCACCCGGCCGGGCAATGAGCCGAGCACGCCGAGCCCGAGACCGATCGTGACGGCGATGGCCCACGCTGCCAGCGAGATCAGCACCGTCGCTTGCAGGCCGGACAGCAGCCATCCCGCGTAGGGGTCCTCGAAAAGGACCTTCCAGTTCCATGCGTAGTTCATCAGGCGTGCCGAGCGGGCTTCATTCCGGGAGCGCGGCCAATTTCAGCGCGGCGGCGAGATCCTTCGAAAGCGGCACCTCCAGAGGCGCGAACCACTTGTCGTACGAAGCAGCAAGCTCGCCGGAGCGCACGGTGCGCGCGATGGTGGCGTTCACGAGGCTCAGGAACACGGTGCTGTTCTTCTGCAGCATCAGGCCGTACGGGTCGAAGGACAGGGGCCGGCCGACCACCTCGTAGTCGAGCGGTGCCGGCGCGGTCTTGCGCAGCCCGGACAGCAGGATGTCGTCGGTGGAGAAGGCGTCGACCCGGTTCGTCGAGAGCGCGAGGAAGCCTTCCGAGTTGTCCTTGACGGCAACGATGCGGACCTTCAGCTTCTTCGCTTCGATCAGTGCCTTGATCAGCCGCTCCGGCGTCGTGTTGATCGGCAACGCCACGGCCTTTCCATCGAGATCCTCGACCTCCCTGATGTCCGCGCCCTTGCGCACCAGCAGTCGGGTGGTCGAGATGAAGTGCGGCGCGCTGAAGTCCACCTGTGCCTGGCGTCCCAGCGTGTTGACCGTCGAGCCGCATTCGAGGTCGACGGTGCCATTGGCCACCAGTGCGATGCGGTTCTGCGGGTTCACGGCGATGTGGTCGACCTTCAATGCCGGCATCTGGAGCTTCTGCTTGACCGCGTCGACCACCTTCAGGCAGAGGTCCATCGCATAGCCGACGGGCTTGCGGTCGGCGTTCAGGTAGGAGAACGGGATCGAGGATTCCCGGTAGCCCAGCGTGATCGTGCCCTTGGCCTTGATGCGTTCGAGGACTGGGTCGGTGCTCTGCGCGAGCGCCGCACCGCTGCTCGCGAGCAGCGCGACGCCGACGACGCGCAACAGCAGGCGAGACATGGAAAGGATGGCGGTGTTCATTCGGACACTCCTCAGGAGGCCAGCGCGGCCGCGGGTTGATCGGTGCCGGTCAGGGCGGCGACGAGTTCGGCGAGGCTGGAGACCGTGAGGTCCGGTCTGGCTTCGGCCGCGCCTTCACCCGACAGGCCCAGCAGGCGGCCCGGGCGGTTGACCCAGGCACAGCGCACGCCCAGCCGATTGGCCGGCGTGATGTCGGCCCGCAGGCTTTGGCCCACATGCAGGATCCGCTCGCGCGGGATGCCCATGCGCATGAGGTCGCCGATGCCCGTGTCGAAATGCGGCCAATCCGGCTTGTAGGCACCCACGCGCTGCGCCGTGACGATGAGGTCGAAGCGGAAATCGAGGTTGTCGCACGAGGTGTTGAGCGATGCCTGGTCGATGTTGCTGAAGGCGCCGACCTTGGTCGACTGCTGCAAGCGCTTGAGTCCGGCATGGCTGTCGGCGAAGGCCGGCCAGGTGTGCGGCGCCGCCGAGAACTGGCGGCGAAGGTCGGGGTCCACCGCCACGTCGAACTGGGCGCAGATGCGCTCGAAGCACTTGCTCAGCACATCGGGGTAGAGGTGGGCAGGGCGTTCCTGCTGGATCGAAGCGCGTGCGCCATCGAAGGCCATGACGAGCGCCTCTGCGTCGGCCTCGATCCTGTTGTCCTGCGCCCAGCGGGTCAGGAACCTGGCGATCGAGGGTTCCCAGTCGATCAACGTGCCGTAGACGTCGAAGGTCACTGCGTCGAAATCGGAGAGGCGGAGCGTCATGTGCAACCTTGAAAAAAGTGGAAGTTGGTTTACTTTAATCGATTATCGATAATCGTCAAGATGTTGGTGGGTCCGTACAATCCCTGACAGGAGAAAAGCTATGGACCACATGGAGACCTCGCTCGCCGGCCAAGTCCTCGGAGATCGATCCACGGCCGGCGCCGTGGTGGACGCCTTGCGCGTCGAGATCATTCAGGGGCGGCTGAGGCCGGGCGAACGCTTGCGGCAGGACGCGGTGGCCTCTCGCTTCGGCGTCAGCCAGACGGTCGTGAGGGAAGCGTTCAAGGACCTCGTGCGCGAGTGTTTTCTGGCTTCCGAGCCCCGGCGCGGTGTCAGCGTGGCCACCATGTCCGCTGCCGAGGCGGAAGAGATGACGCAGTTGAGGAGCCTGGTGGAGCCGCAAGCCCTGGCATGGGCGATCCCGCGGCTGAGCGCTGCGGAGTTCGCCGCCGCCGAACGCGTGCTGGAAGAACTGGACCAGGAGAAAAGCGTGGACCGCATCATCCTGCTGAACGCCCGCTTTCATCGGGGGCTGTATGCAGCGGCCAATCGCCCCCGGACGCTGACGATGGTCGAAACGCTGCGCCTGGGTTTCGAGCGCTATCTGCGCTACACGTGGGAGTTCACATCACACCGGAATCGCTCGCAACAGGAGCACTGGGAGCTTTTGGCAATGTGCAAGCAGGGCGATGTCGTGAATGCATGCAAGCTCCTGCGACAGCACATCTGCGCCACCGGCGAACTGCTTGTTGAATGCCTCGCGGCGCGCCCTGTCGAATGATCCCGAAGCGGGGATGAGGTCGAAGGCTTTCGGGGAGAGATGTCCCGCCCTCGAGAACAAGCGGGGGCTTCCGGCCTCAAGGCCGTCGAAACCAAGCACGAGTGCCCAGAAGTCCTTCTCGACGTTCTGCGCGGCCGTGCCGAGCCGAGCCGCGGCGGGCTCCACCAAGAGCGCGCCTCGGTCGGCATCGCTTGTTGCGATCACGTCGTCATATGCCGTGTTCATCGCGGCACCGCCGCGGCCCCGGGGCAGGCGAGCAATATGTTTGTCCGAAATTGACATACAAACTTCGGACACAACGAGGTTTCCTGGACAGGCAATCGAAGTTAGCCTTCATTTGGTGCAATTCGGAATGCGTTCACAAAGGCGGACGCGCAGGAGAATCGGATGTCGATTGGAACCGTCTTCGTCAACAACCGCACTCAGGCTGTCCGGCTTCCACTGGACGTGCGCCTTCCCGAAGGCGTGCACAAGGTGGAAGTGAGAGCTAAAGGCAATGCGCGCATCATCGTGCCGCTGGGCCAAAGTTGGGACAGCTTCTTCCTGGAGGGCCCCGCCGCCAGCGAGGACTTCATGGTCGAGCGCGCCAGTCAGCACCGAACCGAGCGGGAAGCGCTCTGATGCTGCGGTTCCGCGGAAGGCTGCAGCAGGTCGTCCAGCAGCGCCACGGTGTCACCCAGGCCGGCAGCTTCGATGCGGTTTTTGTGGAGGAAGCCCGCCCCGCTGCGATCCGAAGCAGGGAGTAGCGCTTTGTCTGAGTTGAATGATGGTGCCCGCCGCTCTGCTTTCTTCGACCCCGGCCCGGACCGCTGCGGCGATTCTTCAGACCGCTGTCAGTTTCTCAAACTCATGGCGCAATAGCGCGACGACGCCTGTGAGGGCCAGGGGCTCGAGCCTGTTCTTTCTCAGAAACGCCGCCCACTGCTGATTTTTCGTCGCATCCTGCGCGAAGGCATCGCTCAAACCCACAGGAAGGGTGCGGGGCAGCGCCAGTTTCCGACGGTTGAACGTGGCCTCGACTGCGCGGCGCAGTTCTCCAGTTTCCAGAGCCCCGTCGTTCAGCAGAACCCAGAGATCAAAGTAGTCTTTCATGCGCGTGTTGGCCATGCCCAGCAGGCATGCCGCATGGAATTTCTCGGCCACGACTGTGTACTTCGGGTAGCTGCGCAACTGCGGAGCAGGCAAGTCTTCAAGCAGTACCGGGTAGGTCATCGGTTGCGGCGACGGCGTCACGGCATCGCCAAAACCGATGTCCACCTGCAGCGCGATCCTGGCGCCATCGAGCTTCGTCTGCAGGTCGATCCGTACACCACCATAGCCGGCCTCTTTGCGGATCACCGAGCCCTTGACAGATGCAGGATCGAATGAGATGCCATCCTCCGCCGCGATCTGGCAGATTTCGCGGAACGCCGACACGGCGGTCTGGACGTCGTCCGGACCGAAGCCCAGCAGATCCGCATCGCGCGTCGGCCGGTGCGGCTGGTCATACCACACTGAAAACAACAGCGCGCCTTTGAGCAGGTAGTTGGCGGCATGCGGCGAGACCGACAGCCGATACAGCAGCCGCTCCAGCCCGTAGTGGGTGAGCGTCAGGTCGAAATCCTGCATTGTCGCATCGGCGCGCTGCTTCAGGCGCGCACGAATGGAGGCGGCAAGGTTGCGGCTCATGCCGCAACGCTTTCCAGATAGGGTCGCATGACATTGGCCACACGGTCCACCGTAGCGTAATGCCAGAGCGCATCCATCGACAGCCTGCCCTGCGACCAGCCATCGTGCAGCGCCTCCAACGCCACGTCCAGACCGATCTTGTTGCGGTACTTGAAACAGTCGGCCACCGTCTTGGCTGCATCGAACACGGGAACCTTCACACCATCGATCACGACGGTCTCGATACCTTCTGTCAACGCCGCCCCTGACATGCGCACGACGCGCAGAGCCGGTTGCTCGAGTCGCGGTGTGGGTGAGTGATGAGGGACCGCCATCCAGACCTCGAACGGCGCTTGGGTCCCTATGCCGTGCACGCGCAGCGCCGATAGCAGGCACACCACGCCACGCGGTATGCGCAGGGCCGCTTCGGCGAGCGACCGGTGCTCGCTGAGGGCGCGTCCCGGCAGGCTATAGACGCCGCGGGCGACACGTTCGAGCTTGCCAGACGCGACGAGGCGGCTGAGAACCACAGTTGGCAGGCCCTGCTCAGCGACGTCGCGAGCGCGCAGCAGCGGCCGGCGCTGGGCGAGCGCCAGGGCGGCGTTTTCCAGCGTTGGATTCCTAAGCTGTGGCATGGATGAAGTCTGTTGCATTTGCTAGTCATTTGTCAATAAGTGCCTAAACAACGAACTATGAACTGCAGCCCTCTCGCTGGCCGCTAGCGGCGAATAGGGTGTGGAGCCGCGAATCTTGGTTGCTCCCGCTTGGAACACTCCAACTCGTGGCGGCGGAGCAGATCGGTGTCCTGAGGGGCCCTCGATCAAGGTCGGGATCGCCGTCGCCGGTCATCAGGCCCCGGGGTGTGGAGGTGTGGCGCGACACAAGCACAAATTAATCGCGCAGCGTGAACACGACGGACAGATAGCTGACGGGTTCGGCTTCGATGGCCTCTATGCCATGCAGTGCGGCGGCCTGGAAGAGCAGCGAGTCCCCTGCGCCTAGGGAAAGACTCTTTTCTCCATAGCGGTAGGCCACTCGGCCCGAGAGCAGGTAGACGAACTTGAGACCCGGGTGCTGGAAGGCGGCATAGGGTTTTGCGCTCGGCAACAGCGTGACCAGGTATGGCTCGACGAACAGGTTGCCCGAGAGCAGGTGCCCGAGCAACTCGTAGTCGTGGTCGGTGACGGCGCCAAGGCGCTGCACATGGATGCCGCGGCCAGCGGGCACATACGAGAAGTCCGTGCGGCCGGGTTGATCTGCGAAGAAGCGCGAGACGGGTACCCCGAGGCCTAGGGCGATGCGATCGAGCGTTTCGACTGATGGAGAGGCCAAGCCGTGTTCGATCCGCGAGAGCATGGATCGGGAGACGCCGGCGCTTTCGGCGAGTTTGCCGGCGGAGGTGCCCGCGGCAAGACGCAGAGTGCGCACTTGGGAGCCGATGCGTGATGCGGAGGCGCTGCGCACGTGACGACGGGCGGTGCGCGATGAGGTTGTGCACTGTGAAACCGACGCGGGTACGCGAAAGGGTTGCGCCGTTGGCAGCGGAGAGGCTAGTCGTCGAAAGCCCATATCTGGAAGCCTATGTGGAATCTTATACCGGGTAATCATATACCGTGGCACGTTATCCTGGCAAACCGGACCATCCACGGATGGTCGAATCCGGGAAAACGAAGCAGAAGGTGCCCGAGCTGGTGCTCTTTGGTGAAAGCGTGCGTCGCTTCCGCAAGGCACGCGGCTACTCACAGGAGGCGTTCGGAGACGCATGTGGCATCGACCGAAGCTACATGGGGGGCATCGAGCGCGGCGAGCACAACTTGGCTTTGATCAATATTCTTAAAATCGTCGCAGCACTCGGGATGCAACCGTCGGAGTTTTTCCAGGCGATGGATCAGCCCGTGAAGAGGTCTCGAAGGCTCTGAGCTCCATCGAGCTTTCTCAATTGGAAGCTCTTTTGCAATACCGGCCTGTCACGCCGGGGGTCGCGGGTTCGAGTCCCGTCCACTCCGCCAGATTTTGCCCAGCGCCAGCATTGGCGCGGTTCCCAGCGAAGATGCTGGGTTCCCCGGGCCTCCACTGTGTATCCATGCTGCGTAAATCCGGGTCCGCTCAACTTGTTGCAAGTGAGAACCCGATGCGTGCTGAGTTCGTGCACAGGCGGAAGAACACGGTCAATCTCTACTACGAGCGACCGGTCCCACCCGACCTTCGCGCCCACCCGAAGTCGAAGTGGCACGGCAAGCAGTGGGCCGAGCGGTCTTCCTTGAAGACATCGGACGTCCGCAAGGCGAACCAAGCCGCACGCCGTCTTTCGGTCGCATGGGACGAGGCGTTTCAAGCGGAGCGCGATCGCCTTGAGCCGCAGACCATCGAGATCGTGACACCGGAGATGGCGAAGGTGCTGGCAGGACGGGTGAAGGCGCGAATCCTTGGGCACGATGATGAGACGCGCTACAACCCGACGAATCTCATGGCCCTGCTACAGGCGTTCGAGATCATTGCGCCCCCACTCCGTATCCGGTATCTGAGCGGCCCAGACGATGGTCCTTGGCCGACGCCGAGCTACCTGAAGGAAGAGCCGGGACGACCCGCTTACCTCGGGATGCGTGCTGATCAACTTCGGCGGCTCACGGAAATACATCGGCTGCTCGGCAAGGTATTTCAGGGTGCTCTCGCTCAAGGCGATCTGAGCCTTGCGCGGGGCTACGCAAACCATGAGACCGAGGCGCTGGGGTTCCACGTCAACTGGGACCGCCCCGACAACCTGCCCGCGCTGAGGACCGTGTTTCAAGCGGTCGTCACGGCGTGGATCGATCGAGGTCGCCGCGACTTGGGAGAGGTCGTCGAAACGCCGGTGGCCCCTTCCATGGCAGGCGTCCCGTTGCAGCGCAGCAACGGCCTGAACCAGCGCACCATCAACGATGCATTCGAGCTCTGGGAGCGCGATCGCAAGCGGTCTGACAAGACGTTGGGCGTGTTCCGAAGGCACGCCGCCATGTTCGCGGAGTTCATGGGTGACCCGCCCCTTGATTCGCTCAAGCTCCCTGACGGCTTGCGGTTCAAGGACAAGGTACAGGAGTGGGCGATACGCGAAAAGAAGACGGTGGATACCGCCAACAACGTCCTGTCGAGCGTTCGCGCCATGCTTCGGTTGGCTGTCCAGCGTGGTTGGCTTCCCGGCGATCCGTTGAACGGTGTCGCGGTGCGCGAGGGCGGTGCGGAGGCGGAAGCTCGACTGCCTTGGACCAATGAGGACATGAAACTCCTGTTCGACTCCGAGGTCTATCGCGCGTATGCCCTGCCATCGTCCAGCTCGGCCGGCAAGGATGCCGCGTACTGGGTGCCGCTCGTGCTTGCACACACTGGCGCAAGACCGGGAGAAATCGCGCAGCTCTGGACCGATGACGTGTTCGAGACGGCGCAAGGCGGCCTCGCAATCGAGTTCCGCGAGAACGCGGCACGCGGTCAGCGCCTGAAGAAGAAGGCAGGCCAGCGGATCTCGCCGTCATGGCGATGCACACCGGTTCACGACAAGCTCATCGAGCTGGGGTTCCGCGACTACTGGGAGGCGATGTCGAAGGGCGGCCCTCGCCCCCTCTTTCCTGCATTGCCGAAGGGCGGGCAGAACGGTGCAGCTGCCGGCATTGGCAAGTGGTTCGGCGCGTACAAGAAGACACGCGGCTTCGAGGGTCAGCCGAAGGACCTCCATAGCTTCAGGCACACCGTTCGGACTGAGCTTGGTCTCGTCGGTGTTGGCTCCGATGTCTCGAAGGCGATCATTGGCCACTCAAGCGGCGACGTGCATGACGTGAGCTACGGCGCAACGATGCGTCGTCGTGCCGATGGCTTGCGATCAGCCCTGAACCGCCTCACGTACCCGTCGCTCGACCTCAAGCGCGTCTTCGTCGCGCCAGCATGGAAGGTATCCGAGCAGTAGCACGAGGCGGGCAGCACTGGGCTCCTTGGCGGCGCTGCTTGGACAGATCGGGCAGTTGCGAGAAGTTTTTCTGCAGTGGGCGCTTCCTCGCAGCGGGCAACCGATCGGCCATCGTGACCCCTGTAGTAGGCTCATCGCTGCACTGATTCCGCCGACATGCCCAGCCAGCCACACGCCCACGACATCATCAACCAGCCACAGCTTGCCGCTGATAGCGAAGCCATGTTCGCACCCAGCGGCTGTACTGCGAACGACGCTGTATTCGACAATCCGACTTCCGTTCCCTCGGGTCGTGAGCAGTCTGAGGCGGCTGCGGCGCTCGTAGAGAGGTCACACGCCCACCTGTGTGCCTTCCTGCAGCGTGTAGGCAACGTGATCAGCCCCGCGCACTCCGAGGCCCTCCGCGACACCCTGGCCGCCTTCACAGACCTCGCTTTCGAGCGCGGTGGTCGTCGGCGCGTCGCGATCGCTCTGCCGACCGGCATGGGCAAGACTCAGTCTGTTGATTTCCATCCAGAAGTGACCCACTAATCCCGGCGATTTCCATCCAAATCTGACCCACGTAAGAACCCTAAC
>NZ_JBDGJQ010000020.1:0-33100 GCF_057656815.1 Variovorax sp. Soil_C_39
TCCAATGAAAAATGCCCTCCAGACAACGCCTGGAGGGCACTTCTCGCGGACTCAACGCCGACTATTTACACAGACTGGAAAGCGGGCTTTTTACTTGGTTGCGTGGGCGGCAATGCGGGCTGCCGCCCCGGGGCTCACTGGCCGCCGCTGTGGTGCAGGCGCGAGTCCGGCACCGTCTTGAGTTCGCCGGGCAGCGAGGCGATGTAGTTCGAGAGCGTCTTGAGTTCGGCGTTGGTGAACTTCTTGGGCTCGACCTGCTGCGCCATCACCGCGTTCGAGCGGCCCAGGTGCAGGTTGTTCTTGACGCGGTACGACTTGAGCGCGACGAACAGGTAGTCGGCATGCTGGCCGGCCAGCTTGGGCACCGTGCCGTCGTTCGGCGTGTTGAAGTTGGCACCGTGGCACTTGGTGCAGCTGTTGTCCTTGTCACGCGAAACCAGCGCCTGGATGTTCTCGGGCATCGGCTTGGCCGGCGTGGCCGGGGGCGCATCGCCCTCCTTCAGGCCGAGCTGGCTGTAGTAGGCCGAGATGTCGGCGATGTCCTGCTCGGTCAGCGAGTCGGCGATCGCGCGCATGGTGGGGTGCTTGCGGTCGCCGCCCTTGTAGGCCGTGAGCGCGGCGCTGATGTAGCTGGCGCTCTGGCCGGCGATCATCGGCACCTTGTGGATCTCGGGAAAACTCGCCTGGTAGCCGATGATGCCGTGGCAACCCACGCACATGGCGACCTTCTTGGCGCCATCCTGGGCCTTGCCAGTGACTTGCTGGGCTTGCGCCGAGACCGTCACGCAAGCGACAGCGAAGGCAAACATCGTGGTCAACAACTTGTTCATTTTGCGCGCACAATCTCGTGGAAATACAGTTTTTCGAATCAACATTCGATTATATGCAAGGGTCTTCGAAGACCCCATGCAGGCCGCTCAAGAGCTTGCGTCAAGCGGATCGAGTGTGTTCTTTTCTCCACCCCGCCTTTCCTCCAACCTGCTCGCTCGCCTCCACTCATGAAATTCAAGGGCTCTGACAACTACGTCGCCACCCAGGACCTGATGCTGGCGGTCAACGCCGCCATCACGCTCAAGCGCCCGCTGCTCGTCAAGGGCGAGCCCGGCACCGGCAAGACCATGCTGGCCGAAGAGGTGGCCGAATCGCTCGGCCTGCCGCTCTTGCAGTGGCACATCAAGTCGACCACCAAGGCCCAGCAGGGCCTGTACGAATACGACGCCGTGAGCCGGCTGCGCGATTCGCAGCTGGCCGACGTCGACGGCGGCGAGCGCGTCAAGAACATCCACAACTACATCGTGAAGGGCGTGCTCTGGCAGGCCTTCACGGCCGACGAGCCGGTGGCACTCTTGATCGACGAGATCGACAAGGCCGACATCGAGTTTCCGAACGACCTGCTGCGCGAGATCGACCGCATGGAGTTCTACTGCTACGAGACGCGCGAGCTGATCCGCGCCAAGCACCGGCCGGTGGTGTTCATCACCTCGAACAACGAGAAGGAGCTGCCCGACGCCTTCCTGCGCCGCTGCTTCTTCCACTACATCAAGTTCCCCGACGCCGAGACCATGAAGCAGATCGTGGCGGTGCACTTCCCGGGCCTCAAGCAGGAGCTGCTCACGGCCGCGATGAAGACCTTCTACGACGTGCGCAACCTGCCCGGCCTGAAGAAGAAGCCCTCGACCTCCGAACTGCTCGACTGGCTCAAGCTGCTGATGGCCGAAGACATCCCGCTCGACGCGCTGCAGAGCAAGGACGACAAGGTCGCGGTGCCGCCGCTGGTGGGCGCGCTGCTCAAGAACGAGCAGGACGTCACGCTGTTCGAGAAGCTCGTCTTCATGCAGCGCAACAACCGATGACCCGGCCCACTGCGCCGCATCCCGTCGGGCAGTTGCTCAAGCTCGGCCTGGCGCAGGCCGTGCTGTTCGTGCTCGGTGCGCTGCTCGGGCGCTGGGTCGGCCTGCAGTTCGGGCTCGATGCGTTCGGCGCCGGCGGCTGGGGCAACAGCGAGATCTTCGGCATCCTGCTGATCGGCCTGGGCGGCGGCGCCGGCGTGCAGCTCGCACGGGCCTGGTACGACCGCAAGTACGGCAAGCCCCCGCGCTGAGCCCCTCCCCTTTCTCGAAAGTAGCTCGAACATGGCGTTCGTCGAACCTGTCACGCTGAAGGCCCGCGACCTCGCGCTGGTGCCGCTCTCGCTCGACCACGAAGAAGGCCTGCGCACGGCCGCGGCCGACGGCGAGCTCTGGAAGCTGCGCGTCACTTCGGTGCCCGAGCCGGAGGAGACGCGTGCCTACATCGAGGCCGCGCTGCAGGGCCGCGAGGCCGGCCACCGCTTCGCTTTCGCCGTGACCGAGGCCGCAACCGGCGCCGTGCTCGGCAGCACCAGCTTTCACGATATCCTGCCCGCGGTAAAGCGCGTGGAGATCGGCTACACCTGGTATGCCAGGCGCTGCCAGCGCACGCACGTCAACACCACCTGCAAGCTGCTGATGCTGAGCCACGCCTTCGATGCCCTCGGCTGCAACGTGGTGGGCTGGCGTACCGACAATTTCAACTTCGCCTCGCAGGCCGCCATCGAGCGGCTCGGCGCGAAGAAGGACGGCGTGATCCGCGGCCATGCGATGCGCCGCGACGGCACCGTCCGCGACACCGTGATGTACAGCCTGCGCGCAGGCGAGTGGCCCGAGGTCAAGGCCCAGTTGCTCTACCTGCTCGACAAGCCGCGAAGCTGAAGGAGGCCCGCCGCCATGCTGATCGATTTCTTCTACACGCTGCGCTCGGCCAAGCTGCCGGTCTCGGTCAAGGAATACCTCACGCTGCTCGAAGCGCTGCAGGCCGACGTGGTCGGGCCCAATTCCGACGGCGCCTTCGGCATGGACGACTTCTATTACCTCTCGCGCACCGCGCTCGTGAAGGACGAGAAGCACTACGACAAGTTCGACCGCGCCTTCGCCGCCTATTTCAAGGGCGTCGAGATGCTGGCCGACTTCACCAAGGAAGTGCCGCTCGACTGGCTGCGCAAGACGCTGGAGCGCGAATTCACGGCCGAGGACAAGGCCAAGATCGAGAAGATGGGCTGGGACGAGCTCATGGAAACGCTCAAGAAGCGCTTCGAGGAACAGAAAGAGCGCCACGAGGGCGGCAACAAGTGGATCGGCACCGGCGGCACCTCGCCGTTCGGCCATGGCGGTTACAACCCGCAGGGCATCCGAATCGGCGGTGCCGGCAAGAACAAGAGCGCGGTCAAGGTCTGGGACCAGCGCGCCTACAAGGACTACGACGACAGCCAGGAGCTCGGCACACGCAACATCAAGGTGGCGCTGCGCCGGCTGCGCAAGTTCGCGCGCGAAGGCCACGAGGACGAGCTCGACCTCGACGAGACCATCCACAAGACGGCCGCCAACGCCGGCCTGCTCGACATCAAGATGCGCCCGGAGCGCCACAACAACGTCAAGGTGCTGCTGCTGATGGACGTGGGCGGCACGATGGACGAGCACATCCAGCGCGTGGAAGAGCTGTTCTCGGCCGTGAAGACCGAGTTCAAGCACCTGGAGTTCTATTACTTCCACAACTGCGTCTACGACTTCATGTGGAAGAACAACAAGCGCCGCTTCTCCGAGAAGTTCGCGACCTGGGACATCCTGCGCAAGTACAACAAGGACTACAAGCTCATCTTCGTCGGCGACGCGACCATGAGCCCCTACGAGATCCTGCAGCCCGGCGGCAGTGTCGAATACAACAACGAAGAGGCCGGCGCCGAGTGGATCCAGCGGCTCACCCACGCCTTTCCGAAGTTCGCCTGGATCAACCCCGAACCGCAAGGTGTGTGGCAGTACCGCCAGAGCATCGCGGTGATGCAGCAGCTGATGTCCAACCGTATGTACCCGCTGACGCTGCGCGGCCTCGAGGAAGCGATGCGAATGCTTTCGAAGTAATACCGCACACTCAGGACACATGTGTGTACGTGCGTCCTACGGGAATTGCGTGCAGTTGCTGTCAAAATGGCCCGATGTTCAGGGTGGTTCCAGCTTTTTCGCCGGCGTGGCTGCCGGCTTTGCTTTTTGTGGGCGCCCTGCTTCTGCAGGGATGCAGCTTGCTGCCGAAGAAGGACGCTGCGAACGACAAGGGCGCATCCCCGCCGGTGCTGGTCCAGAACGGAGACACCGCAACCGGCAAGAAGAGCGACGACAAGGACGCCTTCACCGTCGAGGTTCGCGGCCCCGAGGCGGTGCGCGAGTACCTCACGCTGCACCTCGAGCTCCAGCGCTACCGCACACTCGACGACCTCGGCGCGACCGAGATCTCGCGGCTCATGGTGGCGGCCGAAGCCAACGCACGCGAGCTGCTCGCCACACTCGGCTACTTCACGCCCACGCTGACGCTCGAACTCAACGAGACGCCCGCCAGCACGCGCGCCCCGCGCGAGATCATCATCACCGTGGTGCCGGGCGAGCCCACGCAGGTCAGCACGGTGCAGATCGACTACGAAGGCGCGATCGCCACCGACCCCACGGCCGAGGCGCAGCGCGACGCGATCCGCACCGCCTGGACCCTGCGCGCAGGCCAGCCTTTCACGCAGCAGGGCTGGGACGATGCCAAGGCCATAGCCCTGCGCCGCCTCACGGCCAGGCGCTTCCCCACCGGCAGCATCGGCATGAGCCGCGCCGAAGTCGACGCCGACCGCCAGGAAGCCCGGCTCAGCGTCACCTACCAGTCCGGGCCGGCCTACCGCTTTGGGCCGCTGGTGCTGCGCGGCGTCGAACGCTACGACGCCGACGGCGTGCGCCGCATCGCGCAGCTTCCCACCGGCACCGACTACGACCAGCAGAAGCTGCTCGACGCGCAGCAGCGCCTGGCGAGCAGCGGCTACTACGACTCGGTGTTCCTCACGCTCGACACCGAGAGCGGCACGCCACTGGCCGCACCCGTGATCGCGCAGCTGCGCGAGGCGCCGCTGCAGAAGGTGGTGCTCGGCGCCGGCTTCACGACCGACAGCGGACCCCGCCTGTCGGTCGACCACATCCACAACAAGCTGCCGCTGCTCGGCTGGCGCGCGGTGTCGCGCCTGTCGGTCGACCGCGAAACCAAGTCGCTGGGCACCAACTGGCAGGCGATCCCCGACGAACGCGGCTGGCGCTGGCTGGCCGGCGCCGAACTCAAGAGCGAAACCTCGGGCAGCTACGTGGTCGACAGCGGCCGGCTGCGCAGCGGGCGCAGCAAGTCGAGCGGCCACATCGACCGCACCTATTTCCTGCAGTACGACTACGCGCAGAACCGCGGCATCGACGCGCCGCCCTCGGCCTCGGCTCTCACAGCCAACTGGGGCTGGACGGGCCGCTACTTCGACGACAACGCCGCGCCGACGCGCGGCTTCGGCCTGGCGCTCGAACTCGGCGCCGGCTACACCCTCACCGGCGAGCGCCTGCCCTTCACACGCACCTATGCACGCTGGCTCGGCGTGCTGCCGCTGGGCTTTGCCAACGGCCGCGACGCCGCCACGCTGGCACGCCGGAGCCGGCTGCAACTGCGCGCCGAGGCTGGCGCGGTGGCCGCCAAGGAAAGGGCGCAGATCCCGTCCACGCTGATGTTCCTGACCGGCGGCGACACCACCGTGCGCGGCTACAGCTACCGCCAGATCGGCACCGAACGCGCCGACGGCCAGATCGTCGCGGGCCGCTACCTCGGCGTGATGAGCCTCGAATGGCAGCGCCCGTTCGTCTACAAGGGCAAGCTCACCGAGTGGGAGAGCACGGTCTTCGTCGATGCGGGCGCAGTGGCCGACAAGCCGGGCGAGCTCAAGCCCAAGGTCGGCGTGGGCGTGGGCGCGCGCTGGCGCAGCCCCGTGGGGCCGGTGCAGGCCGACATCGCCTACGGCGTGGACACCAAGAAGTTCCGCCTTCACCTCCGCCTCGGCTTCACCTTCTGATCGATGCAGACAGACCCGTCCAATCCCACGCCCACGCCCACGCCCGCCGCACCGCGACCGCCGCGCACGCGCGCGCGCCGCGTCCTGCGCGCGCTGGCATGGACCGTGGCGGGCCTGCTCGCGCTGGTGCTCGTGCTCGGCGCGGCTGCATGGTGGTGGGTCGGGTCGAACCAGTCGCTGGCCTTCGCACTGGCCCAGGCCGCGCGCTACATGCCCGCAGGCCAGACACTCGAAAGCCGCGAGGTCAGCGGCTCGCTGCGCACGGGCGGGCGCATCGGCTGGCTGCGCTGGCAGAGCGAGAGCCTCGCGGTCGAAGTGCACGAGGCCGACATCGGCTGGCAGCTCGCGCCGCTGTTCCAGCGCAAGCTGCAGCTCGGCGAAGTGCATGCGAAGGAACTGCTGATCGAGCGCCGCGGCCCGCCGAGCGACACGCCCACCGAACCGCTCGAGCAGATCACGCTGCCGATCGAAGTCGACCTGCCGTTTCGCATCGACGCGCTGCGCTGGGCCGGCCCGCCCGCGCTCGAGGCACTGCAGCTCGCAGGCCACTACCGCTACACGGGCGCGCAGCATGAACTGGAGATCGACGGCGTCGACATTGCCGACGGCCACTACAGTGCCCGCGTGAAGCTGCAGGGCGCCGCACCGATGGCGATCGAGGCCGCGCTCGAAGGCCGCGTGAAGGCGCCGCTCGCCGAGGACCGCAGCATCGAGGTGCTCGCCAAGGCCGGCATCGAGGGCACGCTGGCGGGCACCGATGCGCGCCTGCAGGTGGCCGCCGAGCTGAAGCCGGCCGAGCCCGACGCCGAGGCGCCGATGGAAGCCAAGCTGCAGGCCCGGATCGCGCCCTGGCTGCCGCAGCCGGTGATCGATGCCAACGCGGACCTGCGCAATGTCGATGCGGCCAGCCTCTGGCCCGGCGCGCCGCGCACGCGCCTGTCGGGCACCGTCGCGCTCGAGCCTGATGCGGCCACGGGCCCGGACGCCTGGCAGGCCACGGCCGACCTGCAGAACGCGCTGCCCGGGCCCTGGGACAAGGGCGCGCTGCCGCTCGAAAAGCTCGAGGCCCGCGTCGGCTTCGACGGCACCAACTGGAACATTCCTGCGGCCACGCTGCGCGCGGGCGGCGGCCGCATCGAGGCCGAGGGCCGCTGGAGCCCCGCGCCCGCGCCGTGGGAGGCGCGCGCCACGGTGCGCGGCGTGCGTCCGGGCCTGCTGCACAGCGAACTCTCCGGCGCGCCGGTCAACGGCACCGCGACGGCGCGGCAGCGCGACGATGCGATCGGTTTCGAGCTGGCGCTGCGCGCCGAGGGCGGTGCCGGCAGCGCGGCATTGCCCGGCTTCGGCCTGGAGCGCATCGCCGCCACGGGCCAATGGAAGGAACAGGTGCTCGACCTGCGCAGCCTGCGCGTCGAAGCCGAGCGTGCGAGTGTCGAGGGCCGCATGCAGGTGCGCGTGGCCGAGCAGGCCGCGAGCGGCAAGCTCGCGCTCGCATTGCCGGGCGGCAGCGCGCAGTTCGAAGGCCGCATCGCGCCGTCAGTGGGCAGCGGCGATGTGCAGGCACGCATCGACGATGCCGAAGCCGTGCAGCGCTGGATCGAAGGCCTGCCCGAACTGTCGGGCCTGTTCGCAGGCAGCAGCGCGAAGGGCTCGGCGCGCCTCGATGCGAGCTGGCAGGGCGGCTGGCAGACGATACAGCGCCGTATCGAAAATCCCGGCGCACCGCCCCAGCGCGGCGTGGCCGAGCCGAGCGTCAAGGCGTCGCTGGCCGTGCCGCGGCTCGAGGTGCGCATGCCCGCGGCGCAGCCGTCCAACGGCGGCACTGGCACGAACGGTGGCGCGAACGGCGCCACCACCGTTCTGCTGAACAACGTGCAGGCAGACCTCGCCGGCAGCCTCGCCGACGCCACGCTCGCGCTCAAGGGCGAAGCCACATCCGGCACGCAGAAGCTCACGCTCGATGCCCGCGCCAACGGCGGCCGCACCGGTGTCGACCAATGGCGCGCGGTGCTCGCAAGCCTGCGGTTGCAGGCGCGCGACAGCGCGCGCCCGGGCCCCGGCGGACCCTCGGCCGCACCCTGGACGCTGGAGCTCGGCCGCGAAGTCACCGCCTCGGTCAAGACCGGCGGCAGCGGCGCCACGCGCCGCCTCGAACTCGAAGCCTCGGCCGCCAACGCCACGCTGCGCGGGCCGGTGCCCGGCACGGTTCGCATCGAATGGGAGCCGCTGCGCTTCACGCGCAGCGGGGCAGCGCCCAACCAGGCTTTCCGCGTGCAGTCCAAGGGCAGGCTGCAGGGCCTGCCGATGGCGTGGGCCGAGGCCTTCGGCGCCAGCGCCACCTTCGACGAGATCGGCGTGACCGGCGACCTGCTGTTCGACGGCGAGTGGGACATCGATGCCGGCGACACGCTGCGCGCCCGCGCGCGGCTCGCGCGCCAGAGCGGCGACATCCGCGTGCAGGCCGGCGAAGCGGCGCTGGTCACGCGCATCCACAGTTACGGCACCGGCACCGCGAGCGAGCGCACGATGAACTCCGCCAGCGCCAACGGCGCCACCGCCCCGAGCACGCCCGCGGGGCTCAAGCAGGCCGAGCTGCGGCTCGACGCCGACGGCGAGGCAGTGCGCGCCACGCTGGCCTGGGACAGCGAGCGCGCCGGCCAGATCGACGCCGAGCTGGCCACGCGCATGCAGCAGCGCGCCGACGGCTGGGTGTGGGCCCCCGATGCGCCGCTCGCGGGCAAGGTCAAGGCCACGCTGCCGAACCTCGGCGTCTGGTCGATGCTGGCGCCGCCCGGCTGGCGCATCGCGGGCACGCTCGACGCCGATGCGGTGCTCGCGGGCAACCGCGCCGCCCCGCGCTGGAACGGCACGCTGGGCGCCGACCGGCTCGCGCTGCGCGCGCCGGTCGAAGGGCTCGACCTGCGCGATGGCCGGCTGCGCGCCACGCTCACGGGCGATCGCCTCGAGATCAACGAGTTCACGCTCCAGGGCGGTGCGGGCACCTCGGCGCGCATCGCGGGCCAGAGCGGCAACCGGAGCACCGCGAGCAGCGAGGCGGCTACGGGCGGCGGCTCGCTCACCGCGCGCGGCGATATCTTTTGGGGCGCCGCCGGCGCCTCGGCAAGCGGCATCCGCATGGCGCTGAATGCCGAGCTGCGTGCGCTGCGCGTGCTGGTGCGCACCGACCGCCAGGTCACGCTGTCGGGCAACCTTCAGGCGCGCCTCGAGGGCGGGCAGTTCAGCGTGCGCGGCAGGCTGCGCACCGACCGCGCCGTGATCATCCTGCCCGACGAGACGGCACCGAGCCTCGGCACCGACGTGGTCGTGCGCTCCGCCGCCAAGGACCGCGAGGCGGCCGAGAAGGCCCGGCGCGAGGTGGCGCGCAGCGAGGCGCAGGCCGCAAAGCCGCAGACCGCGAAGCCGCCCGACATCGTCGTGACCTTCGACCTCGGCGACGACTTCGCGGTGCAGGGCCGCGGCATCACGACGCGGCTCGAAGGCGAACTCGAGATCCGCAGCAACCGGCTCGATGCGCCGCCGCGCATCGTCGGCGAAGTGCGCACCGTCAAGGGCCAGTACCGCGCCTACGGCCAGCAGCTCGACGTGGAGACGGGCCTTGCGCGCTTCAACGGGCCGTTCGACAACCCGTCGCTCGACATCCTCGCGATCCGGCCCAACATTGCGCAGCGCGCGGGCGTGCAGATCACCGGCACTGCGCAATCGCCGCGCGTCAAGCTCTATTCCGAGCCCGTGCTGTCCGACGCCGAAACGCTGTCGTGGGTGGTGCTCGGCCGCGCCTCGGCCACCAGCGGCGGCGAATCGGTGCTGCTGCAGCAGGCCGCGCTGGCGCTGCTCGGCCGCGTCAGCAAGGGCGCGAGCGGCGGCAGCCTCGCCAGCCGCTTCGGCCTCGACGAGCTCGGCTTCAAGGGCCCGGGCAACGGCGGCGACCTGCGCGAATCGGCCGTCACCTTCGGCAAGCGGCTCTCGAAGGATTTCTATCTCACCTACGAACGCAGCCTCGGTGGCACCTTCGGCACCATCTTCATCTTCTATGACCTGACCAAGCGCCTTACGCTGCGCGGCCAGGCCGGGCAGACCAGCGGCGTCGACCTGATCTACACCGTCAAATACGACTGACGCCCCCTCCGGGTCTGCCGCATTGACCGGCCTCGTTTGTCGAGCTAACAATGGTTAGCGCCCCGACAAAAGAGGAACGACGATGCACGATGATGGAGACAAGGGCGAGTGTTCAATGCTGGATCGTCAGAAGTACGACCCTCCTGGGTACTCGCGGACCACGTTCTTGCATCACGCACTGCTGTGCGTGATGGCCGTCATTGCCGCTGGCGCCGCAGTGGCGTCGATCCCCTACTGGGGCGGCGGCGACTTTCCGTTGATGAGCCTGATCATCTACGTGGCCGGCATGGTGTTCGTCGCCATGCCGCTGTGCCTGTACTACGAAGCGCGGCTGCAGTCGCACCAGGAACGCGTGGCGCACGCACGGCACATGATCGTCAACTGAGCGTTTCGCCGGCAGCCGGCCCGGTGGTGCCGACCACCACCCGCCGCAGCCCCTCGAGCGCCGGCTCGACGATCGCGCGATCGGCGCCCACGGCATACACGGCATAGGCCGGATACAGGAACTCGGGCGTGCCGGGCACGCGGCGCAGCCGGCCCGATTCGAGGTGGCTGCGCACCACGTCGTGGCGGAAATAGCCCGTGCCGCCCGCGGCCAGCAGGTATTCGCGGCCCAGCGGACCCAGCGCCGAACTCACCGCCGCATGCGACAGCTCGGGGAACGCGAGGCCGTGCTGCGCGGCGAACTCGGGGCCCCAGTCGACGTACACGTAGTCGGCCGGCTGCGGCACCTTCGGGCGCTTCGCGGTCGTGACCATCACGAGCTTTTCCTCGATCAGCAGTTCGACGCGCAGGCCCGGGCGCTGCTGCGGCGCATAGGCGATCGCGATGTCGAGCACGCCCGCGGCCACCTTGTCGAGCAGGTCGTGCGGAAAGCCGACTTCGGTGCGCAGCGCGAGCTGCGGCGCCGCGGTGCGCATCCACAAGAGCCATTGCAGCAGCAGCGGGTCCCAGAGGCTGATCTCGCAGCCGATCGCGAGCACCGCGCGGCTGCCGGGCGGCACCGCCACCTGGTGGCGCGCGCGCTCCCACACCTGCACCAGCGTGGTGGCATGCGGCAAGAACTGCTCGCCGGCCGTCGTGAGCACCGCGCCGGCCTTGTTGCGCACGAAGAGCGGCCGGCCCAGCAGTTCCTCGAGCGAGCGCACGCGGGCGCTCACCGAGGTCTGCGTGACGTGCAGCCGCTCGGACGCGCGCTGGAAGCTGCGGGTCTCGACGATCGCGAGGAAGGTGCGGGCCAGGTTGATGTCCATCTGCGGACTCCGTCGATTTCAATGCAATATTTTTGCATTAAACATGCAATTAATATCGTTTTACTTGCGATCAACATGGGCAGAAGATGAAGGCATCCCGAGCAACCAAGGAGCCACCCCATGACCACACTTCACCAGCCTCCTTTCCATGCCAGCGCCACCGAGACCTTTGCCGATGCGCTCAAGGCCATCGTCGACGAAGTCCTGATGCTGGCCGAGGCCTTGCTGAGCCCCAACCGGATCATCGGCGAGGTCGAGCAGATGCGCGCGCTGCAGGTGGCAGCCGACAACATCGAGGCCGAAGACCCGGCGCGCGCCCAGGCGCTGCGCACGCAGGCCTCGCGCATCGGCCTGCGCTGAAGCGCGGCGCGCGCCGCCCGCGCCCTCAGGCCGCCGCCTCGAACGGCACGATCTGCGAGATCAGCGCCGAGCCGTCGGCAAGCAGGAAGTCCTTGAAGGCCTGCGCAACCGGCGGCAGGCGCTTGGTGCGCCGATGCACCACGTACCAGTTGAGCATCAGTGGAAAGCCATCGATGTCGAGCACGCGCAGGCTGCCCGCGCGCACCTCCTGGCTCACGGTGTGGGCCGACATGAAGCTCACGCCCATGCCCGCGATCACCGCCTGCTTGATGGTCTCGGTGCTGCGGATCTCCATCGCGATGTTGATGCCGCGGAGGTCGCCACCGAAACCGTCCTGCATCGAATGCCAGGTGTCCGAGGCCTTCTCGCGCACCACGAAGGGCTCGCGCATCAGCCGTGCGAGCGGGATCTTCTGCACGCCCACGAGCGGATGGCCCGGCGCCGCGACGATCACGTAGGGGTGCGGCGCAAAGGCCTGGTTCTGCGTGTCGAGGTCGGTCGGCGGACGCACCATGATCGCGAGGTCGGTGAGGTTCTCGGCGATGTGCGTCATGAGCTCCGCCCGGTTGTGCACGGTGAAGTTCAGCGTCACGCCGCGGTGCCGGCTCGCAAACTCCACCAGCAGGCGCGGAAAGAAGTAGTCGCCCGCGCTGATGACGCCCACGTTGAGCTTGCCGCCCGAGACGCCGTTGAACTGCAGCATCGCGTTCTCGGCCGCCTCGAACTGCTGAATGATCGCGCGGCTGATCTGCAGCAGCTCGGTGCCTGCGGGCGTGAGGTAGATCTTCTTGCCGAACTGCTCGAACAGCGCATTGCCCGCATGCTCCTCGAGCTTGCGCACCTGGGTGGAAACGGCTGGCTGCGTGAGGTGCAGCTCCTCGGCGGCGCGCGAGAAGCTCAGAAGCCGCGCCACCGCCTCGAAGACCTTCAACTGGCGCAGGGTGGCGTGCTTCATTCGGCGTGGCGCGGGTGGTGGCTGCGGACCGGGCTATGGTATTCGTGCAACGTGCAGCAGGTTGGTGGTGCCCGAGAGCCCGAACGGCAGGCCCGCGACCACCACGATGTCGTCGCCCGAGGCCGCGAAGCCTTCGGCGCAGGCGGTGCGGCAGGCGCACTCGATCATCTCGGCCACGTCGTGCACGTCTTCCACGGGCACCGCATGCACGCCCCACACCATCGCCATGCGGCGCGCGGTGGCGATGTCGGGCGTGAGGCTCAGGATCGGCACCGCAGGCCGCTCGCGCGCGGCGCGCAGGCTGGTGAAGCCCGAGGAGGTGTAGGTCACGGTGGCGGCGGGCGCGAGCAGCCCGGCCACCTGGCGCATCGAGGCGCAGACCGCGTCGGCCGTGGTCGACAGCGCTGCATCGTGCGTGGCATCGATGCCCGTGCGGTAGGTGACGTCGGCTTCCACGCGCAAGATGATGCGCTCCATCATCGAGACCGCCTCCAGCGGGTACTTGCCCGAGGCCGATTCGGCCGAGAGCATCACCGCGTCGACGCCGTCGTACACCGCGGTGGCCACGTCGGACACTTCGGCGCGCGTGGGCACCGGCGCGGCGATCATCGATTCGAGCATCTGCGTGGCCACCACCACCGGCTTGCCGCCCTTGCGGCAGGCTCGCACGATGAGCCGCTGCAGCTCGGGCACGCGCTCGGGCGGCAGCTCGACGCCGAGGTCGCCGCGCGCCACCATCACGCCGTCGCACAGCGCGACGATGGCGTCGAGGTGCTCGATGGCTGCTGGCTTTTCGAGCTTGGCCATGATCCATGCGCGCGTGCCGATCAGCGCGCGCGCCTCCTCGATGTCTTCGGGGCGCTGCACGAACGACAGCGCCACCCAGTCCACACCCATCGCCAGGCCGCAGGCGAGGTCGTCGCGGTCCTTCGGCGTGAGCGGCGAAATCGGCAGCACCACGCTCGGCACGTTGACGCCCTTGCGGTCAGAGATCGGCCCGCCGACCAGCACCGTGGTCTCGGCAAAGTCGGCACCGTGGCTGTCGACGCGCAGCCTGAGCTTGCCGTCGTCGAGCAGCAGTTCGGTGCCCACCTGTAGCGCCGCGAATATCTCGGGATGCAGCAGAGGCGCACGGCGCGCATCGCCGCTCGCGGGATTCATGTCGAGGCGAAAGCACGCGCCGGCATCGAGCTGCGCGCGGCCGCCCTCGAAAGTGCCGAGTCGCAGCTTCGGGCCCTGCAGGTCGAGCAGCACGCCGATGGGCCGGCCGAACTCGGTCTCGAGCCGGCGGATGGTCTCGAGCCGGCGCGCATGGTCGTGCTGCGTGCCATGGCTGAAGTTGAGCCGGAACACGTCGACGCCGCGCTCGAACAGCGCCCGGATCGCGGGCTCGTCGGTGGTGGAGGGGCCCAGCGTGGCCACGATCTTCGCGCTGCGTGTACGTCGCATCATTCGGTTCCGTTCTTTCTTTCAGGCCGCCGCAAGGCAGACGCGGCCCCGCTCGGCTTCCATCGTACGCGCGAGCAGCTTGACCAGCGCATACACGGTGTCGATGTGTGGCGTGGGCGTGTCGGTGAGCCGCGCGAGTTCGACCACCGCGCCCACCAGCGCGTCGATCTCGGGCGCGCGGCCCGCCTCCACGTCTTGCAACATCGAGGTCTTGTGCTTGCCGACCTTTTCCGCGCCGGCAATGCGCTTGTCGAGCGTCACGCGGAAACCGATGTCGAGCTTGTGCGCCACGGCCTCGGCCTCGCGCATCATCGCGGCCGCGAGTTCGCGCGTCAGCGGGTACTGGCAGATGTCCACCAGGGTCGAGTGCGACAGGCTGCTGATCGGGTTGAAGGTGAGATTGCCCCAGAGCTTGAGCCAGATCTCGGCGCGGATGTTGTCGAGCACCGGCGCCTTGAAGCCCGCTGCGCTCAGCGCCGCCGAGACACGGTTCACGCGCTCGCTCGAGGAGCCGTCGAGCTCGCCGACCGGAAAGCGGTCGCCTTCGATGTGCTTCACCACGCCCGGCGCGATGAGCTCCGACGCGGGATACACCACGCAGCCGATGACGCGCTCGGCCGGGATCTTGTCGGCGACGAGGCCGGTCGGGTCGACGCTGCGCACCGGCGTGCCCGCGAGCGCGCCGCCATGGTTGTGGAAGTACCAGAACGGGATGCCGTTCTGCATCGTCACCACCACCGTCTCGGGGCCGAAGAGCTTCGGCACCTCATTGGCCACCGCCTCGACCTGGTGCGCCTTCATCGCGAGGATCACGACGTCTTGCGGGCCCGCCTGCTCGTAGCGGTCGGTGGCCTTGACGTCGAACGCCACCTGCTCCTCCCCGTCGGCACCGATGAGCTTGAATCCGTTGGTGGCAATGGCGTCGAGGTTCTTTCCTCGCACGATGAACGTGACGTCCTCGCCGGCCAGCGCGAGCTTTGCGCCCACGAGGCCGCCGATGGCGCCTGCGCCGATGACTGCAATCTTCATGTCGATCCCCAAGTTGTTGATTCTGTGTGGCCGCCGCGCGCGGGGCGCGAAGGCGCTAGCCGTAGCGGTTGCCGAGCGTGCCGATGCCGTCGATCTCGACCTCGACCTCGCTGCCGGGCTTCATCGAGCCGACGCCGATGGAGGTGCCGCAAAGGATCACGTCACCGGGGTACAGGGTCATGTCGAAGGAGATCAGGCTCACGAGCTGCTGCACCGAGAAGCGCATGTCGCTGATGGGATAGTTCTGCCGCACCTCGCCATTGAGCCGTGTGGTCACGGTGAGCGTGGCGGGGTCGAGACCGGTGGCCACGGAAGGGCCCATCGGGCAGAAGGTGTCGAAGCCCTTGGCGCGCACCCACTGCGCGAACGAGGCGTCGCGGTTCAGGATGTCGGCCACCGTCACGTCGTTGGCGCAGGTGTAGCCGAACACATGGCCGAGCGCCTCGGCCTCGGGCACGGCCGTGGCCGTCTTGCCGATGACGATGCCGAGCTCGCCCTCGAACACCACCTTGCCGTCGCACAGCGGCTGTCGGATCGGCGCGCCGGGCGCGAGGTAGCTGTTGGGCGCCTTCAGCAGGTAGAGCGGCTCGGCCGGCACCGGCAGGTTCAGCTTCGCGCCAAGCGCATGGAAGTTGTTCCACAGCGCGAGGACCTTGGTCGGCTCGGTCGGCGTGAGCAGCCGCACGCCCGACAGCACGAACACGCGGTCCGTCGGCTCGGGATGGTCGAACATGTTGCCGCTGTGCTCGCGCACCGTGCCGTCGCCCTCGAGCGTGCCGAAGCCGACCTCGCCACCGTGCTCGAAACGGACCCATTGCTGTTGTTGCATGCCTTGCTCCTTGGCGCGTCGTTTGTTGGAATGGTTTTGACCTGAGCCCGGTGCTCAGTCGAAAGGCAGGTAGTCGGGCACGACCAGCGAGGCGAGCAGCTTCCCGATCTCGGCGGGGTTCTCGGTCACGTGGATGCCGCACGCCTTCATCACCGCGAGCTTGCGCTGCGCGCTGCCCTGCCCGTTGGGCTCGCTGGCCCCGGCGATGAAGCCGACCACCGGCTTTCGCATGTGTTCGGCGATCCACTCGGCGCAGGCTTCCTCGTCGCTGCCGCCGATCTCGCCGACCATGATCACCGCGTCGGTGAGCGGGTCGTCGTTGAAGCGCTTCAGCACGTCGATGTAGCGCAGCCCGCAGACGGCATCGCTGCCAATGCCGACCACGGTCGATTGCCCGATGCCGAAGCGCCCGAGCTGGCTCGCGGCCTCGTAGCCGAGCGTGCCCGAGCGCGACACCACGCCGATGCGGCCCCGCTGGTGAATGTGGCCCGGCATGATGCCGATCTTGATTTCGTCGGGCGTGATCAGGCCCGGGCAGTTGGGGCCGAGCAGCAGCGTGCGGCTGCCTTCCATGCGGTGGCGCGTGCGGACCATGTCGCGCACCGGAATGCCTTCGGTGATGCACACCACGAGCTCGAGCCCCGCGTCCACGGCCTCGTCGATGGCCGCGGCCGCGAACGGCGGCGGCACGTAGATCACCGACACGGTGGCACCGGTCTCGGCCTTGGCTTCGGCCACGGTGCCGTACACGGGGATGCCGTCGAAGGACTTGCCGGCCTTGTGCGGGTTGACGCCCGCGACGAAGCACTTGCGTCCGTTGGCATAGTCGCGGCACATCGCGGTGTGGAACTGGCCGGCCTTGCCGGTGATGCCCTGCGTGATGACGCGCGTGTGCTTGTTGACGAGGATCGACATCTCAGTGGGCCCTCCGCGGCGTGGACAGTGCGGCCGCAACCGCGAAGCCGGCCGCTTCGTCGATGTCGTCCGCGTGGATGATCGAAAGGCCCGACTGCGCGAGCAGGGTCCGGCCCAGCGTTTCGTTGGTGCCCTTCAGGCGCACCACCAGCGGCACCGTGAGCTCGACCTCGCGCAGCGCCGCCAAGAGGCCGCGCGCGACCACGTCGCACTTCAACAGGCCGCCGAAGATGTTGACCAGCACGGCACGCAGCCGCGGCGTGCGCAGCATCAGCCGAAGGGCCTCGGCCACCTTCTCGGCGCTGGCGCCGCCGCCCACGTCGAGCACGTCGGCCGGCGCACCGCCGTGGAGGCGGATCGCGTCCATCGTCGCCATCGCGAGGCCTGCGCCATTCACCAGGCCGCCAATCTCGCCGTCGCGCGCCAGGCACGAGAAGCCGTGCCCCGAGGCCTGCGACTGGGCGGAGTCTTCCTCGTCGAGGTCGCGCATCGCCGCGATGGCCGGCTGGCGGAAGAGCGCATGCGGATCGAAGGCAAAGCGCGCACCGAGCGCGATGACGCGGCCGTCGGGCGTGAGCACCAGCGGATCGATCTCGGCCAGCGAGGCGTCGCAGGCATCGAAGGCCTGGTAAAGGTTCTGCACCAGCGTGCGCACCTGCGGCAGCAGCTTGCCCGAGAAGCCGATGTCGCGCGCAAGGCCGTCGGCCTCGGCGGCCCGCACGCCGGCGGCGGGATCGATCAGCAGCCTGCGGACCTTCTGCGGCGCACGCGCTGCCGGGTCGCCGGGCGCAGCACCGCCCTCACCTTCGCCCGCGGTGAGCACCACGCGGCGCGCCTCGCGGTCGAGCGCCAGGCGGAGATGGAAGGTCTGCGTGACCTCGAGGCTCTCCTCGACCAGCAACCGGCGCACGACGCGGCTGGCGCAACCCGGACGGGGCGCTTCGAGCGCCGTGCCCAGCAGCCCCGCCGCATGGCGCCGCACCTCGTCGGGCGACCACGCGCGCCGCGCGACGGCATCGTTGTTGCCGCGCGCGCCCCCATGCACCTGCGGCTTGACCAGCCAGGCCCGGCCGCCGACCCGCGCGGCGGCGTCCACCGCCTCGTCGGGCGAAAAGCATGCATGGCCACGCGGCACGGGCACGCCGTATTTGCGCAATACGTCCTTGCCTTGGTATTCGTGGATATGCATGGTCGAGGCTTTATTCAGGCGCCGAGTTCGGTGCCGCGGCTTTCGGCCCAGTTGAAATAGCGGCCGCGGATGGCGCCGACTTCCAATTCGCGTTTCTGGTGCTCTTCCTTCTTCTGCTCGATCACTTCCGCCAGAAATTTGGCATCGTAGGCACGCAGAAGATGCGGCTGGTGCGTATTCAGGTAGTAGCAGATGCGCTCGATGCCGTCCTGGGCCTGGCGCAGCAGCTGGCAATAGATTTCGCGGTCCCAATGCCAGCGGAATCCCAATTCATAGAACGCCGCGTTGTAGGCATTGCGTTCGGTTTCGCTGTTCCAGTATTGCTGAGGCAAATTGTCGATCATGGAATTTCTCCTAGAAATTGAATGCCGGGCGACAAGTGGATGACGGATCGGCATGATCAAAATGTAGGTTTTATGATCGATAAATAATAGTTAAACTATTTTATTGAATGTATTTGCAAAGAGTTATACATGAATAGCCGCAATTCCCCTGGGCGTCCAAAGACACGGCGCAATCGGCGGCTATGCGGGGCGAGCCGCCCGGCGCTTCTTCAAATGACGCCTTCGGCCCGCAGCGCGGCGATGTCGCCCGCGGCATAGCCCAGCTGACTCAGCACTTCGTCGGTGTGCTCGCCGAGCAGCGGCGAGCGCGTGACCTCGGTCGCGCTGTCGGACATCTTGATCGGGTTGCCTACCGTCAGGTACTTGCCCCGCGCGGGGTGGTCGACCTCGACGATGGTGCCGGTCTCGCGCAGCGACGGATCGGCGGCGATCTCCTTCATCGAGAGGATCGGACCGCACGGAATGTCGTACTGGTTGAGGATGTCCATGGCCTCGAACTTGTCCTTGGTCATGGTCCACTGCTCGATGCGCGCGAAGATCGGCTTCAGGTGCAGCAGGCGCGCGGCGGGCGTGGCATAGGCCTCGTCGTCGATCCAGCCTTCCTCGCCGATCACCTTGCACACCGCGGGCCACACGGCCGCCTGCGTGATGAAGTAGATGTAGGCGTTGGGGTCGGTCTCCCAGCCCTTGCACTTGAGGATCGAGCCCGGCTGGCCGCCGCCCGAGGCGTTGCCCGCGCGCGGCACCGCGTCGCCGAACTTGCCGTCGGGGTACTGCGGGTATTCGTGCATCGTGCCGGTGCGCTCCAGGCGCTGCTGGTCGCGCATCTTCACGCGGCAGAGGTTCAGCACCGCGTCCTGCATGGGCGCGAGCACCTTCTGGCCGCGGCCGCTGTGGGTGCGCTGGTAGAGCGCGGCCACGATGCCCAGCGCCAGGTGCAGCCCGGTGCCGCTGTCGCCGATCTGCGCGCCGCTGACGACTGGCGGGCCGTCCTCGAAACCCGTGGTCGACGCCGCACCGCCGGCGCATTGCGCCACGTTCTCGTAGACCTTGCAGTGCTCGTACTTGCCCGGGCCGAAGCCCTTGACGGAGGCCACGATCATGCGGGGGTTGATCTCCTGGATGTGTTCCCACGTGATGCCCATGCGCTCGAGCGCGCCCGGGGCGAAGTTCTCGACCATCACGTCGCAGGTGCGGATCAGCGCGTCGAGCACCTTCTTGCCCTTGGGCTTCTTGGTGTCGAGCGTGATCGAGCGTTTGTTGTGGTTCAGCATCGTGAAGTAGAGGCTGTCCACACCGGGAATGTCGCGCAGCTGCGCGCGGGTGGCGTCGCCTTCGCCGGCGCGCTCCACCTTGATGACATCGGCGCCGAACCACGCCAGCAGCTGCGTGCAGGTGGGTCCCGACTGCACATGCGTGAAGTCGAGGATGCGAACGCCTTCGAGTGCCTTGCTGCCCATTTCAGTTGTCTCCGGTCTTGATCTTGGCTTCGAGTTCTACCAGACGCGCACGCAGCTTGCGGTCTTCGGCAAAACGCGCACTTTCGTCGCGCACGATGGCGACGATGCCCGAGACCTTGCCGTCGTCTCCGAGCAGCAGGGAGACGGTGAAGGCGATCGACAGGGTGTGGCCGTCCTTGTGCAGGGCCGGCACCTTCAGCAGGTCCGCGCCGTAGCGCGTCACCGCGGTTTCCATGGTCTTGTTGTAGCCGTCCCAGTGGCGCTGCCGCTGGCGCTCGGGGATGATCAGGTCGAGCGACTTGCCGAGCGCCTCGGCCTCCGAGAAGCCGAAGATGCGCTCGCAAGCCTTGTTCCACAGCACGATGGCGCCCTCGGCGTCGCAGACGGTGATGGCATCGCCGGCACCTTCCACCAGTTGCTTCAGGTCAATGTTCGAAGAAGCCAAAACTCGGGTCCCCGCATACCAATAGGAAATTCGTTCGATCCAGACACCAGGGCCCGCTTTCGCGGGCCCGGTGCAGGTCAGACTACATTGCCTTCATGCAAGGCCGCGATCTGTTGCTGGGTGTAGCCCAGCTCCACCAGCACCTCGTCGGTGTGCTCGCCCAGGAGCGGCGAGGCCGTGACTTCGGGCTTCAGGTCCGAGAACTTGATCGGGCTGCCGATGGTCCAGTAGCTGCCGCGCTCCTTGTGCGGCACTTCGACGATGGAACCGCTCTTGCGCAGCGACTCGTCGTGCAGCAGTTCCTTCATCGAGAGCACCGGCGCGCACGGGATGTCGTGCTTGCGGAAGATGTCGACGGCCTCGAACTTGGTCTTGTCCTTGATGAAGTCCTCGATGGTCGCGAAGATCTGCTCGATGTGCGGCTGGCGGGCCTTGGCGGTCATGTAGTCCGGGTCGGTCTTCCACTCGGGCTTGCCGAGCGCGTCGCAGATCGGGTCCCAGGCATGGCCCTGCACGGTGAAGTAGATGTACGCGTTGGGGTCGGTTTCCCAGCCCTTGCACTTCAGGATCCAGCCCGGCTGACCGCCGCCGCCGGCATTGCCGCCGCGCGGCACCACCTTGTCCTTGAAGGCGTCCATCTCGTGCGGGTACTGCGGGTACTCCTCGAGGTAGCCGACCTTGTCGAGGCGCTGCTGGTCGCGCATCTTCACGCGGCACAGGTTGAGCACCGCGTCCTGCATCGAGCAGGCCACCTTCTGGCCCTTGCCGGTCTGCTGGCGGCCGATGATGGCCGTCAGGATGCCGATCGCCAGGTGCATGCCGGTGTTCGAATCGCCGAGCGCGGCGGCCGAGATCGTGGGCGCCGAGTTCTCGCCCTTCCACCAGCCGGTGGTCGAGGCGGCGCCCCCGGCGCACTGCGCGACGTTCTCGTAGACCTTCAGGTCCTCGTAGTGGTGGCCTTCGCTGAACCCCTTGACCGAGGCATGGATCAGCTTCGGGTTGAGTTCCTGGATGCGTTCCCACGAGAAGCCCATGCGATCGAGCGCGCCGGGGCCGAAGTTTTCCACCAGCACGTCGGACTCGCGCACCAGCTGCTCGAGCACGGCCTTGCCTTCAGGCTTCTTGGTGTCGAGCGTGATCGAGCGCTTGTTGCTGTTGAGCATGGTGAAGTACAGCGCGTCGACGTCCGGAATGTCGCGCAGCTGGCCGCGGGTGACGTCGCCGGCGCCCGGGCGCTCGACCTTGATCACGTCGGCGCCGAACCAGGCCAACAGCTGCGTGCATGCGGGGCCGGCCTGCACGTGCGTGAAGTCGATGATCTTGATGCCGGCGAGGGGTTTGTTGTTGCTGCTCATCTTGCGTATCTCCTTGGATGAATGAACGAATTACTTCTTCTTGGCCGTGGCCGGGTTGAGACTGGTGATGCGGCCGCTTTCGGTGCCCGCGGTCTCGTCGATGACGGCGTTGATCAGCGTTGGGCGACGCGAGGCGACGGCTTCGGCCAGCGCCTTCTGCAGTTCGTCGGCCGTGGTGGCGTTGACACCCACGCCGCCGAAGGCCTCCATCAGCTTGTCGTAGCGGGCGTTCTTCACGAACACGGTGGGCGCGACGTCGGGCGTGCCGCTGGCGTTCACGTCGGTGCCGCGGTAGACGCCGTTGTTGTTGAAGACGATGATGCAGATCGGCAGGTTGTAGCGGCAGATGGTCTCCACCTCCATGCCGCTGAAGCCGAAGGCGCTGTCGCCCTCGATGGCGATCACCGGCTTGTCGGTGACCACCGCGGCGGCCACGGCAAAGCCCATGCCGATGCCCATGATCCCCCAGGTGCCCACGTCGAGGCGCTTGCGCGGCTCGTACATGTCGACGATGCTGCGCGCGAAGTCGAGCGTGTTGGCGCCTTCGTTCACCACGATCGCATCGGGGCGCGCCTTGACCTGGTCGCGGATCACGCTGAGCGCACTGTGGAAGTTCATCGGCGACGGGCGCTCGGCGAGCGTGGCGGCCATCTTCGACAGGTTCTTGTCCTTGCGCTCGGCGATCGCGCCGGTCCAGTCGGCCGGCGGCTTGGCCCATTTGCCGTCGATGCCCGCGAGCAGCGCCGCCACGCACGAGCCGATGTCGCCGATCACCGGGGCCGCGATGGCCACGTTGCTGTCGATCTCGGTCGGTGCGATGTCGATCTGGATGAACTTCTTGGCGCCCTTGTCCTGCGCCCAGGTCTTGCCCTTGCCGTGCGAGAGCAGCCAGTTCAGGCGCGCGCCGACCAGCAGCACCACGTCGGCTTCCTGCAGCACGTACGAGCGGGCCGCGGCGGCCGACTGCGCATGCGTGTCGGGCAGGAGGCCCTTGGCCATCGACATCGGCAGGTACGGAATGCCGGTCTTCTCGACCAGTGCGCGGATGTCGGCATCGGCCTGCGCGTAGGCCGCGCCCTTGCCGAGCAGGATCAGCGGCTTCTTGGCGCTCTTGAGCAGGTCGAGCGCGCGCTGCACCGCGTCGGGCGCCGGGATCTGCCGCGGCGCGGGATCGACCACCTTGATCAGCGAGTTGCGGCCCTTGACCGCGTCCATGGTCTGCGCGAACAGCTTGGCCGGCAGGTCGAGGTACACGCCACCCGGGCGGCCCGACAGTGCCGAGCGGATGGCGCGCGCAATGCCCACGCCGATGTCCTCGGCATGCAGCACGCGGAACGCGGCCTTGCACAGCGGCTTGGCGATCGCGAGCTGGTCCATCTCTTCATAGTCGCCCTGCTGCAGGTCGACGATCTCGCGCTCACTCGAGCCGCTGATGAGAATCATCGGGAAGCAGTTGGTGGTGGCATTGGCCAGCGCCGTCAGGCCGTTCAGGAACCCGGGCGCCGACACCGTCAGGCAGATGCCGGGCTTCTGCGTGAGAAATCCGGCCGCCGCGGCCGCGTTGCCCGCGTGCTGCTCGTGGCGGAACGAGATGACGCGCATGCCTTCGGCCTGTGCCATGCGCGTGAGGTCGGTGATGGGAATGCCAGGCAGCCCGAAGATCGTGTCGATGTCGTTCAGCTTCAGCGCATCGATGACCAGGTGGAAGCCGTCTGTGGTCTCCGCCTCCTGTTGTTCGTCGCCGGGCTGCTTGAGCGCGTGCACGACCGAATCGCCATCGGTGGCCCGGGGCTTGGGCTTGAGGGCGTCGTCCAGGGTCGTGGATGCCTCTTTGTCCGTTCTTACTGAAGACATGTCTCTCCTTCTTGCTTTGGTGAATGGCCGAGGCCCGAGCCGGGACTATGATTCGGGGGCATGCTTTCGAACGTTGACCGCGGTCAACTTTCGCGAAAACGGCCAGCGGCCAGACGAACCAGATGTGAAGTTGCGAATTCGAGCAAGACGGGACCCATGACGTTGTTGGAAAACCACCCGGAGAAAAACATCATTCGCGCACAGCTCCGGCAGAACATCCTTCTCAAGGACCTGAGCGAGAGCGATCGCGCCGAGCTGGAAACCCATCTCGTCATCGTGGACGGCAACAAGGGCGATTTTTTGCTGCACCAGGGCGTGCGCGAGATGGAGCAGTACTTCATCCTCGACGGCATCCTCAAGCGGGTGGTGAGCAACCCCGAGGGCAAGGAAATGATCCTGCGCTTCGCCGACGCCCACGACATGGAGACCAGCTACGCCGCGCTGCGCCTGGGCACGCCCACGCCCTACGGCATCGTCTGCGTCACCAAGGCCCGCGTGGCGAGCCTGCCGCTGAAGGAATGGATCGCCTTCCTGGACCGGCACGCCGAGACCAAGGAACTGTTCGAATACTGCGTGATGCGCGGCATGAGCGAAATCATGGCCCACACCATCACGCTGCACCTGCTCGATGCGCCGGGCCGCGTGCACCGCTTCATGCGAAAACACCCCGAGCTCGAGGACCGCATTCCGAGCAAGGAACTGGCCTCGTACCTCAACCTCTCCGCGGAAACCCTGAGCCGACTCCGCAAGCGCGGAAAAATCTAGCTCGCTCGCGCCGGCCGCGCGCTCAGGTCTGCTTCGACGACGCGAAACGCCGCGGCACGGTCATCAGCCGCAGCGTGTTGTCGACGCCACCCACGCCGTCGACCTTGGCGGCCACTTCCTGCGTGAGCGTGCGCTCTTCCTCATTGAGCACGATGCCGCGCAGCGTGACCTGGCCCTGGTCGGCCTCGACCGTCACGCGGATGTCGGCCGTGGCCTCGTTGTCCTTCAGCGCCGATTTCACGCGGGCCGCCAGCGCCATGTTGCCCAGCAGCGCGCGCGAAGCCGGGGTTTCGGCGAACTCGGGGCGCTGGACCAGCGCCGCGATCTGCGCCACGCAGCTGTCGACCGAGAGCCGGTCGGTGTTGAGCACCAGGTCGTAGAGCACCGGGTCGCCCCAGGTCACGCCGAACTGCGCATGCATGCGCGCCGCATGCGCGTCGTCGCTGCGCCGGATCTCGGCCTCGGCGAACTCGGCGTCGTCGGTTTCGAGGTGCGCCATCAGCCATTCGACGCGCTTCTTCATCGAGCGCGTGATGCGCACGCACACCACGTGCGGCACCGGCCGCAGCAGGCAGGTCGCGCCCCAGCCGCGCAGCACCACGTTGCCGCGGTCGGCCAGCGCGAAAAGCTCTTCGGCCGTGTAGAGCGCCAGGCTGCGCCGGTCGGCCGTGAAGCGTTCGACGAAACCGGCCTTGCCGCCGCGCAACCGGCCGATCAGGCTGGTCGGCACCTGCATGCGGTCGGCCACGCGCTCGATCGTCTCGTGGCGCATGATCTCGAGGCCAAGCTGCTCGGCCAGGCGCTGCGACACGTCCTTGGCGAGCGAGCCCATCTCCTGGGTGAGTGCGATGACTGGCATGGTGTGTGTGCTCCGTTCGATCGGTCAGTCCACCGGGCGCTCGACGGCGAACTCATCCGGCTTCTTCGGCTTGATATACGACATCACCTTGGAGATCAGCGGCCAGAACAGCAGCACCAGCGCCAGGGTGGTGATGCCGCCGACCAGCGGGTTCGAGAACATGATCATCACGTCGCCCTGCGAGACCAGCATGGCCTGCCGGAACGAGTCTTCGGCCTTGTCGCCGAGCACCAGCGCCAGCACCAGCGGCGCGAGCGGATAGTCGAGCTTCTTGAACAGGTAGCCCATCACGCCGAACCCGAGCATGAACCAGATGTCGAGCATCGCGTTGTGCACCGTGTAGGCGCCGATGGCGCAGATCACGATGATCACCGGCGCGATGATCGAGAACGGGATGCGCAGGATAGACGCGAACAGCGGCACCGTGCTCAGCACCACGATCAGGCCCACCACGTTGCCGAGGTACATGCTCGCGATCAGGCCCCAAACGAAGTCCTTCTGCTCGACGAACAGCAGCGGTCCGGGCTGCAGGCCCCAGATCAGCAGGCCACCCAGCAGCACCGCGGCCGTGGGCGAGCCCGGAATTCCGAGCGCCAGCATCGGCAGCAGCGCGCTGGTGCCGGCCGCGTGCGCCGCGGTCTCGGGCGCCACGATGCCTTCCATCTGGCCGGTGCCGAACTTGGAGCCGCGCTTGGACATCTTCTTGGCCAGGCCGTAGGCCATGAACGAGGCCGGCGTTGCGCCGCCCGGGGTGATGCCCATCCAGATGCCGACCAGCGAGCTGCGCAGCGAGGTCACCCAGTATTGCGGCAGCTGCTTCCAGGTCTGCAGCACGATCTTGGGATCGATCTTGGCGCTCTTGCCCGAGAACTTCAGGCCCTCTTCCATCGACAGCAGGATCTCGCCGATGCCGAACAGGCCGATCACCGCGATCAGGAAGTCGAAGCCACGCATCAGCTCGGCCTGGCCGAAGGTGAGCCGCAGCTGGCCCGTGACCGTGTCCATGCCCACGCTCCCCAATGCGAAGCCGAGCGCCATCGATGCCAGGATCTTGAAGGGCGAGCCCTTGCCCATGCCGACGAAGCTGCAGAAGGTGAGCAGGTACACCGCGAAGAATTCGGGCGAGCCGAACTTGAGCGCGAACCGGGCCACCAGCGGCGCAAGGAAGGTGATCATGATCACCGCCAGCAGCGCACCGATGAACGACGAAGTGAAGGCCGTGGTGAGCGCCGCGCCTGCATTGCCCTGCTGCGCCATCGGATAGCCATCGAAGGTGGTGGCCACCGACCATGGCTCGCCCGGGATGTTGAACAGGATCGAGGTGATGGCCCCGCCGAACAACGCGCCCCAGTAGATGCACGACAGCATGATGATCGCCGAGGTCGGCGACATCGTGAAGGTGAGCGGCAGCAGGATCGCCACGCCGTTGGCGCCGCCCAGTCCGGGCAGCACACCGATCAGGACGCCCAGGATGATGCCGAGGAACATCAGGCCGATGTTCGTCGGCGTGAGGATCACCGAGAAGCCCTGAAGGAGGGCACTGATTTCTTCCATTTCGCCTGTGCTCCGTGAGATTCAATAACCGAGAAAGGCGAGGGGATCCAGCGTGCCCTTGAACAGCGGCACCTTGAACCAGACCTCGAACATGAAGAAGAACAGCGTGTTGACTGCGAGCGCCGCGATGGCGCTCTTGATCCACGAGTACTTGCCCAGGAGCACCATGAACAGCGCGATGTACACCGCCGAGGCGACATACAGGCCGAACAACCAAATGGCGAACACGTAGACCATCGCCGGCAGGAGCACGGAAAGCACCCGCTTGAGCTGCACCGAATCGACGAACACTTCGGTGTTGCGCTCCTTGCCGAGCAGCGCCTGGTACAGGATGCCGGCCGCGGAAATGGTGACGATCACGCCGATGTAGAACGGGAAATATCCCGAACCGGGCCCATCGCTGGTCCAGCCCGAGCCGAGGCGCTGGCTTTCGTAGATCACCACCAGTCCCACCACCAGCAGGATCGCCGCCACCACCGCCTCGACCACGTTGGTCGCTACGCCCGTGCGCGGGCCTTCCGAAATCTCATCGTGCTCCATGGAATCCCCATCGTTCGTGTGTGTGTCTGCTGCAAAGCCGGAATGCAGCGGCCCGCCCGCCGTCCCGCAGGACGACGGCCGCCATCAGGAGCGTGCGCCGCGCACGCCCGGCCGCTTACTTACTTGCTGCTCGCGGCGAGGAAGCCCGCTTCGCTCATCAGCGTGCGGTGCGTGGCTTCGGCCTGCGTGAGCCACTTGGTGAACGCGTCACCCGTCATGAAGGTCGGGTTGAAGGCACCCTTCTCCATGTATTCCTTCCAGTCGGGCGTGGCCGTGATCTTGGTCAACAGGTCGACGTAGAAGGCCAGTTGCTCGGGCTTCACGCCGGCCGGCATGAAGATGCCGCGCAGCATCGTGTAGTTGGTCGGCACGCCGGCTTCCTTGCACGTGGGGATGTCGTTCCACGACTGCGTGTCGGTCACCTTGGTCTTGAAGGCCATGCGCTCGTCGTCGAACACGCACAGCGCGCGCAGCTTGCCCGCACGCCATTGGGCCACCGCCTCGATCGGGTTGTTGACCGTCGACTGCACATGGCCGCCCACCAGTTGCACCGCCACTTCGCCGCCGCCCTTGTACGGCACGTAGATGAACTTGGTGCCCGTGGCCTTCTCGAGCGCCACCGTGATGATCTGGTCTTCCTGCTTGGAGCCGGTGCCGGCCATCTTGAACTTGCTCGGGCCGGCCGCCTTGGCCGCCGCGATGAACTCGCCGGCCGTCTTGTAGGGCTGCTCGGCGTTGGTCCACAGCACGAACTGGTCGAGCGCCAGCATCGCGACGGGCGTCATGTCCTTCCAGTTGAACGGCACGCCCGTGGCCATCGGCGTGGTGAACAGGTTGGAGAGCGAGATGATGATCTTGTGCGGATCGCCCTTCGCATCCTTCACCGCGAGGAAGCCTTCGGCGCCCGCGCCGCCCGACTTGTTCACGACGATCAACGGCTCCTTCATCAGCTTGTGCTTGATGACGATGCCTTGCAGCAGCCGCGCCATCTGGTCGGCGCCGCCGCCGGTGCCTGCGGGGATCACGAACTCCACCGGTTTGGTGGGTTCCCATGCTGCGGCGGGGGTGGCCACCGCGAGCGCCATGACGGCTGCGGTGAGGACGTTGGTCCGGCAGGTGCGGACACGCGAAAGGAAGTTCTTCATCATTTGTCTCCTGTGTAAGGTGCGCTCTTTTTTTCTGAATCCGAGCTGAGATGCGAACAGGGCAGATGGTGCGCGCTGGAAGAACTCGGCGGCTTGACCATGGTCAACTTTTTGGAGAATTGTGTCTCGGGGTATGCCCGCGCCGCTTGACGCGTGCAGGGACTCTTATGCAACCGCGAGCCCCTGCGATGGGGCCGCTTTCAGTCCGCTCCAGGGCCATGTTTTCCTCGGTTTTCGGTCGGTTTCGGGTAAACCCTAAAATACGGGTATTCCCTTAACTTTCCGCAACCAGGAGATTCCCATGCCCACCCTTGACCGTTCGACCGGCGCAAGCGCCATCGGCAGTGGCTTGACCGGCGCGCTCAAGGCGCTGGCCATCGAGGCCGGCGTGCTCGTCGGCGCCCTGCTGAGCCCGCGCAAGATCATCGAGGAAGTCGAGCAAATGCGCGCCCTGCACAAGCGTGCGGACCGCATCGAGGCGTCCGACCCCGCGCGTGCTGCGGCGCTGCGCTGGCAGGCCTCGCGCATCGGGCTGCGCTGAGCGAGCTACGGGCGGTGCCGGTGGTAAAGTCCGGGCCGCTGCCGTCTTCGTAGTTCAATGGATAGAACGGGGTCCTCCTAAGACTCAGATACAGGTTCGATTCCTGTCGAAGGCACCAAGGACCCGGTTTACGGCGTCTCACCCCACATTAGAAACCCGCACGCCCCAAGGCGTAGCGGGTTTTTCTTTGCCTCGCGACGACACGCGGCGTAGCATCCCATCGCACAGAAATACCGTCACTTTTGCCGGTATCCCGGAAACCCTCGTGACGAGATACCGTTAAGGAGTGGAGATGGCACTGACGGACACGTTTGTTAGGCAGGTGAAGCCCACCGGGAAGGCCATCGGCGACAAATATGCCGACGGCGCCGGCATGTACCTGTTGGTGAAGACTGCCGGGAAATACTGGCGACTGGATTACACCTTCGCCGGCAAGCGGAAAACGCTTGCGCTGGGAACCTATCCAGAGGTTTCGCTGGCCAAAGCTCGGGATCGCCGCGCCGCCGCCCGCGAACTGCTGGCAGACGGGATTGACCCGAGCGCGGCCAAGCGCGAAGAAAAGAGAGCCCGCGCCGACGCAGCGGCGAATACGTTCGAAGCGGTTGCGCGCGAGTGGCTGGGAAAGACCGCGGCCAAACGAGCGAGTGGAACGCAGCTCAAGGTCAAGACATGGCTCGAGAAGGACGTGTTCCCCTTCATCGGCAAGATGCCCATGTCCACCATCGGTCCGCGCGACATTCTGGAGCGGGTTGTCCGCAAGCTGGAAGCACGCGGCGCTATCGATACCGCCCATCGCGTCAAGCAGCTTTGCGGGCAGGTGTTTCGCTTCGCAGTGGTGTCAGGATTGGCTGAGAGGGACGTAACCGCCGACCTGAGCGAAGCTCTGGCCTCGAAAGCAACCAAGCACTTCGCGGCCATCACCGAGCCCAAGCGCGTCGGAGACCTGATGCGCTCGATCCATGCCTATAGCGGCCACCCCACTACCGTTGCCGCGCTGAAGCTTTCCCCTCTGCTGTTTGTCCGCCCTGGCGAGTTGCGCACCGCGGAATGGGCTGAGATCGATCTGGACGCGGCCGAGTGGCGCATCGCCGGCCCGAAGATGAAAATGAAGGTCGATCACGTCGTGCCGCTCGCAACCCAAGCGGTGGAGATTCTGCGAAACCTCCACCCGATCACAGGGCATGGACGGTTTGTGTTTCCCAGCATACGGACGGGTGAACGCCCCATGAGCGAGAACACGATCAATGCCGCTCTGCGCGGGATGGGCTACAGTGCCGAGGTCCATACGGCTCACGGCTTCAGGGCAACCGCGCGGACGATCATGGATGAGGTGCTTGGCGAGCGCGTGGACTTCATCGAGCACCAGCTCTCCCACATGGTCAGGGATACCAACGGTCGTGCGTACAACCGCACCGCACATCTCCCCGCGCGCCGGGAAATGATGCAGCGCTGGGCGGACTACCTGGACAAGCTGCGCATCGGTGCCGACGTGATTCCCTTGACGCCGCGCCAGATGACATAGCGCCAAGGCCGCGCGCGCCTGCCAAGCCAGCTAGATGAGTGCCACGACATCGCGCAGGTGCGCCGCAGTCTGGGGCAACCCGCGCTTCTCGAGCAGGGCGACCAACGCGATCGCGTCGTACTGCGGCCGGGCCCAGCGCTCGCGCATTCGCTTCAAAGCCGCGAGCGCGGTGAGCTTCTCCAGCATCAACTGATTGAGGACGAATTCGTCGGGCGTCTGCACCTCGATGCCGAACGGGTCCAGCACTTCCCTGGGAAAGTCCTTCTCGTTCCATGTGACGATCGCATCCGCGTGTCCAGTGATCGCGGCCGCCAGCACGTGGCGGTCATCCGGGTCCGGCAGTTTCAGGCCCTCGATCAGGTGTTCGTAGCCTGAGACGAGGCAGTCCGGAATGGCGTCCTCCATGGCTTGCGCAGCAGCGGCAACTTGGACTCCCATGCCGGGCCGGTCCCGCAGCAGGCTGCGCGTCCACTCATCGCGGATGTGGACGGACCACTTCGCGCTATAGAGGTCCGCGTCGGCCAGGCTGAGCAGCACGTCGCGCAGCAACGCCGGGTACAAGACGTTGGCGTCGAGCACTGCCGTGTACTTGGCGCTTCCCGCCACTCACAGCTCCTCGCCCATCTCCTGGGAGAGGTCGTTCAATCGCTTGAGGGCGCCGGCCGACCGCTGCTTCTGCTCGTCCTTGTAGCGCATGAGCTCTTCGAACTCGATGCGGCGGTGCCGGTTGATCAGCCGGCACTTCAGCCGGCCAGCCTCGATCTCCTTGATCACGAAGGGGCGCGACACATTCAGAAGTGCCGCGGCTTGCTGCGTCGTGAGCTCCAGCTTCTGCGGGACGAGCATCATCGGCTCGCGCTTGGCCATCTGGCGCAGCACGTCGGCAAGGAAGTGCAAGGCACGCGGAGGCAGAAGCAGCACCGGGGCTTCGCCCTTGCCGTCCCCGTCCATTTCGATGGTCACCTTGACGGCTTTTGCATTGGAGTGGTCCAGAGCCGCGACCAGGCACGCCGTCGCCGCGCCGGCCATTTCCGCTTCCATTTCGCTGGCTGGGTCGAGTATCTGGGTCATGCTGGGTCCTTTCATAGCTGGCGCTACGCCGACGCCTCAAGCGAAATATACGCATTAAACGCAATATTCGCAACCGCCGGGCGCCGGAAAGAAGACGGCACGCTTGTCAGCGGGCGCCTTCATTCAGCGGCCGGATCCTTCGGCCACCAGTCTGGTGGCCATGCCCTCCAAGGGGCGCATTAAGGCACTAAGGCACTAAGGCACTAAGGCACTAAGGCATCACGTCAGCATTTCATCGACTGGAAACTTGGCGGCAAACCCAGCTAAGTCGAGCTGTAGAAGGGGGCAATAAGTTGTGGCAGCAATGGGCATCCCGACTCATCGAGGTGACCACACCCCATACCAGCCGTGACCGCTTTTCGCTCGCATGCTGTCATCTGATTGACGGTTCCGACTGCCCGCTTCGCAGCGAAAGCCGACTTCCGCGAGCCGGTCCGTCAACGACCGCATGCGGTGCAAACGCAGACATTCAGATTGGGACTTCGAACAAAATTTCGTCCCCGACCATGTGAAGCCTGCTCCCCACCGCTATCGCAGCCGCCTAATGCGCTCTTGGAGAGTCAGGGCGGTCGGGATGTTGATAGCTGCAAGTGCAGCAGCTATCTCGACAAGCGCTTGCCGCGACTGAGCGTGTTGCGACAGGGCCTGCGCGTCGGAACTCAATGCCGCCGCCACCAGCTCCACCAATGCGTCGCCAGTACCCTCGCGGTACCAGCGATTTGAAGGCTCGCGTTCCTTGAGCATGGCTGCGAGCCAGCGAAGCCCGTCAAGCCGAAGTGGGGCTCCGAACTTTGTCGCCAGGAAGTGGCAGAAACGTGTGACGCATTCTTCGTCGCGAGTCAGTCGCGCGGCGGCCCAGCGTGCGTAGAGATCCTTCATCCGCAGAGCCGCGCCCGAGGGCAGCAGGGACAGGGCATCCTCGTGCCCGAAGCCAAGCAGGTCGCAAATCAAGCGCTCGCCGTGGAACCAGAGGCCGGGTTGAGACCAATCGGCGGCGAGGCCAAACTCCGCGGTGGCCCACCAGACGCGCTCGAATGCCACCGGGTCGTCACCTTTCGCGAGGCGCAGGAACAACCCACGAATGAAGTGCCGCAGCGCGTAGTGTGCGGCCGGTCCGTGGGCGAGAACGGGTTCCCAAATCGCGCGATCTTTCCCTGCGGGCGCGGCAATCGACAAAGCTCCCAGCTTCAGAAGGACGTCATAGCCGAGGTCCTGGCTCGGCAAGTCGTACTCACCGCGCTCCTTCCTTTCGCCCGCCTTGGCGCGAGTGGCGTCGTATTCCCAGATGCGCAGCGCCAAACGAGTATCGAGGTCGCGGTCGCCACTGCCACCGCCTTCGATGAGCCAGGCGAACAGGACGCTGAGGAATTGTCCATCTAGCGAACCGCCTCGTTCGCGCTCCGGCTTTCCGCGCCAAGCCCGGTCGCCAGCATCGTAGAGCCGCGTCCGACGCTGGAAGTCCAAACGAACCCGACCCGCAACGACACGCTTGAAGTCAAGGTCTTCTGGCCTCGCGTTTGGTCCGCGGAGTGTTGAGTTCCATGCAATCCTGACCCGGCATTTCCATCCAATATTGACCCACCCTCTTTGCGAGCCTGGCGGCTCA
>NZ_JBDGJQ010000021.1:0-31344 GCF_057656815.1 Variovorax sp. Soil_C_39
GTTAGGGTTCTTACGTGGGTCAGATTTGGATGGAAATCGCCGGGATTAGTGGGTCACTTCTGGATGGAAATCAACAGTGAAGCCCATTTGCACACTGCGCGCGTCGTATCGGTCGCTCATGTCCGTTGTTCCCTCAGTGACCGGCCTCTGCCAAGACCTGGTCGACGACATCGAGGATCAAATACGGCACCGACTCTTCGTCGATTGCGTCGCGAGAGGCAGCATCGAAGAACTTGGGTGCGTGGTCGCCCACAAGGACGACCCGAAGGCCTGGAACTGGGTTGCTCAACAAGGCCGCTCTGAGCGACTGCATGAAGTCGTACAGCAACGCGGCGTGAACGCAGCGCGCATCCTTCAGCTTCAATCGCGGACACACTTGGCCCATGACGCCGGGAGCACTCAGGTCCGACGTTTTGTACGGGGTATGGGCATTGAGCGTCATCCAATACGTGAGTTGCTTCCCCTCTTGATGCAAGGTCTGCACAACGCGATCGGCAATGCTGTAGTCGCAAGTACCCGGGACATTTGCGCATAGCTTGCCGCCACCGGCGAGGAGTTCAGGCAAGAAGTAGGAGCGTTGGAAGCCGATCAGCGGGTACCACTCGGCGCGCTTGTACATCTTCGACGACGCGCCATGAAATGCTTGCGTCTGCCAGCCCTGCGCGTGCAGCCGATTGGGAAGGCATTCGACACTTCGCGGCACAGCGTCGATCCTCAGGCTCTGCGGGATGAACCCGCAGAGCTCGCGAAACTCTGCACTGATCGTCGGGATTCGAGACGCAAATGCGCCCGCATCCACCTCCCGCAACGCGGGCGAGTGCCAGAGATCTCGCCAGAACTGGTTCTCTGCCGGATCGCGCGCTAGCCCCCACGACTCGACGACGACCAGAAGCAGTTTGTCGGGTGCCTTTGCTTGATCTGGCAGGCGACTGATCGCCGACTGACCGGGGCCGATGGACCGGAACGTTCCCACGTCGGGCGCATAGCCCTCTTCGTAGAACCCCAATGAGCTCTGCATGTATTGGCTGTCCAGACCCCAGGAACCAGCCAACTTGGCATGGCGAATTCCATATAACTTTCCCTCCTCGTGCTCGAAGCCGTTGAGGGGCGGCACTGCGAGCGCGACGCCCAACAGCAGCAACGACCACAAGAGCATCGGCCGGCCTGCCGAACCCGCTCGGTGAACCCGGACGCAGACATAGCCCCAGGCGATCAACGCGGCGAGTCCGGCCACACCGCCGAGGATCCAGCCCACATTCGCATACGGAATGAAACTGAGAAGGTCCATCACCTCGCCATAGTTCGATGACAAGTTGACCTGCGCGAACGAGAACAGAAAGTCCGCCATCCAAAGGAGCGCCAATCCGCATGCAAACGCGACCGGTCGGCCGCGAGTGACGAGTGCAAGCACCAGAAACTCTGCCCAGAACCAGGGGCGATATACCTGCAATGCCCGGCTCGCTGCCAATCCAGGCAGCATCGGCAGCACAAGCGCACCCAGTGCAATCACGGCGGTGCGAAAGTCGCTACGGATTTGCATTGCTCGCGATTCCTTCGATGAGCGACTGCCCCAAAAAATCGTTTGCCAACGTGAGCGGACTCACGCTGCCGGCGCCCAGCCAAACGATGAAGTTGCCTTGCTGGTCCATCAGGAACAGAGACGCCATTCCATAGAGATAGCCACGCTGCAGCCAGACCGGGGTATCGCCCAGCCGGCGCCGCTCCAGAAATCCGTCATAGCAACTCTCCGGCGCCCGCTCGTTACAGGCGACGTCGCTGTCGTGCATGCCACGCGCCAGTGCCAAGGGTTTCCTGTGTGCGCCAATGAAGCGGGCCAGACCTGCCGCGTGGCCCGTCATCCCCATAGACGCCTTCAGGGCGTGCCAGTCGAAGTCCTCGATGAAGTTTGGTCCGCGCACAGGTTCATTCATGAAGTTGTACACGACCGGTGAGTCAGCTCGGTATAGATAGTCCACGCCATAGCGGGAGAGATGCATGTCCTGTTCCAGCGTATTCCACAAGCTGCGGCCAAAGCGCTGTTCATAGGCCACGGCTGCCAAGCAGTAGCCCAAATTGGCATAGGCATAGCGCGTGCCGGGCGAGAACTGCAAAGGCGTATGCGCCAACTCGCCCACTTTCCCGGGGCACCAAGGCGTCTTCTTGTTGACGACCATCGGGTCCGTCGCCCGCATGCGGTCAAAACCGGCCGAGTGATTGAGCAGGTGGCGGATCCGGATCTGCTCAATCCTGGCGTCTTGGTAAGGGGGAGGCACCTTCAGGATCCGAGCCAGGCCATCGTCCAGCCAACGGGTGTCCGCCACAAGGTCGGGCTGCGCCAGCCCGATGAATGCGACAACCTTCGAGAGGCTTGCAAATCGGAAGCGTGTTTCCGGGGTTGTGCGCGGGCTCAGTAAGGGAATGTCCAGCCAGCCATTGATGCACCCCGACTGCTGGCCCGAGGCGCTGACGAAGACCAACTGATTGGTCGGTGAAGCGTAGCGGATGGCCAACGCACCGGCCGCCTTCTTGAGCCAGGGCGGGGTCCCTTCATCGCAACGTGTCGACCAGGCGGCCAGGTGACCTGTCAGCGGGTAGACCGATTTACGCACCATGTTGCGGTCTGTCTCCCACGCGAACCAGGGAAGAAAAATAACGCAAACCAGGATGACGTAGAGGCTAATGCGGAACTTGCCAGACACGATAAAAAGAGCGCCCCGCGGGGCGCTCCAGACGGCTTAGCTTAGGGGTGCGCTATCAGGTCGTGCCGGTGCCGGTGCCAGTGCCGGTGCCGCCAGCACAGCCAGTAGGGCGGTACTTTTGGTCAACGGTGGTGGCGCAGGTCCAAGTACCCGTGGCTCCATCGCGCGTCCAGGTCAACGTCTGGTCATTGAGGGACACGGCCGCGCTTCCGCCGAACGTCGCCACAATCGTAGAGGCGGCCGACGCGGTTTCTCCGATGGTCACGTTCAAACCGTCATAGACCGCCACAGTTCCACCGAGCAGATTGCTTCGGGTAGCGCCGACGTCGCAGTGAGCGGGGAGGGTAGGAGCGGTGCCCAGGGCAAGAGGAGTGATCTTGCCGTCCAGAACGCAGGCTTCGATGGCTGTGCGGAGCGAGCCAGTTTCCGACATCACGCGCGAAACCTGCGACTTCGCAACATACGTCTGGTACTGCGGAATAGCGATAGCGGCCAGGATACCGATGATCGCCACAACGATCATCAGTTCGATCAGCGTAAAGCCGGCTTGTGCGCGGCGCGCGAGCGTGCGGTGGTTCATAGAACAAATCCTTGGAGAGGGTTGGAAAAAATCTCCGGAGGAACACCCCCGGGGCCCACTCTCCATCGCAGGTCGCATGCCAACCTGTAAACGCCGCCGGATGTCCTTCGAAAGTGTTCATCAACGGCTCGGTCGTCGCACAAAGGCGACAATACTTGTTAGCGAAAGCGACAAATGCCGCATTCAACTTACAAAATTGTCAACTCAGGTGACATTTAGAGCGCCCCGCAGGCTTCGAAGCCGCGGCGCGGTCCGCTCGCTACAGGTGCTGCGTCACGAGCACCACCGCGCCCGCGAGCGAGATGGCACCGCCCAGCACCTTGCGCAACCTTTTCAACGTCATGTCCGGCTCCTTTGATTCGAGAGCCTCGATGATGCGGCGCATCCAGCCTTCGCAGGTTTGGCAATCTTCATCGCCGCCATAGCCGTGGCACGGATGTAGGCACTCGCCCACGTCCACGAACTGACTTCTCCCGCAAGCGCCCGGCCGGGGAGCGCCCACTCTTCGATCACCGTTCGGGGGCGACTGCCGGACGGTCCATTTCCTCCTCACGGCGCATTCGTGCGTCGTTAAGCGCTCCCCCGGGAGCGCTTTTTTTTAATGAGATGGAGGCTGGAAAGCCCGCGCCTCAGTGCGTCTCGCGCCGCAGCTGCTGCACATCCGCGTGCAGCGACTGAGCCCACTCGCGGCGGGCGCGGCCGTGAGAGTCCTGCGGCTCGCCGAAGCGCACGATGGCCAGCAAGGGCGGCGCGCGCAGGGTGTTCCAGAGCGAAGTCAGCAGGTTGTCGTCGCCGATGTAGCGCGGTGCCTGGCTGGTTTCGCGGGTGGCCGCATCGGCAAAGCGCAGCGCGGCGGGAACGATGGGCGCGCCGGACGATATGGCGGCCTGCAGCAGGTTGGCGTGAAACGGCAGCAGCCCGCGTCCGTCGCTGGTGGTGCCTTCGGGGAACACGCCGATCATGTCGCCATTGCGCAGCGCCTCGGTCATGTGGTGCACCACGCGCAGCGCGTCGCGCTGGCGCTCGCGCTCGATGTAAAGCGAACCGGCGCCCGAGGCGAGCGTGCCGATCACCGGCCAGTGCCGGACGCCGGCCTTGGAGACGAAGCGCAGGTGGCAGGCGGCATGGATGCTGGAAATGTCGAGCCACGAGAGGTGATTGCAGATCACCAGCACCGGCCCGTGCGCAGGCGGCGTGCCCTGCACCTCGAGCGTGACGCCCATGATCTGGAGCAGGCGCAGCGACCACGCCTGCACGCGCGCGTTGCGCTCGGCCGGCGTGAGGCGCGGAAAGGTGAAGCGGATCGTCCACCAGCCGCCGAGCACATGCACCACCGCATGCAGCAGGCGCCGGCAGGCCTTCAGCGAATGCAGCATTTCAGCCGTGGACGACGCGGCCCGCGACCAGCGTGTGGCGCACGCGCCCCTGCATCGGGTAGCCGGCGAACGGCGTGTGCTTGCCCTGGCTGCGGAGCGCCTCGGGCTGCACCTGCCATTCGAGCGCCGGATCGACGACGCAGAGGTCGGCCACGCCGCCGACCGACAGCCGCCCGATGCCGCTGGCTGCATCGGCCGCGGCGAGCAGCCGTGCGGGCGCGGCGGTGATCGCCTCGATGGCGCGCGCCAGGCCGGTGCCGCTGCGCTCGGCCCATTGCAGCGCGAGCGGCAGCAGCAGCTCGAGGCCGGTCGCGCCGGGTTCGGCTTCGGCAAAGGGCAGCGTCTTGGCGTCGGCCTCGACGGGCGTGTGGTCGGACACCAGTGCGTCGATGGTGCCGTCGGCCAGGCCGGCCGAGAGCGCATCGCGGTCGCCCTGCTGGCGCAGCGGCGGGTTGAGGCGCGCGCGGCTGTCGAAGAAGCCGATGTCGGTGTCGGCGAGGTGCAGCGAATTGATGCTGACGTCGCAGGTGAGCGGCAGCCCGCGCGCCTTGGCCTCGCGCACCAGCGCGACGCCGGCGGCGCTGGAGATGCGGCACAGGTGCACGCGCGCGCCGGTGCTCTTCATGAGCTCGACGATGGTGAAGATGGCGATCGTCTCGGCCGACACGGGCACGCCCGAGAGGCCGAGCCGCGTGGCGAGCGGGCCGCTGGCGGCCACGCCCTTGCCGAGGTCGCGGTCCTGCGGGCGCAGCCAGACGGTGTAGCCGAAGGTGCTGGCGTAGAGCAGCGCGCGCTGCAGCACCTGGGTGTCGGCCAGCGGCACGTCGGCCTGGCTGAAGCCGATGCAGCCGGCCTCGGTGAGCTCGGCCATTTCGGTCAGCACGCCGCCGGCAAGGCCGCGCGTGAGCGCGCCAAGCGGGAACAGGCGCGCGCCCTGCAGCTTCTCGGCGCGGAACTTGAGCATCTCGACGAGGCCGGGCTCGTCGAGCACGGGGTCGGTGTCGGGCGGGCACACTAGGCTGGTCACGCCGCCCGCGACGGCCGCGGCCATTTCGCTCTCGAGCATGCCCTCGTGCTCGTAGCCGGGCTCGCGCAGCCGCGCGGCGAGGTCGACGAGGCCGGGGGCGACGATGCAGCCCGCGGCATCGATGGTGCGCTCGGCCTTGAAGCCGGCGGGCATGCTGCCGATGCCGGCGATGCGGCCATCGGCGACGGCGATGTCGGCCTGCTTGTCGGTGCCCGAGGCGGGATCGACGACACGCCCATTGGTGATGTGGATGTTCATGCGTCTCTACTTCCGGTGGCTGTCATGGCCTTCTCGAGGAACACCGTGGAACCGGCTTCGCCGGGCCACTGGTGTTGCCCCCGGTAGGGGGTTGGCGAAGCGACACGAAGTGCGCGAAGACTGGGGGCGAGCAACATTTTTATGCTTCGTTACCTGCGACGATGCTCATGACCGCCATGCGCACCGCGATGCCGAAAGTGACCTGCGGCAGGATCACGCTCTGGCTGCCGTCGACCACGGCCGAGTCGATCTCGACGCCGCGGTTGATCGGCCCCGGGTGCATGACGATCGCATCGGGCTTGGCGAGCTGCAGCTTCTCGGGCGTGAGGCCGAAGGTCTTGAAGAACTCCTGCGACGACGGCAGCAGCGCGCCGCTCATGCGCTCGTTCTGCAGCCGCAGCATGATGATGACGTCGCAGCCGCGGATGCCTTCTTCGAGCGTGTGGCACACGCGCACGCCCATGCCGGCCATGTCGGTGGGCACCAGGGTCTTGGGGCCGACCACGCGCACCTCGGCGCAGCCCAGCGTGGTGAGCGCGTGGATGTCGGAGCGCGCCACGCGCGAATGCAGCACGTCGCCGACGATCGCGACCGTGAGGTTCGAGAAATCCTTCTTGTAGTGGCGGATCGTGTACATGTCGAGCAGCCCCTGCGTGGGGTGCGCATGGCGGCCGTCGCCGGCGTTCACCACGTGCACGTGCGGCGCGACATGCTGCGCGATCAGGTACGGCGCGCCCGACTCGCTGTGGCGCACCACGAACAGGTCGGCCGCCATGGCGCTCAGGTTGGCGATGGTGTCGAGCAGCGATTCGCCCTTGGTGGCCGACGAACGCGCGATGTCGAGGTTGATGACGTCGGCCGACAGCCGCTTGGCCGCGATCTCGAAGGTGGTGCGGGTGCGCGTGGAGTTCTCGAAGAACAGGTTGAACACGCTCTTGCCCCGCAAGAGCGGCACCTTCTTGACCTCGCGGTCGCTCACGCTCGTGAAGTTGGCCGCGGTGTCGAGGATGTGCGTGACGATGTCCTTGGGCAGGCCCTCGATCGACAGCAGGTGGATGAGCTCGCCGTTCTTGTTGAGCTGGGGGTTTCGCTTGTAGAGCATGGGGTCGTTCGCCTAGTTGCTTTCCTCGACCTTGAGGCTGAAGGCCCCGTCGTCGGCGCGCGCCAGGGCCAGCAGCTGCGAGGCCGGCAGCGTGAGCCGGGCGGCCGCGAAATCGGCCGCCACCGGCAGTTCGCGCCCACCGCGGTCGACCAGCACGGCGAGCCGCACGCAACCCGGCCGGCCGAAGTCGAACAGCTCGTTGAGCACGGCGCGGATGGTGCGGCCGGTGTAGAGCACGTCGTCGAGCAGCAGCACGTCGGCGCCGTTCACGTCGAACGGCAGCGCGGTCTGCGCGCTGGCCGAGAGGCCGCGGCGCGCGAAGTCGTCGCGGTGCATGGCCGACGAGATGACGCCGGGCGCGCCGGCGAGGCCGAGGTCCTTCTGCAGCCGCTCCACGAGCCAGGCGCCGCCGGAGGTGATGCCGACCAGCCGGGTGTCGGCGCGCATCAGCGCCTTCACGCCGGCGAGCAGCTGGGTATAGAGCGCTTCTGCGTCGGGAATGGCGGGATTGGAACTCACGGAAGACTCCTCAGGAATTGCTCCAGGATGATGCAGGCCGAGGCCGCGTCGGCGTCGCGCGCGCCCGAGGCCAGCGCCTCGGTCGTGCTGTAGCGCTCGTCGACCTCGAACACCTGCAGATTGAACCGCCCGCGCAGCTGGCGCGCGAACTTCTGCGCGCGGCGGGTGTTCTCGTGCGGGGCGCCGTCGGGGTGCCAGGGCACGCCGACCACCAGCGCATCGGGCTGCCATTCGCGGATGCGGGCCTCGACCTGCGCGAAGCGGGCATCGGCGCCCTCGGCCTTGATGGTCGCCTGCGGCGTGGCGGTGCCGAGCAGCCGATTGCCGCTGGCCACGCCGGTGCGCTTGGCGCCGAAGTCGAAGGCCAGGAAGCTCTGGAAGTGGGCGGGAACGGAAACGGCGGAAGTAGAAGAAGGAGCGTCCGTCATGGCGGCAGCCATCACGCGTGCCCCGCTTCCGGGGACAGCTTCCAGGCCTCGAGCCCGAGCAGCAGCAGCGCCTTGTCGTAGCGCTGCTCGATCGGCGTGTCGAAGATCACGGCCGGATCGGCGCCCACGGTGAGCCAGCTGTTCTCGGCCAGTTCCGACTCGAGCTGCCCCTCGCCCCAGGCCGCATAGCCGAGCGAGACCAGCACCTTGCGCGGGCCGGCGCCGGTGGCCAGCGCCTCGAGCACGTCCTTCGAGGTGGTCATCTCGAGCCCGCCGGGAATGGTCATGGTCGAGGCGTAGACCGATTCGTCGGGCTTTTCGGCGTGCGAGAACACCGGCTCGTGCAGCACGAAGCCGCGCTCGGTCTGGACCGGTCCGCCCTGGAACACGGGGGCGTCGCCGATCTCGGGGCGCGACAGGTGGAGCTCGATCTTCTCGAACAGCACCTTGAGGTTGATGTCGCTGGGCTTGTTGATCACGAGCCCGAGGGCGCCGCGCTCGCTGTGCTCGCAAAGGTAGACGACGCTGCGGTTGAAAGTTTTATCTTCCATCCCCGGCATCGCGATCAGAAAGTGATGCGTGAGGTTCATCGGGGCAGAATCGGCAGCCATATGCCTCCGATTTTACTGGCCGTCGACAAGCCCTATCCAAAAGGGCTCATGTGGTTTCGCCGCGACCTGCGCGTGGACGACAACGCAGCGCTCTACCACGCGCTGCGCAGCTGCCGCCAGCTGCTGTGCGTTTTCGTCTTCGACCGGCCGATCCTCGACCCGCTGCCGCGGGCCGACCGGCGGGTCGAATTCATCCGCGAATCGCTCGTGGCGCTCGACGCCGAGCTGCAGGCGCTCGGCGGCGGGCTGATCGTGCGGCATGCCGCCGCGGTCGACGAGGTGCCGGCGCTGGCCCACGAGATGGACGTGCAGGCGGTCTTCGCCAACCGCGACGACGAGCCCGACGCGCTGGCGCGCGACGCCCAGGTGCTCGGCGCGCTGGCCAATGCGGGCGTGAGCTTTCACACCTACAAGGACACGAACGTGTTCGACCGCGACGAGGTGCTGACCAAGGTGGGCCAGCCCTACACGGTCTTCACGCCCTACAAGCGAGCCTGGCTCGCGAAGGTGGACGACTTCTTCCTCAAGCCCTACCCGGTGCGGGCCTATGCCGAAGCGCTCGCGCCACCGCCCGAGCCGCACCGCGCGCCGATACCTGCGCTGGGCGACATCGGCTTTGCCGCCACCAACCTGGCCGAGCTCGGCATTCCGCCCGGCAGCGCGGGGGCGGCGGCGCTGTTCGAAGATTTCTTCCAGCGCATCGACCGGTACGACGCTGCGCGCAACTTTCCGGCGGTGCGCGGGCCGAGCTACCTGGGCGTGCACCTGCGCTTCGGCACGGTGTCGATCCGCCAGGTGGCGGGCGTGGCGCACCAGCTGTCGCTGGGCGGCAACCCGGGCGCATCGACCTGGCTCAGCGAGCTGATCTGGCGCGACTTCTACTTCCAGATCCTGGCGCACTTCCCGCACGTGCACGCGAACGGCGAGTCGAAGAGCTTCCGCCCCGAGTACGACAAGATCCAGTGGCACCACGGCAAGCACGCCGACCAGCTGTTCGACGCCTGGTGCCAGGGCCGCACCGGCTACCCACTGGTGGATGCGGCCATGCGCCAGATCAACCAGAGCGGCTACATGCACAACCGGCTGCGCATGGTGGTGGCCAGCTTTCTCTGCAAGGACCTGGGGCTGGACTGGCGGCGCGGCGAGCGCTACTTTGCGCTGCACCTCAACGACTTCGAGCTCGCCTCCAACAACGGCGGCTGGCAGTGGGCCAGCTCAAGTGGTTGCGACGCGCAGCCCTACTTCCGGATCTTCAACCCCGTCACGCAGAGCGAGCGCTTCGACCCCGAAGGCAAGTTCATCCGGCGTTACCTGCCGGAGCTGGCGGGCCTGTCGAATGCCGCGATCCACGCGCCGTGGGCCGCGTCGCCGGTCGAGCTCGAGGCCGCCGGCATCACGCTCGGCGAGACCTATCCGAAGCCGGTGGTCGACCATGCCGAGGCGCGCGCGCAGACGCTGCACCGCTACGGCGCCGCGCGCGGCGCGGACAACAAGCCCGCGCGTCGAAGCCGACCTTGAGCGTGCCCGCGCTCAGGTCGCCGCCAGGGCCGCGGGCTCGCTCGTGTAGGCGCGCACCAAACGCAGCAGCTCGTCTTCGGAATAGGGCTTGCCGAGGTAGTGGTTCACACCGAGCGTGCGCGCATAGTCGCGGTGCTTCTCGGCGATGCGCGAGGTGATCATGATGATCGGCAAGCCGGCCATCGCGCTGTCGGCGCGGATGTTGCGCGCCAGGTCGAAACCGTCCATGCGCGGCATCTCGATGTCCGACAGCACCACGGCCGGGCGCTCCTGCTGCAGCCGCTCGAGCGCCTGCAGGCCATCGGCCGCGAGCGACACACGGTAGCCTTCGCGCTGCAGAAGGCGCTGCGTGACGCGGCGCACGGTGATGGAGTCGTCGACCACCAGCACCAGCGGGATCTGCGCCACCGGCGGGGCGAGCGGTGTATCCGACGCGCCGTTTTCGCCGGCCGTATCGGCCGCCTGCGCAGGCGCGGCCAGCGCCGCGGCCTGGCGCCTGCGCGCCTGCTCGCCGTGCACGGCCGCAAGCGCCACCGGGTTGTAGATCAGAGCCACCGCACCCGAGGCGAGCACCGAGATGCCCGCGAGTCCCGGCAGGCGTGCCAGCTGCGGGCCGAGGTTCTTGACCACCACTTCCTGGTTGCCCAGCACTTCGTCGACGTGCAGCGCCACGCGCTGTGCCGCGCTGCGCACGATCACCACGGTGTTGTTCTTGCCCGCGAACTGCTCGCTGCGCGCCGAGGCCTGCAGCAGCGCGCCCGCCCAATAGAAGGGCACCTGTTCGCTGCCGAAACGGTGGCTGTCCTGCCGGTACGCAGCCTCGAGATCGGCAGCGCCCACGCGCTGCACCAGCTCCACCAGGTTCGACGGCACGCCGATCGACACCTCGCCTGCGCGCAGCATCACCACGTGGGTGACGGCGGTGGTGAGCGGCAGCACCAACTTGAAGGTGGTGCCCTGCCCCGGGGTGCTGTGCGTCTCGATGCGGCCGCCGAGCGCGGCGATCTGCGCGCGCACCACGTCCATGCCGATGCCGCGGCCGGCCAGTTCCGAGACCTGCCCCGCGGTGGAGAAGCCGGGCTTGAAGATCAGCTCGGTGGCTTCGTCGGGCGACAGTTCCTGGCCAGGCGCGAGCAGGCCGAGCGTGCGGGCACGTTCGGCAATGCGGCCGTGGTCGAGGCCGGCGCCGTCGTCGCGGAAGCTCACCGACACGTCGTTGCCTTCGTGGTGCAGCTCGATCGCGATCAGTCCGCTCGGCTCCTTGCCGGCCTGTGCGCGCGCGTCGGCCGTTTCGATGCCGTGCGCCACGCAGTTGCGCAGCAGGTGCTCGAAGGCCGGCGTCATGCGGTCGAGCACGCCACGGTCCATTTCGATGGAGCCGCCGACGATGTCGAGGCGCACCTGCTTGCCGGTGTCCTTCGAGGCCTGGCGCACCACGCGGTAGAGGCGCTCGGAAATTCCCTCGAACTCCACCATGCGCGTGCGCAGCAGGCCGCGCTGCAGTTCGCGCGTCTGGCGCGCCTGCACGCTGAGGTCGTCTTCGGTGGCCTGCACCGTCTTCTGCAGCGTGCGCTGGACCGTGGCCACGTCGTTGACCGACTCGGCCATCATGCGCGTGAGCTCCTGCACCCGCGTGAAGCGGTCGAACTCGAGCGGATCGAAGCTCTGCTGCGAATCCTTGGCCTGCGCGAGGCGCGACTGCATCTGGCTTTCGGCCTGCACCTCGATGTCGCGCAGCTGCTGGCGCAGGCGGTCGAGGTTGCCCGTGAGGTCGGCGAGCGAGGCGCGCAGCTGGCCGAGCTCGGCCTCGAGGCGCGAGCGCGTGATGATGACCTCGCCGGTCTGCGCCACGAGGCGGTCGAGCAGCTGGGTGCGGATGCGCACCGCCTGGCCCGAGGCCGGGCGCAGCGGCATGAGCAGCGCGGGCGCGGAACGCGGCAGCAGCGCAGCGGCGGCGGGCACGGCCGCGGTCGGGTCCTCGGATGCGGCGCCGGCTTCGTCCTCGTCGTTCGCGGCGGCCGGGGTGTCTTGATCGCCGGCGGCAGCGGCCGATTCGGCGGCCACCTGCACCAGCTGGACGCCGGGCGATGTGGCAGAGGCCGAGGTCATGCGCTCGGCCACTTCGGCCTGGGTGGCATCGTCGGCGGCGCGCAGTGCGTCGAAGGTGGCCTGCAGCGCATCGAGGCGTGCAAGCAGCTTCTCGATCTCGCCGCGGTCGGCCGCCCCCTGGGTGCCGAGCAACTCGATCTCTGACTCCATGCGATGCGCCCGCTCGCCGAGGCGCATCGCGCCGGCCAGCCGGGCGCTGCCCTTGAGCGTGTGCAGCGTGCGCAGCACCGAGGCGCGCGGCGCGCTGTCGTCGGGATGGTGCGCCCATTGGCGCAGTGCCTGGGCGAGCTGTGGCAGCAGTTCCGCCGCCTCTTCCTCGAAGATCGGGAACAGGTCGACGTCGACCGCGTCGCTCACGTCGAGGGCGTCTTCGGAATCGTCCAGCGCCACGTCGGCGATGCCCCCCGGTGCCGGCATCGGGACCGGGCGCGGTTCCATGCGGAAGGCGGCCTCGGCAGGCATGGGCGCGGCGGCGATGTCGCGCAGCGCCTGGAGCGTGCCTTCGGACGGCTCGCGCAGCAAGCCGGCGGCAAACTGGTGCAGCAGGCGGCGAAGCTCGTCGGCGGCGGCCACCAGCACCACGCCCTGCTCGCGCGTGCCGCTGCCCTGCATCTGCAGATGCTGCAGCGCGGCCTCGAACAGCCGGGCCATGCCCGACAGGCTGTGGAAGCCGACCGTGGCCGAACTGCCGGCGAGCGAATGCGCGAGGGCGATGGTCGAGTCGGGCAGGCGCTCGTGCGTTTCGAGCGCCCATTCGCCGACGTCGGTGGCGAGCTGGCGCGACCACTCGTCGGCTTCGTTCAGGTAGACGTTGTAGAGCGCGATGCCGATGCGCAGCGGACCGATGACCTTGACCTGGTCTTCCGCGCTGGTGGTGCCGGCTGGTTCGACAGGCGGCTCGGGCTCGACCTGCGCCGGGGTTTCGGCGGCTTCGGGCTCGGGCTCGGGTTCTGCGACAGGCTCCGCAGCCGCTTCGATGGCGGGCAGCGGCGCTTCGGCCGCGGCAGGTGCTTCGTCCACGGCGGGCGGGGCAGATGCCTCCTCGGGCTGCAGCAGCAGGGCCGCGGCGGCGACGGGTTCTTCCTCGGGCGGCGCTTCGATCGCCCACTCGAGATCGGGCAGCGCCTCGAGGGGCGGTACCTCCGGCGCGGCCGGCGCAAGCGCCTCGGGCTGCTGCTGCGGCTTCGCGGGCATCGAGATGTCGAAATCCTCGTCGGTCAGGGTTTCGAAGGTTTCGATGCCGGATTCGGGCTTGGCGTCGAAGTCGAGGAAGTCGGTCGAGGCGAAATCGTCGTCGCGCTCCGACCGATCGAACGGCTGCGGCACTTCGGCCGGAAACTCGAAAGCGGCGTCGCGCGGCAGTTCCCGCGACAGTGTCAGGTCGGGCAGGTCCGGAAGCTGCGGCATCGCAAGCGGTGCCACTGCGGGTGCGGGTGCGGGCGCGGGTGCAAGCGCCGGCGGCTCGGCCGCGATCTGCCGGGCCGCGACCGCGAGCGCATCGGCACCGGTGGCCCAGGTCGGCGCCGCCGGCACCGCTTCACCTGCAAGCAGGGCATTCGCCACGCGGCTGAAGTGTCCGGCCTGCCAGCCGTGCGGCGTGCCCGAGGCGATGGCCTCGACCCACTGGCTGAATTCCTCGAGCGCCTTGCGGGTGCCCGACAGCAGCTCGGGCGTGGCGGCGCGCTGGTCGGCGAGCCAGGTGTTGAGCACCTGCTCGAACGACCAGGCGGCGTCGCCGAAATCGGTCAGGCCGACCATGCGCGAGCTGCCCTTGAGCGTGTGGAACGCGCGCCGCAGGATCGTGAGTTCCTCGGTATCGTCCGGATGGCTGCCGAGCTCGTCGATCGCAGCCAGGCCGTTCTGCACCACCTCGCGCGCTTCCTCGAGAAAGATGTTCTGCAGGTCGTCTTCTTCGAGTTCGGTGACCTCGGTGTCGGGCAGCGCGCCAGGGCCGGCGATCTTCTGGGTCCAGCTGTCGGCCTTGCGGCTGAATTCCTCGATCGGCGATGCCTTGGCCTTGCGGCCGGGCGCGGCGAGCGCCGCGAGCTTCGAGGCGATCTGGGCATCGACCTCCTCGATGCTCAGCACCGGGTCGGCGCCCACGGCCAGGCCGGGCGCGGGCGCTTCGGCCGCCGCATGGTCGCCATGGCGGCCCATCAAGGGCTTGAGTTCGCCGACTTCGGCGTCGAACACGAACAACCGCTTCGCAAGCGCCGGCTGGTAGCCGAGCATGTCGATCAGGAAGCCGAGCGCGCCCAGGTTGTTGCCGAGCGCGTCGAAGCTCTGCATTTCCTCGACCGGCGAGGCACTGCCGACCAGCATCTGCTCGACGTCGTCGCGCATGCGCTGCACGGTCTCCGCGGCCTGCTCGAGGCCGAGCACCGAGAACACGCCGCGCATCTGCAGCAGCTGGCTCGGCACGGTGCGCAGCAGCGCCTTCTCGGTCGGGCGGCGGAAGTACTGGTCGAGCGACTTCTCGAGTTCGCCCATGTGGCTGCGCAGCTCGTCGACCACGGTGCCCATGGTCTGGCGGTCGCTGACGCGGCGGTACAGGTCCTCCATCCAGGGCTCGAGCGGCTCCGAATGGCCGCCTTCGCGCACGCGCTCGATGCGCCCCGCGAGCTGCAGCGTGCGCGCGGTGAGCTGCGGATCGCTGGGGTCGAGGTCTTCGAGCGCGGCCTCGAGGTAGAGCACCGAGGTGGCGACCTCCATCGCGAGCTCGGTGTCGGGCGGCTGGCCAGAGCGCACCGAGGCGTCGACCGCATGCGTCAGCGCCTCGACCATCGGCAGGCTCGGCGGATGCAGCTTCTGCAGCGACTCGCCGAGTTGCGCAAAGGTGTCGGCCACCTGGCGCGTGCGCGTGATGTCACCGCCCGAAAGCGCCGACCACATTTCCTTGGCGGTCTCGATGCGCTTGCGCGCCTGCGCGAGCACCAGCGGATCGAAACGGCCGAACTGCTCGACCGCATAGTCGATGTACGGCTCGCCGGCCACGCCCCAGGCGGCGCGCACGGTGCGCAGCGTGGCGGCTTCCTGCTGGGCAGTGGGCACGGCCTGGGCACAGAAGAACAGCAGGTCCTGGCCGAGGCGGTCGGACACGGCGCTGTCGCCGCGCGCGAGCGTGGCGTATTGCAGCAGCACGCGCGAGGCGGCGCGCTTGACGTAGGTGTCGGCAGGAATCAGCGCCAGCGCCAGCCCCTCGAAGAAGCCCGCGGCCAGGGTCCAGAAGCTCGCGACGCGCGGCAGCAGCGCGCCGCGCCCGAGGCCGAGGCACAGCGCATGCAGGTGACGGGCGGCCTGCGGATCGCCGGTCTTCACGAGCTGCAGCACCTCGCGGTCGAGCCGCGAGCGAACGCCGGGATCGGCCGCCAGCGCGGCCTGGGTCAGCGCGGGACGCACCTCGACCCAGCGCCACGCCACGCTCCAGAGATCGGCCGGATGCACGCGCTCGTTGCCCACCAGTTCGAGCACGTCGCGGTATTGCGGGAACAGGCCGATGGTCGAGACCGGCTTGCCGGCCAGCACCGCCTGCAGGAAATCGATGACGGCAAAGCCGGCGCGCTCGATCTTCTGGACGGCGCTGTCGGTGCAGCGCTGCGGTTCGGCGATGAAGCCCTGCACCGCGAATTCGACGGCGCCGAGCACCAGCGCCGGGGCCGGATTGCCCACCATCTGCAGCGCACCGACCGACTGGTGCAGCTGCTGGCGGGCCATCTGCAGCGGGCCGCTTTCATGTTCGGCAGCGCTGCCCGTGTCACGCACGAAGCGCCGCAGCGACTTGCCGACGTTGTCGATGGATTTCTGGACCTCGCCCAGGACCCAGGCCAGCGGCCCGAGGTCTTCGTTGGCCGGCATGTTGCCGGCGAGGGGGGCCGTGGCAGGGGTTGGAGTCGACACGTTGGGTGCTCGCCGTTCTTTGATCTGTCAGTTTTCCAGTGGGCGCCGCGCGGCGAGCTTCATCAGGCGATCTTGAAACGGGCGACCGATCGGCGCAGTTCTTCCGCCATCTGCGAGAGCTCGCGCACCTGCTGGGCCGTGGTGCGGGTGCCTTCCCCGGTTTGCTCGGTCACCGCGAAGATGTGCTGGATGTTGGCCGCCACGACGTTGGCCGAATCGGCCTCGCGCGACGCCGACTGCGAGATCTGCTCGATGAGGTCGGCCAGGCGGCGCGACACGCGGTCGATCTCGGACAGCGCGGTGCCCGCGTTGTCGGACAGCTTGGCCCCTTCGACCACACCCTGCGTGGAGCGCTCCATGGCGCCCACGGCGTCCTGCGTGTCGGTCTGAATGGCCTTCACGAGCGCCGAGATCTGGCGCGTCGCGTCGGCCGAGCGTTCGGCCAGCCGCTGCACTTCCTCGGCCACCACCGAGAAGCCCCGGCCCGCTTCACCGGCCGATGCGGCCTGGATGGCGGCGTTCAGCGCCAGCACGTTGGTCTGCTCGGTAATGTCCGAGATCAGCTCGGTGATTTCGCCGATCTCCTGCGACGATTCGCCGAGCCGCTTGATCCGCTTGGAGGTTTCCTGGATCTGGTCGCGGATGGCGTTCATGCCGCCGATGGCGTTCTGCACCGCCTGCAGGCCCGACGAAGCGGCCTGCAGCGACTGGCGCGCAACCAGGGCCGATTCCTGCGCCTGCGACGACACGCCGTTGATTCGCTCGGCCATGACGAGCACCGACTGGCCGGTTTCGCGGATCTCGCGCAGCTGCTCGGTCGACGCCGCCAGCAGTTCGGTCGAGGTGCTTTCCACCTGCGACGTGGTCTGTGCCACGCGCGTGGCCGTGTTCTGCACGTTGCCCACCAGCAGGCGCAGTTCTTCCACCGTGTAGTTCACCGAGTCGGCGATGGCGCCCGTGATGTCCTCGGTCACGGTGGCTTCCTGCGTCAGGTCGCCCTCGGCCACCGTCTGCAGTTCGTTCATGAGCCGAAGAATGGCGGCCTGGTTGGCGTTGTTGACGCGGCCGGCCTCTTCGCTGGCCTGCTCGGCCGCGAGACGCTCGCGATCGGCGACGGCGGCGCGTTCGCGGCCCTCGCGCACCTGCACGTAGCCGATGGCGCCGGCAAGCGCCAGGGCGGCCAGCGAGAGCACGAACAGCATCACGATGGTGCCGGCGCCGAGGCCGGTGCGGGCGGAGAGCTTGTCCTGCAGCTCGCCGAGCGCCTTGCGAAGCGGTTCGCTGTCGGTCAGGATGCTGGCCTGCGCTTCGCGCGCGGCCACCAGGCCTTGCAGGTTGCCGAGAATGGCCGAGGCCTGCGTGCGCATCTGCTCGTAGGTCTTGAGGATGACTTCGAGCTGCTCGCGGGTCTGCGGATCGCGCGAACCGGGGAAGCGCTGCTGCGCATTGCCTTCGAGCAGGCCACGCGCGGTTTCCTGGAAGGTGTTCAGGTCCTTGCCGAGCAGGAACACGGCGTCGGGGTTCACGCCCTCGACCGTGAAGAACTCGTTGGTCGATTTGCCGATGCGCTGGGTCAGCATGACGAGCTGGCCGGCCGCGGCGATCTCGGGCAGCGTGGCGTTCTGCTGCATCTTGAGCGAGGCCACCGTCTCGGTCATTTCGAGCAGCGCGGACGACTGCTGGTTGATGTCGCGCAAGGCAGCGCCCACCTGCGTCAGGATCTGCCGCTGGCCGAGCACGACCTTCGCGCTGGCATCGGCACGCGTCACCAGCGGGGTGATCCTGGCCATGTCTTCGTCGTACTGGTTGCCCACGCGCTCCAGGCGCAGCGCGTCGTCGCCGCTGGTCAGACCCTGCACGCGGCGCGTGAGGTCGTCGGCGGCATCCTTCACTTCGACGAAGGCGGGGCCGCTGCCCACGAGGGCCTGCGAGATCGACTTGGCGAGGCGCTGCGACTGCATCAGCGACTGGCCGGTGGCCGCCACCTGCTGCGCAAGGCGCTCGGCGCGAAGAATGGCAGAGCCGGCCACCAGCAACAGCAGCAGCACCACGAGCGCGAGCATGATCGCGAGGATCCGCTGCTGGCGCGCCGGGCTCGAATCCTTGCGGCCCGCCGCCAGCGCCTCGGCCGCCTCGTCCGACGCGGCATCGGCCTCGTTGGCGGCCTCGTTGCCGATCCGTGCCGGGCCATCGCCGAAGCCGGTGGGCGCCGCGATCGCCGCCGCACCGGCGCTGCCGCCGCTGCGGTCGAGGCGGACGGTTTTCTCGTCCATCCCCTGCACCGTGTCGGCGTCGTCGAGCGACAAGGTGGAACCGGAGCCGTCGACGCGGGCCTTGTCGTTGCCGCTGGTCGCGGGCAGTAATTTCTTGAACTTGTCGGCGATCGAGCTCACGGTCGGTCCTTCGGTGGTTGTCTGCGGGGCGCGTGCCTGGGCACTAGGCGCCGATACTCAAAAACTGGGGTTGCTGCGACAACGCCTGCAGGTTGATCTCCTGCCAGCGCTCGCCTGCCGCGTCGGTGTACAGATGCCCGAGCCACGCGGGTGCGTCGTCGGCCGGGGGTTCCGCGGCCGAAAAGGCGTCGACGCCGCGCAGTCCCGCCAGGCGGTCGACCAGCAGGGCGCAGTTGACTTCGAGCAGCTCGTTCAGGGCAACGAACCGCGACTGCATGCGCACCGCCTCGCTCGCGGTCGCCGCGCTCGGCGCGCCAGCGGCGAAGGCCGAGAGGTGCACCACGCCGTACAGGCCGCCGCGCAAGTTCGCGACGCCCAGGAACCAGGGCGCCGTGTAGGGCACCGGCTGCGGCGGCGTCCACGGGAAGATCTCGCCGGCATGGCCGAGCGGAAACAGGTACTTGCCCTCGCCAGCCTCGACCGCGAGCCACGTGGCCGCGATGCCGGTGGTGCGGGCAGCCTGCAGGCGGCTCGCCAGCCGAGACTGGAAGGCGCGGAGCGCGTCGCGGTTCGCCATGGCCTCTGCAGGTTCCCGCTCAGGCCAGCGCGCTGATCTTGGACATCAGCTCGGTCGCGTTGACCGGCTTGACGATGTAGTCGCGCGCGCCCTGGCGCATGCCCCAGACGCGGTCGGTCTCCTGGTTCTTGCTGGTGCAAAGAATGATCGGGATCGCGGCGTACTGCGGGTTGCGGGCGATGGCGCGCGTGAGCTGGAAACCGTTCTGGCCGGGCATCACGACGTCCATGAGGATCAGGTCGGGCTGGTCTTCCTCGATACGGCGCATCGCGTCTTCGGCGTTTTCGGCGGTCTTGACGGCAAAACCGTTCTTGTGGAGCAGGTCGGAGAGGAACACCAGCTCCGTCTTGGAGTCGTCGACGACGAGGATTTTTCGAATGGGCATCACTGCACTTCCTGTGGAACATGGCCGAACTGCTGCACGGCCTGCAGCAGCTGGTCCTTGGTGAAGGGTTTGGTCAGGTAGTCCTGCGAACCGACCATGCGGCCGCGCGCCTTGTCGAAGACGCCGTCCTTCGAGGACAGCATGACGACAGGGACGTTCGAGAAACGGGCGTTGCGCTTGATGATGGCGCAGGTCTGATAGCCGTCGAGGCGCGGCATCAGGATGTCGCAGAAAATCAGGTGCGGCTTGTGGTCGTTGACCTTGGAGAGGGCATCGAAACCGTCTTCCGCGAGAAGAACCTCATGACCGCCCTGCTTCAGAAATATTTCGGCACTGCGCCGGATCGTATTGCTGTCGTCGATGACGAGCACCTTGTAACCTGATCCATTCGGCCCCATTGCACACGCTCCTGCTGATGAGACTTGGATGCCCGCCGCGCCGTACATCGGCGCAGACCGCGTAGCCTATGCCATGCTCTAGATTTCAACCATTTCGAAGTCTTCCTTGCGTGCACCGCACTCAGGACATGTCCAGTTCATCGGCACGTCGGCCCAGGCCGTGCCTGCCGCGATGCCATCTTCCGGTACACCAACCGCTTCGTCATAGATCCACCCACAAATCAGGCACATCCAAGTTTTCGTATTCATCGGAGCTTAAAGTCCTTGTTCATTAAATGCAACGAGTGTATCTATGCGTATCTCACTGGCGGACTGTAAACGTCGCGCTTATGCCACCATCCAGGAGATCCCCGTCCGGCGTATGACCATTCACTTACATCCAGCAGATGACGCTCGCCATCCGGGCGATCTTAACGACCCCTCGGAGGGGCCCGACGAGATCGCCGAAAGCGATCTGAACCCGCCCTGCGTGCTGGTCTTCAACGCCAGCGACCCGAGCGGGGCCGGCGGTCTGGGGGCCGATGCGCTGGCCATGGCCTCGGTCGGCGCGCATGTGCTGCCGGTGGTCACCGGCGCCTACGCGCGCGACACGGCCGAGATCTTCGACCACTTTCCGTTCGAAGAAGAAGCCATCGCCGAGCAGGCGCGCGCCATCCTCGAGGATGTCGAGGTGCAGCTCATCAAGGTGGGCTTCGTCGGCACGCCCGACGCGCTGAGCACCATCGCCGAGACCGCCTCCGACTACCCCGAGGTGCCGGTGGTGGCGTACATGCCCAACCTCTCCTGGTGGGACGAGGACCTGATCGAGGGCTATCTCGATGCCTTCCGAGAGCTGCTGCTGCCCCAGGCCACGGTGCTGGTGGGCAACCACAGCACGCTCTGGCGCTGGCTGCTGCCCGACTGGAGCGGCGAGCGGCCACCAAGCGCGCGCGACATCGCCAAGGCCGCGGGCGAGTTCGGCGTGTCGTACACGCTGGTCACCGGCATCATGCTGCCCGACCAGTTCATCGACAATGTGCTCGCGTCGCCACAGTCAGTGCTCACTAGCGAAAAGTACGAACGACTCGAAGCGGTGTTCTCCGGTGCCGGCGACACGCTGTCGGCCGCGCTGGCCGCGCTGCTCGCGAGCGGCACCGACCTGGTCGCGGCCACCACCGAAGCGCTGGCCTACATGGACCGCTGCCTTGACGCGGGCTTCCGCCCTGGCATGGGCCATGTGCTGCCCGACCGGCTGTTCTGGGCCGAGCCCGAAGACGACGAGGACGACGACGGCCCCGGCGACGTACCGCCCGACTTTGCCTTGCCTCCCCACGACACCCGCCACTGAAATGAACCCACCCCCGTCCCTCGCTCACTTCGTGTAGCTCGACTCCCCCTCAAGGGGGCAACACCAGCGGCCCGGCAAAGCCGGTTCCGCGGTGTTCCCCGCATCGTCCCGCGTTTTTGAACGCCTGCTTTCTCCACCCGATGTCCCACGCTGACCAAAACAACATCCTTTTCGACCGCGCCCGCGCCGTCATCCCCGGCGGGGTCAACTCGCCCGTGCGCGCCTTCAAGGCGGTGGGCGGCACGCCGCGCTTCATCCGCCGCGCCGAGGGCGCCTATTTCTGGGACGCCAACGACAAGCGCTACATCGACTACATCGGCTCCTGGGGCCCGATGATCCTGGGCCACGGCCACCCCGCGGTGGTCGAAGCCGTGCAGAAGGCCGTGCTCGAAGGCTTCTCGTACGGAGCCCCGACCGAGCGCGAGATCGAACTCGCCGAGGCCATCCTCGCGCTGGTGCCGTCGATGGAGATGGTGCGGCTCGTGAGCTCGGGCACCGAGGCCGCGATGAGCGCGCTGCGGCTGGCGCGCGGCGCCACCGGCCGCAAGCACATCATCAAGTTCGAAGGCTGCTACCACGGCCATGCCGACGCGCTGCTGGTGAAGGCCGGCTCCGGCCTCGCGACCTTCGGGCATCCGACCTCGGCCGGCGTGCCACCCGAGGTCACGCAGCACACGCTGGTGCTCGAGTACAACAACATCGCCCAGCTCGAGGAGGCCTTCTCGCTGCATGGCAACGACATCGCCTGCCTGATGATCGAGGCGATCGCCGGCAACATGAACTTCGTGCGCGCCACGCCCGCGTTCGCCCGCCGCTGCCGCGAGCTGTGCACGCAGCACGGCGCGCTGCTGATCTTCGACGAGGTGATGACCGGCTTTCGCGTCGGCCTGCACGGTGCGCAAGGCGTGCTGGGCATCACGCCCGACCTCACGGTGCTCGGCAAGGTGATCGGCGGCGGCATGCCGCTCGCGGCCTTCGGCGGACCGCGCGCCATCATGGAGCAGCTCGCGCCGCTCGGGCCGGTCTACCAGGCCGGCACGCTCTCGGGCAACCCGGTCGCCACGGCCTGCGGCCTCGCCACGCTGAAGGAGATCGCGAAGCCCGGCTTCTACGAAGCGCTCTCGAACAAGACGCGCGCGCTGGTCGACGGCCTCAAGGCCGCCGCGGCGTCCGCCGGCCGGCCCTTCAGCGTCGACAGCGAGGGCGGCATGTTCGGCTTCTTCCTCATGAACGAACTGCCGCAGAACTACGCCACCGTCATGACCACCGACAACGCGCAGTTCAATGCGCTGTTCCACGGCCTGCTCGACCGCGGCGTGTACATCGCGCCGGCGCTCTACGAAGCGGGCTTCGTGAGCGCGGCGCACAGCGACGACGACATCGCCGCCACCATCGAGGCCGCGCGGCAGATCTTCAGCGGGTCGTGAGCTTCACGAGCCCGGTCACGGGCTTGCCGTTCACCATCACCGGCCGGTGATGGTCGTCGGCCAGCAGCACGCCGATCACGTGGCTGCCCGTCGGCGAGGGGCACGGCCCGAAGCGGGCCTTGGCCAGGTCGCCGCCGAAATCGCTGTTCATGCTGTTGTAGGGGCGCCCAGGGAGGTTGCAGCTGTCGCCTTCCGGATCGATCTTCATGTGGACATGGCCGCAGCGCGGATCGCTACCGCACCGGCCAGCCGGCAGCAGCTTGAAGTTGCTCTGCACCACCACGCCGATCGACCGCTCGGCATCCGCGCCCAGCGGGACCACCGCGCCTTCGGGCGGCCAGACGATCCGGAGCGTGGCGGCGGAATCGTCGGCCTGGGCGGTGCATGCCAGGGTGATGGCGGCAAGGAACAAGAGGGCACGGATGCGCATGGAAGACTCCGATCGAAAAAACAGAGCGACAGGTAGAAAGGCAAGACGCCGCCGCTCATGTAATCAGCGCATACATGAGCAGCGGTCGCAGTCTAGCGCAAAATAATCACCGATTACATCAATGGATTCAAACTCGCCCCGCATGACTGCCCGCGCCCCACGCCCCGCTACCGCCGACACGCCACAGCCGCGCGCCGCCTACCACCACGGCAACCTGCGCGAAGCGCTGGTCCAGGCGGCGGTCGAGCTGATCGAGCGCGATGGGCTCGACAAGCTCAGCGTGCGCGAAGCGGCCAAGCGCGCGGGTGTCTCGCCAGGCGCGCCGTTCCGCCACTTCGCCACCAAGACCGCGCTGCTGACGGCGGTGGCCGAGCAGGCGACCGAGCGGCTGCGCTTGCATGTGGAGCAGGCGCTCGAGGCCGCCGCCGGCGCACCGGCGCTGGTGCGCTTCGGTGCCATCGGCCATGCCTACATCGAATGGGCGCGCAAGAATCCCACGCACTTCCGCGTGATCAGCGAACGCGCATTGATCGACTACGACAGCTCGGTCAGCCTGCGCAGCGACAACGAATCGATCCGCACGCGGATGCAGGCCTTGTTCGACGAGGCCTTCGCGCACGGCGGCAGCGCCGCCAGCGCGGACGCAGCCCATGCGCAGATCGCCGCGCGCGCACTGGTCTACGGACTGGCGCGCATGGCGGTGGACGGGCACTTTCCCGAATGGAGCCTCTCGCGCGAATCGACCGCGAAGACCATGGCCGGCACGCTCGACTTCTTCATGTCGCTGCTCGCCGCGGCCGCGCCCGCCAAGGAAGCCCCGTCCGCAAGCAAGAAAGCCGAACGGCCGCCAGCGAAACGCTAGCGACCGTCCGGCTTCGCCTTGGCGGCGGAAGGGCTCAGTGCCTGAAGTGGCGCACGCCCGAAAGCACCATCACCACGCCGCGTTCGTCGGCGGCGTCGATCACTTCCTGGTCGCGCATCGAACCGCCGGGCTGGATCACGCAGCTCGCGCCCGCATCGACCACCACGTCGAGCCCGTCGCGGAACGGGAAGAAGGCATCGCTCGCCACCGCCGTGCCCTGCAGCGAGAGGCCCGCATGCTCGGCCTTGATGCTGGCGATGCGCGCCGAATCGAGGCGGCTCATCTGGCCCGCGCCGACGCCCATGGTCATGCCGTCGGCACAGAACACGATGGCGTTGCTCTTCACGTACTTGGCGACCTTCCAGGCAAACAGCAGGTCCTGCAATTGCTCGGGCGTGGGCTGCTTCTTGCTGACCACCTTGAGGTCGCTGGCCGCGAGCTCGTGGTTGTCGGCGGTCTGGATCAGCAGGCCCGAACCGACGCGCTTGACGTCCATGAGGTTGCGGCCGTTGTCCCAGTCGGACTTGCCGCCCGGCGGCAGCGCGATCTCGAGCACGCGCACGTTCTGCTTGGCCTTGGTGGCCTGGAACACCTCGAGCGCCTCGGGCGTGTAGCCCGGCGCCATCAGCACCTCGACGAACTGCTTGTTCACGGCCTGCGCGGTCGCGAGGTCCACCGGGCGGTTGAAGGCGATGATGCCGCCGAAGGCCGAGGTCGGGTCGGTCTTGAAGGCCTTGGCATAGGCTTCGGCCGCGTCCTTGCCCACGGCCACGCCGCAGGGGTTGGCGTGCTTCACGATAACGCAGGCCGGCACGTCGAAGCTCTTCACGCATTCCCACGCAGCGTCGGCATCGGCGATGTTGTTGTAGCTCAGCTCCTTGCCCTGCAGCTGCTTCGCCGACACGAGCGAACCGGGCGCGGGATGCAGGTCGCGATAGAACGCGGCCTGCTGGTGCGGGTTCTCGCCGTAGCGTAGGTCCTGCACCTTGACGAAGCGGCCGTTGCTCTGGGCCGGGAACAGCGAGCGCGTGGGCGTCGGCTGGCCGATGCTCGCGTCGAAGTCGATGGCCGAGAGGTAGTCGCTGATCGCGCCGTCGTAGTCGGCGATGCGGTTGAACGCGGCCACCGAGAACCCGAACTTCGTCTTGTCGCTGAGCTTGCCCGCCGCCCGGAGTTCGGCCAGCGCCACCGCGTACTGCGACGCGTCGGTCAGCACCCCTACGTCCTTCCAGTTCTTGGCCGCGCTGCGCACCATGGCCGGGCCGCCGATGTCGATGTTCTCGATCGCGTCCTCGAGCGTGCAGCCGGCCTTGGCCACCGTGGCTTCGAACGGATAGAGATTGACCACGAGCAGGTCGATGGTGTCGATGCCGTGCTGCTCGATCGCCGCCATGTGCGCAGGCAGGTCGCGCCGCGCGAGCAGGCCGCCGTGGATCTTGGGATGCAGCGTCTTCACGCGGCCGTCGAGCATCTCCGGAAAGCCGGTGTGGTCGGCCACCTCGGTGACCGGCAGGCCGGCATCGGCGAGGAGCTTGGCGGTGCCGCCGGTGGACAGCAGCTTGACGCCGAGCGCATGCAGGGCCTGCGCGAATTCGAGGATGCCGGTCTTGTCGGAAACGGAGATGAGTGCAGTCTGGGCCATGGAATATGCCGTGGTTATTTCAAAAGTTTGTGCTCGACGAGCTTCTTGCGGAGGGTGTTGCGGTTCAGGCCCAACCATTGCGCGGCCTTCGACTGGTTGCCCTCGGCGCGCGTCATGACGACGTCGAGCAAGGGTTTCTCGACCACGCGCACGAGCATCTCGTACATGCCGTCGGGTTCGGTGCCGCGCAGATCGCGAAAGTAGCTGTCCAGACTGGTGCGCACGCAGTCCTCGATGTGTTTCTTGCTCATGGTTTTTTTCTTCTCTCTCTCAATCGGTGGCGCAGGCCGCCTCCTCTTCACCTGGCAGCTCTTCGGCCGCCTCGTATTCGGGCATGCGGTCCATGCGGTCCGCCAACCCGTCGAAATAGTCGCCCACCACGCGCAACTGCGCGGGAGCATCCTCGATGCCGTTCATCTGCGCTCGGAAGGCCTCGCCGTCGGGCAGCATGCGCACGTACCAGCCGATGTGCTTGCGCGCGCTGCGCACGCCGCTCCATTCGCCATAGAGCGCGTAGTGCGCCTCGAGGTGGTCGAGCAGCAGGCGGCGCACTTCGGCCACCAGCGGCGGCGCAAGGTGCGTGCCCGTGGCCAGGAAGTGCGCGATCTCGCGAAAGATCCACGGCCGGCCCTGGGCCGCGCGGCCGATCATCACGGCGTCGGCACCGGTGGCCGCGAGCACGTCGCGCGCCTTTTCGGGTGAGCGGATGTCGCCGTTCGCCACCACGGGGATGCGCACGGCCGCCTTCACCGCGGCGATGGTGTCGTACTCGGCGTGGCCCTTGTAGCCCTGCTCGCGCGTGCGGCCATGCACCGTGAGCATCTGCACGCCGGCCGATTCGAACTCGCGCGCGAGCCTCACCGCATTGCGCTGCTCCTGGCTCCAGCCGGTGCGCATCTTCAGCGTCACCGGCACGCCGAAGGGCTGCGCCGCATCGACCACGGCCTGCACGATCTCGCGCGCGAGCGGCTCGTCGCGCATCAGCGCCGAGCCAGCCCACTTGTTGCAGACCTTCTTGGCCGGGCAGCCCATGTTGATGTCGATGATCTGCGCGCCGCGCTCGATGTTGTAGACCGCGGCCTCGGCCATCATGGCCGCGTCGGTGCCCGCGATCTGCACGGAGATGGGGCCCGGCTCGCCCTCGTGGTTGGCGCGGCGCGAGGTCTTGAGCGTATTCCAGAGATCCTTGCGCGAGGTGACCATCTCGCTGACCGCATAGCCCGCGCCGAGTTCGCGGCACAGCATGCGGAACGGCCGGTCGGTCACGCCGGCCATGGGCGCGACGAACAGGCGGTTTTCCAGCGTGTGATTGCCGATCTGCAAGGTCATGGGGGAAGAGGCGTCGCGCGTCCGGCTGCTGCTGAAAAATGAGGCACGATTGTAGCCACGCGGCATTTCGGCCGCTGAAACGATTTGCGCATGCGATGCAGGTGCAAACACCTGTTGCGCACGGCCTTTTCTCCGACCTGCCGCAGCCGGCCGCCTGCCTATACTGCGCCGACTCATTCCACTTTATGCAAGCCTGGCTCGACGCTCTCCTCGCGCTTCTCGCGCTGCCGCAATACGGACTCTCCACGCTGTTCATCGCGGCGTTCGTCTCGGCCACGCTGCTGCCCGTGGGGTCGGAGCCGGTTCTCTTCGGCCTGCTGAAGCTCAACCCCGACATGTTCTGGCCGGCCGTGCTGGTGGCCACCGCCGGCAACACGCTGGGCGGCGCCGTGGACTGGTGGCTCGGCTACGGCGCGCACAAGGTGGCGGACAAATATTCGCATTCGAAACACCATGTGCGGGTGCTGGGCTGGCTCGAGCGGCTCGGCCCCAAGGCCTGCCTGCTGAGCTGGCTGCCGATCGTCGGTGATCCGCTGTGCGCGGTGGCAGGCTGGCTCAAGCTGCCGTTCTGGCCCTGCCTCGGCTACATGGCTATCGGGAAATTCCTGCGCTACGTCTGCATGACGGTGGCGCTGCTCTACATCTTCCCGTCATGAGCAAAGAGCGCTGCGCGATGAGCGCAACGTGAGTGAGCGCGCGCCTCGTCAGCGCAGCTTGAACGGGCCGCCGCGCGCCAACGCACGCTGGTAGGCCGGCCGCGCATGGATGCGCGCCAGATAGTCCATGAGGCGCGGGCGCTTCGCATCGAGGCCGCCACGCGCCTGCGCGGCTTCCACCGGAAAGCTCATCTGGATGTCGGCCGCGGTGAACGCGCTGCCGGCAAACCATTCGCTCTTGCCGAGCTCGGCTTCCATGAAGTCGAGATGGCTCTCGATGTTCGGAAGAATGAACGCCGCCTTGGCCTTGGCCGAGATCATCTTCGCGATCGGCTTCACGAAGAACGGCATCTTGCTGCCTTCGATCCGGTCGAACACCAGCTTGAGCAGCAGCGGCGACATCGCTGTGCCTTCCGCGAAGTGCATCCAGTAGCGATAGCGCAAGGCCTCGGGCGAGCCGGGCGCGGGCACCAGCGCGCCGCCGCCGTGGCGTTCGACCATCGTCTCGAGGATCGCGCCCGACTCGGCGAGCACCTCGCCGTCGTCGGTCGTCACCACGGGCGACTTGCCGAGCGGATGCACGGCACGCAGCGAAGCGGGCGCCAGCATGGTCTGCGGATCGCGCTGGTAGCGGACGATCTCGTAGGGAAGCGCGAGCTCTTCGAGCAGCCAGAGCACGCGCTGCGAGCGCGAGTTTTCGAGGTGGTGGACGGTGAGCATGCGAGGCTTCAGGAACTGAACAGGAAGTTCATCACGTCGCCATCCTTGACGACGTATTCCTTGCCTTCCGAGCGCATCTTCCCCGCGTCCTTCGCGCCCTGCTCGCCCTTGTAGGCGATGTAATCGTCGAAGGCGATGGTCTGGGCGCGGATGTAGCCCTTCTCGAAGTCGCCGTGGATCACGCCGGCGGCCTGCGGACCGGTGTCGCCGATGTGGATGGTCCAGGCGCGCACTTCCTTCACGCCGGCCGTGAAGTAGGTCTGCAGGCCGAGCAGCTTGTAGGCCGCGCGGATCAGGCGGTTGAGGCCGGGCTCGTCCTGGCCGATCTCGGCCAGGAACATCGTCTTGTCCTCGTCGTCCATCTCGGCGAGTTCGGCTTCGATCTTGGCGCAGATGGCAACCACCGGCGCACCCTGCTTCGCCGCGTACTCGCGCAGGCGGTCGAGGTACGGGTTGTTCTCGAAGCCGTCTTCCGCCACGTTGCCCACGAACATGGCGGGCTTGGCGGTGATCAGCGTGAAGCTCTTCACCAGCGGCATTTCTTCCTTGGTGAATTCGAGCGCGCGCACCGGCGTGTTCTCGTTCAGCGCGGCCTGGCAGCGTTCGAGCAAGCCGACGAGCTTTTGCGCATCCTTGTCGCCCGAGCGCGCGACCTTGGTGTGGCGGTGCAGCGCCTTCTCGACCGTGGCCAGGTCGGCCAGGCACAGCTCGGTCTGGATCACTTCGATGTCGGAGATCGGATCGACCTTGCCGGCCACGTGGATCACGTTCTCGTCGTCGAAGCAGCGCACCACGTTCACCGTGGCGTCGGTCTCGCGGATGTGGGCGAGAAACTTGTTGCCCAGGCCCTCGCCGGTGCTGGCGCCGGCCACGAGGCCGGCGATGTCGACGAACTCTACGATGGCGGGCACCACGCGTTCGGGCTTGACGATCTCGCTGAGCTGCGCGAGCCGCGGATCGGGCACTTCCACCACGCCCACGTTCGGCTCGATGGTGCAGAACGGATAGTTCTCCGCCGCGATGCCCGCCTTGGTCAGCGCATTGAAAAGGGTGGATTTACCGACGTTGGGCAGGCCGACGATGCCGCATTGCAAACTCATGAAAGTTCCTTTGAAATCAATCCCTTATGCACCATCGAGCCCAACGTGGGCGTCGTGGAAGTGCCCGATTTGCGCACTGCGCGTCGAGACGGCGATCACTTCGCACCGGGCGAAAGTGTTGCGGCAAGCCGAGATATTTATCCTCGTTTTGCCAGGGAGAAGTTAGTGCCGATTGTATTGATCAGCGAATCCCTGTTGCGCCGGAGCACGATTTCGGACGGCCGCATCCTTCGCGACCGGGTGCTCAGCGGGTTCTGCGTCCGCATGAATGCACGCAAGCGCACTTTCAGGGTGGCCACCAGCGTGGCGGGCAAGCAGTTCCGTATGACCCTGGGCTACTGGCCGCTGATGACCGTCGAGGAAGCGCGCACACGGGCCATGGAGGTACTGAGTCAGTGTCGACGCGGTGAGCAGCCCCAACGACCAACTCGGCCTGTCGTGTTGCCGACCCTCCGAGCGGTTCATACCGCCTATTGCGCGGCCAAGAGCGTCAAGGCGTCGAGCACGCAGCGCTACAGCTCCTTCTTTCGGACGCACTTCGCCGACTGGCTGGATAGATCTGTCACGGATCTCGCGGAACCCGAGTTCTTCGAGCACTGCCAGCAGTTCGCTCAGACAAGAGGCGCGGCGCTGGTGGAGTTCGGGCGCGGCGTCATTGGCGCGGTCGTGAAGTACGCGAACGCGGTGCATGACCTAGATCTCACCTCCCCGTTCGCGAAGCTGGCGGCGATGGGTCTGATGCCGGATCGTGCGCAGCCCCGCGCTCGGGTGCTGCAGGAGGCCGATCTGCCCGCGTGGTGGGCTGCTGTCCAACAGCTCGGCGAGCCCCAGCGAGACTTTCTTCTCCTGACGCTCTACACGGGGCTCAGACTCAGCGAAGCTAGGGGGCTGCGTCGCGCTCAGATTGACCTCGTTGGCGGGGCTCTGAGCATCCCTAACACGAAGAACGGCAAGCCCCACTCCCTGCCCATCACGTCATCCATGCGTAAGGTTCTGGAGCGACGCTGCGCAGGCCTGCAGCCGGACGACGAACTGTTCGCTGAGGTCGCCGCCGATCACCTGTCGCGGATGGCGGCCCGGGTGGGGTCGCCGTCCTTCATGTTGCACGACCTGCGCAAGCTGCTGGCGACTGTGGGCGAGCGTCTGGGGCTAGGTGATGCGGTGCTGCGCAGGGTGCTCAATCACACGCCGCCCAAAAGTGACACCCTGCATCGGCACTACGTTTCGCTGAACGTTGAGGACGTCCGGGCGCCGCTGGAGCGCATTCAGGAGCGACTCATCGACATGCTGCACCGTGCAGACACCCCACCGGCAGTAGACGCCTGAGCAGGCCCTTTGTCGATGTCGAGTTCTGGTCGGCGGTCTCGCATTCGAGCCCCAACGCGGCGTTGAGTGACAGCACCCAATTTCGGCTACATCCTGAACGCAATCGAAGCGCTGTAAAGGCTAGTCTTCCGGGTCGAATCGGCATGCAGCTCGGCAGGGAACCCTGAGGGGTGCTCCGTCATCAGCTTGGCTAAGTCAGGGGATATACCAACGAGCTGTTTGCCCTCGGCCTGCTGCAAGCGCTCTAGCAACCTTGGATCAGAGGCTGCTTGGCTCCTGACCCGCTCGTAGGCATCCTGCAAGGCGCTCACGAGTTGGTCCGCGTTCACATCGACGAACCTGCCGGGCGCTTTGTGCTCAAGCATCTCAATGGCGCGACTGCGTCCGGGACCAAAAGCGTAGACGACGGCCTTGGCGTGCCCCTTCTCACTGAGCCGCGATTCCCAGCCCAAGGAATGCAACATCGCACACCTGGCGGCGTAGAGGTCCAGCGCTGCGCAGTGGATCTGGCCGTCGTGCAGGACATGTTCATTGCAGAACCTGACGAATCGCTCCTTCACGTCGGACATCTTGAGCTGGCCCCTTGAATGACAGGACACGGTCTATCGCTTATCTTTAAAGATAGGAGTAGGACTGTGAGTACGACTA
>NZ_JBDGJQ010000022.1:0-19626 GCF_057656815.1 Variovorax sp. Soil_C_39
AACCATGGCACGGCATAGGGTACGAGCCGCCTAAGTGCCTGATTTCATTGAGAACCTCGCTCCCTCCGGTTCCGCCAGCTAGCAAAAACGCCCCTCACGGGGCGTTTTTCATTTGTTCTTCCGTTCTTCCTGCCTCTGATCCCGCTGCGCCGAGATCGCCGGAGCGCCTCGGAAATTAAATTTCGAACGGTCGATCTATTTTGCCAAATCAACTTGGCAAGCGAATTGAAAATCGCCAATCGCTATTGAGCGGTACTAATTCTCGCTTTCGCACGATTTCGTAACCAGGTGCACGATTTCCACATGCGAGGTGCGCATTTTTTGCGGACTGCGGCGATGTGTTTCTTTAGATTCCCCCTCAAGGGCAAAATCCGTTAACGCTTGAATTCATGACAGGTGGCACGCGGCGGATTTGACCGAACCACGATCGCTCGAAGGAGCGACCGGTCCATTGATCAGTGTGAGGGGGTGGTCGTTTTGCAAATTGCCGTACTAGATCCGTTGCTTCGTTCCAGAGAAATTGCCCGCCGTGCCATTTGCAGGCTGGGGCACACGCCAATAATTTTTACCAGTGTGGAAGAGCTGCAAAAGCAAAGCGCGGTTGCGGCTCAATTCGAAGCCCTGCTATTGGCTTGTCCCAGAGACCCAGCCGTATTCCAGCCGCTCATTGCACAAGCCCGTGAAAGCCTGGGTCGGCATTTCCCGCTGGTTCTCAGTGCCTGCAAGAGCCAGTTCCGGGTGATTTCGGTACTTCATACCGATTCGGCGTCCACGGTGGTTCATGCGCCATCTTCGTTCGAGGACAGCTACCGCACGCTCGAGGCCTACCTGCAGCGCCGCAAGGTGCCGATCGCCGAGCGCGTCATGCAGTGGGGCGACTACCGCTTCGTCCTGCATCAGGACAAGGCGGAGCGGGCCGGCGATGTCATCAAGCTGCGCCCGCTCGAGTTCGACCTGGCCGTGGCCTTCTTCCGCAACATCAACCGCCCACTGTCGCGCGAATGGCTCTTCAGGCATGTATGGGGCCGAAACGACAACGATCATCCGGTCTCGCGATCGCTGGACGTCAGCGTGTCGGGTCTGCGCCGCAAGCTCGGGCTGCATGCCCGCTCCAAGGGCCCTTGCCTGCAGGCGATCTGGGGGCAGGGCTACCAGCTCAGCGAGATGGCCGAGCCCTACGAGGCACAGAGCCGGCACGGCTTCTGAGGCCGAGTGCGCACGCCCGCCCCGGGCTTGCGCGCGAGAGCCGCCAAGGATGAGCTCATCGTCTGCCGGTGAGAATCCAGGGTTCACTGGAGTTGACCGTGGATTCTTCCTTCGCACTGCTCGACGACTGCGGCTCGACGCCGGACCGCCCCACGAGCCGGCTGTACACCCGCTTCGTGCGCGCGCATCGCGCTGTCGACGCGGCCGACCTCGACGCCGCATGGGCGCGCGTGGATGCCGACCTGCGCCAGGGGCTGCATGCGGTGCTGCTGGCTGACTACGAATGGGGCGCCAGGCTGCTGCAGGCGGGCGAGCGGCGGCTTGCGCCCGGCGACAGCGCGGCGCTGCGCGTGCTGATGTTCCGCGACTGCGCGCGGCTTTCGGCCGGCGAGGCCGGCGCCTGGCTCGAACGATGCGAGCCCGACAGCGCCGCCGCCGCGCAGTCCGCGGGCGTGATGGACCTGCAGCCCGGTATCGGTGAAGCGGAATTCACCGCCGCCATCGCGCGCATCCATGCCGCCATTGCCGCCGGCGAAACCTACCAGGTCAACTTCACCTACCGGCTGAACGGCCAGGCCTACGGCTCGCCCGTGGCGCTGTACCGCCGCCTGCGCGAGCGGCAGCCGGTGGCCTACGGCGCGCTGATCGCGCTGCCCGAGGGCGGCGAGATCACGCACGTGCTCTCTTGCTCGCCCGAGCTGTTCCTGCGCCACGCGCGCGGCGTGCTCACCGCGCGCCCGATGAAGGGCACCGCCGCGCGCGCCGATGTCCCCGAGGCCGACAGCGAAACGGCGCGCCGGCTCGCGGCCGACGCCAAGAACCGCGCCGAGAACGTGATGATCGTCGACCTGCTGCGCAACGACATCGGCCGCGTGGCATGCATCGGCTCGGTGAAGGTGCCCACGCTGTTCGCGGTCGAGCCCTATGCCACGGTGTTCCAGATGACCTCCACCGTCGAGGCGCTGCTGCGCCCCGGCGTCGGCATGCCCGAGTTGCTGCGCGCCGCGTTTCCCTGCGGCTCGATCACCGGCGCGCCGAAGCACCGCACCATGGACTGGATCGCCGAGCTCGAAGGCACGCCGCGCGGCCTCTACTGCGGCGCCATCGGCTGGGTCGATGCGTCGGCCGAAGGCGAGGCGGTCGGCGATTTCTGCCTCTCGGTGGCGATCCGCACGCTCACGCTCGGCGCGTCCGAGCGGGGCCTGCGGCCGCTGCGGCTCGGTGTCGGCGCGGGCATCGTGCACGACAGCCGCGCGGCCGACGAGTTCGAGGAATGCCGCCTCAAGGCCCGCTTCCTCACCGCACTCGACCCCGGCTTCGAACTGTTCGAGACCATGCTGGCCACGCCGGGCGAGGGCATCCGCTACCTCGAGCGGCATCTCGCGCGGCTCGCGCGCAGCGCCCAGGCGCTCGGCTTCGCGTTTGACCGGGCGGCCGCGCTGCAGGCGCTGCGCGACGCACTGCCCGCGCTCGCGCCGGGCCAGCCGTCGCGGCTGCGCTTGGCGCTCGCGCACGGCGGGCGCATCGGCATCACGCATTCACCACTGCCGCCGCTGCCGCTGCCGCCCGGCGCGGTGAAGCTCGTGATCGCCGAAGCGCGGCTGCCCGATGCGAACCCGCTGGCCGCGCACAAAACCACCTGGCGCCAGCACTACGATGCCGGCGTGCGCGCCGCCGAGCGTGCCGGTGCCTTCGACAGCCTGTTCTTCACGGCCGACGGCCGGCTCGCCGAAGGCGGGCGCAGCACGCTGTTCGCGCGCATCGACGGACGCTGGTGCACGCCGCCCGTCGCCGACGGCGCCTTGCCGGGCGTGATGCGCGGCGTGCTGATGGACGACTCGATCTGGCTCGCCGAGGAACGCAGCCTCTCGCTCGACGACCTGCGCGCGGCGCAGAAGCTCGTGGTGTGCAACGCGTTGCGCGGCGTGCTGCCGGCGCAGCTGGTTCCGCCCGACGCCGCGCCGGCATCGGATGCCGGTGCGCGCTTTCGGGAACCTTCGGCAGCCTGAAGCCGCCGCGTCTCCCGCTGGCCCCTACACCTGGATCAACCCCCACCGCAGCGCCACCCACGTCAGCTCCGCCTGGTTGGCGGCGCCGAGCTTCTGCTTGATGCGGTAGAGGTGCGAGCCCACGGTGCTCAGCGACAGGTTCAGCGTGCCCGCGATCTGCGCCACCGTCATGCCGCGCGCGAGCTGGATGAAGACCGAGAACTCGCGCTCGCTCAGCAGGTCGGCCGGATTGGCTTCGCCCTCGATCTGCGCGGTGGCGAGTGCCTGCGCGGTGCTGGCGTCGATGTAGCGCTCGCCGCGCGCCACCGCCCGGACCGCGGCGATCAGCGCGTCGGGCGCGCTGCGCTTGGCGAGATAGCCGAGCGCGCCGGCGCGCAGCACGCGGCGCGGATGGATCGTGTCCTCGTGCGCCGACAGGGCCAGCACGCGCGCCTTCGGGTCGTGCGCCAGCAGGCGCCGCACGGCCTCGAGCCCGCCCATGCCGGGCATCGAGAGGTCCATCACGACGAGGTCGGGCTGCACCTGCGGATAGTCCTGGCAGGCCTGCTCGCCGGTATCGGCCTCGGCCGCCACCTCGATCTGCGCGTCGGCCAGCAGCATGCGAAAGCCCATGCGCACCAGCGCATGGTCGTCCACCAGCATCACGCGGATAAGAGGCTCGGTCGTCGATGTCATGGGTTCTCCGGGGCGGCGCCCGCCAGCGGCAGGCGCACCGTCAGTTGGGCGCCGCGCGGCACGGCGGGTTCGAGGCGCAGCTCGCCGCCGAGGCTGTCGATGCGCTCGGCGAGCCAGCGCAGGCCGTAGTGTCCGCCGCTGGTCTCCTGGGCCGCGTCGGCGGCACCGAGGCCGCGGCCGTCGTCGCTGAGCGTGAGCGTCACGGCGCTTTCGGTGCCTGCGAGTGCGAGCACGATCCGGCGTGCCTCGCCGTGCCGCAGTGCGTTGGTGATGCCTTCCTGCGCGGCGCGGTAGAGCACGAGCGCGGTGTCGGTGCCGAGCGGGGTGCGGCCGAGGTCGAGGCCGAGTTGCCATTCGACCTCCACTCCCGCGTGGCTGTTGCGCGTGCGCTCCACCAGGTCTTCGAGGGCGGCCACCAGGCCGAAGCGGTCGAGCACCAGCGGCGTGAGGCGCGGGATCATGCCGTGCATCGCGGTGTAGAGCCGCGCCGATTCGTCGGCGATGAGCCGTGCCGCCTGCTCGGCCTGCGGATCGAGCGACTGCATGCGCTGCGCGATCGACAGCGCCATGCTGCGCATCGCGGTGACCGACTGGCCGAGTTCGTCGTGCAGCTCGCGCGCGATCAGGCGGCGTTCTTCCTCGATCTTCTGGTCGACCCAGCGGCCCAGTTCGCGGCTTTCGAGCAGGCGGCTCTCGGCGCGCACCGCGCGGCGCTCGGTCTCGATGTGCTGCTGCAGCATGCCGACCATGCGGTTGAAGGCGGCGCCGATCGCCGCGGCCTCGGTGCCGGGCAGGGCGCGCAGTGCCACGTCGAAGCGCCCGCTCTCGAGCTGGTTGAGCGCATCGACGATGTCGGCGAACGGACGCGTCGCGCGCCCCACCACCCAGAACACGGCCGCATTGACCACCGCCAGCAGCCCGAGCGCGCTGAGCAGCAGCAGCACCGCATCGTCCCAGGCGTCGAGCACCGCGCGCGAGGCGTTGGAGCGCACCACCAGCTTGCCGTCGGGAAAGGCGATCGACATCTGCTTGGGCGAAGGCGACACCAGCCTGGCGAACCAGCTTGGCGCATCGCGGCCCGCCTTGTACGGCGAGTCAGGCGAGCTGTAGAGCACGCGCGCCTCGGCGTCGAGCAGCGTGATGTCGTTCGAGCGCACCCGGCCCACGCCCTGCAGAAAGGCCAGCATGGCGGGCGTGCCCTGCGCCGCATAGAGCCATGCGGTGCGGTTCAGCAACTGGGCGGCCACGCGGTTGGCGGCCACCACTTCTTCCTGGATCGACTCGCGCATGCTGCGCAGCTGCAGCGCGAGCATGGCCGCGAGCGAAAGCAGCGCCAGCAGGCTGACGATGAGGTTGATCTTCAGGCGCAGCGTCATGACGCACTCGCGTCGCCGAAGCGTCCGTGCCGTGCATAGCCGTCGAGTGCGGCGACCATCGCCTGCACCATGGCCGGGTGCGCGGGATCGTGACCGGCAGCCGCGTCGACCCACTGCAACCGGCTGTGCGCGATGCGTTCGTGCACCGCCCGTGCGTTTTGCGGCGGGCACACGCGGTCGCCCTGCGAGTGCAGCAACAGCGTGGGCACGTGGGGCAGCGCATGCAGGCGTTCGAGCAGCGGCGGCGCATCGTCGAGCCAGCAGCGGTGCAGCAGAAAATGGCTCTGCACGCGATAGCGGTCCACGAGCGCGTCGAGCACGGTGCGTTCGGGCGCCGGGTCGTCGGACGCGGCCTGCTGTTGATCGCCCGCGAGCGCACGCTCCCAGCGCCACCATGCGAGCGCGAGCCGGCGCGCCGTGTCGGCATCGCCATCGGCCGCGAGTCCGCGCGCCAGGAAGCCCAGCATGTCGCCGCGCTGGTCGGGCGGCGCCTCGGCGGCGAAGCGTTCCCATGGGTCGGGCGCGCGGCGCGCCGTGTCCTGGAAGAAGTTGTCGATGTCGCCGGCGCGCGGCAGGAACACCGCGCGCAGCAGCAGCGCGGCCACGGCCTCGGGCTCGGCCAGTGCATGGGCGAGCGCCAGCGTCGCGCCCCACGAGCCGCCCACCACGAGCCAGCGCGGCACGCCGAGCTGCGCGCGCACGCTGCGCAGGTCGTCGAGCAGGTCGGCCGTCCGGTTGTACGCGGTCGTGCCGCGCGGCCGGCTGCGGCCGGCGCCGCGCTGGTCGATGGTGATCACATGGAAGCGCGAGGGATCGAAGAAGCGCCGCAGCACCGGCGAGCTGCCCGAGCCCGGTCCGCCATGCAGCACCACGGCGCAAAGACCTGCCGGATCGCCGCTTTGCTCGACATGCAGCACATGGCCGTGCGACACCGGGAATGCGTGGGTGCGCCAGGGCGGAGTTTCGTTGTACAGGCCGGTGGGAAACACCGGGGCATGGTACGGGAAACGTCGCGTGCGTGGCTATGCGGACGGCGGTGCGGCCGTGTCCTGCCGGCCCGGCGGCGCGAAGCAGACGGCGGTCCAGCCTGCATCGACCTTGAAGGGCTGCTCGCTCGAATAGATCCGGAACGCGCCGGCTGGCGACACGCCGCCCACGAGCCACCAGTCCTTGCCGGGTTTGCCCATGCGCTCGCTGAACGCGGCCCAGCCGTAGGCCTTGGTGAGGTTCGTCGCCTGGATGGTCCAGCCCTCTTGCAGCCGCGCCTCGAGCGCCGCGTAGGTGGCGCCCTCATGAAAGGCGAGGTAGCCGCGCTGCTGCAGCGACAGCGCACCCGCGGCCTGTCCCTGTCCGCGGCCGACTGCGAGCTGGAAGGTGCGGTGGTGGCCCATCCGATGGCCCTGCGCCTTGCACACCAGCGCGTTATACGAGTCGTTCTCGGTGGCGCAAAGGAGGTAGCTCAGGTGCTGCACCTCGAGCGCCTCTTCGGCCTGCTCCGACAGGAATTCGCCATAGAACACCTCGATGCCGCGCATGCGCGCGAGCTTGAGGGCTTCGTAATGGCGGTCGACCACCAGCACCTCGATCTGCAGGCGCTGCAGCGTCTGCGCCAGCGCGCAGGTCCAGGGCGAGGCGCCGACGATCAGCAGGCCCGAGTCGCCGCGCGCGGCCAGCCCGAGGCGGCGCGCGATGCGCCCGAGGCTCAGGCCATGGCAGAGCACCGTCGCCATCACGATCAGAAAGGTGGTCGGCAGCAGCTTCGCGGCGTCGGCATAGCCGGCCTTGACGAGGGCGGGCCCGAAGATGCCTGCGGTGGCCACGGCCACGATGCCGCGCGGCGCGATCCAGGCCAGCAGCAGGCGGTCCTGCCTGCGCATCGGCGCACCCAGCGTCGAGAGGCCGATCGCGAGCGGGCGCACCACGAACAGCACGGCGAGCACGAAGGCCACCATGCGCCAGTCGATCAGTGCGAGCTGCCCCGGCTCGAGCTGGCTCGGGATCACGATGAACAGCACCGACAGCAGCACCACCGTGAGGTTTTCCTTGAAGTGCTGAAGCGACTCGCGCTCGACCAGTTCCATGTTGCCGATCACCAGGCCCATGACGGTCACGGTCAGCAGTCCCGCCTCGTGCTGCACGAGGTTGCTGGCCCAGTAGGCAGCCAGCACCAGCACCATGAGGATGGGCGCCTTCAGGTGCTCGGGCGCGCCGCCACGGCGGTACAGCCAGCCGATGAGCCAGCCGCCCAGTCCGCCCAGTACCAGGGCCACCGCCACCGCGGCACCGAGCGCCAGCAGCGTGGTCGACAGGCCGCCGCCCGACACCGTGAAGTACTGAAAAGCCAGCACCGCCATCAACACGCCGATCGGGTCGTTGACGATGCCCTCCCACTTGAGCAGCGCGGCCGATTCCTTGTTGAGACGCGCCTGGCGCAGCAGCGGCAGGATCACCGTGGGTCCGGTCACGACCAGGATCGCGGCCAGCACGATCGCCACCGGCCAGCTCAGGCCGCCGATGTAGTGCGCGGCCACGCCGCCGAACAGCCACGCCAGCGGCGGCGCAACGACCGTGAGCCGGCCGATGCCATGGCCCACGCGCTTGAACTCGCTGATCTTCAGGTCCATGCCGCCTTCGAACAGGATGATCGCGACGCCCAGGCCGATCAGTTCGCTCAGTTGCTCGCCTTCGATGCTGGGCCGGACCACGCCGGCGATCGGGCCGAGCACGAGGCCGACGGCGATGAGCACGACGATCGCGGGAAGGCGGATCTGGGCGGCCAGCCACTGGCTCGCGAGGCCGGCGCAGAGGATGGTGAGGAGCAGGGAGGCGGTGTGCACGTTCGGGGATTTCGAATTGTTCAAAGACGCTGCCGCGTGCCGCGCAGCAGGCGCGGAGCCTACAGGGGAAACCCTGGGTTTCCGGGCGCTGCGGCCATGCCGGCGGCGCCGGTATGTGCAATGTGCACGCTTTCATGAAAATCATGAACTGCGAATCATGATTTCACGGCTGGGTCCGGCGCGCTCATCGGTTCACTATGGGACGTGGAACCACGCGATTCCCGCAGCCGCCGTCCGGCGCTGCTGCGCCACTTCAGAAGGAGACACCGCATGAAATGGGAAACACCGACGGCCACCGATTTCCGCTTCGGCTTCGAGATCACGATGTACGTCAACGCTAGGTAAGGACGCCCCCCGAAGCGCCTGCGGCGCCTCCCCCCACTGGGGGGCGCACCCGGTGGCCCGGCGGAGCCGGTTCCACGGGTGCACTGGGTTGGGCCGTGGGGGTTTTTGGGGTGTGCCCTTTTTGTCGACCCGCCCTGTTTTTCAGGGTGGGTTGTTCGGGATTCGATTCCTCCTCTTTTCTTTCTACCGATGCGCATCACCGTCCTGGGTTCGGCCGCGGGTGGCGGCTTTCCGCAGTGGAACTGCAACTGCCCCAATTGCGCGGGTGTGCGTGCGGGCACGGTGCGGGCCAAGGCGCGCACGCAGTCGTCGATCTTCGTACGGCCCGATGGGGGCGCGGACGGGGTGCTGTTCAATGCATCGCCCGACATCCTCGAGCAGATCCGCAGCAGTCCGGTGCTGCAGCCGGCGCGTGCGCTGCGCGACACGGCGATCGCGGGCGTGGTGCTGATCGACGGGCAGGTCGACCATGCGACGGGGCTGTTCATGCTGCGCGAGCGCGGCACGCCGCTGCCGCTGTGGTGCACCGATCCGGTGGCCGAGGACCTGGGCCGGGGCAACCCGGTGCTGAACGTGCTGTCGCACTACTGCGGGGTGGAGCGCCATGCGGTGCCGCTCGACGGCAATGCGTTCGAAGTGCCCGGTGTGCCGGGGCTGTCGTTCCGCGCGATCGCGCTCACGGGAAAGGCCGCGCCGTATTCGCCGCACCGCGATCATCCGGTGGCCGGCGACAACATCGGCGTGACCATCCTCGACCGGCAGAGCGGGCGCAGCCTGTTCTATGCGCCGGGCCTGGGCGCGATCACGCCGCCGGTGTTCGATGCGATGTCGAACGCCGATGCGGTGATGGTGGATGGCACCTTCTGGACCGACGACGAGATGGTCCGCCTCGGCGTCAGCGGCAAGCGCGCGCGCGAGATCGGGCACCTGCCGCAGTCGGGCGAGGGCGGAATGATCGAATGGCTCTCGCGCCTGCCGGCCACCACCGCGCGGCGCATGCTGATCCACATCAACAACACCAATCCGATCCTCGACGAGGACTCGGCCGCGCATGCCGCGCTGCGGCGCGCAGGGATCGAAGCCTGCGAAGACGGCATGCAGATCCAGCTCTGAAACCGGAAGCCCACCTCCATGCACGCCGACAGGATCCAGGACCCGTCCCGCCCGACCACCCACCACGGCGCGGAAAGCGCACCCGCCTGGTCGCGCGAGGACTTCGAGGCCCGGCTGCGCGAGCGCGGCCGCAGCTACCACATCCACCATCCGTTCAACGTGATGCTCAACAGCGGGCGCGCTTCGCCCGAGCAGATCCGCGGCTGGGTGGCGAACCGCTTCTATTACCAGATCGCGATCCCGATCAAGGACGCCGCGGTGCTGTCGAACTGCCCCGACCAGGCGGTGCGGCGCGGCTGGGTGCAGCGCATCCTCGACCACGACGGCTTCGAGCTCGGCGGCATCCGCGATGAAGGCGGCATCGAGGCCTGGCTGCGCCTGGCCGAGGCCGTGGGCCTCTCGCGCGACGAGGTGCGCGACCTGCGGCATGTGGTGCCGGCGGTGCGCTTCGCGGTCGATGCGTATGTCAACTTCGCGCGCCGTGCGCCCTGGCAGGAGGCGGTGTGCTCCTCGCTGACCGAACTCTTCGCGCCCGAGATCCACAAGCAGCGCCTCGCGACCTGGCCCGAGCACTACGCGTGGATCGAACCCGAGGGGCTCGGCTACTTTCGCAACCGCGTGAGCCAGGCGCGCCGCGACGTGGAACAGGGCCTCGCGATCACGCTCGACCACTTCGACACGCGTGCGCTGCAGGAGCGCGCGCTCGAGGTGCTGCAGTTCAAGCTCGACATCCTCTGGGCCATGAACGACGCGATGGCGACGCGCTACGGGGTGGGTGCGCAATGAGCGCCGCGCCGGACATCAAGCAGCTCACGCTCGAGAGCCGGCCGCGCGTGGGTCCGGGCTTTCGCTTGCAATGGGAGCCGGCCCAGGACTGCCACGTGCTGCTCTATCCCGAGGGCATGGTCAAGCTCAATGGCAGCGCCGGCGAGATCATGAAGCGCTGCGACGGCGAGCGCAGCCTCGCGGCCATCGTGGCCGAGCTCGAAGGCGCCTTCGGCACCACCGGCCTCGAGCCGCAGGTGCGCGGATTCGTCGAGATGGCGGCGCAGCAGAACTGGCTGCGCTGGGATGCGTGCCGGGATACGTGCCGGGATACGCCATGACCGCGGGCGCAGGCACCTCGCAGCCGGCCCGGCCCGGCCCGCCGCTCTGGCTGCTGGCCGAGCTGACCTACCGCTGTCCGCTGCACTGCGTGTTCTGCTTCAATCCGGTCGACTTCGCCGCGCGCGCGGACGAACTGTCGACCGACGACTGGCTGCGCGTGCTGCGCCAGGGCCGCGAGCTCGGTGCGGTGCAGTGCGGCCTCTCGGGCGGCGAGCCGCTGCTGCGCGACGACCTGGAGCTCATCGTGGCCGAGGCGCACCGCCTGGGCTACTACACCAACCTGCTGACCTCGGGCGTGGGCCTGACGCCGCAGCGGGCCGCGGCGCTGAAGCAGGCGGGGCTCGACCATGTGCAGCTCTCGTTCCAGGATTCGACCCGCGAGATGAACGATTTCCTCTCGCACACCAAGACCTTCGAACTCAAGAACCGGGTCGCGAAGACCATCAAGGACCAGGGCTGGCCGATGGTGCTCAACGTGGTGATCCACCGCATGAACATCGACCACATCGACCGCATCATCGAGATGGCGCACGAGATGGGCGCCGAATACCTCGAGCTCGCCAACACGCAGTACTACTCGTGGGCTTTTCTCAACCGCGACCAGCTGCTGCCCACGCACGAACAGCTGCGCCATGCCGAGCAGGTGACCGACGCCTGGCGCGCACGGCTCGGCGAGCGCATGCGCATCTTTTTCGTCGCCCCCGACTACCACGAGGGCAAGCCCAAGAAATGCGTCAACGGCTGGGGCAGCATGTTCCTCACCGTGGCGCCCGACGGCACGGCGCTGCCGTGCCACACCGCGTCGATGCTGCCGGGCCTCGAGTTCCCGAACGTCAAGGCGCATGGCCTGCGCGAGATCTGGTTCGATTCGGAAGGCTTCAACCGCTACCGCGGCACCGGCTGGATGAAGGAGCCCTGCGCGAGCTGCGACCAGCGCGGGCAGGACCTTGGCGGCTGCCGCTGCCAGGCCTTCCTGCTGGCGCAGGACCCGGCGGCCGCCGACCCGGTGTGCGCCAAGAGTCCCGAGCACCACCGCGTGGCGGAGGCCGTGGAACGCGCGGCGGCGCGCGACCCGGCCGCGCCGGTCGAGCATCCGCTGGTGTTCCGCGACCCGACCAACTCGCGCCGACTGTCACGGCACGTGTGATCGGCGGTTCAGAGAGCGTGTGTGGCGAAGGCGCTCAGCGCGACGCGGCATGCCGCGCCTCGTCGTCCATGGGCTGGTAGCAAGTGTCATCAAATGGAACCTATCTCGCTACCGTCGCGACTTTGCGACAAAACATGGGTAAAGGTAACGAGGTGTATGGTTAAATTGCCCCCAACAATCGCGAAGAGGACGAGGGATTCCATGAAGCTGCTGTTGAGCATGGTGTGCGCCGTGGTCGCGTTGGCAGGGTGCGCCAGCGCGCCGCCGACGCCCACCGAACCCGGCACCGGGTCCGGCCTGTCGTATGTGCCCAAGGTGGCGATGGAAGGCGTCGACGGCGCCCGCTATGACAGCGACGTGGCCGACTGCCGCGGCGCCGCGACGCGGATCGCGGCACGCAGCGAATCGGGCGACGCCATGTGGCTCGCGCTGGGCCTGGGCCTGATCACGGTGCATGGCCAGGGCATCGTGGCCGCGGCCTCGTACACGGGCATCTCGGCCGCGGTGATCGACATGTCGTACCGCCCGAACGCTGCGGTGATCGCCGAGCACCAGCAGACGGCGATCGTGCACTGCATGGCCAAGCGCGGTTACCGCAACCTCGATCCGCACGTGCGCGACTCCTTCTACGGCCATGCCTTCACGCCTGAACTGGTGCTCGCCCCGCGCCGCACGGGCGTCGACACCTACAACGCTGAAGTGGTCGCGAAGGCCGGGCGCTGCAGCGTCCAGCCGCGCGCCGAGCTGACGGCCAAGGGCCCCGGCTACGAGGCCTACAGCGTGCCGTGCTCGAACGGCGCCACCTGGGCGGTGCGCTGCGAATTCGGCAACTGCCGCGTGCTCGGGCAGTCGCCGGTGCGGCGCTCCTGAGCCTGCGGCCCGGCATTCCGCTCACTGGATGACCAGGCCCTGCAGCGCGGGGTCGGCGGGCGGCGTTTCGAGCTTCATCTGCCGCAGTGTCTTCATCAGGAGCCGGGCGATCATCAGGTTGCGGTGCCGCTTGCTGTTGGCGGGCACCACGTACCAGGGCGCATGAGCCGTTGAAGTGGCGCGCAGTGCGCGTTCGTAGGCCTGCTGGTAGGCGTCCCACTTGGTGCGCACGTCGAGGTCGCCCATGCTGAACTTCCATTGCTTGCCGGGCGTGTCGATGCGCGCCTGCAGCCGCTCGCGCTGCTCGTCCTTGCCGATGTGCAGCATGCACTTGACGACCACGGTGCCGGTTTCGACGAGCAGGCGCTCGAAGTCGTTGATCTGGGCATAGCGCCGGCGGGCCTCGGCCTTGTCGATCCAGCCCTCGACCACGGGCACGAGCACGTCTTCGTAGTGGCTGCGGTTCCAGACCGCGATCTCGCCGTTGCGCGGCACCACCGCATGGCAGCGCCAAAGGTAGTCGCGTGCGCGCTCGTCCTCGCTGGGCGCCTTGAAGGCGCAGACGCGCACGCCGAGCGGCGAGGTGCGCGAGAACACCCAGCGCACGGTGCCGTCCTTGCCGCTGGTGTCCATGCCCTGCAGCACCAGCAGCAGCTTGCGGCGGCCTTCGGCATGCAGCAGGTTCTGCATCTCGTCGAGCTCGACGGCCAACGCGTCGATTTCCGCGCGCTGGGCCGCCTCGTCGCCTTCGAGGAACGGCGCGTCGCCGGGGTCTACGCTCGAAAGTCGGAAGTTGCCGTCGTCGACGCGGAATTTCTTCAGGCTGGGCATGGGGCCGGCTCCGTGTGGGAAAAGGAAAGGAGCGTAAGCGATCGGGTGGTCGGCCGGCCGCCGGCCGCGCGGGCACCCGTTCAGCGCCCGCCGTCGTCCGGGTCGATCGAGGCGCTCCAGCGGCTGTCCCACTCGGCATGCCGAGCGGCGCCGTCGAGATCGCGCCGGTCGCGCTTGGTCGGCCGGCCCTGCGCAATGGCCAGCGCCGGTTCGCTGCCCATGCGGCGCTGCTCGCGCATCTGCGCCAGGGCGGCGATGCTTTCCGGGGTTTCTTCGTACAACTGCTGAGCGACCGGGGCCGGCCCGCGCTGGCCGCTCAGCCCGCGCACCACCACGCTGCGCGTGAGCGGCCCCATGCGCAGGGCCACGGTGTCGCCCACCTTGACCTCGCGCGAGGCCTTGGCGACGTCGCCGTTCACCTGCACCCGGTTCTTGCCGATTTCGTCCGCGGCCAGCGAGCGCGTCTTGAAGAAGCGGGCGGCCCAGAGCCATTTGTCGATGCGCAGGCGATCCATAGCGTCAGGAATTGTGGGGGTGCAAAGGCAGGCGCACGACAGCGTCCAGCCCGACCCCTTGTGCGGCATTGTCCTGCGGGCGGCGGTTGTCCAGGTCGATGCGCCCGCCGAGCGCCAGCACGATCTCGCGGCAGATCGCGAGGCCGAGGCCCGAGCCGGTGGCGCTGTCGCCGGTGGAGAAGGGCGCGAACAGCCGCTGGCGCAGTTCGGGTGAAATGCCCGGTCCTTCGTCGCGCACGGCCAGCACCGCCTCGGCGCCCTCCGCACGCACGCTGACCGACAGCGCACCGCCGGGCGGGCTCTGCTTGATGGCGTTGTGCAGCAGGTTGCGCGTGAGCTCCTGCAGCATCCAGCGGTGCGCGCGCACCACGACCGGCCGCGCATCGATCGCCAGCTCGAAGTCGAGCGTCTTGTCCGCGATCAGCGGCGAGAGGTCGAGCGCGATCTGCCGCGCCACCTCGCCGAGCTCGAGCGGCACCGATTCGGGCTGCTGGCGCAACTGCTCGACCTTGGCGAGCGACAGCATCTGGTTGGCGAGCGTGGTGGCGCGCTCGACGGTCTGGCTGATCTCGCCGAGAGCCTGCTCGGGCGGCACGTCGCCGCGGCGCGCGGACTGCACCTGGGCCTTGAGCACCGCGAGCGGCGTGCGAAGCTGGTGGGCGCTGTCGCGCACGAAGCGCTTCTGGTGATCGAGCAGGCGCTGCAGCCGTCCCATCACCTCGGTGGTGGCGTCGATGAGCGGGCGCAGCTCGCGTGGCGCATCGGGCGCGTCGATCGGTGAGAGGTCGTCGGCGGCGCGCTTCTCGATGGCCTCGCCGAGCTGCCGCACGGGCCGCGTGGCGCGCTGCACCACGAGCACCGTCACGAAGGCGATCACGCCCAGCAGCAGCAACTGGCGCCAGAGCATGTCGACGAGCAGCTTGCGCACCAGTGTCTCGCGCAGCTCCAGGGTCTCGGCCACCTGCACCACGGCCATGCCGCGTCCGCGTGCGCTCGCCACGGGCTGCAGCAGCACTGCCACGCGCACCGGCTGGTCGCGAAAGCGCGCGTCGTAGAAGTCGACCAGCGCCGCATAGGCGCCGCGGTCGGGAATGCGGCCGCGCCAGAACGGCAGCTCGGCGAAGCCGGAGACCATCTCTCCGTCGAGCGCCGAGACGCGGTAGAAGAGCCGGCTCTGGTTGTCGGCCTCGAAGGCCTCGAGCGCCGAGTAGGGCACGATCGCGCGCAACCGCGCGCCCTCGTCGTAGCCCTCGACGTCGAGCTGCTCGCCGATGGTCTTGGCCGATGCGAGCAGCGTGCGGTCGTAGGCCGTGGTGGCCGCCGCCAGGCTCTGGCGATACAGGCTCACGCTGTTGATCACGATGAACAGCGCCACCGGCGCGAGGATGCCGAAGAGCAGCCGCGCGCGCAGCGACAGCGCCTTCTTCATGCCGTGGTTTCCGCCCGCAGCAGGTAGCCGAGCCCGCGCAACGTCATCAGCGCGGTGCCGGTGCCCGCGAGCTTCTTGCGCAGCCGATACACCACCACTTCGATCGCCTCGTAGTGCACGTCGGCCTCGCCGGGGAACACGAGTTCGAAGAGCCGCTCCTTGGTGACGGCATGGCCGGGTTTCATCATCAGCGCCTTGAGCAGCGACAGCTCGCGCGGCGTGAGCTCGAGCACGTCGCCGCGGTGGTAGATGGCGCCGCTATCGGGCTCGTAGCGCAGGCCGCCGACCTCCTGCGGATTCAGGGCCGGGTCGGGGTCGGCGTTCTGATGGCGCCGGCGCAGCGCACGGATGCGCGCCTCCAACTCGTCGAGGTCGAAGGGCTTGGGCAGGTAGTCGTCGGCGCCTGCATTCAGGCCGAGGATGCGATCGCCGACGGTGCCGCGCGCGGTGAGCAGCAGCACGGGTGTGCGCAGCCCGCTTGCGCGCGCCTGGGCCAGCACCTGGAGGCCGTCGAGGTTGGGCAGGCTCAGGTCGAGCGCCACCACGTCGGGCTCGAGCGCGCGCCACTGTTCGAGCGCCAGCGCGCCGTCGCCGCAGATGCGCACGTCGATCCGGCTGCGCGCAAGGGCACGTTGCAGCGTGACCTGCATCGAGGGATCGTCTTCGATCAGCAACAGCTTCATGGGGGAGCGGGGCGCGCAGGCGGTTCGGTGTTTTCCCCAGTTTGTTGGACAGCCAACTGACAGCGGGGCGGCGCATGATAGCGGCTCGGACCCGAGCCAGGGTTTCTTTCGTTCCCAGGAGACAACAACGATGCGTCGCGATACCTTTCTGAAGTCATTGGCCGCGCTGGCCGCCGTCGGTGCACTGCCGCTGTCGGCACGCGCCGCCGCCAACGTCAAGATGATGATTCCGGCCAACCCGGGCGGTGGCTGGGACACCACCGGCCGCGCGCTGGGCAAGGCCCTGACCGACGCCAAGCTGGCCGACACCGTCACCTACGACAACAAGGGCGGCGCCGCGGGCGCGCTGGGCCTGGCCCAGTTCGTGAACGGCTCCAAGGGCGATCCGAACGCGCTCATGGTCATGGGCTCGGTGATGCTCGGCGGCATCATCACCGGCAAGCCGCCGGTGAACCTTTCGCAGGCCACGCCCATCGCCCGCATGACCACCGAATACAACGTGTTCGTGCTGCCCGCCAACTCGCCCTTCAAGACCATGAAGGACGTGGTCGACCAGCTCAAGAAGGACCCCGGCAGCGTCAAGTGGGGCGGCGGTTCGCGCGGCTCTACCGAGCACATCGCCGCAGCCATGATCGCGCAGAAGGTCGGCGCCGATCCCTCCAAGATCAACTACGTGGCCTTCCGCGGCGGCGGCGAGGCCACCGCGGCCATCCTGGGCGGCAACGTCACGATCGGCGGCAGCGGCTACAGCGAATTTGCCGAGTACATCGCCGCGGGCAAGATGAAGGCGATCGCCGTCACCTCCGCCGAGCGCCTGCCGGGCATCAACGTGCCCACGCTCAAGGAGCAGGGCATCGACGTGGAAATCGGCAACTGGCGCGGCGTGTACGGCGCGCCCGGCATCAGCGCCGAGCAGCGCAAGGCACTGACCGACATGGTGCTGGCCGTGCTCAAGAGCCCGTCGTGGAACGAGGCACTCAAGAAGAACGACTGGACCCCGGCCGTGATCTCGGGCGAGGCTTTCGCCAAGTTCGTCGACGACGACTTCGCGAGCCTGCGCGCGATCATGACCAAGTCGGGAATGATCTAGCCTCGGCTCGCCCCCCGGCTACGCGCACTTCGTGTCGCTTCTCCCTCCCCCTACCGGGGGCAACACCAGCGGCCCGGCAAAGCCGGTTCCGCGGTGTTTCTGGAAGGGGGCAGGAGGCGACCTGCCCTTTCCTGACTGCGGGAGCAAGAAAAAATGACAACTCGGGATTCCTCGCCGCAGCCCGCGGCCCCCTGGCCGCAAACTGTGGTCGGTATCGGCGTGCTGCTGACCGGCCTGGCGCTGGGTTTCGGCGCCATCGGCATTTCTTCCGAAGCCGGATACGGCGGCGTCGGCCCCAACTTCCTGCCCTGGCTGGTGTCGGTCGCGCTCACGCTCTGCGGTGCGTGGATCCTCTGGGAAGCGCGCACCGGCGGCTTCCGCGAACTCGATGCGCCCTCGGGCGCCGAACATGCCTACTGGCCCGGCTTCGTGTGGGTGTCGGCAGGGCTGCTGCTGAATGCGGCGCTGATCACCACGCTCGGCTTCATCGTGAGCTGCACCTTGTGCTACCTGCTGGCCGTGCAGGGCCTGCGCCGTGCGGGCGGCCAGCCGGCGGCGAACCGGCCGCGCACCTGGGCGGTCGACGTCCTGACCGGCCTTCTGATCTCGGCGCCGGTGTTCTGGACGTTCACCAAGTTCCTGGCGATCAACCTGCCGGGCCTGACGGCCACCGGGTGGCTCTGACATGGAAATCTTCGACGCACTCATGGCGGGCTTCGGCGCCGCAATCACCCCCGCCAACCTCCTCTGGTGCCTCGTGGGCTGCGCCCTGGGCACCGCCGTGGGCGTGCTGCCGGGCATCGGCCCCGCGGTGGCCGTGGCGATGCTGCTGCCGATCACCGGCAAGGTCGACATCACGGCCTCGATGATCTTCTTCTCGGGCATCTACTACGGCGCGATGTACGGCGGCTCGACCACGTCGATCCTGCTCAACACGCCCGGCGAGACCGCGAGCATGGTCACCGCGATGGAAGGCAACAAGATGGCCAAGAGCGGGCGCGCGGGCGCCGCGCTCGCCACCGCCGCCATCGGTTCGTTCGTGGCGGGCACCATCGCCACCGTGCTCGTCACGCTGTTCGCGCCCTTCGTGGCCGAGTTCGCGGTCAAGCTGGGTCCGCCCGAGTACTTCCTGCTGATGATGCTGGCCTTCACCACCGTGAGCGCGGTGCTCGGCAAGAGCACGCTGCGCGGCATGACGGCGCTGTTCGTCGGCTTGGCGGCCGGCTGCATCGGGCTCGACCAGATCTCGGGCCAGGGCCGCTATATCGGCGGCATTCCCGAACTGCTCGACGGCATCGAGATCGTGCTGGTGGCGGTCGGCCTGTTCGCTGTGGCCGAGGTGCTGTACGCGGTGCTTTATGAAGGCCGCGTGGTCGAAGGCCAGAACAAGCTCAGCCGCGTGCACATGACCGCGCGCGACTGGAAGCGCTCGATCCCCGCATGGCTGCGCGGCACGGCCATCGGTGCGCCTTTCGGCTGCATCCCGGCCGGGGGCACCGAGATTCCGACCTTCCTGAGCTACGCCACGGAAAAGAAGCTCGCAAAGGACGCGGAGGCCAAGGCCGAGTTCGGCACCAAGGGCGCGATCGAAGGCGTGGCCGGCCCCGAAGCCGCGAACAACGCCACCGTGACGGCTGCGCTGATCCCGCTGCTCACGCTCGGCATTCCCACGTCGAACACCACCGCCATTTTGCTCGGCGCGTTCCAGAACTACGGCATCCAGCCCGGCCCGCAGCTGTTCACCACCTCGGCCGCGCTGGTGTGGGCGCTGATCGCCTCGCTCTACATCGGCAACGTGATGCTGCTGGTGCTGAACCTGCCGATGGTCGGGCTCTGGGTGAAGCTGCTCAAGATCCCGAAGCCGCAGCTCTATGCGGGCATCCTGATCTTCGCCACGGTCGGCGCCTACGGCATGCGCCAGAGCGCGTTCGACCTGTTCCTGCTGTACGGCATCGGCCTGCTGGGCGTGGTGATGCGGCGTTTCGACTTTCCGACCGCGCCGGTCGTGGTGGGCATGATCCTCGGGCCGCTCGCCGAGGCGCAGATGCGCAATGCGCTGTCGATCGGGGAGGGGAGCGCTGCGGTGTTCCTCCAGCGGCCGATGTCCATCGCGCTGGTGGTCATCATCGTGGCGGTGCTGGTGTTGCCGCGGGTGGCCAAGCGGATGAGTGATCGGAAGAAGCTCGCGCTTGGTTGATTTTTTTGGGGTTGTTTACTTTTCGGGGCCGGGTCTCGCCCCGGCGGGCGACCCACTTTCTTTTGCTTCGCCAAAAGAAAGTAAGCAAAGAAAAGGCGACCCTGCTGTCTGTGTCCCTCCGCTTCGCTACGGGCAACCTGCGGTGCTCGGCTGCGGCGGGGGTCCGCAGAACTCGCTTCGCTCAAACAGCTGCGGC
>NZ_JBDGJQ010000023.1:0-19573 GCF_057656815.1 Variovorax sp. Soil_C_39
CTGCGACAGCCCCTCGGTGCCGCGCATCGAGCGGAACTTCAGCTGCTCTTCACCCAGCGGGGTGTGGGCCGTAACGACTCGCGCCATGAAAGTTGTCTCCTTGATGCATTCCTTGATGCCTTCTTATGCTTGCGAGAACTCGTACTGAAAGTCGTCCTCCGCCGCCGACAGCCGCACGCCTGCCAGCTTGCGCGCTGACACCGTGGCGCCGATCACCTCTTCGCTGAGGCGCGGAAGGATCGTGTGCGTGAGGATCGCGTCGATCATCCGGCCGCCCGACTCGATGGCAGTGCAGCGGCGCGCCACCAGTTCGACGGCGCTGTCGTCGTAGGCGAACGCAATGCCGTGGTTCGCGTCCAGGCGCGCGGCGATGCGGTCGAGCTGGAGCCGGATGATGCGATGCAACGCGTCGGCGTGCAACGGGTAATAAGGCACTACAACGAGACGGCCGAGCAGCGCCGGCGCAAACACCTTGAGCAGCGGCTCGCGCAGCGCCTGCGCGAGCGGCTCGGGGTCGGGGCGCAGCGTCGGGTCTTCGCACAGCTGCATGACCAGGTCGGTGCCGACGTTCGAGGTCATGATGATCACGGTGTTGCGGAAGTCGATGTGCCGGCCCTCGCCGTCTTCCATCCAGCCCTTGTCGAAGACCTGGAAGAAGATCTCGTGCACGTCGGTGTGGGCCTTCTCGATCTCGTCGAGCAGCACCACGCTGTAGGGGCGGCGGCGCACGGCCTCGGTGAGCACGCCGCCTTCGCCGTAGCCCACGTAGCCGGGCGGCGCGCCCTTGAGCGTGGAGACGGTGTGCGACTCCTGGAACTCGCTCATGTTGATGGTGACCAGGTTCTGCTCGCCGCCATAGAGCGCCTCCGACAGCGCGAGCGCGGTCTCGGTCTTGCCCACGCCGGAGGGGCCGCAGAGCAGGAACACACCGACGGGCTTGTTCGGGTTGTCGAGCCGCGCGCGCGCGGTGCGGATGCGCCGCGAGATGGTCTCGAGCGCATCGGGCTGCGCCACCACGCGCGCCGACAGCGTCTCGGCCAGCCGCAGCACCGATTGCGCATCGTCGCGCACCATGCGGCCGATCGGAATGCCGGTCCAGTCGGCAACCACGGTGGCGATGGCCTGCGCATCGACGGCCGCGAGAATCAGCGGCGACTCGCCCTGCAGCTGCGCGAGCTGGTCCTGGGCCTCATTCAGTTCGGCGCGGATCTGCTCGGGCGTGCGCTCGGGCTCGGCCTCTTCGCTCACTTCGCCCTCTTCGCCGTCCTCCGCCTGCACCGGCACGGCCGCGGGTGCGAGCTGCTGTCGCAGCGCGACGATGCGCTCGACCAGTGCCGCCTCTTCCACGCGCCGCGCTTCCAGCAGCGCGAGCTCGGCCTGCGCCGCGGCCACCTCGGCCGCGATGTCGTCCACCCGCTTCGCCTCGCCGACGCCGATGGCCGCCTCGCGCCCGGCGATGCCCGACTCGATGCCCAGCACCTCGATGCGGCGCTGCAGGTCCTCGATCGCGGCGGGCAGCGCATGCTGGCTCAGCGCCACGCGCGCGCAGGCCGTGTCGAGCAGGCTCACGGCCTTGTCGGGCAGCTGGCGCGCGGGGATGTAGCGGTGCGACAGGCTCACGGCCGCCTCGAGCGCGGCGTCGAGGATCAGCACGCCGTGGTGCTTCTCGAGCTCGGCCGAGATGCCGCGCAGCATCACCACCGCCTTGGGCTCGGTGGGCTCGTGCACCTGGATGGTCTGGAAGCGCCGCGTGAGCGCCGGGTCCTTCTCGATGTACTTCTTGTACTCCGACCAGGTGGTGGCCCCGATGGTGCGCAGCCGGCCGCGCGCGAGCGCAGGCTTGAGCAGGTTGGCCGCATCGCCCGTGCCGGCAGTGCCGCCCGCGCCCACCAGCGTGTGGACCTCGTCGACGAACAGCACGATCGGCTTGGGGCTCTTCTCGACCTCGTCGATCACCTGGCGCAGCCGCTGCTCGAACTCGCCCTTCACGCCCGCACCGGCCTGCAGCAGCGTGGGGTCGAGCACCCACAGCGACACGTCCTTGAGCGAGGGCGGCACGTCGCCCGTGGCAAGCCGCGAGGCCAGGCCTTCGACGACCGCGGTCTTGCCCACGCCGGCCTCGCCGGTGAGCAGCGGATTGTTCTGGCGCCGGCGCATCAGGATGTCGATGATCTGGCGGATCTCGTCGTCGCGGCCGAACACCGGGTCGAGCTCGCCCGCGCGCGCCTTGGCCGTGAGATCGCTCGCGTACTTGGCCAGCGCGGAACCACCGGCCGCGGGGCCGTCGCCGGAGTGCGCCGCCGCGGGCGCGCCGCCATGCACAGCGGCCGGTGCGGCGGCATCTAAGTCGTCCTCGGGCGAGCCTTCGGTCCATGCGGGCAATTGCGCGATCAGCACGTCGGGCACGATCTTGTCGAACTCGCGCGAGATGCCCGAGAGCACCTGCCGCAGGCCCGGTGTCTTGACGATGCCCGCGAGCAGGTAGCCGCCGCGGATCGAGGTCGCCTCGAAGCGCAGGCTCGCATACACCCACGCGCGCTCGACCGCATGGTCGACGTGCTCGGAGATGTCGCTGATCGACGTGGCGCCATGCGGCAGGCGGTCGAGCGCGCGCACCAGATCCTGTTCGACCGCATCGAGGTTGAGGCCCGCGCGCTTGACGATGCGCAGCAGGTCGCTGTCCTGCAGTTGGAGGATCTGGTGCAGCCAGTGCACCAGCTCGACATAGGCATTGCCGCGCAGCTTGGCGAACGCGGTGGCGGTCTCCAATGCCTTGTAGAGCATCGGGTTCAGTTTCGAGAAGAGAGAGACGCGGCGGATGTCGGTCATACCTGGGAGAAAGAAGCGGTGGAAGCCCCAGCCCGGGCGGCCGTGGCGGAGCGAGAAGACAGCGCCTCGGGCGCGAAGACCATGTCGCCCGCGTCGGTGTCGGACAGACGTTCGCCGAGCCAGCTGCCCCAGCCGAGCCGCTGGTCGCTGCCGAGCTGCATGCCGCGCGCCTCGGGCTTGCGCAGCACGAGCCGCAGCTCCCAGGCGAACTCGATGCCGATGTACTGGCGCACCCAGTCGACCAGCTGCGAAAGCCGCGCGCTGCCCGGCAGGAAGGCGCGGAACTCGTCCTGCGAGAGCGGGCCGAGTTCGAGGCGGAACTTGCTTTGCGCGTCGCGCACTGCGAGGCCGATGGTGGCGCCGCCGCCGAGCTGGTGATTGCGCCCGAACAGGCCGATGCGGCTGACCTGCCGCTCGTCGAGCAGGACCCAGTCACTCACGAATTCGTCGACCCGCACCGGCACCTCGAAGTACAGCCGCAGGATCTGGATCAGGCCCTCGGGGTTGCGCGTCTGGCGCACGAGGTGGCCGGCCATGTGGGTGCGCGCATGGTCGGCGATGCGATCGCGCTGCTTGAGGCCCGGCTGCCCCATGTTCATGAGGCTCGCGACGTAGTCGACGAAGCGGTGGCCGTCGGGGCGATCAAGGCTGTTGACCGACTGCGCATCGGCCCAGGCGCGGTAGAACAGCAGGATCAGCCGATGGTGGAACAGGTCGGCGAAGGCGCTCAGCGTGTGGTCGCTGTGGTGGCGCTTGCGTTCGCGCGCGTACTCGGTCAGGTGCAGCGGCAGCGGCCCGTTGGGCCCGAACAGGCCGAAGCCATAGATCGAGATGCGCGGCGGGCCGTCGCCGTCGACATCGACACCCGAGACGTTCGATGGCGCGAACGCCATCGACGGCTCCTGGCCCAGGCGCAGCGGCTCGTCGACCGGGCGCGGCGCACGGCCCAGCAGCGGATGCCCGCCTTGCGCGTCGAGCCGGCGCAGCAGCATGAAGAGGTCGTGCTCGAAGGGCTGCTCGACGAGCCTGGCCCAGAGCACGGGGTCGGCGTCGGCGGCGCTGCGGCGTGACGTCGGTGCCGCTGCAGGTGCCGCGCCGGCCTCGGCGAACTCGCCCGCGCCTGCAGCCACGCCGTCGGGGGTGTCGGCCAGGTTCATACGGTCGGCCGCCGTCCGATGCGCGGCGCCCAGCGCGCGATCTCGCCGCGCTGCAGGCTTTCGAGCGAGAACTCGGTGAACGCGTTGAGCGACACATGCCGGCTGAAGAACTGCTCGAGCACCGCGCCGAAGAGGTACGGGCTCGCGCCCGAGAAGGCGACCTCGTCGATCTTGAGCGCGATCTCCACGCCGCGGCCGAAGACGATCGGCCCCGGCTCGGGCAGGCGCCGGAACACCGGCGCGAGCGCCATCGAGCGCACGCCCTGGATCTGGCGGCGCACCGCCGGGTCGGCCAGGTTGCCGTAGAGGTCGAGCATCTCGCGCAGCGCGGCCGCGCCTTGCGCCGCATCGACGTCGGTCAGGCTCAGGTAGTTGAGCCCGAGATGGCTGATGAGGCGCCAGGTGAGCGCGCCCTCCGCCAGCGCGGGATAGGGCCGTGACGGCCCGCGCAGGATGCGCACCGCGCGCACCGGTGCCGACACGCGCAGCGTGAAGTCCGACTCCAGCCCCGTGGGCAGCAGGAGCGGCAGGTCGCGGTTGGTGCACAGCGCATCGATCGTGATGTGCCGCAGGCTGTGCGGGAACGGCGCATCGTGCTGGTCCACCAGCGACACGTACACCTCGCTGCCGGTGTAGCTGGTGCGCGTGCCCTGCGCGCGGGCGCGGTCCGAAACCAGGCGCGGCTCGCGGCGCAGCGAGAAGTACGCGCCGAAGTCGCCGTCGTCGGCCGCGAACGAGCCGAGAAAAGGCCTGAACTCGCGCTCCTCCGAGCCGCTCGCCATGTGGCCCGTGACGCGCTCGACGGTGAAGATCTCGAAGTCGCGCGGGCGCGTGCGGTCGATCACCGCATGGTGCTCGTGCTGCCCGGGACCGACCGGGATGCGGTCGCTGCGTCGCGGCACGAGATTGATGATCGGCGTGCAGAACAGCGAGAAATGGCGCGCATCGACGAGCCGCTCGAGCTCGGCGTCAGCGCGGTCGAGCAGGATCACGATCTCCATCGTCGTGCCGCTCATGGCCGCGGCCGCGGCACGCAGGTTCTTCACGCTGAAGAACAGGTAGCGGTCGGGGAACGCGAAGTACTCGTGCAGCAGCCGGTAGCCCTGGAAGGAGCGCGCGTCGTAGGGCAGCAGCGACTGGTCGGGGTCGAAGCCCTCGTGGCGCACGGCCTCGTCGCCGAGCGGCACGATGCGCGCGGTGCTGCCGGGGCCGCTGCGGCACACGACCCCCACGCCGTGGTGCACCGCGAGCTCGAGCACGCGCAGCGCATGCAGCTCGGCGCCCGAGAGAAAGAACTCGAGCCGGTCGATCGGCATCTCGGAGAACCTGGCGCCGCCCACGGCCTCGAGCTTGATGGTGAGCGCGCTCTTGGCCTGCCGCGCCACGAGCGGCATCGCATGCGCGATCTCCGCAGGCACGGGGCCGATGCCGGCCTCGGCAACCTTGATGGGCCAGAGCGTGACCGCATGGCCGGTGCGGAATTCGCAGGCGGTCTGCTCGCCCTTGATCATGCGGCCGCGCAGGATGGTGTGGCGCGGCAGCTCGTAGCCGGCCTTCAGCGATCCCTCGTTGAGGTTGCCGTCGATCTGCACCACGGCCATCGCGGGCAGCGGCGCGAGAAAGTTGGGATACACCACCTCGAGCAGCCGCTGCGAGAAGCGCGGAAACTCCGCATCCATCTTGAGCTGGATGCGCGCCGTGAGAAAGCTGAAGCCCTCGAGCAGGCGCTCCACGTACGGGTCGCTGACCTCGATGCCGCGCATGCCCAGGCGCCCCGCGATCTTCGGATAGCGCTCGGCGAACTCGGCCCCGAGCTCGTGCATGTAGGTGAGCTCGCGGTTGTAGTAGTCGAGGAGCTTGGCGTCCATCAGTGGCTCTCCCCCAGGCTTCGCGCACTGCGAGTCGCTTCTCCCTCCCCCTCACCGGGGCCAACACCAGCGGCCCGGCAAAGCCGGTTCCGTGGTGTTCCTTGCACGGAGGTGCGGTAGCGCATCACAAGCCTCCCGTTGGACGGAGCACCATGTGCCCGCTTTCAAGGTCCAGCTCGGAACGCAGGATGAACTCGATCGGATAGGGCACCGACCAGAGCGTGCCGCGGATCTCCAGCGCGAGCAGGTTGTGGTGCTCGAGATCGTTCGCGTCGGTGACGCAGCGCACGTCGATGCTGTCCTTCATGATGCGCGGCTCGAAGTCGATGATGGCGGCGCGGATCGCGGCCTCCACGTCGGCGAAATCGACCTCGGACATGCGCCCGCCGGCCCAGCCGCGCACGCCGAAATTGACCACCGAGCGACGCGCGCGCGGCATCGCGTTGATCTGGTGCTCGGCGCCGAAGTTGGTGGTGTTGAGCAGCCACTGCAGGTCGCGCAGCACCGAGTCGCGCAACAGCTTGCCGCTCATGAGGAACGCGCCCGCGCGCTCCTGGCGGTTCTGCGGCTGCTTGTCGGTCAGGCGGTCGAGCAGCACCGGCTGCAGGCGGTCGCGTGCAACGCTTTCCTGCGGATCGCCGTCGCCATCGGGGGCCGAACGGTTGGCGGGCAGCACGGCGCTCACTGGACCACGCGCTCCCCGTCGCCGGCAGCAGCATCATCTTCAGCAGCGTCGGCCAACTCGATCTGGCGGATGTCGAGCAGCGAATGGTCGCCCGCTTCGCTGATCAACGTGCGTTGGCCGACGCCGGCATATTGTTCCTCGCCCGCGAGCGGCAGCCAGTCGGTGCGGCGGCCCAGCACGGCCTCGTCGTCAAGCGCATCGAGCGCGCCGGGATAGCGCACCGGCACCAGGCCGTTGAGCCCGCGGCCGTCCTGCAGCTCGATCATGGCCGGCGCCCAGAGCAGGTCGACCAGGTGCTGCGGACGCGCGAACTTGATGCGGCGCACCGCCGGCAGCGGCAGCCAGGCATAGCCCGAGGGTGTGAGCAGCTCCAGCACGGCGCCGATGCGCACGTCGCCGTCGCAGAGCCAGGCGAATGCGCTGCTTTGCACCGGCTCGCCGTCGATCGCCTGCACGGCGCGCGCATCGGTGCGGTCGACCAACGACAGGGTGCCCGCCACCGCGGGTGCGGCCTGCCGCGCGGCTTCGCGCAGGCGGGCGGCCTCGGCGGCCTGCTCGGGCGCCAGCGCGGCCGCGGCGATGAGGGCGTCGACCCATTCGCCGCGGCCGTCGATCACGGCCGGCGCAGGGCCGCCGTGGTTCCAGAATTCGGTGCGCTGGCGCTCGGCAGCGAGCGCCATGGCGCAGGTGGCGCTGGCGGGCGCGAACGCGGGATCGATCTTCGCGGCCAGCTTGAGCTGGTCTTCAGCCCGCTGCCATTCGCCCTTGAGAGCCAGGAAATGGCACAGCGCAAGGCGCAGGCTGGCGTTCTGGGGACTCGCGCGGATCTGCCGCTGTACCCCTTCGGTGTGCTCGGCCACGGAGCGCTCGCCCAGCACTGCAAACCCATCGCCCATGAAACGTCCTCATTGACTCGCACGCGGCCCACAACATGGCGCCGCCGAGTGAAACATGTAGATGAAGAGGCCGGCCGCGGCGCGCCGCGTTCGTGCGGCGCGCGCAAGGCCGGCCGGGCAGGAAAAAAAGCGGCGGTCAGCCTTCCTTGTTTTCCTTGATGTTCCAGGCCAGCACCGTCTCGGCGCCCTTGCCGCCCTTGTCGGTCTGCTCCCAGTACTGCTGCTTGACCTTGGCGGCCTGGAAGGCGTACTGCACCAGCACCGCCTCGCTGCCCTGCTCGGCCGTGTATTGCACCGAGGTGACCAGCACTTCCTCGAGCGTGACGCGCGTGTACTCGATCTGCGAGCCGCCGGCCTTGCACACCGAGACCTCGATCTTGCTCAGGTGCTTGCCGCTCGCGCAGTTCTTGAGTACCGACGGTGCCGCCTTGTCGATGCGCGCGATTACCTGCAGGTCGTTGAAGCTTGCCTTGCCCACGCCGCCGCCGCCGCCGCTGACCATGTTGCCGGGCTGCGTCGCTCCCCATGCGAACGAGGTGATATCCGTCCACTCCTTGTGGTTCGAATCTTTGGATTCGCCGTTCGCGCCCTCAACGCGCATGAACATGTCTACTGCCATGGTGAAACCCCCAAAGTTATTGTTGCCCGATCACGGGACACGGTTGAACTAGCTGCTGTCCTTCTTGTTGGACGGCAGCTTCGAAACCAGCCGCAATGACACCGTCAGCCCTTCGAGCTGATAGTGCGGCCGGAGAAAAAACTTGGCGGCGTAGTAGCCGGGGTTGTCCTCGATCGACTCGACCTGCACTTCGGCCGCCGCCAGCGGCTTCATGGCCTTGGTGTCCTGCGACGACGTGCCGGGGCTGCCGTCCACGTAGTTCATGATCCAGTCGTTGAGCCAGCGCTCCATGTCCTCGCGCTCGCGGAACGAACCGATCTTGTCGCGCACGATGCACTTCAGGTAGTGCGCGAAGCGGCAGCACGCAAACAGGTACGGCAGCCGCGCGGCCAGGTTGGCGTTGGCGGTGGCATCGGCGTCGTAGTACTCGGCCGGCTGCTGCAGCGACTGCGCGCCGATGAAGGCCGCGAAGTCGGAGTTCTTGCGGTGCACGAGCGGCATGAAGCCGTTCTTCGCCAGCTCGGCCTCGCGCCGGTCGCTGATCGCGATTTCGGTCGGGCACTTCATGTCCACGCCGCCGTCGTCGGTCGGGAAGGTGTGCGTGGGCAGGTTCTCGACCGCGCCGCCCGACTCGACGCCGCGGATCGAGGTGCACCAGCCGAACTGCTTGAACGAGCGGTTGATGTTCACGCCCATCGCATAGGCCGAGTTGGCCCAGGTGTAGCGGTTGTGCAGCGCCGAATCGGTTTCTTCCTCGAACTCGAACTCGTCCACCGGGTTGGTGCGCGCGCCGTACGGCAGCCGCGCCAGGAAGCGCGGCATGGCCAGGCCGACGTAGCGCGCGTCTTCCGACTCGCGCAGCGAACGCCAGGCGGTGTGCTCGGTGTTCTGGAAAATCTTGGTCAGGTCGCGCGGGTTCGACAGTTCCTGCCACGAGTCCATCTGCATCACCGTGGGCGAGGCGCCCGCAATGAAGGGGCAGTGCGCGGCCGCGGCGATCTTGGCCATCTCGCCGAGCATCTCGACGTCGGGCGGGCTGTGGTCGAAGTGGAAGTCGCCGATCAGCGCGCCGAAGGGCTCGCCGCCGAACTGGCCGTACTCGGCCTCGTAGATCTTCTTGAACAGCGGGCTCTGGTCCCAGCCGATGCCCTTGTGGCGCTTGAGCGAGCGGGCCACTTCGCGCTTCGAAGCGCACATCACGCGGATCTTGAGCTGCTCGTCGGTCTCGGTGTTGTTGACGAGGTAGTGCAGGCCGCGCCATGCGCCTTCGAGCTGCTGGAAGTCTTCGTGGTGCAGGATCTGGTTGATCTGCTCCGAGAGCTTGCGGTCGATCTCGGTGATGATTGCCTGCACGGTGCGGTAGGCGTCGTTCGAGATGGTGACGGTGCTCTCGAGCGCCTGGACCGCGAGCGTCTTGACGGCGCTCTGCACCGCGTCGCGGGCCTGGTCGGTCTTGGGCTTGAACTCGCGCTGCAGAAGGTCGGAGAACTCGTTCGGCTCGAGCGCTTCGACGGTGGCGGCGCTGCTCGCGCGTGCTGCTGTCTGTTTGGGTGCGGTGCTCATGGTGGAGATCCTGCTTATTCGGAAGAGGTGCCGGGTGTGCCCGACTTCTCGTTCGCCGCCTCCACCGCCTTGGCCACGGCGGGGTTGGGCGCGGAGGCGAGCGACTTCAGCAGCTCGGGGTTCTGGAGTGCCTGCGCGATCAGCTGCTCGGCCCCGTTCTTGCCGTCCATGTACGACAGCAGGTTCGACAATTCGGTGCGCGCTTCGAGCAGGTGCTTGAGCGCGCCCACCTGGCGCGCGATGCGCGCCGGCGAGAAGTCGTCCATGCTGTCGAAGGTGATGTCGACGTTCATCTGGCCTTCACCGGTGAGCGTGTTGGGCACCTGGAAGGCGACGCGCGGCTTGATGGACTTCATGCGCTCGTCGAAGTTGTCGATGTCCACGGCCATGAAGTCGCGCTCCGCGAGATCGGGCATCGGGTCGACCTGCTTGCCCGCGAGGTCGGCGATCACACCCATCACGAACGGCAGCTGGATCTTGCGCTCGCTGCCGTAGATCTCGACGTCGTACTCGATCTGCACGCGTGGCGCTCGGTTGCGCGCAATGAACTTCTGCCCACTGTTTCTGACACGGTTGTCTGCCATAAAGCTTCCTCTTGAATCTCAATGCGTGTTGATCGACCTTGACTGATGCTGCTGATGCCGTGCGCAGGCGGCTCAAAGGCCGTCGTTCATTCGGCCGCCGAGCTCGCGCTCAGCGACCGCCCCGCCAGGCTTTCAATCTTCTGAACGCCTTCGGGCACGAGCTCTTCGATGATCTGGAAGAAGTTGAGGTCCAGCAGCCGCTGCGCGCGCCGGATCAGCATCGGCGCCGGATGGCTGGGTTCGGTGCGTTCCAGGTACTGGCACGCTTTTTCCAGCAGCACATGCACATCATCACGGCTCGATATTTCAATCTCTTGAATGCCCGGCTTGCGCGCGCCTGCGGCCACGTTGTGCTGCCCTGCGCCCGCCGCAGAGGCTGAACCCTGCGCGCCCTGCGAATTCGCATCGGCAGCCCCGGCGTCGGCACTTGGGGCGGCCGTCGGCTCCGGCTGCGCCTGCTCGGGCAACAGCTGGATGACGGTGCGCAGCGACCGCTCGAGGCGAGAGAAGTCGGGCGCCCAGCTCTGGCCGAGGGCGCGCTCCGAGGTCTCGCGGATGCGCTGCAGCAGCTCGAGCGCCGCGTGCAGGGCCACCACCGGCGCCGCCGCCTTCTCCTGGGCGCGGCGCGCCACTTCCCTGAGCCGGGCAATGCCGCCCGGATAGTCGATCTGGTCGGCCTTGCTCGAATCGAGCAGTGCCTCGACCTGGCGCAGGCTCATGGATGCGCCGCCGTCGTCGAGCAGCTTCGCATCGCGCACGCTGCGCCCGAGTCCTTCGGCTTCGGCCAGTGCGGCCAGCGCATTCATGCGCGGCAGCGGGTCCTCGAAGCCATCGTCGACGACGCGCGGATGCACCGCGTCCCAAAATTTCTGCAGCACGCCGTCGACCACGCGCAGGCCATCGACGTAGCCCGGCAGGCCCCGGCTCTCGGTCCATGCCAGCGTCAGCAGCACCAGCACGCGCACGTCGAGCGTGCGCTGGCAGAGCTGCTTCGCGATGCGCTCCACGCGTGCCCAGTCGGGCGGCTCGGCCGGGATGATGGTCGAGCCGAACTGCTGTTCGCGCTTGCCCGTCGCCGCTTGCTGCAGTGCCAGGTACTCGGGGTCGTACTCGAGGTCTTCACCACACGGAAGCGGACCTTCGACTGGCGACTGCAGTAGTTCGATCTCGCTGGGCGGCAACCTCTGTCTCCCGTGTTACTTCATTAACAGGCGGGTATCTTGAGGGGAACGCGAACAATGGTCAACAGCAACAGAATGCAACATGCTGCCAATGAGTCACAAAGAAGTACAACTCCTTTGAACTCGTAGAAATAACGTTTACAGCAGCTGGCGGCCCGCCAGATTGCGCATCAGCGCGCTTAAGCCGAAAGTCCACCGCGGCGCCTGATCGGCATGCACGACGCGATTGACCAGGCTACCCAGCTCGGGTGCCGAAATGCGCACCCGGTCACCGACCACGTGCGTAAAGCCCTGCCCCGGGCCGTGGCGGTCCTGCGTCGGCGCGAACATGGTGCCGAGGAACAGCACGAGCCCGTCGGGATAGTCGTGGTGCTTGCCGATCGCCTGCGACACGAGGTCGAGCGGATCGCGGCTGATCTTTGCGAGCGAGCTCGAACCTTCGAGCACAAAGCCCTCGGGCCCGCGCACCTCGAGCGCCACCGTGATGCGCCGCACATCGTCGATGCCGAAGTGCGCATCGAACAGCCGGATGAACGGGCCGATGGCGCACGAGGCATTGTTGTCCTTGGCCTTGCCGAGCAGCAGCGCACTGCGGCCCTCGAAGTCGCGCAGGTTCACGTCGTTTCCGAGCGCCGCGCCCAGCGTCTCGCCGCGGCTGTTGACCGCGAGCACCACCTCGGGTTCGGGGTTGTTCCAGACCGAGGCGGCATGGATGCCGATGTCGGCGCCGGTGCCCACCGACGAGAGCACGGGCGCCTTGGTGAAGATCTCGGCATCGGGGCCGATGCCCACTTCGAGGTACTGCGACCACGCGCCCTGCGCGATCAGCACCTCCTTCACCTTCGCGGCCTCGGCCGATCCCGGCACGATGCCCGCGAGGTTGTCGCCGAGCACGCCGCCGAGCGCCGCGCGCGTGGCCTCGGCCCGCGACGCATCGCCGCGCGCCTGTTCCTCGATCACGCGCTCCAGCAGGCTCTCGACGAAGGTCACGCCGCTGGCCTTGACGGCCTGCAGGTCGCAAGGCGCAAGCAGCCAGGGCTTCGCTTCATCGCGCGAAACGGTCCCGTCGCTGTTGGCAATGGTGTCGGCCAGCGACGCGATGCGCGGCGCCTTGCCAGCCTGTACCGCGCGCTGCACGGCGTCGGCGGGCGAGCCCGCGGCTTCGAGCAGGTCGCTCATCGTGGGCGCCACTTGCGAAAGGTCGTGCAGGCCGCCTTCATGGACCGCGACCAGTACCGGGCCGACGTTCGGTTGCCAGATGCGGCCGACGAGGGTGGCGCGCGAGGCGTCTTGCGGAAGGCACGAGGCGGCGTCGAGGTCGAGGGGCATGGTTGTTGTCTCTGGTGGGTATCGGGGAAGAAGGCGATCGTAGCGCCGTGCGTACGGCCAGACCGCTCAATGCCCGCGTGCAGCAGCAGCATCCGCCCGCACGCGCGCCACCTGCGCCTGCAGGTCGTCCCACGCCGGCGCCTGCGGCGCGAAGCGCGCGCGCATGTAGCCCGCGAGCTCGGCGAGCTGGCGGTCGTCGAGCGCCTCACGGAACGCGGGCATGAAGCCGATGTCGCGGCTCGCAGGCTCGCGCACGCCGTCGAGGATGGTGCGCAGCAGGTTGTCGGGCTTCGCGCTCGTGAGGTTGCTGTTGAGCGCGAGCGGCGTGTTCACGCCCAGCAGCGTGGGACCGTCGCCGTCGTGGTGGCAGGCGGCGCAGGCGCTGTCGAACATGCGCTGCGCCGGGCCGAGCAACTGGCCCTGCGTGCGTGCCGCGTTGTCGACGACGCGCCGTGCCTGGGCCTCGGCCTCGGCCTCGGGCACCGGCGCGGGGTTGAACGACGCAAGGTAGGTGGCCATGGCGCGGATGTCGGTGTCGGGCACCACGGCGAGCTCGCGCACCACCTCGGCCATCGGCCCGCCCGCGATGCCGTGGCGCGGCGAATGGCCGTTGCGCAAATAGCGATAAAGCGACTCGGCATCCCACGGCATCGCGGACTTCGATGCGGCCGTGAGCGGCGGCGCCTCCCAGCCGTCGACCATCGCGCCCGACAGGAACGCGCTGCCGCCCTGCTCGGCGCCGAGTGCATTGCGCGGCGTGTGGCAGGCGCCGCAATGGCCGAGGCCGTTCACGAGGTACGCGCCGCGGTTCCATTCGGCGCTCTGCGCCGCCACGGGCTGCGCGGGTGCCGGGTCGTGGAAAAGCGCGTTCCATCCGGCCATCAGCGGGCGCAGGCTGAACGGAAACTTCAGTTCGGCCTTCGGCGTTTCGGCGCGCACCGCGGGCAGCGCCATAAAGTACGCGTACAGCGCCTGCAGGTCGTCGTCGCTGGTTTTCGCGAAGGCGGTGTACGGAAACGCCGGGTACAGATGATGGCCGTCGCGCGAGATGCCTTCGCGCATCGCGCGCTGGAAGGCGCTGAACGACCAGCGGCCGAGGCCGGTCTCGGCATCGGGCGTGAGGTTGGTGGTGTAGAGCGTGCCGAAGGGGGTTTCCATCGCGCGTCCGCCGGCGTTGGATACGCCGCCCGGGGCGGTGTGGCACACGGCGCAATCGCCGAGCGCGGCGAGCACGCGGCCGCGTTCGACGGTCGCCTGGCTGTAGACGGGTGCGGTGAGCGCGACGGGTGCGATGGCCGAGCGCCAGCCGAGAAGGCCGGCGATGACGCCGATGCCGCCAATGGCGAGCGCAGCGGCCGTGGCCCACACTCCTTTGCGCCTCGGCCAGGCGGCATTGCTCCTTCCCCCTCCGGGGGAAGGTTGGGATGGGGGCACGACAGCGTCACCATCCACACGCCGCTGGCCCCCACCCCCACCCCCGCCCTCCCCCGGAGGGGGAGGGAGAAATGCCCGATTCAGTTCGGCCAGCACCTTCTCGGGGGTGAACGGCGGCTCACGAAACCGCACACCTGTCGCATCGAAGATCGCGTTCGCGATCGCCGCCGTGCCCGGCACCGACGACGACTCGCCCGCGCCCAGCGAGGGCTCGCCGGGCCGCGGCATGTGCATGATTTCGATCACCGGCACGTCGCGGAAGTTGATGATCGGGTAGCTGCCCCACTCGCGGCTCGCGACCACGCCCGAAGGCAACACGCCCGGCAACTGCGCGCCACCCGCGGGCGCCTCGGCGGATTGCGGTGCGAACTGCACCTGCTCCTTGAGCGCGCGGCTGGTGGTCTGGATCACGTTGCCATGCACCTGGTGCTCGACGCCGGCCGGATTGACCAGCAGGCCCGCATCGTGCCCCACCACCACGCGGCGCACGTGCACTTCGCCGGTCGTGCGGTTGACCTCGACGTCGGCCACCCAGGCCGACCAAGCGGCGCCGAAGCCCGGCCATTTACTGTGGACGTAGCGCGCATAGGCGAAGCCCTGGCCGAAGAGGATGTCACCGCCCGGGCCGAGCCCGCCATCGGCTTTCTCCTGCGGCCCGGTGCGCATGCGCCAGCCGGCCTTCTGCGCGGTCGCCTGCACCAGTTCCACCGCGCGCGGATCGTTCAGGTGGCGCAGGCGGAACTGCACTGGATCGACGCCCGCCGCGGTGGCGAGCTCGTCGATGTACGACTCGTGCGCGAACGAACTCGGCAGCGCCGACACGCCGCGCAGCCACGACGCCCGCACGATCGGCGCCATGTCGTTGACCTTCACGCGCAGGTTGTCGAACGCATAGGGTGGGCGCGCGGTGCGGTCGCCCATCTCGAAGGCCTGCGCCACGGGCTCGATGGTGCGCGTGAGCAGCAGCGCGAGCGTCGGCGCGCCGTTCGACGGGTACGAGGTGGCGAAGTCGTAGGCGGCCACGCGGCCATCGGCCATGAGCCCGCCATCCACGTCCATCAGCTGCGCGGCGCCTTTGGGCTCCCAGGCGTGCTCCTGCTCGCGCGTGAGCTGCACGCGCACCGGCACGCCCACGGCCCGCGCGAGCAGCGCCGCATCGGCAGCCGCGTCATCGGCACCATTGCGACCGTAGCAGCCGGCGGCCTCCATGCGGACCACGTCGACCTGCGGGTCCTCGAGGCCCATGAGCCGGGCCAGGTCGGCGCGCAGCACGTGCGGGTTCTGCGTGCCGGTCCAGCAGCGCAGCCGAACCTCGCAGCCCTCTCCATCGGGCTGCCACGCGGCCAGCGCACACGAGGGGCCGATCGACGCATGCATCTGGTAGGGCCAGACGTAGGTGCGCGGCATCGGTTGCGCGGCCTGCGCGATGGCGCCATCGACATCGCCCTCGTCGACCAGCAGCCGCTGGGTCGAGGGGTTGTCGCGCAGAGCCTGCGCCACGTCGGAAAGATCGGGCATGCCGGGCCAGGGCTTCCAGCGCACGCGCAGCTCGCGCAGCGCCTGTTCGGCGTGCTCCTCGCGCTCGGCGACGATGCCCACGAAATCGCGGATCACCACCACCGCGCGAATGCCGGGAATGTGCGCGATCGACGCTTCGTCGACCGACTCGAGCGTGTTGCCGATGAAGTCGCCGTGGTCCGCTCCTGCATAAGGCGGCCGCACCACGCGACCATGCAGCATGCCGGGCACGCGCATGTCGTGCACGAAGACCTGCTCGCCCGCGAGCTTGGCCGGTATGTCGACGCGCGCCTGCCGGGTGCCGACGATGCGGTAGTCGGCCGGGTCCTTGGGCTGCGCCTGCGGATCGAGCCGCAGCACCGTGCGCTGGCCGGCCACGAGCGCGGCGTAGCTTGCGCGCCGCTCCGGCTCGGCGGCCACGCGCACCATGCCGTTGCGCAGCTCCAGCGCCTCCGGCGCCACGCCGAGCCGCTCGGCCGCGCGCGCGCGCAGCCATGCGCGCGCCTGTGCGGCCGCGAGGCGCAGCGGCTGCGCATGGATCTGGATCGATGCGCTCGCGATGGTCGCGCCCTGGTTCGGCGCACGCGCGGTGTCGCCGAGCATCACGCGCACGCACGGCATGCCGAGCTCGAGCTCTTCGGCGACGATCTGGCCGAGCGCGGTCTGGATGCCGGTGCCCAGGTCGACATGGCCGTTGAGCGCCGAGGCGCTGCCGTCGTCCCACACCGCAAGCAGGATCTCGTCGCCTTCGGCAGGGTTGCCCGCGATGAAGGCGGGCTGCCCCTTGGCGGGCGGCGGTGGGGGCGGCGTCTCGCGCACCACCAGCAGCACGCCGTCGGCCGAAAGGAATTCCGCGCGCGTGCGCGGCAGGTCGGCGCGGCGCGTCATGCGGCCGGTGCGCGCAGGCGCGCGGCCGCGCGCTGCACCGCGTCAAGAATTTCGATGTGCGTGCCGCAGCGGCACAGGTTTCCCGAGAGTTCGCTGCGGATGCGCGCCTCGCTCGCGTGCGGGTCACGCGCGAGCAGCGCCGCGGCCTGCATCACCATGCCGTTCAGGCAGTAGCCGCACTGCGCGGCCTGCGCCGCTTCGAACGCGGCCTGCACCGGATGCCAGTTTGCTTGCGTGCCAAGGCCTTCGAGCGTGGTGATGGTGCGGCCCGCCACGCCGTGCGCCGGGATCACGCAGGCGCGCGCCGCAATGCCGTCCACATGCACCGTACAGGCGCCGCACTGCCCGAGCCCGCAGCCGTATTTCGGCCCGTTGAGCCCGAGGTCGTTGCGCAGCAGGTGCAGCAGCGTGGCCTCCCGCGGCACGTTGTCGAGCGTGTGCGCACGGCCATTGACCTGCAGGCACAGCGCAGCCTCGTTCTTTTCTTCAGTACCGCAGTGGGTCGTCGTCACGGGGATGCAGCCGTCCTTCAGCTCGGAATATCGCCGGACTGGATGCGCTTGACGCCCTTGGCCGCCATCTGCTTCCAGGCCGCCGCCAGCGAACCGTCGAGGTCGATCGCACGCGTGGCGTCCTCGATCACGTAGACCTCGAAACCGGCCTTGCGCGCGTCGAGCGCGGTCCATGCCACGCAGAAGTCGGTGGCGAGCCCGGCCACGTAGACCGTCTTGATGCCACGCTGCTTGAGGTAGCCGCCGAGGCCGGTCGGCGTCTTGCGGTCGGCTTCCTCGAAGGCCGAATAGCTGTCGACGCCCTTGTTGAAGCCCTTGCGGATGATCAGCTGCGCGCCCGGAAGCTTCAGGTCCTTGTGCAGCGCCGCGTCGTCGGTGCCCTGCACGCAGTGGTCGGGCCAGAGCACCTGCTTGCCGTAGCTCAGCTTGACGCTGCTGAACGGCTTCTGGTCCGCATGCGCGCTCGCGAACGAGGCATGGCCCGGCGTGTGCCAGTCCTGCGTGACGACGATGTTCTCGAAAGCGCCGGCGAGCCGATTGATCACCGGCACCACCTCGGCCCCGCCCTTGACGGGCAACGTGCCGCCATCGACGAAGCAGTTCTGCACGTCGATCACGAGCAGTGCGGACCTGCCGTCGGGCTTGAGCGGACCCGCTGCGAAGGCGTCGAGGGCGAGCCCGCCGCACAACCCGAGGACGGCGGCGTAGGTTGCGAAGCTTCTGCGATGCATGGCGGGACTCCTTTTTCTTTCGTCGAACGATGACGGAGGCTAGACGCTGAGGTAGGCGCGGCGCACTTCCTCGTTGGCCGCGAGCTCGGCCATCGTGGCGTGGTAGCGGATCTGTCCCTTCTCGAGCACATAGGCGCGGTCGGAGACGAGCTCGGCAAAGTGCATGTTCTGTTCCGACAGCAGGATGCTCACGCCCTGCGCCTTCAGTTCGAGGATCATGTTCGCCATCTGCTCGACGATCACCGGCGCCACGCCCTCCGAGGGCTCGTCCAGCAGCACGAGGTACGGGTTGCCCATGAGCGTGCGCGCCACGGTCAGCATCTGCTGCTCGCCGCCGCTCATGCGGCCGCCCGGGCGGTGGGGCATCTCGCCGAGGTTGGGGAACAGGGTGAACAGCCGCTCGGGCGTCCAGAGCGGCGCCTCGCTGCCGTCGGCCCAGCGGCGCGGGGGCTGCTTGCCGACCTCGAGGTTTTCCATCACCGTGAGGTCGGTGAACACGCGCCGGTCCTCGGGCACGAAGCCCAGGCCCAGGCGCGCCGCATGGTGCGGCTCGCTCTTCGAGATGTCGTGGCCGAGAAAGCGCACCGCGCCGCGGCGTTTGGAGAGCATGCCGATCAGCGTCTTGAGCGTGGTCGACTTGCCCGCGCCGTTGCGGCCCATGAGCGCGACCACCTCGCCGCGCCGCACCTCGAGGTCGACGTCGTAAAGAATCTGCGCGGCGCCGTACCAGGCGCAAAGGGCCTTGGCTTCGAGCAGCGGTTCGTGTGCGCTCATGCTGTCGCTCCCATCGCGGCCGCCTTGGCGGCCACCTTCTCGAAAGTCTTGCCGCTGCCGAAGTACACCTCCTGCACTTTCGGATGGTCGCGGATCTCGAGCGGCTTGCCCTGCGCGATGAGGCGGCCGCGCGCGAGCACGATCATGCGGTCGGCGTACGCGAACACCACGTCCATGCTGTGCTCGGTGAAGAGCACCGCCATGCCGCGGTCGATCACGAGCTGCTTGGTCAGCGCCATCAGCGAATTGCGCTCCTGGGGGGCCATGCCGGCGGTGGGCTCGTCCATGAGCAGCAGCTTCGGGCTGTTGGCCATCGCGATCGCGAGCTCGACGCGCTTCACGTCGCCGTACGCCAGCACGCTGCAGGGCCGGTCGGCCTGCGCCTTCATGCCGACTTGGTCGAGCAGCGCCAGCGCCTCGTCGCGCCGATGGTCGGCCGCGCGGCGCCACATCGAGAACAGCTTGCCATCGTGCGAGAGCAGCGCCATCTGCACGTTCTCGACGACGGTCAGCGAGGCGAAGGTTTCGGCGATCTGGAAAGTGCGGCCCACGCCCATGCGCCAGATCTCGCGCGGCCTGCGGCCGACGAGTTCCTGGCCGTCGAGCGTGATCGAGCCCTGGTCGGCCTTGAGCTGGCCGTTCACCATGTTGAAGGTGGTGGACTTGCCTGCACCGTTCGGGCCGATGAGCGCGAGCAGCTCGCCGGGGGGCAGCTCGAAGCTGATGCCGTCGACGGCTTTGACGCCGCCGAAGGACTTGCCTAGGTTGGAGACCTTGAGGAGAGTCATTGGGTTGGACGGCCTTCGTGAGGTGCTTGTTTCTTTTTGGGTTTCGGGGCCGGGTCTCGCCCCGGCGGGCGACTCACTTTCTTTTGCTTCGCCAAAAGAAAGTAAGCAAAGAAAAGGCGACCCTGCTGTCTGCGTCCCTTCGCTTCGCTACGGGCAACCTGCGGTGCTCGGCTGCGGCGGGGGTCCGCAGAACTCGCTTCGCTCAAACAGCTGCGGC
>NZ_JBDGJQ010000024.1:0-14938 GCF_057656815.1 Variovorax sp. Soil_C_39
GTTAGGGTTCTTACGTGGGTCAGATTTGGATGGAAATCGCCGGGATTAGTGGGTCACTTCTGGATGGAAATCAACAGGCAAGGACGCTAGAAGCTCGCCGAGCCTGCTTTTGGCGTCGGAGGCGGTGATTTCTCGGATGGCACTCATAGGGTCATCGTACGCCGCGTTCGCCAGATTGAACAATTTAGGCAAGTTGATCAATTGGCAGTCCTGGGCTTGGTCGAGATTGACCAGGAGTTCATCGACAAGCGATAGGGCCGGGCCCCCTAAGGGGGCACTTTTCCACAGGAGAGGCGGCCAAATGAGAACTGGCCCCGAGCGCATCACACCTGCTGCATAGGGGGCGAGTGTTGCACCGTGCAACACGCGGGCCCCCGCCCCGGCCTCATCGGGGCGAGTGTTGCACCGTGCAACACGCGGGGGAGGATCACCACCTCGGATCGCTGGCAGGGCCCCTACGTGGCGGTGTGCGACGGTCGCACAGTGCCCGAACCGGGCTACGCAATCAGGGGTGTGCGACCGTCGCACAGCGGCGTGATTTACGGTAAATCACTCGTGGATCTTCGGCTGGCTCCCTTCACAGTCATGCGCGCGATGCCGGCGCGCTACCCGCGCGCCTGGCGGGCCAAGCCTAGGCGTCGTCCCCCCACCACATCTACCCTCCTTAGGAGGCCCCGCCCCGGCCTCATCGGGGCGAGTGTTGCACCGTGCAACACGCGGGGGAGGGTCCCCACCTCGGGTCGCTGGCAGGGACCCCCTAGGTGGTGGTGTGCGACGGTCGCACAGGCCCGGCTCCAGCGGAGCCCGCAGGAAAGCCCTGACCCCTTCGAGGTCCGCCGTAGGGGTGATTTTTACCTGGCTGGGAAGCTTATTTTGTGCGCCGCACAAAACCTCAGAAAGATTTGACGAACCTCCGTCGCCCCCATCTTATTGACAGTTTATATCTTATGGTATATATTCCGCGTGGGCGAGATTGGCTCGCTCAAATCTTTAACTCAGGAGAAAACAATGGTAAAGATAATCAACCTAAAACATGAAAGATTCAAAGATGAAGAAAAAGAAGGCCCCGCCCGAAGTTAAACCAGTCAAGTTCATCAACAAGCAGTCGCTGAAAGCTTTCCAAGAGCTGCCACGCGACCCCCGCCATGCATTCACCCTCCAGCTAGAAAATGTGATTGCATACGGACTGCACCCGACAATCCCAACCGACACCCTACCAGGCAAAGTTGTGGAGTTGAAGGTGAACGGGAGCCCAGCTTACCGTTGTGTGTACCTAGTGACTGACGAAGCAATCGTCGTTGTTCACTCGTTCGCAAAGACCGCCCAAGGTCGAGACAAGAAGAATTTGAAGACAATCGAAACAAGGCTCAAGGCCCTAGACGAAGCTCAGTTCTGCTAAGCCAAAAAGGCAGTGTTCACAGCACTGCCTTTTTTACTGTGATCTGCATCGGCTCGTCCATGTCCCGTGGATCGAAATCGATGTCGAATTTGTAGCCCAGCCTACAGAGGCCTTCCAAGAGGAAATCCACCGAGAACTTGGCTAACTTCCCACTCAACAAGTTGCTCACACGCGGCTGACTTGTCTGCAGTTCTTCCGCCACCTTCTTTTGGTTCCAACCATTTTTGGACACCAAAACTCCGATGATCGCAGCCAGCTTGGATTTTAGGATGAGCGAATTCAACTCAACGGGATCTTGAGTGCTTAGCTCGAACAAACTAGCGCGGGTCATGGAAAGTGGTACTGGTAAAGTGAGGGTAAATGACGGTAGCCGCGAGGGTACCGATGTTCCTAAGCTAATTGACGAAGCCGTCAATAAGAAGCTAAGTATATCACTGCGGATATAAAACGTCAACATCAACGTAGCGGCACAGAGTTGTCGCTAGGGATGTCGCTAGAGTTGTCGCTCCCATGAGAAGCTGCTGTACCGCAACCAGAGCCCGCAGCACGTGCATAGGAGCGCACTACTGGAGCATCGGGGGAAGGAGTCAGTGCGACAGGTGAACGGAAGTCACGCCAAGCTCAGGGTCCCTCGAGGAAAGTCCTGGGGGGAAGGTATTCGCCGGCGTGCAGCCGGCGCCTGCCTCACGCGGCAGCAAGCGAAGCGCCGTCCGCCACCAGGCCGTCGATCGTCAGCCTTCGATCACCACCAGGCCATCGCCGCGGGGCACAACATCCCGATCCCCTGCAGCATCAACCGCGCGCCCTCAAAGCCGGTTTTCCGTTCCTCGAGGAGCCCAGTTCCTGGCCGAAGGCTGCACCCCAAGGTTATGCGCCAGGCCCTCGTTGGTCGCCTGTCACCACCGGCTACCGGAGAACCGATGCCCCGGTACCGGCGCGCCGATAGCCAGGTACCGGGTTTTGTGGCAAAATATTGCCTACCACCCCTCCTCTGCCGCGTCATTAAGTTGGCTCCCGGCATTGGCCGAAAAGACCGCCTCCGGGCGGTTTTTTCATGCCCGCTCGCTTTCCAGGACCCGCTCGTGGAGAACAAGAAAACCGCCGTCTACATCGACGGCTACAACCTCTATTACGGCCGGCTGCGAGGCACAGCGTACAAGTGGCTCGACCTGGTGCGGCTGTTCGACGATGTGCTCAGGATCCAGGACGGCGTGCCACCCGTTCAGATGGTCAGGTTCTTCAGCGCTCATGCCCTTGCCCGCTTCGCTTCGCATGGGGAGGCGTCGATCACTGCGCAGCAGAACTACCACCGGGCCCTCCTGACTCCTGACGCTCTACCCGGATCGTTTCGCGATCACCCTTGGGACCCACAGCATGGACAAGGACGGCGCACTCCTGCCGGCCGTTCGGCCTGGCGTGCCCTATGACCGAAACGATAGGGTGCGGGTCTGGAAGATCGAGGAGAAGCAAACCGATGTGAACCTGTCCATGGCCATGTACCGAGATGCCGCCAAGCTGCCTTCGGAAGAGGCGGTGAAGCACACACGCGCGATCGGGGACCTGGTCTATCCGGAGCGCCCTGGTAGCCAGGGGCGTGGTATTTGGGCCGCCATGCTGCTGCGCGACGACGGGGAGACCTACGTCATCCCCGTGCTCGATCGCGCGCACATCCGCAAGATCCGCGGTGGCATCTTGATCAACGGCACTGAGGTCGTGCCGCGCGGCAGGGCCATGAAGAACATCCAGTCCGACCGCTACCCTCAGACCTGGTGGTGCCGGCCTGTCGCAATCAGCAACTGCAGCTTCGCCGACGTGGACATCGGCACGCCGGCCGCCGCGCGCAGCGGGGCACGGCAGCGTGGCGAGCTTGAAAGCACGGCCGAGGCGCTGAAGGTCGCGAAGATCCTCAGCAATCGCCCGACACGCAGAATCCCCTACGACCCCAACACGGCTTCAGGCCACTACCTGGGGCATTTCTGACGCTGGGGCGAGTAGCCAGCTGCCTGGTCGCACCCTATCCTCTCGACATGTGCAGCAACTACGAAGCCGTCACGCGCGCCGACCGCCTGCTTTCGTTCTTTGGGGTGGTGCGGGAAGGCAACGAGGCACCGATCATTGCCTTCCCGACCAACGTGGCGCCGTTCATCCGGCTCGCCGAGGACGGCTCGGGCAACGACGACTGGCTCACGTGCCCGGTGCCAGAGGCGCCGAAGTTCTTTCGGCAATGGATGGGCCAGATGGAGACGTTCCCGGCGCCGCTGCCGCCACGGGCAAAGAAGGTGAAGCCAGCCGTGGTGCAAGAGCCCGGTGAGGTGAAGCCACTGCCTCCCTCCCCTCCGCAGCCGGACCTTTTCTAGCTGGACTACGATGCCAGGAGAGCGCTTCGGGCGCCAACAGCCGGCAGTCGACGTCACCCCTAGGACTGCTGCCAAATGGCAACGCAGATCTACACACATTCATGTGTTCACGACATGATGTCCGAAATGAACATCACGTTCTCTTTCGACGATGCACTTCTAACCGCGGCCAAGGTCATGGCGGCCAAGCAAAACACGTCCGTCAACGCTCTGGTTCGCCAAGCGCTGGAACACGTGGTAGCCACTGACGGCGCCGTCGCCATGAGTGGCAGTTCAGGAGTGGCCCAGGCTCTCGTGGATTACTCAATGGGACGAAAGCCGAGGCTGGCCACGATGCAGGAATTGGCGATTGACGACTACGGCGTGCTCATCAGGCTGCTGAACGAGGCAGGGCTGCCCCGCCCGTTGGTCCCGTTGGCGCAGCGCGAAGCAATGGCCGCTCAACTCGCTGAAGTTCTCAAGGCGGCGGGGAGCGAGTCGTGAGGCGCCGCATCTCAGCTGTCCTTCCAGACACCGGGCCCCTCATCTCGTTCGCTGCGGGCGGCGCACTGGATCTCCTTTTGCTCGCGCGCTACCTGAAGCTGTGACGGCATTCGGCCAGGAGCCGACATTCGCTCCGTGCCTCGAGTTCGAAAGCGTTCCGGACCGGCCAGAGCAGTCCTTCTTTGACGCTTCCGGTTTAAAACACAGGTATCGCTCCGAAGGCGCGACGACGCGCCGAGCAGGGATGCCTCGACTTCATTAGCCGACCTTCTTCATGCCGATTGATCGTAAATGGCGGTGCCTGGGATGCTCTCTGCAAAGCCAGCGCCGAACAGGCGCGCCGGAGTATTGAATCCCCCCCGCTTTTCACCCCTGAGTACACGCTTGGCGGCCTCCACAGCCGCGAGAGGCGTGTAGGTATAGCCGTTCACCGTGTCGATCACCGATCGCGCAACAGAACCATCGGCGCCCGTGACCTCCACCACGGCGCGAGCCCTTTGGCCGTCGCGCTCTTCGCGGCTGGGGCCGTCCGCGAGCTTGGATAAATCGCCGCCCGGAAACGCAGCGCCCGTCACGTTCACGAACATGGCAATGTTGGGTATGCGCGTGGAATGCCATGCCGTGACCAGGTCGCCGAACGACAACGGCGCGCAAACGACGGGCCCGTCGCCGAAGTCGAACTGCGCGGGCTGAGCGTCCGGCGTTGCAACCAGCATGCCGTCGAGCCGTGCCATCAACCCGGCTCCGACGATCTCGCCGGCACTGACGGCCGAGCCGCGCGACATTGAGCCCGCCACCTGCAATGCGATCCTCAGCGACACCGGGTTGGCGACGCGATGTGAGACCTGCACGGCCAGACAGTCGGTCGGCACGACATCCCAACCCACGCCGGGCATCAGCATCACGTCGGTTTCTGCCGCTTCCTCGCTGAGTTGCTCCGCCAGGCGATAGACATTGATCTCCGCCGTGATGTCGAGGTAGTGCGCGCCCGAATCGATGCAAGCCCGCATCAGCGGCTCCGCTGTTTGGGCGAAGGGCCCGGCACAGTTGAGTACGACAGTGATGCCGTTCAACGCTTCGCGCACGGTGGCCGTGTCGTCGAGCCCGAAGGCTCGATACGGCACATCCAGTTCCTCGGCAAGCGCTGCCAATCGGGCCGCATTTCTTCCAGCGATGGCGAAGTCCAGACTCGCTACCTTGGCCTGCCGGGCGACCATGCTGCCGGTGTAGCCGTTCGCGCCGTAGATGAGAAGACGGCTCATGGTTGCGCCTTCTGCCAACTCTTGTAGACGAACTCGAGGCTGTAGCCGTCCGGGTCCAGCACATTGGCGGCGTAGTAGCGCGGGTCGTAGTGCAGGCGTGCGCCGGGTGCGCCCTTGTTGACGGCACCTGCCGCCATGGCGGCGGCGTAGGCCGCGTCGACCGCGGCAGCGTCTGTCGCGACGAATCCGACGTGCGCCGCACGCCCTTCGACGACACCGTTTTGCAGCCAGAAGAACACCCGTCCGTTGGCGCCGAAGCCCTTGAGATCGGGATGCCCAGGCGGGCCGTCCTTGCCGGCATAGTCGTGTTGGCGGGTGATCCCGAGGGGTGCCAGTGCCGCCGTGTAGAACGCAATCGAGCGATCGAAGTCGCTTACCGTGAGGAAGATGTGATCGAGCATGGTGACTTCTAACTCAGATGTTGTAGCCACCAGCGACTTCGATGTTCTGCGCATTGATCCAGCCACTGTCCGCAGACAGCAGGCTGGCGATCACGCGGCCGACATCGTCGGGCGCACCGATCCGACCGAGCGCGGTTTGTCCGGCCAGCATCGTGACGAATTCGGGGCTCTGGTCGAACGCGCCGCTGGTCATGTCGGTGCGGATCGCGCCCGGCGAGATCGAATTCGCCCGGATGCCGCGCGCACCGAACTCCCTGGCCATGTAGCGCGTCAGCACTTCCAGCCCACCCTTGAATGCCGCATAAGGCGCGGCACCTGGCGTCGCTACGCGGGTCGTCGCGCTGGTCATGTTGACGATGTGGCCGCCATCGGCCATCAGCGGCAGCAGCGCCTGGGTCAGGAAGAACGGCCCCTTCAAGTGCACATTCAACAGGCCGTCGAACTCGGCTTCGCTGACGGTCTCGATCGGGTTGAAGAGGCCATAGCCCGCGTTGTTGACCAGCGCGTCGAAGCTGTCCCGGCTCCAGGTCGACTTGAGCGCTGCGGCGACCTTCTCGCGAAAGCCGGCGAAGGATGCGACCTGGCCGACATCGAGCGGCAGCGCCACGGCCTTGCCGCCAGCCGCTTCGATGTCGCGAACGACTTGCTCGGCGCCTGCCGCGTGGCTGTTGTAGGTGACGATGACGCCCATGCCGCGCTGGGCTGCCTGGACGGCGGTGCTGGCCCCGAGACCTCGGCTTGCGCCGGTGATGATGACGATGTTCATGTGTTCTTTCCGTTGGGTAAGTGGTGCATGAACGATAGGTCGTGAGCCTGCTGCAGGCCTGCCCGTTCCTGCCGCAAACCTGCCTATTCCTGCTTCGGTGGTTGCAGCGCGCCTCACATTGCGATCTGATATAGCCCCATGGAAGAACAACTCAGAGAGCTTCGGACCTTGGCGTCGAAAGCAAGGAACCGTCTGACCGAGACTGGCATTCCGCGTGTCGCGATGGTGCAGGGCAAGATCCCCGAGCACGAGCTGAGCGCCGTCTACGACCCGATGGTTAACCTGATTCTTCAGGGCAGCAAATCCATGACCGTCGGCGACCGCACGCTGCACTACTGTCCGGCGAACTATTTCGTGATGTCCATCGACCTGCCTGCGGTCGGCACCGTGTGGCCTGCAGCGACCGGCGAGCCCTACCTGGCGGTGGCCTTGACCCTCCAGCCGACGGTGGTGGCCGAACTGATCGCGGATTTGCCTAAAGTCGCTCACAGCGAGAAAGCCGAAACCGGGTTCTCGGTGTCCGCAGTGACGCCCGATCTGATGGACGCATGGGTCCGCATGCTGCGCTTGATGGAACGTCCCGCGGACATTCCGGCACTGGCGCCTGCTTACGAACGCGAGATCCTCTACCGGGTGCTGCAGGGGCCGCACGGGCAGATGCTGCGCGACATCGCCACGCCCGACAGCGCCATCGCACGGGTCAGCCTGGCGATCCAGTGGATCCGGCGCGACTTCGCCGAACCGCTGCGGGTCGAAGCTCTGGCACAGAAGGCGGCGATGAGCGAGTCGGCGTTTCACCGGCATTTCAAAGCGGTGACGGCACTGAGCCCGCTGCAATACCAGAAACGGGTCCGCTTGCTGCAGGCCCGCACGCTGCTGGTCGTCGGCGGCAAGAGCGTGACCGCGGCCGCCTTCGAGGTGGGCTATGAGAGCGCGACCCAGTTCAGCCGCGAATACGCACGTGCGTTCGGCCTGCCACCGGGACGCGACTCGGAGCAGATCCTGGCGAAGTACCGGCCGCCGGTCGACAACGTGGGTCAGCGGCAGACTGCCGCTGCGATCTAGTCAGACGAGTGCGTCGACGTCCGCCGTCGCGCGCCGAGAGGCGGCCGGTGCCTTGAACCGCGCCACATCCCGGGCCGGCGGCATTCCAAACAGGCGCGCGTATTCGCGGCTGAATTGCGAAGCACTTTCATAGCCGACTGAAAACGCAATCGATGCTGCGTCGCGTGGCTCGAACAGCAAGAGCCACCTGGCCCGGAGCAGTCGCAGCCGCTTCTGGTACTGAATCGGCGCCATCGCGGTGATGGCCTTGAAGTGGCGATAGAACGCCGGCACGCTCATGTCGGCCATCGCCGCGAGCTGCTCCACACGAAACGGTTCGGTGTAGTGGTCGCGAATCCAGTGGATGGTGCGGCGAATCCGGGGCAGCCGACCATCGGGTCGCGCGATTTCCCGCAGCAAGCCGCCCAGCGGTCCCTGCAAAGCGCGAAAAAGAATCTCTCGCTCGATCATGGGTGCCAGCATCGCGACCTCGTGAGGACGATCGACGAGCCGCATCATGCGCAGCCACGCGTCCATCATCTCGGAAGGCGCCGGCACTGAAAAGAAGCACACCTTATTCGGCTCGTCTGCTTCAAGCTTGTCGACGAGCAAGCTGGCGATGACCGCCGGATCGAGGGTCAAGCTGATGGCGAGGTACGGCAACCCCGGCCCGCCAGGGTAAATCTGGCCGGTGGCAGGGACGTCCACGGGCACGACGAAATAGGTGCCGGCTTCGTAGTTCAGCACCCGGTCGCCGATGGACAAGGTCTTCGAACCCTGCACAACGAAATGCAGCATGGGTTGATAGACCTGATCGGCGCAGGCCTCCGCGCAGACCATCGCCACGCGGGGCACGCCGATGTCGGTCCACTTGTTTCCCGCCCGCATCACGATGCGGCGCAGTTCATCCAGAGCTGTAGCCATGCGGTCGATGATGGGGCACGCAGAGGGGCGAAGCAAGCGATGCGAGAAGAATAGGCAAGCATGGGAGAAGAACCGGCACCCCCTCGCAGCCGGGTTGATCGAATATTGGACGCAGTACTCAACCTGGAAAGACACCCATGAAGCTAGAAGGAAAAATCGCAATCGTCACCGGCGCATCGAGTGGCATCGGCGCCGGGATTGCCAAGGCACTGGCCGCGGAAGGCGCCACCGTGGTCGTGAACTACGCCGCCAGCCAGAAGGGCGCAGACGCCGTCGTCAGCGCGATTGAGGCGGCGGGCGGCAAGGCCGTCGCCGTGCAGGCGGACATGAGCAAGACGGCCGATGTCGGCCGCCTGTTCGACACCGTGAAGGCCGATCACGGCAAGCTCGACGTGCTGGTGAACAATGCCGGCCTCGCGGTGTTCGAGATGGTCGCCGACCTGACCGAGGAAGCATTTCACAAGCAGTTCAACGTCAATGTGCTGGGGTACTTCCTGGCGATCCGCGAAGCAGTGAAGCACTTCGGTGATGACGGCGGCAGCATCATCAACATCAGCTCGATCCTGAGCACCGATCCCTATCTGGCCTCAAGCGTGTACGCGGCGACCAAAGGCGCCGTCGACACGATGACATTCGCGCTCGCTCGCGAACTCGGGCCGCGTGGAATCCGGGTGAACTCGATCTTGCCGGGGCATACCAACACGCCGGCCACCGACGGCAATTTCGCTGGCGAGTTCGGCGTGAAGCTGATTGCCGGGACGCCGCTCGGTCGGTTCGGCGAGCCGGAAGACATCGCGCCCGTCGCCGTGTTTCTGGCGTCGCAGGACGCGCATTGGGTCACAGGCGAATCGATCCGGGCCGCCGGTGGCGTGCGCGGCGTCGGCTACTGACTGTCTTCGAAAAATTCGACATGGCAAGTTTGACCCTGGGGAGCGTCGCCCCCGCATCGGGGCGACGCGCGCTCGCGTTGTTCATCGTTCTTGCAGCGCAGTGCATGTTCGCGATGGACCTGCTGATCGTCGTCATCGCATTGCCTCGCATACAGCAGGATCTGGGCTTCAACCCGGCTGCCTTGACCTGGGTCCTCAACGCGTTCGGTCTGGCGTTCGGCGGCCTGCTCATGCTGGGTGGTAGGCTTGGCGACATGATCGGTCAGGTGCGCGCCTTTCGCGCGGGGCTGGTCGTGTTCGTGCTGGCCTCGCTGCTGGGCGGCCTCGCCCAGACGCCGGGCATGCTGGTGGCCGCACGCGTGTTGCAAGGGGTCGGTGCCGCGCTGGCAGGCCCGAGCGTCCTTGCCCTGGTGATGGTGATGGCACGCGACGCGACGGAACAGGCGCGCGGCATGTCTCTGTTCATCGCGGTCTCCACCATTGGCGCCTCCGCCGGTTTGATTCTGGGCGGCATGCTGACCGAATACCTGACGTGGCGCTGGTCACTGCTGATCAACGTGCCGGTCGGCGCGGTGGTGGTGATGGCCGTGGGTCGGCTGGTCGCCGAGACCCATCCGAAGCCGGCGCGTCTGGATGTGGTCGGTGCCTTGACCGCCACGCTGGGCTCGGTGGCGCTGGTGTACGGCTTCATCAGCGCGGCGGAGAACAGTTGGGCCTCCGCCGGCACGATGCTTTCCTTCTCGGCAGCGGTGATCCTGTTCGGCGTGTTCGTGCGGACGGAAAAACGGCACAAGGAGCCGTTGCTCGACCTGCACCTGCTGCAGGATCGATCCCGACTTGGCGGGCTGGCGGTGATGGCCTTGATCGTCGGCGTGCACTTCGCGGTGTTGTTCATCCTCGTGCAGTACTTGCAACGCATCCTGGGCTATACCCCGCTCGTCGCCGGGCTCGCCTACATGCCGCTGACCGCCACCGTGTTCGCGATCAGTCAATTCGTTCCGAGATTGATCCGCCGTTTCGGCATGCGCGTGTTGCTCGTCACGGGCAGTGTGCTGGTCGCTGTCAGCCTGCTGGGGTTTGTGTTGCTCGGTGAGCACAGCGCTTACTTCCCGGGCGTGCTGATCCCCATGGTCGTGCATGCCATGGGCATCGCTCTCGTCTTCGCGCCAGGGACCGTGGCGGTCATGCACGGCGTGCCCGACGCGCATGCCGGCGCTGCGTCGGGGCTGCTGCAGATGGACCAGCAGATCGGCGGCGCGCTGGGAATTGCGGTGATCACATCGATCTACGCATTGGCCGCCGTGCCCGGCCAGTATGTTTCAGGCTTGCCGGCTGCCTTCGCAGGCGGTGCCCTCCTTGCGCTCGTCGCGGCCGTCATCGCTTGGCGTGCTTTTCGCGATTGATCGATCTTTAGTTGAGTGGCGCCACTTGACGGAAACTGTCACAGCTCGACGGCGGTTTCCGCAATGCCTGACAACGACTGGACAGTTTCTGAGCGACCGCTTTGGCACAAATCGTACAGCCGCTTTGGGCCCACAGCTGCCGGTCAGCAGATCGGGGTGAGTAGCACAGTCACCCTGACCCCGCCGGGCTTGCGGTAAAGCCGCTGGCGCACCACGCGCGCGGAGAACTTCGTGCCCCCGATCACGGCAACGACGGACCATGCCGGTGGTGGGGAGTAGGAGGTGGCGGCTTCATCTTCGAAAGCGATGACGTCCGGGTGCCGCACGATCATGTCGCCAAAAGCTGCGCTGTCGAAGTCACAGGCCGTGATCGTGAGGACCTTGGCCTCGTGGTCGAGGTGTTCTGTGAAGAGGAAGTCCGGCACCCAGCTGCCCGTGTGCTTGTAGCGGATGTTCGGTTCAAAGGTCATGATTTCTTGTGCTCCAGGACCTCGGGGCCCAAGATGTCAGATTTGCCTACATTGCGATGCTGCCGATTCGGCCGGATGGCCTGAACCCCCGGCGTGGCGGCCAGTTCTTGGATCTGTGTGGCCGTGGCCTCCACCACATAGGCGCCAGCGAGATCGTTTCGGCGGGCCAAGCCGTCAAGACCGAGGCGTTTCAACGCCCGCCCGATCTCCTCCATGGCCACTGGCGGGGGATCGTCGGCCTTTGGGAGGTGCCGCTTGCGCAATGCCGCCGCGGGCGGAGGCAGCATTTCCAGGGGAGAGGTCATTGTCTTGCCTCCAGGACGCGAAGGTGCACGCACCGGGGGCCGCGCGGATTCGATGATGATCAACCGTGTCTCGCCGCCCGGGCTTGCGCGCAGGAAAGCGACGAGCTCGGCCCCCCGGATAGGGGCGCTCTGGATCTCACCCTTGGCAGAGAGAGCGGCGTCACTCACAGGTCGACCACCCAGCCAGGATCGAAGTCCTTGTTCTCGAACTCGCCGTGCCAGTTCATGTACCCCCGCGGATTGCACACCACCCGGCACCCGCCCACCTGGTAGTCGAAGCTGTCGTGCGTGTGCCCATGTACCCAGAGCGCCGGCACGTCGAAGAATTCGGCCGGCATCTCGCTGACGAAGCCACCGGAACCCCAGTGCTCAGCGAAACGCGGCGCAAGTGAATTGCGGTGCGGGGCATGATGGGTCACCACCACCGTGGGCCCGCCGAACGGCTCGGCGAGCTTGCGGCGCAGCCAGGCGCGGTGCCGCCGATGGACCAGCAAGGTGTCCATTGGCGCCAAACGCCTCGTGCCGCGCGAATTGGAGGTGTACGGGTCGTCCACGCGGATGGCGGCGTAGTCGGCCAGGTAGCGCGCACACGCGTCCATCGACCGGTGCCGGTCCGACAGTTGGCGCACCGGCTGGCCGGCAAAGCCTGGATCGTCGATCCGCACGCCGAAATCCGTCCACAGGGTGCAGCCTAGGAAGCGCACGCCTGCGATCACGACCTCGTCGCGGTCGAGGAAATGGATGTCCTGCGCTTCCGCCTGCCGGCGCATCTCCGCCAGCTCCTGGTCCATCACGGACTCGTAGTACTCGTGGTTGCCGGCGATCTGCACGATCGGCTTGTCGCCGAAGCGTGCCGGATTGCGCAGCCAGCGCGCGGCCACGCGCCCAGGGGCCACGATGTCGCCGGCCAGAATGGCCACGTCGTAGTCCAGGCCCTTCGGCACCTCGAAGGGCTCGAACTCGGCGTGCAGGTCGGAGAGGATCAGCAGCCTCATGGTCGCTGGTCACTCTCGGAAGCTGGCACGTCGACGACCACACCGGGATCGAACGCCTGGTTCTCGATCCGGCCGCTCCTGTTCACGTAGCCGCGCGGATTGCACACCACCCGGCAGGCACGGACCCGGTAGTCGAAGCTCTCATGCGTGTGGCCATGCACCCAGAGCACGGGCACCTCGAAGAATTGGTCAGGAAGCTCGCTGACGAACGCGCCCGAGACCCAATCGTCGGCGTAGCGCGCCGAGAGCGAACCACGGTGCGGCGCATGGTGCGTCACCACCACCGTGGACCCGGGAAACGGTTCGGCGAGCTTGGCTTGCAGCCAGGCCCGCTGGGCCTGGTGGATCTGCAGCATGTCGGCCGCCTGGAGCTTCCTGCCCAGTATGTCCCCCCAGGTGTTGGGCCCGGCCGTGTCGTCGACCGTGCGGATCAGCTCGTAGTCGTTCAGCAGGTTGGTCGCCTTCTTCATGGCCCATGCGGCGTCGCTGACCGTTCCCTCGGGCGTCTCGATCGCGAGCGCGAAATCGGTCCAGAGCGTCGCGCCAAGGAAGCGCACGCCGTCGATCACGAGCTCGTCGCCGTCGAGCAGGTGCACATGGCTGCCTTCGGTGGTGGTGCGCGCATCAGCCAGCGCCGTGTCCAGCCGGCCGTCGTAGTACTCGTGGTTGCCGGGCACATAGATCACGGGTTTGCCGGGAAAGCGCGACATCGCCCACTCGATGGCACGCTTGGCCGGCGAATGGATGTCGCCGGCGAGGATGACGACGTCGAACTCGAGATCGGGCACCGGCTCGGAGGGTGCGAACTCAAGATGCAGGTCGGAGAGGATCAGCAGCTTCATAGGCGAGTCATTTCGTGAATGGGCGCGCAAAGCGGCGCAGGCTTCGGTGTCGACGCCCAGGAAAGAGCCGCAGACCACACAGTCCTTGTGCGGGTCGAACTGCCACTCGGCGTCGTCGAGCGCGACCCAGGGTTCGTCGGGGGCGCCGTGGGCCTGCAGCCAGGCGAGGATCTCGCCTTCCCGGTGCGCGAATGAATCGGGAGCCCCGGAACCGCTCGGCGGCGTGACGCCGAGGATCCGGGTACGGATGTCTTTGCGTATTCCGGCGAACGTGACCGACGATTCCGCTCTATCGTGACCGGTCGTCATGCGTGTTGAGTTGCGCGTTCAGATTGTAGAAGTGGCGGTCACGATGGGTCTTTATTCTTCTCCTTTTGAGGCGTTTTCGCGGTCTGCCGCAATGACTCACCTGTGAGGGTGAGTCGGTGGTTCTGCTGCATCAATCGATCAAGGATCGCGTCCGCGATCGTGGCGTCTCCGACCCATGCATGCCAGTGCTCGATCGGCAGCTGACTGGTGATGATGGTGGCCTTGCTGGCCGCCCGGTCGTCGATGATCTCCAGCAGATCGCTGCGGGCTTGAACGTCGAGCGCGGCCATGCCCCAATCGTCGAGCAGCAGCACGTCGGTCTTGGCCAGTTGGATCAGCCACTTTCCGAAGGTCCCATTGCCGTGACGGATGCGCAGTTCCTCGCCGAGTCGCGGCATGCGCTGGTAGTAGGCGGAGCGACCACGCCGGCACGCGTACTGCGCCAGCGCGCATGCAAGCCACGACTTGCCCGCCCCCGTCGGTCCCGTGATCAGCACGCTGTGGCCCGAATCGATCCAGTCGCTCAGCGCCAGGCTCATCACGGCCTTGCGATCAATGCCGCGACCGGCACGAGCATCCAAGTCCTCGATGGCCGCCTGCGGGTACTTCAGGCGCGCCTCCTTCAAGAGCCGCTCGCGTCGCTTGTCGCCGCGCCAGTGCACTTCGCGCTCCACCAGCAAGGCCGTGCGTTCCTCGAAGCTCATGGCCGTCATGCCGGCGCTGGTGAGCTGGTCTTGCAGTCCCGCCGCCATGCCCAGCAACTTCAGGCTACGCAGTTGATCCAGGGTCGTGTTCATCATCATTGGAATTCCTTTGGTTCGAGTGCCGGATGCCGTCCGGTGGTCACTGGTAGTACGCCGGGCCACGCACATGCTCGTGAGGCGGACTGGTCCAACTCGGTGCCGTGCTCGCGACCGCCTTGTCGCGCTCGTTGACCAGGATGGCCTTCACATGCACGTACTTCGCCGTGCCCAGTTCCAGCGCGATCAGGCTGGCCGCCTCCAGGCGCTTCTTGCCGTAGCGCCGCGCCAGCGACAGCAGCCCGAGACATGCCCGGTAGCCGTGCTCGGGATGGCGACGCTCCTCGA
>NZ_JBDGJQ010000025.1:0-12228 GCF_057656815.1 Variovorax sp. Soil_C_39
GAGCTGGCCCTGGAGGCTGGCGTAGCCAGCAAGACGCATGTGCTCAACGTCCTGCACCGGCTGCTGGACGGCAAGCCAGTGGCACCCGCACCCGTCACCGCCCCTCAGGCACTGCGCCTGACGAACGAGCCCCGAGCCAACGTGTTGCGCTATGACTCCCTCAGAGGGCGCGTGAGCGCAGTCGATCCGATCATCATCCAGGAGGTGCGCCATGCGCCATGACCCCGCCAGCGCAGCCATCGTCATCATGCTGCGTGAACTCAAGATGCACGGCATGGCGCACGCCGTGGCCGAACTCGCCGAGCAGGGCTCGCCGGCCTTCGAGGCTGCACAGCCGATGCTCTCGCAGTTGCTCAAGGCCGAGACGGCCGAACGCGAGGTGCGCTCGGTGGCCTACCAGTTGAAGCTGGCACGCCTCCCGGCCTACCGCGACCTCACAGGCTTCGACTTCCAGCACAGCGAGGTCAACGAAGCCTTGGTGCGGCAGTTGCACCGTTGCGAGTTCATGGAAGATGCCCAGAACGTGGTGCTCGTCGGTGGTCCCGGCACGGGCAAGACCCACATCGCCACGGCGCTCGGTGTGCAGGCCATCGAACACCACCACCGACGCGTGAGGTTCTTCTCCACGGTCGAACTGGTCAACGCCCTCGAGCAGGAGAAGGCCAGCGGCAACCCGGGGCACATCGCGCATCGGCTGATGTACGCCGACATGGTGATCCTCGATGAACTCGGCTACCTGCCGTTCAGCGCCTCGGGCGGGGCGCTGTTGTTCCATCTGCTCTCGAAGCTCTACGAGCGCACGAGCGTGGTGATCACGACGAACCTGAGCTTCAGCGAATGGGCCAGCGTGTTCGGCGATGCGAAGATGACGACGGCGCTGCTGGACCGGCTCACGCATCACTGCCATATCCTGGAGACCGGCAACGACAGCTTCCGCTTCAAGCACAGCTCGGCACAACCCGTTCAGGCAGACCAACCCAGAAAGAAGGAGAAGACCAAGAACTTATCCACACCGTGAGCCACCAGGCTCGCAAAGAGGGTGGGTCAATATTGGATGGAAATGCCGGGTCAGGATTGCATGGAACTCAACACCAGGTGTGGTACTGCGAGATCGGCAGCGCGCCGTCGGACTGAAAATCGGGGTGCTCCGCCCCCTAAAAACTCATCGTTGCTGACGGCCAAGAGCACTGCAATACTGGAGCCATGACCTCCCCCTTCCGCCCCCGCGTCTACTTCGCCGGACCGGATGTGTTCCGGCGGAACTTGCCGGAGCACTACCGCAACCTCGTGCGGAAGTGCGAGGTCCTCGGGATGGAGGCGTTGGTCCCGGCCGACAGCGAGCCGCCGACCGGCCCCATGGACGTAGAGGCGGCGCGCGCGATCTATGACTCGAACATGGTGCTGTTGCGGCGCCCCGATGGGGTGATCGCCAACCTGACGCCGTTCCGCGGCACGGAGCCGGATTCGGGCACGGTGTTCGAAGTCGGCGTGGCCGTCGCAATCGGCCGGCCTGTCGTTGCCTATGGCGTGAGCGGCACGTACGCCGAGCGCGTGGAGCGCCTGCTGGGCGTGGTACCCGCCAACGGCGTGCTGCGCGATCCGCATGACCTCGTTGTCGAAGACTTCGGTCTCAAGCTAAACCTGATGCTGGCGTGCTCGGTCCGGATTGAGGACACGGCGAAGGCGGCGTTGGCAGCGCTCGTCGCGCTGTTCACAGAGCTCGGACCAAACCCCGTCGTTCATTGAAGGCATCCTCTTCGAGCATGCGAGGTGAGACCTCAGGTTTCTTGCCTCCAGACATGGCGAGCTGTTCTTGCGAGGACGGATTCCAGTAAGTCGAGTTGGTGCGCCACGCCCCGAATGTCCTTTGCGAGGGTGCCTGTATCAAAGATGCTCAGTTCAGCCTCTTGGAGCTGGTCTCGCGCCCTTGGCGTGAGCCCGGGGGACGCGGCATGCATGAGTGAAGCTGCCGCGGAGATAACTTTTCCTGCAGAGGCACGCAACGCCTCCATAGCCAAACCGAGTTCGACATCGCGTCTCAGCATGGCGTCCTTCACTGTGAGGGAGGGCGGTTCCTTCGTAAGCGCGGCCTCAAGGCCCTCTTGACGTCGACTGGTTGAACAGATCGGCGATGCTCAGACGTCGAGCACTTGGCGCAGCGCATGGAATGGGACCCGCCAAGTCACCCCATCACCGGTGGCGAGGGTGGCCGTGCGTTGGTTAATTCGCACGATCACCCCGGTGATATTGCGACCGTCTCGGTCGTCGAAGGTCGCGGTATCTCCGCGTTGGAACTCGCGCGCATGGCTTGTCGCACGGGTGGGTTCGGGCGGCGGCTCATAGGGAGCTTGCTCGTCGCGCCGCTCTGCACCGTGATAGCCCTGCATCGCCAGACACGGGATCTTCCAGGTTCGCTTGGTGCCTTCTTCGAGCACCGTCGCCTGTGTGTCCCTCATGGCAATGATCTTGCCGCGGCGCATCTGACCGTCGCGGAAGTCCACGAAGTGCACCGGCTGACCAAGATGGAGGTTCGCACGAGCGGCAATGCCACGTCGTGGGTCGGCCAGCATGCCCTCGATCAATGCCTTGAGCTGGTAGAGCTGCAAGCTGCTTGCGCCCTCGAGGGCTTCAATCATTCGCGGGTCGGTGCCTTGCAGGCTCACTGCGTCTTCCTTCGTTGCGCAGCCAGGTCGTGTGTGATTCAGGCTGCCAGTCGTTGCTCAACGCGGTGCCCGCCGATGTTCCACGGAAGCAACTCGTCGATGCGATTGATGGGATGGTCGGCAATGCGTGCGAGCACATCGCGCAGATACGCCTGCGGATCGAGCCCGTTCAGCTTGGCCGTTTCCACCAGACTGTAGATCGCCGCGGCCCGCTCGCCTCCGGCGTCCGAACCCATGAAGAGATAGTTGGATCTGCCAAGGGCCACACCGCGCAGGGCGCGCTCAGCCGCGTTGTTGTCGATCTCGATGCGGCCATCGTCACGGTAGCGGGTCAGCGATGTCCAGCGCGTGAGCGAATAGCCGATCGCCTTGGCCAGTTCCGACTTCCTGGAGACCTTGCCCAGCATGCTCGTGAGCCAAGCACGCAGGTCATCCAACAGCGGCCCGGCGCGGGCTTGTCTTACCTGGCGTCTCACGTCGGGGGGTTGACCCCGGATCTGGGCTTCGATTGCGTACAGCGCCGCAATCCGCTGCAGCGCTTGCTCGGCAATCGAGCCCGGTACGAAGCCCTGGCTCTCGTGCAGATCCCAGAAGGGTCTGCGCGCGTGCGCCCAGCAAGATGCTTCGACTACACGCCCACTTGCGTAGATCTTTCCGTACCCACCATAGGCATCGGCTTGGAGGATGCCGCTGTAGTTCGCAAGATGTGCTTGCGGATGCTCGCCCTTGCGGTTGGGCGAGTAGCGATACCAAGCCGCGGGCGGTTGCATGTTTCCTGCAGGCCGGTCGTCGCGCACGTACACCCACAGTCGGCCGGTCTTGGTGCGACCGCGACCGGGATCGAGCACGGCCACCGGCGTGTCATCGGCATGCACCTTCTCGCCGGCCAGCGTGTAGCGTTCGAGCGCGGCCACCAGCGGATCGAACAGCTTCTCGCTCTGGCCCACCCAGCCGGCCATGGTCGAAGGATCGATGGCGACGCCGTCGCGGCCATAGATGCGGCTCAGGCGATGCAACGGAATGTGGTCGCAGTACTTGGACACCAACACGTTGGCAAGCAGTCCAGGGCCGGCCATGCCGCGTGCAATCGGCCGGCTCGGTGCAGGTGCCTGGAAGATCGCTTCGCAAGCGACGCAGGCCAGCTTGGGCCGAACGTGCCGGATCACCTTGAAGCGCGAGGGCACGTACTCCAGCTGCTCGGAGACGTCGTGCCCGATCAGGCGCAGGCGCCCGCCGCAAGCGGCGCAGCCGCAAGGCTGACCATTTGCGTCGTGGTGCGCGGAGGTTGTCTCCGGTCGATAGACCTGGCTCTCGCGCGACAGGTGGGCGGGGAGCTTGCGATCGATCTGCGGTGCGTTGGCAGCATCGGCCGCGGCCGACACGATCGGCGCCGGACGTTCATACAGTGGTTCGCCTTCCAGAAGAGCGATCTGAGAATCATCGAGTTGCTCGCTTGACGATCCGAACCGCGCCCGAAGGCTGCGCAGCAACTGCAGCTTCAGCTTGTCGACCATGAGCTTGAGAAGCACCACTTCGGCATCTCGCTCCTCGACCACTCGCAGCAAACCTTCAACCGTGTGAGGTGTGGTGGGGTCGTTGATTGGCGTCGTCACGTCCTCTACTGTGCCCGTTCCTGGGCACGACGAACATCGGTACTACACCGGAGGATTCTTCATGCAGTGGTGGCGCAGTTGATCACGCTGCAAGCAACGGTTCGTGCGTGCGCACCGGCATGCGCCAGTCGATGCCTTCCAGCAGCATCGAGAGTTGTGCCGGCGTGAGCGATACGCTTCCGGACGTCGCCTGCGGCCATACGAAGCGGCCTCGCTCCAGGCGCTTGGCCAGGAGCATCAGTCCCTGGCCGTCGAACCACAGGACCTTCAGGATGTCGCCGCGCCTGCCGCGGAAGACGAAGACGTGGCCGCAGAACGGATTGGCCGCGAGCGCCGTCTGGACCATGGCAGCTAAGCCATCGAAGCCCTTCCTCATGTCGGTGTGGCCGGCCACGATCCACACGCGTGTGTTCGAGGGAAGACCAATCACGCGATGGCACCGAGCAGGCGCAGCACGCAACGCACGCTGGTCTCATCGACGGCTCCGCGCAGACGAACACGTGTGGCACCAACGTCGATCTCGATCACGCCGCTCGAAGGGCGCGGCACAACGGCCTTGTTGGTCTGCGCTGCAGGCTCCATCTGCACGGTAACCGGCAAGAGCGTGGCCGGCGCAGTGCCCTCGACTACTGGAGCTTGCGCGCGCAATCGAAGTCGACGCCAGTTGAACAAGAGGTTCGCATTGATGCCATGCGCCTGCGCGATGGCAGCGACTGACGCGCCAGGTTCCAGGCTGCGCTCGACCAATTCCTGCTTCAGCTCTTCGCTGTGCCTGCGCCGGGTGTCCTTGCCCGAAGTGACTCGCTTGTTCATATGTGCACGTACCGGTTAAATGCACACATCCAAGTGTGAGCACGATCAGGCGATCCTGCTCATGCTCGCGTCGTCTCGCCAGAGGGCCTTGAGGCCACGCTTACGTTCCTTCGGCCGATCGATCGTGCCGGCTGGTGTATGTGCGTATGTGACATTGGGTAGTTTCTTCTTCTTCATCGAGACCCGCGGCGCCTTTTATGGTCGCCGAACAGATTGCAGTTTCGGTGTGGCTCAAAACTATTGGCAATGCTGTAATCCGCGCGTCAGAAGGCGGCGTGCGGTTTCGTGAGCTCGATGCTCGCCGATGCGGCGACATGCAACAAATTGATTCGCCGCGCGTGTTGGAGTTACATTCCCGCCACCAAAACCGCCGGCATTTTGGATAGTTCAATGCCGGTACTCGAGGGGGAAAATGCCACTCTTGTTCTTGCGCAAGTTGCATCGGGAGGAACTGCCGGTGCGTGTTGCCGATCCGCATGAAGTCAGGTGCGTGTCGTTGCTGCTTGCAACAGGCATGGTCGAGGCGGAGTTCTTGGAGATTCGACAGTCCTTGCAACTGGGGCCGGCCCATGTGGCCACTGTGCTCCGCATAACAGAACAGGGTTTAGCGGAGCTTTCGAAGATGGAGGCTGAGCCGGCGAGTCCGCCGCCTCCGTGTCGCAGACCGCGGCGACCGCGACTCTTGTGACCAAGCGAACACGGGCGGTCACCCTCGCCGTCGCGCGGGTTCCATTCGCCCCAACGCGGTGATCCGCTCCACGATCGCGAACTCCAGTGGAGGATCTGGCTGCGTTCGACCGGATGGTTTGGAAACGGACGCGACGACCATGTCGGCGGCAAGCAAAACAGCCACACAGTTGATCTCTTTCGGGTCGTCGACCTGCAAAGGGAACTCGGCGTGTTGAATTTTTCGGAGATAGTCGAGGGGCATTCGGCTCCAAGCTGGGTGGGCAGCTGGCGGCAGCAAGCACCCGACTATGCCATGGACGGTGGCTTCGCTGCATCTCTGGCGATGTAGTCATCAATCCATTGCTCGGCATGACGTTGAGCGTCGGCGCGAGCGCCCCCTCGTTCGGGGATAGACGAGTGACCCTGCACATCATCTGGCCGCGCAAAGTGATGGTGGCGACATGGGCGCCGTCGCCTCGGTCGGCGACCTCAATGTTCCATCCCTCGTTGACGGCGTGCAGGTGAGATCTGCTCATGATCTAGATCTGGGCTCTTGGCGAGAACTGCGGGAACAGTTGATGCTCTCCGCTGCGGCGAGAGCCCTTGTCAGCCAATGCCCAACGTGTGCGTCCTGCGATGTTCGACTGCGCGGGCTAGGATCCGGGCATGACCTCCCTTTGCCTCCGTCTTCTCCTGGCTGGTCTTGTAGCTCTGCCTCTCTCTGTTACCGCCGAGCCGCCTACGTCGTGCCTCGTCGTCGGGGTCAGCGACGGCGATACCCTCACCGCGCGCTGCGGCGGACTGGGCTCTTTCGAGCAGCTCAAGGTCCGAGTGAACGGCATCGACGCGCCCGAGAAGCGCCAGCCTTTCGGCCAGCGCGCGAAGGAGGCGCTGTCCGACCTGGTCTACATGAAGGACGCGCAGCTCGAGTGCGGCAAGACCGACCGCTACGGCCGCAGCGTCTGCAAGGTGATGGTGGCGCCCCCGTCGGCGCCGCGCGGGCCCAAGACGCTCGATGCGGGCTTGGCCATGGTCACCGTCGGCATGGCTTGGTGGTACCGCGCCTATGCGCGCGAGCAGACGCCGCAGGACCGCGGGCAATATGAGTTCGCCGAGGTCGAGGCCCGGGCCAAGCATGCCGGGCTGTGGCGCGATGCAGAGCCCGTGGCGCCGTGGGAGTGGCGCAAGGCGCAGCGCGAACACGCCCAGTGAGGGCATTTTCCCCGCGACTCGGTTGGATTTTGAGGGTGCAGATAGTTTACCGATTGCCGTTAAACGGTATATAATTCACCCATGGCGGTTCAATCATTTTCTTGCCCCGACACTGAAGCACTTTTCACAACAGGCAAGAACGCCAAGTTCGCGAATATCAAGGATGTCGCAGTGCGCAAGTTGACCCAACTGGATGCCGCTCCTTCGGTGGGATTCATGAAGATGCCACCGGGCAATGACTTGAAGTTTTACGACGATGCATGGCACGTCAGGATCAACCAGCAATGGCGCCTGACATTCAAATGGGGCGATGCGGGGCCCTACGAAGTGAAGATCGAAGACCCGCACTGATCCGGCCAGTCTGCCGTAGCACCTATAGAGGGCAATTTATGTTTAAGAATGGGATGAACCCGGTCCACCCGGGGGAAGTGCTCCGTGAGGACTATCTGAAGCCGCTCGGCATGACGGCAAACGCGCTGGCCAAGGCACTGCACGTGCCCGCCTCGCGCATCAATGACATCGTGCTCGAGCGCCGCGGCATCACGCCCGACACGGCGCTGCGCCTCACCCGCTACTTCGGCGGCGAAGAGAATGACGCGGTGGGCTGGCTCAACATGCAAGCGACCTACGATTTCAAGATCGCTCAGAAGGCCGTGGGCAAGGTGATCGCGAAAGAGATTGCCCCGAGGGCCAACGATGAGGGTTTCGCGCTCGCTGCTTGACAAGGTGCGTTTTGAGATGGGGGCGCGCCCTGCTACATTGCGGGCATGGCCAAGGACCCCAGGAACTTCACCGGCGAGGACGTCAAGCGTCTGCTCGAGCCGCAGGAGCGTCGCTTGGAAAGCAAAGAAGGCTGGAAGCTGACAGGCCACTTTGCGCTGGTTGCCGCGGGCTCTGTGGCCTTCGTGGTTGGCGTCACTGCCTTGATCTTGCAGGCCGTGCGCTAAGTTGTGCGCGTGAGCCGATTCGCCGGCTTCCGCAGATCACCCTCCTTGAGCCAGTCTCGCACCCGCGCGATCGTCATTTCCTTGATCGGTCCGACGCGAAATCCCGCCGGGAAGTGCTTCGCATAGGCAGCCTTGGCCTCTTCGCGGCTCGTGAAGCCGAGCAGCAGCTTTTGTTCGTCGAAGCACCCCTTGGCGTCCACCTGGTCGACGACGAACGCGCGCAGCGATCGATGGTGCGGGCCGACATAGACGTCGACGTGCTCGCCGTCTGCGCCTTCGGTGCGCAGCACCGTAGCCATAGTGCGCACTCATCTGGCGCTGCCAGGGTGTGCCGTCCTTGCTGACACCCTTGCGGATTGACGAGGAATGCCCCGCGGGAGCATCGCGCTGGCGGAGCTGCTGTTAGCGCCGAAGTAAAACTAACCCACTTGGGGTGCGGATAAAAACTTGGACTACCAGGAGGTAGTTCAAGTTTTCGTCCGCATCCCCTACCTACAAAATTGGCTCAGTTTCCGGTCGGCGCCAACACGTCGGGTTGCCTTTCGAAGAAGAAACAGTCAGGCAGCATGGCCGGAGCGATGTAGTCGATGTCCTTGGCCGACACGCCGCAGGCGAAGAAGCCGTCGCGCCAATGCCGGACGACATCGACGAGCTGATCGATTTGCCTGCGCGCCTCTTCCGCCGACAAGCCGAAACGCCCAGCCTGCGACAACAGGTTGTAGATGCTGGCCGTGCGACCGTAGTCGCCGACGGTCAAGGCTAGGTCGCGCCTCTCCAGGCTGACCACAGGTGCGGGCACGAGGTCGTAGGCCGGCGACAGCCGCCATCCCTTCTGCCTGCGTAGCAGAGCGTGATTACGCGGATGATCATCGTTGTTAGTCACGGCGGCATTGAAGACCACCCGCCTGAAGAGTTCGGCGCAGTCGGCTTCCGGTTTGTCGGACCAGCGGCGCAGGTTATCGGCCATCAACGGGTAGGACCAACGTTCCCGGTCCAGGTGGCTATCGCCGCAGTCGAGCACGGTCAGGCCACTGACGAGACCGAAACGCAGGTAACCCTTGTCGGTGTAGTCGCGATCAAAACGCTGCAGCATCAGCACGTCGCTTTCGCCAACCGCCTCCAGGCGGGCTTGTGTGACGTTCAGGCCGCATCTGCGTGCCAGGTCGAGCGTCGCGAACTCGACGCGCTGCAGATTGAAGCGGTCATCTCTGGCTGGAAACTTGCCGAGCCAGAGACTTTGCGCGTCCTCAATCGTGGCCTTCGGCCGCGCACCACCCATGCTGGTGCCAGGATCGAGCTGTTCGAGCAGATGGGCGGCCACTGGGCGACCCTCTTCGATCGCCTGTGTGGCCGCGATCAGCTCGGCCAGCTGGTGCGTGCGGTTGTACTGGCGCCTGGGCGCGGGCGGTTCCGCCTTTAGCCCGAAGCTCAGGTAGCCTGCTCCGTCTTGCGGCCCATGTAGCAAATAGTCGATTTCCTGGAGGTCGGCCGCGCTGCGCTCGAGCTTGTGCTCGATCACACGTCGTCCCCAGGCGTCGGGGCCAGCGTCTCGAACCGCGCCTGGAATCCCCTTGAGTTGGGTGAACTCGAAGACTTCCTTGGCAAGAGGCAGTTGGAACGGATCGAGTGCAACTGCCTCGTAGCGCTGAAGGTAACGGTCGCCGTAGCGGAACCGCCCTATCTGCGTGCCGTCGGGCAGCGTCTGCACCCTGAGCAGCGCTGCCGGCACCGTTTCCAACGTGCCGGGCAGTTGAATGTAGACATAGGCCTCGCGCTCAGAAGTCATAGTCGTCGCTTGCCTTTCGGGCCTTGCCGGCCCGCGTCGGGCGGCGCGACGCTTCGAGGGCCTTGCCATGGAGATCGCTGTCGGGATCCGCAACAGCGTCTAGAGACTTGTCCAGGCCGAGTGCCCACAGTACCGTGAAGCACACGCCGACCGCCGTACCTGGCTTACCTAGTTCCAGCGCCGTGAGGGTGTTTCGGTTGATACCTGCCTTGCTGGCGAGATCGGCGACCGACCAGCCGCGTCGAATCCGCGCCACCCGGATGCGCTGACCCAGCTGGACAACACGTTCGGTGGCTTGCAGTGGCATTACGAATTTGCTCATGAAATTAGGCATTCACAGTACTCAACGCCCTCCATATTAGGCTTTTGCTACACTGAGCGCAAGTCGAGCGCTGACAACAAGATCTCCAAATTAGGCAAATAAGCTGATAATGCCCTGTATTTTAGGCATTTGAGGGTCGAATCTTCGCGCTTCCTGTCGCTACGCAACGGGAGCGTGGCGGAGTGCGTCCCTCCTCAGAAGAACACTGAAGAGAGGACCCATGGCCGACATGTTCGACGTACAAAGCAAACGAGGCTCGCTCTGGCATCGCTGGGACCCTCACATCCACACGCCTGGCACCGCCCTGAACGACCAGTACGCCGGTCCAGATCCTTGGGCAGCGTTCCTGGACGCCATCGAGGCGTCGAACCCGCCGATTCGTGCAATAGGTATCACCGACTACTTTGGCATTGAACGCTATGAGCAGGTCACGGAGTCCAACGGGCGCATCTGGGAGGGTCTCGATCCAGCCTGATGCTGAGAGCGAGGAACGCTGCCTGCCCTAACTGCTTGAACCCGGCTCGTAGCCGAGCTCGCGCTGATGGCGCAGGGCCAGCACCGTGACCTCATCGCCCTCACCAGCGTAACGATACAACGCCACGTAGCCGCTGGCGCCGAAGTCGATCACCCACTCGCGGTACTCAGGCGGCAGATCTTCCACCGGCCGCCCCACCATCGGCTGCTGACGCAGGACTTGAACGGCCTTGATGATGGTCTCACCAGCACGTCGGGCGGCTGCCGGGTTCTTCGGGCGCAGGAACTCACGCAGCCGCTACAGATCGCGCGGCGCCGCCGGCGCGAACCTCACTTGTGGCACGCAGGCGCTGGCAACTCGTTGTCAGTGCCCCAGGTCTCCAGCCACGCCATCACCTCGTTGCCCGAGACGTGCAGGCCCGTTTCTTCGAACTCCTCCCACGCCGCCACGGCGTCCTGGTACAGGGACTGGCGCTTTTCTTCGCGATCAACGTACTGGGCAATGGCCTCACGCATCAGCCAGTGAGGCGCCCGATGGCGTGCCGTCGCCAGGCGCTTCAGGCGCACCTTGAGTTCAGGATCGAGCTTGACGGGCGTCGGGCTAATGGCGGCAGCCATGAGTAATACGCTACCAGAATGTGCCATCTACGTAAGCATCCTCTCAAAACCCCTCTTGACGCTGGATTGTTGGTTTCCGCCGATCTCTGACCCTAGGGGGGTGCGGATAGAAACTTGAATCGCCCCGGCTTTGAACTGACCCCCAGAAGTTGGACGGTCACGATCCCGCCGATCAGGCGGTGCTTCTCAGCCGGTAATCGACCGGGCTGAGTCCCTGCAGTCCAAGCTTTATGCGCTTGTGGTTGTAGTAGTGGATGTAATCATGCACGCCCGCTTCGAGCGCATCGATGCTATCGGGCGCTGCAAGATGGAAATACTCGGCCTTCAACGTGCCGAAGAAGCTTTCAATCGCCGCGTTGTCGAAGCAATTGCCCTTACGGCTCATGCTTTGCTTGACCCCCCGTCTCGCGAGCATCGATCGGTAGGGCTTCATCTTGTAGTGCCAGCCCTGGTCCGAGTGAACTATAAGTTCGGCGGTGCACCTGATCCGCGATAGTGCTGTCTGAAGTGTGCTGCAAACCAGCTCGAAGACGGGGCGTCTTGCCATGCGGTGCGCGATGATCTCGCCGTTGTAGAGGTCCATACAGGCCGACAGATAGAGCTTCTGGCCATTCACACTGAATGGGCTGCTGCCGGTTTCGTGGACACCGACCTAAGCTTTTTGAGCTTTCTCGAACTGTATCGGACTGATGTAGCCGAGCGTCGAGTGACGACGCGTCGGGTTGTAGAACCGCTCGATGTAGTCGAACACATCAGCGCGGGCTTGTTCCCGGGTCCGGTACACCTTTCTAGCCGTGCGCTCAGTCTTCAGTGAACTGAAGAAGCTCTCCATGGCCGAGTTGTCCCAGACCTCGCCCGCGCGGCTCATGCTGCAGGTGATGCCTTGCTCCTTGAGCAGCTCCTGGAAGTGCTCGCTGGTGTATTGGCTTCCTTGGTCGGAGTGATGCAGCAACGCGACCGGCTTGCCCCGGCGCCACACGGCCATCATCAACGCATCGGCCACGAGTTGCGAGGTCATGCTGTCCTGCATCGACCATGGCCGTCATGCCGGCGCTGGTGAGCTGGTCTTGCAGTCCCGCCGCCATGCCCAGCAACTTCAGGCTACGCAGTT
>NZ_JBDGJQ010000026.1:0-8578 GCF_057656815.1 Variovorax sp. Soil_C_39
CCTTGTAGTCTAACACGGTTTTTGAAGAACCGTCAAACTTTTTTCGCTGCCACTTCTTCTTTTCCGCACTCCGCAACTTCTGTCACAGGGCGCTGAAGTCGTTCAGCGAAGCCTTCGATTATGCACTGCTTTTTCAAACCGCGTCAACTTCGAAGGAAGTTTTTTTCGACCTCTACCTTCTTGCCGCCACCCCTTGAGGGCAGTCGCTTGAAGTGCCGTGAGGCAGTATCAGTCGAGCCCACGAGTATATGCCAAATCTTGTGTGTTGCAAGACTGCCGCCAACAAAATCACCGCAGGCTTTCCGTACCGGGCAGCGCTGCGCGCTGCCCGGTACGGAAAGGAGGCTGCTCCGATAATCCGTGCCACATGGCACTCATCACACTCCTTGACGCCCAACTCGCGTTCGGCCACGTTCCGCTGCTCGACCATGCGGACTTCTCTCTTCTGGAATCTGAACGCACCGGCCTGATCGGCCGCAATGGTGCAGGCAAGTCGTCCCTTCTCAAGATACTGGGCGGGCTCGAGAAAACCGACGACGGCACGCTGCAACTGCAGCAAAACCTGCGGATCGCCTATGTGGCCCAGGAGCCGCAGCTCGATCCGGAGGCCGACGTCTTTACCGCCGCCAGCCAAGGGCTGGCATCTGTCATTGCCGTGCGCGATCTCTATTTGTCGGGCGCCGAGGGTCTCGACCTGGACGCGCTGCAGTCGCAGATCGAGGCCTTTGACGCCTGGAACTGGGAACAGCGCGTCGAGGAAACGCTGCACCGGCTCCACCTGGACCGCGATGCGCGCGTCGGCTCGCTCTCCGGCGGTACGCGCAAACGCGTGGCCCTGGCGCAGGCACTGGTCGCCGCGCCGGACGTGCTCCTGTTGGATGAGCCGACCAATCACCTTGACCTGGATTCCATTGAATGGCTGGAGCAGTTGCTGATCGATTTCAAGGGAAGCGTGGTCACCGTCACCCATGACCGCAGCTTCCTGAACCGTGTCGCCACCCGCATCGTGGAGCTGGACCGTGGCAAGCTGCATTCCTATCCAGGCAACTTCGAACAGTACCTGCTGCAAAAAGAGGAACAGCTCGCCCAGGAAGCGGTGATCAACGCCAAGGCCGACAAGCTGCTGGCCCAGGAGGAAATCTGGATCCGCAAGGGCGTGGAAGCTCGCCGAACGCGCAGCCAGAGCCGCATCAGCCGGCTCGAAACACTGCGGGCAAGCCGCGGGGCACGCCGCGACGTGCAGGGCAGCGTCAACATGGACGTGGCGGCGGGCCAATCGAGCGGAAAGATCGTCGCCGAACTCACCGAAGCCAGCAAATCCTTCGGCGACAAGACGATCGTGCGGAAATTCACCGGCACCATCCTGCGCGGCGACAAGGTGGGCCTGTTGGGCCCCAACGGCGCCGGCAAGACCACGTTGCTCAAGCTCATCCTGGGTGAACTCGAACCCGACAGCGGCAAGATCCGCCGCGGCACCAACCTGCAGGTGGCGTACTTCGACCAGATGCGCGACAAGCTCGACCTCGACGCCACGCTCGAGGACTTCATCAGTCCCGGCAGCGAATGGATCGAGATCGGCAGCCAACGCAAGCACGTGAAGAGCTACCTTTCCGACTTCCTGTTCTCGCCGGCGCGGGCCAACTCGCCGGTCCGCTCGCTCAGCGGCGGTGAACGCAACCGCCTGCTGCTGGCCCGGCTGTTCGCGCGGCCCGCCAACGTGCTGGTGCTGGACGAACCGACCAACGACCTCGACATCGACACGCTGGAACTGCTCGAAGGCCTGCTGCAGGACTACGACGGCACCGTGTTCCTGGTCAGCCATGACCGCACCTTCCTCGACAACGTGGTGACCAGCACGATCGCCTTCGAAGGCGATGGCCACTGGCGCGAGTACGAGGGCAGCGTGCAGGACTGGCTGATCCAGTCGAAGCGTGCGCGGGAGATCGCCGAGCAGCGCCAGCCCACGAGCCCCGCCGCGCCAGCACCCGCCGCTGCGTCGGCGCCGGCATCCACGCCCTCCCCTGTGCCCACCGCTGCGCGCAAGAAACTCAGCTACAAGGAACAGCGCGAGCTCGACGCACTGCCGGCGCAGATCCAAGCGCTCGAGGCGGAGCAAAAGCGCATCGCCGAAATGCTGGCGCTCGATGGCGGCGCGATCTACGCCACCGACGCGTCGCGCGCCGCCGAGCTGAGCCAGCGCCATGCCCAGATCGACGACGAACTGCTGGCGGCGCTGGAGCGCCAGGAAGAGCTCACGGTCAAGCGATAGCACCCTACCGGCCGCTCCCGCTGTCCGACGCGGGTCTACTGCAGAGTAGGCTATATATGCAGTTTCCAAGCTCCGGGAAGCAGCATGCCATCCATTTACACGTTCGTCGGCCGGTCCATCGCTCTGCTGATGCTGGTGCTGCAAGGCGCCTGCGCAGAGCTGCCGAAGCACGTGGAGCGTCCGGTTTCGACGGCGATCGCCTCGCCAGGCGGCACAGCGCTCGAGGCCCTGGTCCAGCAGCGGCGCAAGGCCGATGGCGCGCGCTTTGAATCGGGCTTCCTGTTGCTGGGCGGCCCGCCCGCGGCCTACGGCAGCCGGCTGGCCTTGATCCAGGGCGCGCAGAAGACGCTTGACCTGCAGTACTACGCCATCCACGCCGACGCGAGCACCGCGCGCCTGCTGCGCGGCATCCGGTCGGCGGCCGAGCGAGGGGTGCGGGTGCGCATCCTGCTCGACGATTTCCACAGCACCGGCAAGGACGCGCTGGTCCTGGGCCTGGCCTTCGTTCCCAACATCGAGATGCGGCTGTTCAACCCGCTGGCCGGAAAGCGCGACTCGTCGCTCGCGCGCATGGTCAACTCGATCGGCGATGTCTCGCGCATCCAGCAGCGGATGCACAACAAGCTCTTCCTGGCCGACAACGTGCTCGGCGTGACCGGCGGGCGCAACCTCGGCGACGCGTATTTCGGCAATGCGCTCAACGGCAACTTCATCGATCTCGACATCCTTGCGGCGGGACCGATCGTGCGCGACCTTTCGCGCAGCTTCGACAGCTACTGGAACAACGAGCGCGCCTACCCCGTCCAATCGCTGATCCAGCGCGAAGAACTGCAGGCCATCCGCGCGCGCGCCGAGAAGGCGGAGCGGGAGCTGACCGAAGAGAAGGCGGCCTCCGCGGAGAACACAGCGCCGGCACCAGCCCCGGCACCGCCCAATGGCGAACAGAAACCCGGCGCCGCGCCCACGCCCGCGCAGCTGGCCCGCGCCTGGGACGAAAAGCCGCTCGACCTCAGAACCGCGCGCTTCGTCTGGGCGCCCGCGGTGATGCTCGCCGACCAGCCGGAAAAGATCCCCGCCGAACGCGGCGCCGACAAGGCGCCGGGCCTCGTGGTGAGCCAACCGGGCGATGCGGCCGGATCGTCACGGCGCGCCGCGTCACTCGAGGCCTCGTCCGACATAGCGGCCGGCAGCGAGACCGTGGTCGAGGGCCTGCTTCAGCTGATCGGCCAGGCGCGCAGCGATCTGCTCATCATCTCGCCTTATTTCGTGCCCGGTCCGGACATGAAGCAGGCATTCGCCGCCGCCAAGCAGCGCGGGGTGCGCATCCGCGTGCTGACCAACTCGCTGGCATCGAACGACGCGCCGGTAGCGCACGTCGGCTACGCGCGGCACCGCGAAGATTTGCTCAGGATCGGTGTCGAGCTCTTCGAACTGCGCAGCGAGCAGGCAACGGTCAGCAACGCCTTCGGCTCGTCGGGCAGCGGCGCCCCCGGGGCATCGCGCTCGATGCTGCATTCGAAGGTGCTGGTGATGGACGGCCAGTTGCTCGTGGTGGGCTCCATGAACCTCGACCTGCGCTCGCAACTGCAGAACACCGAGATCGCGCTCCTGGTGCGAAGCGGCGAACTCTCGCGCGCGGCCTCGGCGCAGATCGAGGGCGGCATGCGCGAAGGCTCGTGGCGCGTCGAACTCGACAAGGACAAGCGCTCGCTGGTCTGGCACGCGCCCGAAGGCAGCGGCCTCAAGGACACCTCGACCGAGCCCGATGCGAGCCTCACGCTGCGCCTGCTGCTGAAGCTGTTCGGCCCGCTGGCGCCCGACGCGTTGCTGTAAGCGGCGTTCAGTGCTTGTGCTGGTGGGCCGGTGCTGCGGTGCCCGCCGGCGCGCCCACCGGCAGCTTCAGCTCGAGCGAGGTCTTCTGGCCCTTCGCGTCCTCGAACTTCAGCGTGACCGGCACGGTCGCTCCTTTCGCGAGCGCCTGCTTCAGATCCATCATCATCACGTGGTAGCCGCCGGGCTTGAGTTCCACGGTCTGCCCCGGCGGCAGCTCGAGGCCGCGCGGCAGCTCTCGCATCCGCATGGTGTCGCCTTCCATCTTCATTTCGTGGATCTCGGCGACGCCCGCGGCCGGCGTCGAGATGCCGACCAGCCTGCCGCCGGCCGGTGCGGTCAGCTTCATGAAGGCGCCGGTGCCGCTCTGTCCCGGCACCGACGGCCGCACCCAGGCATCGCGCACATCGACCGTGGCGACGCCCTGCGCCACCACGTCGAGCCTGGCCGCGGGGCTCTTGAGCCCGGCGGTCGACGTGCCCGACGCCGGCACCTCGGCCCAGTCGATGCTGCCGACGTCGCAGGTCTGCTGCACCTTGAACCACAGCGTCCCCGGCGTGCTCGGCACCTTGCCGCGCAGCACGAACTCGGCGCGTTCGCCGGCTGGCAGCGCCGCCTGCGGGTTTTCGGCGGTCCAGCGCACTTCGCCGTCTCCAGTGTTCTTCTGTACGTCGAGCTTCCAGCCCTTGCGTGCCTGCGCGTCGCTCAGGATGAAGCCCTTGGGCAGGCGGACCGCCAGGCCCGTTGTGGCCTTGGCGCCCTCGCAAGCATGGCCGACACGGAAGGCGGCGTTGTAGTCGCTGCCGACCGTCGCGCCGCCGCCCGGCAGCGTGACGTGGGCACAGGCGGCTGCCGCGCCGGCGAGCAACGCAGCGGCCGCGGCCGCCTTGCGTGGAAGGTGCAGTGGGTTCATGGGAACTCCTAGAAAGGAAGGCAAAAAATGGTTCGCCGCCCGCGGTCGCATTCGGACGCGCAGGGCAGCAGGCGGACAGGCAATTTGCGCCGGGTGCGGCACTGGGGCACTGCGTGCGCCCCGGGGCGGCGGCGTCAGACGGCTGGAGGCCCGCGTGCCGGAAGCGGCGCCGCGCTGGCGGCGGCAGTGCGCGAAGGCGCCGACCGGAGCGCGCGCTCCGGCGGCAACGCAAAGGCCGAGGCCTGCGCCACCCGCGACGGCGGCGGCGCCCCCGTCAGCACGCACAGCGGGCAGTCCAGGTGCGAGGCGCCCAGTTCCTGCACACCGTCGTCGGTCTGGACCACGGCCTTGACCGCGCCGGCACTGGAGCACACCAGTTCCACGGCCTGCGGATGGACCAGCGGCGAGGCCGCTGCCGCGCCGAGCGAGAGCACGAACCACAGCAGCACCCCGCGGCCGAGAAGGCCGAAGAAGCAGGAGCGGTTTCGCAGCAGTTGCATGGCGCTGGTGATTATCGGCGCTGTTTGCCCTTGGCCGCCGGGGCGGCCCGCGTCGCGGGTTTGGCGCTCGCCGCCTTGCGGCTGCCGGTCTTCGCGGCGGTCTTTGCGCCCGACGATCTGGTCGTGGCCGTCTTGCCACCCCGCGCAGCGCGAGACGATGGCGCGGCCCGTGCGCCGCGTGCACTGCGTGCGGCCGGTTCCGCACGGGCCGCCTTGGGGGCCGGCGCGGCCGGCAAGGCCGCCGCCGGCTGGGCCACCAGCGGCACCGCCGTCACCTTGAACCCGCGCGATGCCAGGATCGCCGGCAGGCTCTGCGGCCCGACCATGTGCAGCGCGCCGACCGCAGCGAACACGCGTTTGCCCCCGACGTGCATGCGCTCGATGCCGTCCGCGAGGCCGGGGTTGCGGTCGTCCAGCAAGCGCTGCATGAGCCGCTGCTCGGCGGGCGTGTTGAGGCAGTTGCACCACTCCGGGTAGCGGCCGAGCTTTTCGGCGTCGCCGCGCGCCCAGATGTCGGCGAGCTCCTTCATCTGCGCTCGCAGCTGGCCCGATTCGAGTTCGCCGAGCGCGGCGTCGATCTGCTCGGCCTGCTCGGCTTCGGAGCCGCCGGTCAGCGCGTTCAGCTGCGCGGCGGCGGTCTCGAGCGCGAACACCGGCGTGCCGTTGTTCCGGGCCGCAACCGCCATCGACTCGTCCACGCCGAATTCGGGATACAGCCCGTCGGCGCGGGCCACCAGCCCGGCCAACGCCATCACCTGCAGGATCGGCTGCAGCCCGGCCGTCTTTCCCGGCTCCATGCAGGCGGCCTCGTTCTGGCGCGCGAGCCGGCGGGCGCGCTCGCCGTTGAGAATGCGCCCGACCACGGCGGGGTCCGCAGGCTGCGTCAACGGGCGCATCGCGGCCTGGTCGCGCACGTCCAGCTCGAGCGCGAGCGCATCGCTTTGCTCGAGCGCCTTCTGCACCGTCGGCCCGGGCCGCACCCACTCGGCGCGGCCAACGTGGAGAGTGCCGTAGAGCCAGGAGGTCCGGCCGTCGCGATCGGCGCGCCACAGCAGCCCGCGGTCCACGGCATTCCACTGGCCGACGGCCCCGCCCTTGCCGAGGCTCGCAATGGCCGAAGGCGGGCAGGCCGCGTGCGCCGCGACCGCCAGCACGGCACAGGCGCCCGCCAGCAGCAGGCGCGGCAGCCCGAAGAAAAAGGAGGGGCGCAGGCGCCGCTGGTGATCGGTGTCGCGCATCCGCGCAACCAGGATCCGGAGTATCCGCAAGGCTTGCTCCATAAATGTAAACAAGTCCGGCATTCTCACAGCACCGCTCTCCATAATCCGGAACATGCACAGCATCTTCCATCTCGCCTTCCACGTCCGCGATCTCGACGCGGCGCGCCGTTTCTATGGCGACGTCCTGGGCTGCGCCGAAGGCCGCAGCACCGACACCTGGGTCGATTTCGACTTCTTCGGCCACCAGATCTCGTTGCACCTCGGCGAGCCCTTCGCCACCACGCGCACCGGCCAGGTGGGCAGCGCGCTGGTGCCCATGCCGCATTTCGGTGTCGTGCTCGAACTGCCCGACTGGCAGGCGCTGGCCGCGCGGCTCGAGGCAGCGGCCACCGAGTTTGTGCTGCGGCCGCAGGTGCGCTTCGAGGGCGAGCCCGGAGAGCAATGGACCATGTTCTTTCTCGATCCGTTCGGCAATCCGATCGAGGCCAAGGGCTTCCGGTCGCTCGCCTCGCTTTACGACAAATGAGCCTGCTGCGCCGCGCCACCTCGCGAACCGGTGCGGTCGCGGCCGCAATCGCCCTGACGTTGCTTTGTTCGGGCGGCGCGGCGCATGCCGCCGTGCTCGACTGTGAGCTCAACGGCCGCAGCGTGAACCCGTCGGACGGCGGCAGCACGGCGGGCAAGACCGGCCTCATGCGCTGCAAGCACCGCGACAGCGGCGAACTCCAGCGCGAGCAGCAACTGCAGAACGGCGTCTTCATGGGCTTGGTGCGCTTCTACGAGAAGGGCAAGCTCGCGCGGGAGCACATCCTCAACGCCGCGGGCAACATCCACGGCCTGGCGCGTGAGTTCGCGCCCAACGGGCAGGTGTTGCGCGAAGCGGTCTACGACGACGGCCAGGAGCGCGGGCTGGTGCGCAGCTTCCATCCAGGAGGCCAACTGCGCCGCGCCACCTTCTATCCGACCATCGGCACCGACCGGGCTTTCGCCGAATTCACCGAGCGCGGGCAGTTGTCGGCGCTGCGCTGCGGCGAAACCCCGATGCTTGCGCCGGCCGTGGACGACGCCAAGCTCTGCGGCTTTATCGGCGGGCCGTCGCAGGTCGAGCTCTTCGATGCGCGCGGGGTGCTGCGCTCGCGGCTGTCGTTTGCCATGGGCAAGCGGGTGCGTTCACAGAGCTTCTACGACAACGGCAAGCCCGCGGTGCAGGACGAGACCATCGGCAACCAGCGCATCGAGCGCCAGTTCTCGTCCGAAGGCGTGAAGCGGCGTGAAACCGCCTGGCTGCTGCTCGAACGCAGCGCGGTCAAGCAGCGCGAGCAGGCGTTCTCCGAGAAAGGCACGCTGATCCGCGACCAGCGCTGGAACAGCGCGGGCGTGCCGATCGGCGACGACAGCTACTACCTCAACGGCCAGCCGCGGGGCCGCTCGGCCTTCAGCGGCAGCGGCGAGGCACGCACCGTCGAGATCACCGAGTTCTACGACACCGGCCAGCGCGCCGCCCAGGGCCGCTTCAAGGCGGCGGTTCGCGGGCGACAGGTGCCGATCGGCACGCACCGCCGCTTCAGCGAAACCGGCGTCCTGCTCGCCGAATCGAGCTTCGATGCCAAGGGCCGTGTGACGCGCGAGCGCAGCTGGGACGAGAACGGCGAGCCGCTTTCCGACGACGAGGTCTTCGAGGACGGCTCGCGCAAGGCCTACGCGCGCTGAAACACGCGCGGCATTAGGGCCTGTTCACACTATTTACGGGGATCGCGTTGGCCCGCATTGGGGCTGGCTGCAAGGCGCCCGTGCGCAGCAATGCTGGAGCATTGCAAGCGCGGGCAACGCCGCAGACGGCCCCAAT
>NZ_JBDGJQ010000027.1:0-5838 GCF_057656815.1 Variovorax sp. Soil_C_39
GTCGTACTCACAGTCCTACTCCTATCTTTAAAGATAAGCGATAGACCGTGTCCTGTCATTCAAGGGGCCAGCTCAAGCCGATGCGGCCGTCGCTGCGGGATTTCGCCGACCACGTCGCCGGCCGGTGCGCGCGCATCGGCGATCTCTACGGCGACTGGGACCGGAATGCCGGCGATCACATCCGGGCGGTCATGCACGAAGTGCCCGGCTTGATGCCCAAGAGCGTGGATGGTGACCAGTGCGAGTGAAGATGCGGCGACGCTATCGCGCAGGGTTGCAGACTGACGAAACGCGAGTTCGTTGACCAGCCTTGGGCGTGCGGGATGCTCACTTTAGAGGACCGCGAGGGCCGGTCGCGTCTCGGCCTCTGGCCGGCAGCCCCGACCCCAACGTCCGCCCGCTCGGCATCCTTTGGCGACCTGAAATCGTTGCCTGTGCGATGGACACAATGAGCTTCGCAGGGACTGAGCACGTAGGAGACCTGTGGTTCTATCAGGTCTGGTACTGCCAGGCCTACTCCCTGCCAGAGGATCTATCGCACGACCTTATGCGTCGGGTCCTCGATCGCAATCCGGCTTAGAACGCCGTGGCTTCTATGGCGAAGCCAACAGCAATGGCACCAGCGACTGCGGCGGCCACCAATAGAAAGACGATGTCACGGCGCTCGCAAAGGGCTGAATGAGATTGCCTAGCACCAACAAGGAGTGACAACGACCACGCTCCAAAGCAGAGTGCATCAATCACGGCTCTGGCTCCAAGTCGAAAGGGATGGGACGGTTAAATGCAGAGAGATCATTGAGCGACAGAAGAAAGGGATGTACCGGTAGCGCGGCTCAGGCATTGTCAGGCAAAAGGCGGCCATGCTCGACAATCCCGGATCGTTGCTGGGCCCTTATGAGGTCGAGCGGTACTTTCCACGTCGACGAACCGACGAACCGGACCCCGGACACTTATATTGGTGTTGATGGAGGAAGGCGACCACGCATCGCGATGGCGTGAGTGCGAGTCGGCAGACGCGCCTTGTGAGATGTGGATCGATGCTCTGACGGCGGGCCACAGCGCATTGATTGGCTACGCTGCCGACGAGCGAATCGGGCCGCGAGCGAATGGCGAAAATGAAGACGGCCCACCTGTCGACGGGACGCAGTACCTGTCCTGAGGTTGGACGCGCATCCCTTCGCACAAACAAGTAGTCCAAACGAGCTATGGCGAAAACCAACACTTTGGGCTACCCTCCGCCGACCAAAGAAGGCCGGCATCTTTGGTCGAGCAAGCGTCCGGCAGTTGGAGGTTCGAATGCCGTCACTCTTGTTCTTGATGAGGCTCCAGCATGTTCAGCTGCCAGTCCGAATCACCGTCCCGGAGGAGCTTCGGCATGTCTCGGTTCTGCTGGCGACAGGCCTGATTGAAGCCAAGGTCGAGACCGCGGAGGCCACCCCGCGCTACAACATTCCACCCCAGCAGGCGACGGTGCATTGCATCACTGACGAGGGGCTGCGCGAGATTGCGGCCATGGGAGATCTGCCGGACTTCGTTGGGGCCTCAATGCGATTCGCCAGGCGCTTGCATTCGATCTGAGGGCAGCTCCGAGTAAGCGAACAGCCCAGTAACTCGTTACGTTTGTAGCAGGCCTTTTTCCCGAGAGAGGCCAACGCAGCTACCCACCGCGCTGTCAGCATGTTTCACTGCTCCATGAGAATTGAGGCACCCGTCCCATCAGGACAGGTAGTTGGCTCGACGGCGACACGCACCCCCCGTGGAGATGACCCCTCAAAGCCTGCAGTGCTTAACGTACGCAGGCTTTGTTGTTAGCGAGACATCCACGGCCTCCGTTGGTGGTCCCTGAAAGAGTGAAAAGTCGGCGGTTGCAAGCGCTGTGCCTCTCTGCTTCTTGCGGGTTCGAACCTCAGCTAGGCCCCGAATCGCGAGCTCTACCTGTGCGCCTATCAACTTTAATAGTTGTGTCGTCGCCGCACCGTCGCATACTGACGCCCATGGCCCACCCTGCCCGCCCCCGCGTCTATCTCGCCGGCCCGGACGTTTTCCGGCTCGATGCCGGGGCTCACATGAAGAGGCTGGTGCTGGCCTGCGAAAAAATGGGACTTGAGGCGCTGCCGCCTTCCGATGGGATGCCGCCGATCGCAGCCATCGGTCACGAAGCCCAGTACATCTTCGACACGAACATGACCAGGCTCAGTCAAGCGGACGGCGTCATCGCCAACCTCGAGCAGTTTCGGGGGGCTGAACCCGATTCGGGCACTGTGTTCGAGGTGGGCGCGGCGGTCGCGATGGGGCTGCCAGTGGTGGCTTACGGCGTCAGCGACAGCTATGCGGCGCGTGTGGAGCAGCTCATGAGGGTCGTGCGTGCCGACGGCGTTTTGCGTGATCCGAAGAACTACGTGGTCGAGGACTTCGACCTTCCGCTGAACCTGATGCTTGCGTGCTCGGTTCGGATCGAAGACACGGCGGAGGAGGCGTTGGCGGCCCTTGCCGCGCTGTTCGCTTGGCTAGCTGGGAAGCACTACCTTCACTAGCCGGCGAGGCATCGCTTCGGGCGGCTTTTTTATTTGCCCGAACCATGCGCGCCCGTTGATTTGAAAGCCGCTTTGCGGTTACATTTCGCGCACCAAAGACAGCCGGCAATTTGTGACCGACACGGTCCGGCAGATGAGGGATCAAATGACGCTCTTGTTCTTGCGCAAGCTGCACCAAGCGCAGTTGCCGATCCGTGTTGCCGATCGTGGCGAGTTCCGATGTGTCTCGCTTCTGCACGCGACCGGCTTGGTGGAAGCCGAGTTCTTGCCGATCCGGCAAGCGGGGCGGCCAAACCCCGTCTACATCGCAACACTGCTTCGGATAACCGACGAGGGGATGGCGGAGCTTTCAAAGTCGGGCGCCGCCTTGACGCGTTCACCGCCTGCGCCCTGTTCAGCACGGCGACTTCGGCTTTTGTGAACCGGTGACAGAACTCCCGCGGGAGGAGGAACCCATGAAGGACAAATGCGATCGCGCCCTACTGCAACTCGAACCTGATGTGTTGGCAGCGCTCGAAGCGATCGGGCCTTACTGGCAAGTTCGCGCGAACGAGGTGCTACGGCAGATCTTCGTGGAGAAAATGCGCCTCGTGGCCGACGGCCTCGACAGCTTCGAGATCCCGGCCTTCGTTCGCCGGAAGCCATCATTAAAACCAGACTGATTCGACCGCCCAACCGCCCAACCGCCCAACCGCCCAATCGCCAACGTCGGGGTCGAGGTCTTGGCGCTAATCGGGATTTCGCGCGAGTTCGACTCGCCCTCGAGCGGTGATCCTCTCCACGATGGCGAATTCTCGTGGAGCGACGTGGTCCTGTCGGGAGGAAGCCTCGGAGATGGACGCTGCGATCAGCTCTGCGGCAAGCAGAACAGCCACGCAGTCGATGTCCTTCGGATCTTCGACGACCAAAGGAAACTCGGCATTCTGGATCTTGCGAAGGTAGTCGAGCGGCATTTTGAGCTGTGGAATGGGCGGCGGCTGACGATGACAAGCGCCGTACTATGCCATGCCTGTTTCCATACGCGACCACCGAAATGGCGCCGAACCCTCAGTCCTCCATCAGGCTCCGGTCGGCGTCGACCTGTGCCTTCAGGGCTTTGACTTCGGAATCCCGCCGCTTGACGATGCTGCGAGCTTCTTCTTGAAGGTCTGCAGATCGAGCAAGTAGGTCTCCTGCTTCGCCAAAAAGGCCGTCGACGGTGTAGGGTCGATCGCCTGGACCTCCTTCGACAGGGGCGTGGCCTGCGGCTTCTTGGCGATCACGGGCGGCGAAGGCTGCGAAGGCGTCGCGCAGCCCGGCAGCAAGCTGGCCATTGCGGCGCTCAGCGTTGAGACGAGCAGCAGTTTCCTGGGCGAGTACATGGGTGAGTCCTTGTTGTTGCGCCGCGTGCGCGGCCATCTTCTCGGAGGTGCGCAGCGCGTCGGTGAGCGCCACGAGCGTGCGGTCGGCCTCGAGCTTCGCGGCGGAGGCGCGCTGGTCGGCCAGCTCCTCGCCGGCGGCGGCCAGGCGTAGCGTCTGCACCGCGGCGGCACCCGCGAGGGCAACGATGACGCCCCCGACAAGGTAGGCCTTCGCGGCGCTGAACCAGGTGGACAGCATCACCCGTCCCACCCGTCAAAGCGGGGCCGCCGGGTCATGCGACTTCCCTGCCTTCCACGCCGCGCGCCTGGCGCGCCGCAGTGCGCTTCTCGAAGCTGGCCAGGACCGACTTCATGCCGGCGAGCGCGTCATAGTTCTCGGGGCACGGGAACTTGGCGTTGAGGAACTCCGTGCGGTGAATGACGACCGCCAGCAGAGCCTCGTTGGTGAGGCCGTTGACGCCGTTGGCCGGCACCGCGCCGCGCTGGAAGTTGATGTGGGTGGCACTCGGTCCGTGCAGCACCTGGTAGACGTGGCCCTGCACGTCCGTGCCATCGGAGAGCGAGGAGATCGCGTTGACGGCGACGCCGTTGTGGTCGGTGTGGATTCTCATTCTTCTTCTTGCTCCGTGGTGGGATGGGCGTGCAGCCTAGAGTCGTCCAGGCGCGAGGGGAATCCCAGGGCATGCATCAGCACGGCGAACTCAAGTGCCGGCAGGTCGCCGCGTGCGCGATTCGCGAAGTTGCTGGACCACACGACGTTGTCGACCGTGTAGCCGCTGTCGGTACGCAGCCGGTCGACCGAGGGGCGCATCGGGTGCCGCGGGACCGGCTGGTCGAAGGTGACCGGCAGGCCCGTCCAGAAGCAAAGGCCTCCCTGCTCGAGCCAGATGCGGCCAAGCAGGGAGGCACTCAGTTCGAAGGGTGTTGATTTCCATCCAGAAGTGACCCACTAATCCCGGCGATTTCCATCCAAATCTGACCCACGTAAGAACCCTAACCTGCTGCTTTTAGCGGCAGGAGCACAGGAGTGATTGACGTGGCGACACTGAGTGTCATCAGACGTTGGGCATTGCGTGAGCAACTGTCCATCCGGGAGATAGCTCGACGGACGGGCCTGTCTCGCAACACCATCCGCAAGTACCTGCGGGAGGGCGAGGCGGCGCCGAGTTACGCGAAGCGGGTCAGCCCGAGCAAGCTCGACGCGTATGCCGAGAAGCTCGGCGCCTGGCTCAAGAGCGAGGCATCCAGATCGCGCAAGCAGCGGCGCACCCTCAAGCAGATGCATGCCGACCTGGTCGCGCTCGGCTACCAGGGCTCCTACAACCGCGTGGCGGCCTTCGCCCGGGCATGGCATGCGCGCCGTCACGAGTCTCAGCAGACCACCGGGCGAGGCACCTTCGTGCCGCTGGCCTTCGGTCCGGGCGAGGCGTTCCAGTTCGACTGGAGCGAGGACTGGGCGGTCATCGGCGGGGAGCGCACCAAGCTGCAGGTCGCGCACTTCAAGCTCAGCCACAGCCGGGCCTTCTTCGTACGGGCGTACCCGCTGCAGACCCACGAGATGCTGTTCGACGCGCACAACCGTGCCTTCGAGGTGTTGGGCGGCGTGCCGCGGCGCGGCATCTACGACAACATGAAGACGGCCGTGGATCGCGTGCGCCGAGGCAAGGAGCGCGACGTCAACGCACGCTTCAGCGCCATGGTGAGCCACTACTTGTTCGAGGCCGAGTTCTGCAACCCGGCCTCGGGATGGGAGAAGGGTCAGGTGGAGAAGAACGTGCGCGATGCGCGCCACCGGCTGTGGCAGCCCGTGCCTGCGTTCGCCACGCTGGCGCTGCTCAACGAGTGGCTCGAGCACCGCTGCAAGGTGCTGTGGAGCGAGATCACCCACGGCAAGCTGCCCGGCACCCTGGCCGACGTGTGGGCCCAGGAGCGGCCGCTGCTGA
>NZ_JBDGJQ010000028.1:0-5573 GCF_057656815.1 Variovorax sp. Soil_C_39
GTTGCGGAGTGCGGAAAAGAAGAAGTGGCAGCGAAAAAAGTTTGACGGTTCTTCAAAAACCGTGTTAGACTACAAGGCTTCGCTGATCGCAGCAAAGCAAGACGAAGTAAACGATAAGTTGCTTCGGGGTTCATTAAAAATCTACAGCCGATAAGCGTGGGCGTTTGAAGGTAATTGCGTAAGTTCTTCGGAACAAGTCGCAAGACTTAAAAACGCTCATGAGAATAGAAGTGAAGTTCACTTCAATTCCGTTTTTGTGAGTTTTGCCTGGTCGCGAGATCAGGCGCAAATCAAGATCGAACTATAGAGTTTGATCCTGGCTCAGATTGAACGCTGGCGGCATGCCTTACACATGCAAGTCGAACGGCAGCGCGGGAGCAATCCTGGCGGCGAGTGGCGAACGGGTGAGTAATACATCGGAACGTGCCCAATCGTGGGGGATAACGCAGCGAAAGCTGTGCTAATACCGCATAAGATCTACGGATGAAAGCAGGGGATCGCAAGACCTTGCGCGAATGGAGCGGCCGATGGCAGATTAGGTAGTTGGTGGGGTAAAGGCTCACCAAGCCTTCGATCTGTAGCTGGTCTGAGAGGACGACCAGCCACACTGGGACTGAGACACGGCCCAGACTCCTACGGGAGGCAGCAGTGGGGAATTTTGGACAATGGGCGAAAGCCTGATCCAGCCATGCCGCGTGCAGGATGAAGGCCTTCGGGTTGTAAACTGCTTTTGTACGGAACGAAACGGCTCTTTCTAATACAGAGGGCTAATGACGGTACCGTAAGAATAAGCACCGGCTAACTACGTGCCAGCAGCCGCGGTAATACGTAGGGTGCAAGCGTTAATCGGAATTACTGGGCGTAAAGCGTGCGCAGGCGGTGATGTAAGACAGTTGTGAAATCCCCGGGCTCAACCTGGGAACTGCATCTGTGACTGCATCGCTGGAGTGCGGCAGAGGGGGATGGAATTCCGCGTGTAGCAGTGAAATGCGTAGATATGCGGAGGAACACCGATGGCGAAGGCAATCCCCTGGGCCTGCACTGACGCTCATGCACGAAAGCGTGGGGAGCAAACAGGATTAGATACCCTGGTAGTCCACGCCCTAAACGATGTCAACTGGTTGTTGGGTCTTCACTGACTCAGTAACGAAGCTAACGCGTGAAGTTGACCGCCTGGGGAGTACGGCCGCAAGGTTGAAACTCAAAGGAATTGACGGGGACCCGCACAAGCGGTGGATGATGTGGTTTAATTCGATGCAACGCGAAAAACCTTACCCACCTTTGACATGTACGGAATCCTTTAGAGATAGAGGAGTGCTCGAAAGAGAACCGTAACACAGGTGCTGCATGGCTGTCGTCAGCTCGTGTCGTGAGATGTTGGGTTAAGTCCCGCAACGAGCGCAACCCTTGTCATTAGTTGCTACATTTAGTTGGGCACTCTAATGAGACTGCCGGTGACAAACCGGAGGAAGGTGGGGATGACGTCAAGTCCTCATGGCCCTTATAGGTGGGGCTACACACGTCATACAATGGCTGGTACAAAGGGTTGCCAACCCGCGAGGGGGAGCTAATCCCATAAAACCAGTCGTAGTCCGGATCGCAGTCTGCAACTCGACTGCGTGAAGTCGGAATCGCTAGTAATCGTGGATCAGAATGTCACGGTGAATACGTTCCCGGGTCTTGTACACACCGCCCGTCACACCATGGGAGCGGGTTCTGCCAGAAGTAGTTAGCCTAACCGCAAGGAGGGCGATTACCACGGCAGGGTTCGTGACTGGGGTGAAGTCGTAACAAGGTAGCCGTATCGGAAGGTGCGGCTGGATCACCTCCTTTCTGGAAACAAGCAATTTAATTTAAACGCCCACACTTATCGGTTGTTGGAAGAAGTCGAAATCTTCATTGATTCTCGATTGGGTCTGTAGCTCAGCTGGTTAGAGCACCGTCTTGATAAGGCGGGGGTCGTTGGTTCGAGCCCAACTAGACCCACCAAATCTTCTGATTTCTCGTGTGAGAGTTTGGGGGATTAGCTCAGCTGGGAGAGCACCTGCTTTGCAAGCAGGGGGTCGTCGGTTCGATCCCGTCATCCTCCACCAATAAATCGATACTTAAATTCAACACCAAAGCAGCTTTGTGCGCGAGCATGAGGCTTCTTTGTTGTTGATCGAGATCTCTTGATCAATCGGCTGTTCTTTAAAAATTCATAGAGTCGAATCAGCGTTGCTGATGGAAACTGCACATTCGTAAAGGTTTAGTGCAGACCGTGCCATCAGCAACATAGAATTTTTGATTGCGTCAAAAGAAACTTCAATTTCGAATCAAATCGAATTGAATGTACGGCATAACGCGTCAGGTGAAAGACCTGACATATTCCTTGAAATGATTTTGTAGTTTCGCAAGAGACATCAAAGTTATAGGGTCAAGTGAATAAGAGCACGTGGTGGATGCCTTGGCAATGATAGGCGACGAAGGACGTGATAGCCTGCGATAAGCTTCGGGGAGCTGGCAAATTAGCTTTGATCCGGAGATTTCCGAATGGGGAAACCCACCTGCAAAGGTATCGCATGATGAATACATAGTCATGCGAGGCGAACCGGGTGAACTGAAACATCTCAGTAGCTCGAGGAAAAGACATCAACCGAGATTCCGAAAGTAGTGGCGAGCGAAATCGGAAGAGCCTGTTAGTGATAGCACAAGACATAACGGAACAGTTTGGAAAGACTGGCCATAGCGGGTGATAGCCCCGTACGTGAAATGACCTGTGTGGTACTGAGCTAACGACAAGTAGGGCGGGACACGAGAAATCCTGTCTGAATATGGGGGGACCATCCTCCAAGGCTAAATACTCATCATTGACCGATAGTGAACTAGTACCGTGAGGGAAAGGCGAAAAGAACCCCGGGAGGGGAGTGAAATAGATCCTGAAACCGCGTGCTTACAAAAAGTAGGAGCCTCGTAAGGGGTGACTGCGTACCTTTTGTATAATGGGTCAGCGACTTACATTCAGTGGCAAGGTTAACCGAATAGGGAAGCCGTAGAGAAATCGAGTCCGAATAGGGCGATCAGTCGCTGGGTGTAGACCCGAAACCAAGTGATCTATCCATGGCCAGGATGAAGGTGCCGTAACAGGTACTGGAGGTCCGAACCGACTAGTGTTGCAAAACTAGCGGATGAGCTGTGGATAGGGGTGAAAGGCTAAACAAACTTGGAAATAGCTGGTTCTCTCCGAAAACTATTTAGGTAGTGCCTCAAGTATTACCATCGGGGGTAGAGCACTGTTTTGGCTAGGGGGTCATGGCGACTTACCAAACCAAGGCAAACTCCGAATACCGATGAGTACAGCTTGGGAGACAGAGCACCGGGTGCTAACGTCCGGACTCAAGAGGGAAACAACCCAGACCGCCAGCTAAGGTCCCTAAAATTGGCTAAGTGGGAAACGAAGTGGGAAGGCTAAAACAGTCAGGATGTTGGCTTAGAAGCAGCCATCATTTAAAGAAAGCGTAATAGCTCACTGATCGAGTCGTCCTGCGCGGAAGATGTAACGGGGCTAAGCCAGTTACCGAAGCTGCGGATTTGCAATTTATTGCAAGTGGTAGGAGAGCGTTCTGTAAGCCTGTGAAGGTGCGTTGTAAAGCGTGCTGGAGGTATCAGAAGTGCGAATGCTGACATGAGTAGCGTTAAAGGGGGTGAAAAGCCCCCTCGCCGTAAGCGCAAGGTTTTCTACGCAACGTTCATCGGCGTAGAGTGAGTCGGCCCCTAAGGCGAGGCAGAGATGCGTAGCTGATGGGAAACAGGTCAATATTCCTGTACCGATTGTTAGTGCGATGTGGGGACGGATCTTAATAGGTCATCCAGTTATTGGATTATTCTGGTTTAGTTGGATGTAGGCGTGCATTAGGCAAATCCGGTGCACATATACCGAGGCCAACGATCGAGCGGACTTGTCCGTGAAGTGACTGAACGAGGTTCCAGGAAAAGCCACTAAGCTTCAGCTAACAACGACCGTACCGCAAACCGACACTGGTGCGCGAGATGAGTATTCTAAGGCGCTTGAGAGAACTCAGGAGAAGGAACTCGGCAAATTGACACCGTAACTTCGGAAGAAGGTGTGCCCTATTAGTGTGTAGTGAACAACGAAGCATGAATGGGTTGCAAAAAATCGGTGGCTGCGACTGTTTATTAAAAACACAGCACTCTGCAAACACGAAAGTGGACGTATAGGGTGTGACGCCTGCCCGGTGCTGGAAGATTAAATGATGGGGTGCAAGCTCTTGATTGAAGTCCCAGTAAACGGCGGCCGTAACTATAACGGTCCTAAGGTAGCGAAATTCCTTGTCGGGTAAGTTCCGACCTGCACGAATGGCGTAACGATGGCCACACTGTCTCCTCCTGAGACTCAGCGAAGTTGAAATGTTTGTGATGATGCAATCTCCCCGCGGAAAGACGGAAAGACCCCATGAACCTTTACTGTAGCTTTGTATTGGACTTTGAACAGATCTGTGTAGGATAGGTGGGAGGCTTTGAAGCAGGGTCGCTAGATCTTGTGGAGCCAACGTTGAAATACCACCCTGGTGTGTTTGAGGTTCTAACCTAGGTCCATTATCTGGATCGGGGACAGTGCATGGTAGGCAGTTTGACTGGGGCGGTCTCCTCCCAAAGCGTAACGGAGGAGTTCGAAGGTACGCTAGTTACGGTCGGACATCGTGACGATAGTGCAATGGCATAAGCGTGCTTAACTGCGAGACTGACAAGTCGAGCAGATGCGAAAGCAGGACATAGTGATCCGGTGGTTCTGTATGGAAGGGCCATCGCTCAACGGATAAAAGGTACTCTGGGGATAACAGGCTGATACCGCCCAAGAGTTCATATCGACGGCGGTGTTTGGCACCTCGATGTCGGCTCATCTCATCCTGGGGCTGTAGCCGGTCCCAAGGGTATGGCTGTTCGCCATTTAAAGAGGTACGTGAGCTGGGTTTAAAACGTCGTGAGACAGTTTGGTCCCTATCTTCCGTGGGCGCTGCAGATTTGAGGAAGCCTGCTCCTAGTACGAGAGGACCGGAGTGGACACACCTCTGGTGTATCGGTTGTCACGCCAGTGGCATTGCCGAGTAGCTAAGTGTGGAAGAGATAACCGCTGAAAGCATCTAAGCGGGAAACTCGTTTCAAGATGAGATCTGCCGGGGCCTTGAGCCCCCTAAAGAGTCGTTCAAGACCAGGACGTTGATAGGTCAGGTGTGGAAGCGCAGTAATGCGTTAAGCTAACTGATACTAATTGCTCGTGCGGCTTGACCCTATAACTTTGATCGGTCAGATCAAGGTGTTATGCCAAGTTGACGCATTCAAAATAATTCGCCAAAGCTGATTCCAAACTCTATGAATTCGTTGTATTGATCATGTGATCAGTACGACAACAAGTTATGCCTGATGACCATAGCGACGTGGTACCACTCCTTCCCATCCCGAACAGGACAGTGAAACGCGTCAGCGCCGATGATAGTGCGGGTTCCCGTGTGAAAGTAGGTCATCGTCAGGCTCTTACAGCCAAGAAAAGCCCAGCCCCGAAAGGGTTGGGCTTT
>NZ_JBDGJQ010000029.1:0-3826 GCF_057656815.1 Variovorax sp. Soil_C_39
GACTACCTGATCGGGCTGGGCACGCTCGACGAGCGGATGCTGATCCTGGTGGACATCGATCGGCTGATGTCGAGCGAAGAGATGGGCCTGGTCGAAAGAATCGCGGCCTGACGGCCGCACGAATGGAGCAACCGACATGAAGAACCTGAAAATCGGCACACGTCTCGGCATCGGGTTCGCATTGGTGCTGGGCCTCATGGCCTGCATCGCGGCGATCGGTGTGTTCCGTCTGCAAGGCGTGGGCGACGCGGTGCAGCAGATGGTCGAGCGCTCGCTCGCCAAGGAGCGCCTGGCGGCCAACTGGCTGCTGAACACCAGCAACAACAGCGTACGCACCTTCGCGCTCGTCAAGAGCAACGATGCCGAAGTGCAGGACTACCTGCAGAAGCACATGGCCAAGACCAGCGCCAGCATCTCCGAAACACAGGCCAAGCTCGAGGCGCTGCTCGATTCGCCCGAAGAGCAGGCGCTCAGCGCCGACATCAAGGCCAAGCGCACCCAGTACATCACCTTGCGCAACGCCATTGTCAAGCTCAAGGCCGAAGGACGGCAAGACGAAGCGGCAGTGCTCACCAACGAGAAGCTGGTGCCGATGCTCGACGTGTACGACACCAGCATCCGCAACATGCTGACGCACCAGGCCGACCGGATCGACGAAGCAGCCGAGGCGGTGCATGCGCTCAACCGCGTGGGGCGCACGAACGTCATAGCGCTGGGCGTCATCGCGCTGGTGCTCGGTGCGGCGCTCGCATGGCTGCTGACGCGCAGCATCACGCGCCCGCTGAACGAAGCCGTGCGGGTGGCGCAGACCGTGGCCGGCGGCGACCTCACGAGCCGCATCGAATCGTCGACACGCGACGAGGTCGGCCTGCTCATGCAGGCCCTCCAGAACATGAACGCAAGCCTCGCGAAGGTGGTTGGCGGCGTGCGCCAGGGCACCAATGCCATCGCGACCGCTTCGGGCCAGATCGCCGCGGGCAACCAGGATCTCTCGTCGCGCACCGAGGAACAGGCGAGCTCGCTCGAGCAGACGGCGGCCTCGATGGAAGAGCTGACCTCGACCGTCAAGCAGAACGCCGACAACGCTCGCCAGGCCAACCAGCTCGCGCTCTCGGCCTCGGAAGTGGCGGTGAAGGGCGGCAATGTGGTCGGCCAGGTGGTCGACACCATGGCCTCGATCAATGCCTCGTCGAGGAAGATCGTCGACATCATCGGCGTGATCGACGGCATCGCGTTCCAGACCAACATCCTCGCGCTCAATGCGGCTGTCGAAGCGGCGCGCGCCGGTGAGCAGGGCCGCGGCTTCGCCGTGGTGGCTTCGGAAGTGCGCAGCCTGGCGCAGCGCTCGGGCGCGGCCGCCAAGGAGATCAAGGGCCTGATCGACGACTCGGTCGGCAAGGTCGACCGGGGCAGCATGCTCGTGGGCGAGGCCGGCAAGACGATGGAAGAGATCGTCGGCAGCGTCCGTCGCGTGACCGACATCATCGGCGAGATCACCGCGGCGAGCCAGGAGCAGAGCACGGGCATCGAGCAGGTGAACCAGGCGATCGCGCAGATGGACCAGGTGACGCAGCAGAACGCGGCGCTGGTCGAAGAGGCCGCGGCTGCGGCGCAGTCGATGCAGGAGCAGGCCGCCAGCCTGGTCGATGCGGTGAGCGTGTTCCGGCTCGATGGGGCGGCGGCAACAGCAACAGCAGCGGCGAAGGCGCCGCCGGCTGCGCCCAGGGCCTCTGCGCGCCTCGCGGGCGCTCCGAGGGCGTCGGCGCCGCGGCTGGCGGCCGCGACCCCCGCCACAGGCGATTGGACGGAATTTTGAACCGAGGGCCTCAAGTCTCGCGCGAAGTTGCCGATAACACCATCGACAGCACCGCAGAAAGACCAACTGAGGAAGAGAGCCGAATGTTCGACCGTTTGAGTTTCCGCGCGCTGAGCGTCGGCCAGAAGCTTGGCTTGCTCACCGCCAGCGCCATTCTGGGCGTGGCCGCGCTGACCGCGCTTTTCCTGTTTTCCGAGCGCCGGCTCATCCTGGCGGAGCGCCAGGCGGGCGTGCGCCAGGTGGTGGAAAGCGCGCACGGCCTGCTGGCGCACTACCAGTCCCTCGAGGCCAAGGGCACGTTGACCGAGGCGCAGGCCAAGGAACAGGCGATGCAGGCCCTGCGCGGACTGCGCTACAGCGGCAGCGAGTATTTCTGGATCAACGACATGCAGCCGCGCATGGTCATGCATCCGATCAGCCCGAAGCTCGAAGGCCAGGATCTCTCGGCCAACAAGGACGCGACCGGCAAGCCGCTGTTCGTCGCCTTCGTCGACATCGTGAAAGCCGAGGGCGCGGGTTTCGTGGCGTACCGCTGGGCCAAGCCCGGCAGCGACCAGCCCGTGCCGAAGGTTTCGTACGTGAAGGGCTTCGCACCCTGGGGCTGGATCGTCGGCTCGGGCGTGTATGTCGACACGGTGCAGGCCACCATCATGGACCGGGCGCTCAGCCTGTCGATCGGCGCGCTGGTGCTCGGCGCGGCGCTCCTGGCCCTGGGCTGGGCGATCTCGCGCGGCCTGCTGCGCCAGCTCGGCGGCGAACCCACGGCCACGGCCTACATCGCGCGCCGCATCGCCGAGGGCGACCTGGCGGTGCGCATCGATCTGCGACGCGGCGACCAGGCGAGCCTGCTGCATGCCATCCGCGGCATGCGCGACAGCCTTGCCAAGGTGGTGAGCGAAGTTCGCCAGGGCACCAATGCCATCGCGACCGCCTCGGGCCAGATCGCCGCAGGCAACCAGGATCTCTCTTCGCGCACCGAGGAGCAGGCGAGCTCGCTCGAGCAGACGGCGGCCTCGATGGAAGAGCTGACCTCGACCGTCAAGCAGAACGCCGACAACGCCCGCCAGGCCAACCAGCTCGCGCTGTCGGCCTCGGAGGTGGCCGTCAAGGGCGGCGGTGTGGTCGGCCAGGTGGTCGACACCATGGCCTCGATCAATGCCTCGTCGCGCAAGATCGTCGACATCATCGGCGTGATCGACGGGATTGCGTTCCAGACCAACATCCTCGCGCTCAATGCAGCGGTCGAAGCGGCTCGGGCCGGTGAACAGGGCCGCGGCTTCGCCGTGGTGGCATCGGAAGTGCGCAGCCTGGCGCAGCGCTCGGGCGCAGCGGCCAAGGAGATCAAGGGCCTGATCGACGACTCGGTCGGCAAGGTCGAGGCCGGCAGCCGACAGGTGGCCGAAGCGGGCCGCACGATGGAAGAGATCGTCGACAGCGTCAAGCGCGTGACCGACATCATGGGCGAGATCACCGCGGCGAGCCAGGAGCAGAGCACGGGCATCGAGCAGGTGAACCAGGCGATCGCGCAGATGGACCAGGTGACGCAGCAGAACGCGGCGCTGGTCGAAGAGGCCGCGGCCGCGGCGCAGTCGATGCAGGAACAGGCCGCGAAGCTGCAGTCGTCGGTCGGCGTGTTCCGCATCGAAGGCGGCGCGGCCACGGCCGTGGCGCTGGCGAATGCGCGCCGCCCCGCCACCGCGTTGGCCAAGCCACCGCAGCCCGACACCCTTTCCCCCAGGCTCCGGCGCCCCGCGCCAGCCAGGAAGACCCAGGACGCCCCGCAACTGGCCACCGCGGGCGGCGACTGGACCGAGTTTTGAACCCCCAGTGACAACCACCACAGATTTCCCGATGAGCGCAAACACATCCAAGTCCCATCCGGACAACCGCAACACCCCGCCTTCGCGGCCGGCGCGGCCGCTGGAATTCCTTTCCTTCACGCTCGGCCAGGAGGAATACGGCATCGACATCCAGAAGGTGCAGGAGCTTCGCGGCTACGACGCGGTGACG
>NZ_JBDGJQ010000030.1:0-3348 GCF_057656815.1 Variovorax sp. Soil_C_39
GTGAGCCACCAGGCTCGCAAAGAGGGTGGGTCAATATTGGATGGAAATGCCGGGTCAGGATTGCATGGAACTCAACAGAATGGATGATCGCCCATGAGAAATGGATCGCTGCCATCAGTTTGCAAGAGGTGCCAGACCTTGTCCAGCAGCAGGGGCGCCAAGTCCTTGGGCGCATTGGTGATTATCCGTGCGTAGTGCGCTTTCCTGACATTCGCCTTGTCCCCGACTTCCGGCTCCGGCTCGAAGAATTTATCTGGCACCCCTTGAGAGCGGAAGTACCCCTCCATTCGATGGACAGGTCATCAAGCGTTGCCATGGTAGCTCGCGTCGCACGAGTTGTACGGCAAGGAAGCTGGCGACTGTCGCCCTTCCTTCATGCCATTCGGGATCCACTCGCTGATTCTGAATGATCTTGGCAGTGATCTCGGCAGCCTTGGTTTCGAGATTGCTCAGTGAATGCTCGAGCGTCATCGGTATGCCTTGGAATTCGAAGTCATAGATGGCTCGCTCTGCAGCCACGCCTATCTTGGTTTTTTTCGAAGTCGAGAATGCAAAGATCTTGTCCTCTCTCTTGTCGTAGGCGTGGACAAGGTCCTTTTTGCCGGAGGAGAACCGTCGAAGCATAAACTTCGGGACGTAGTGCTGTAGCGGGTCACTCATGCCTCCTCCTATCGAATGGAATGGTCGATCACGTGAGTGTCCTGGCTGTGCGAACTGCGACAGCTGGAACTGCCGATTCGGCTTAACTACTCCGTAGGGGTTGGCGCCGGGCAGGCTGTCATCGTACTTGACATATCGAGGCGCGCGACGAGGGCTATGTGGTTTCGGCTACGCTTCGGGAGAGACTAAGCTTTAGAAGATGAGCCGTGGAGTCCTGCAGCGCGCCACGAGCTCCTGCCGGCGACCAGCGAGGCTCCGTGAGACGGAAGTTTCTCTAGACGCGGGCCGTAGGCTAGACAGGCGCACTTGCCCTCAAGACCGGGGTGCCCCATCAAAACTGAGAATCCTAGCGTCACTCTTAATCCGGTATGCGCACCGCGACCATTTGGGAATGTACGAATACTGCCTCACTCCGCGCGAGCGGCTGTCAGATTGGCCAGCAGGGTGTGAACTGTTGTCTAAGTACTCGCTGTATCCGGTTGGTCGGATTCCAGCATCGGACTAAGATTTTCCAGGTACAAAGTGGCCGATCTCGTGAAGACGGCAGATCACCCAAGCCCTGAGGTCGCGGAGAAAGTCCGGATGAACTGGGACGGTGAGTTGGCGGGATTCATCAGGTGAGTCTCCCATGCGGATCTCAATCTGCCCTTCGCCAAAGGGGGCCACATAAAGGTGCCCAACACGCTTCAGGCGCATCGGCTCAAGTTCCTCCGGCTTGTAGAAGACCCATTCCAGAGCGGAAGGGATTGGACTGCTTGGCCTCCAAAGAATCGGTCTTTGCCGCGTAACCAGGGTGATAGATGCACATGGCACGCGGATCTCCCCATCTTTCACGACAAAAGGTTGAGCGTCTAAATCGTGTGTCCCCGAGTCAGTCCCTTGAACTGCGTCGTACAGTTTGGATGAGATCGTGGCGAGGCGCTGCAAGGCAGCATAGGTATGTGTTGCGAAGGATTGGTCGACGATGGTCATCATTTCATGATACGACTGATCCCCACTGCGGATCCGCCTTCATGCTGACAACCGCCGCTCGCCTCTTAACCGGCTGTGAGGCGGCTTGTGATTTTGATTGTCGAAAATTAACTGGTCGACTATAGAAAAAAACTTAGTGCTCCCTCGCATGACGTGGAGCTAACCCTCGTAAACGCCTGCTTATCGTGAGTTGAGAACTGAGGCCGCCCAGCCGTCCGATAACAGTCGGAAGATGGCAACGCGTGCAGAAACTCAACCGCATGCTCTTCATCGTACGGTGAAGCAGAACTTGCATAAGCATGACAACGCACGAGAGGTAGCTTGCGGCACTTGTGCAAGTGCACCGACTTTGCGCAAGTGTCGTTCGATCGCTCGTCCGTTACCATGTGGCAGCATATGTGCGAGGTCCCGAATGCTTTATCAGATTGTCGGCAGCAATATTTTTCTCGTTCCGTCATTCCACCAACTTCGCGCAGGCACCAAATTGCCTACTGAGTTAGCGCATATAGTTGCTCAAGCGGACGTTGTCTACTTGGAGCGAGATCCAACGATGCCGCTTCCCTCGGTCCCCGGCGCTCCAGGCTGTCTCTCCACGACTCTTCCGGAAGCGGTCGGGAGACAGTTCGAGGTCATTTGCAAAGCCTTGTTCGTAGATCCAGCTGAGGCCGAAGGAATGTCCCCTCTGGAGGCCGCTAATGAAGTCTCTTCATTGCGCCTTGCTCAACGTGATTGGGAGGCGGCGAGCGGAATAGATTGGCAAATGGCCGTCCTCGCAGGGCCGAAACTTGAATTTCTTGAGGTGGACAGTGAGCTCGCCTCCGCGCTCCGCTCCGTTCCCCTCGTCGAGCAAGTGAGCGAACTCGAGTACGTCATCAGTGACAGGTATCTGCAGGACGTCGATGCAGCTGTCCGCGCTTGGTTCGACGGTAGCGAAGATGTTTTACATGCTGACGTCGAGGCCGCGTGGCAGCGCGCTCCTCGGCTCGCACAACGGCTGTATGGCGATCGCAACTTAACGATGACTGGCGCTGTGACAACAGCAGTATCAACTGGAAGGGCTGCTGTCTTTGTCGTGGGGGCGGCCCATGCGTACGGAAGTAACGGAATTCTGGCGATCCTAAAAAACGCCGGCATGGCAGTGAGCGGGCGTTCCTGAGAGTAACGTACCGGCCGCGTGGCGTCCCGAGTGCATTTGCTCCATCCTTGTCGCTCGCAGGGACGAGGTGCCAGCTGCCCACAGCACGTTTCAACCGCACGCGAAGCGTTCAGCCACCGATAACTGGGTGTTTAGACAGGTGTGGTTATCGTCGGTTGGGCGCCCGCCTCATTGTCAGCGCGAAAGTGGTTTGTATCGGCGACGCTCGATAGGGCAGGGCATGGCTCCAATAAGCCGAAATACGGAATTTCGCGCGCTAAGGAGGTCCTGGAAAGGGTCTAGGCACGTCTAGATGCTGCGCCCGAGGCCTCAAAGTTCAGGCAACGAACGATCGAACACGTGTCCGGCACCCTGAAAGCGTGGATGGGCGCCACGCACTTCCTGACGAAGACCTTGCCGAACGTGAAAACCGAGATGAATCTGCAGGTTCCGACCTACAACTTCAAGCGAGCAATCAAGATCCTCGGCGCAAGTACCCTGATTGTAAGCGGTCAATAAACCACGCCCTTGCCCGCGGCGCCGGAATCGATGCGCGCGCAGAGGTCTACGGCTCGACGAGT
>NZ_JBDGJQ010000031.1:0-3180 GCF_057656815.1 Variovorax sp. Soil_C_39
CAGAACGCGGCACTGGTCGAAGAGGCTGCGGCTGCCGCGCAATCGATGCAGGAACAGACCGCGAGCCTCGTGCAGGCCGTGAGCGTGTTCCGGCTCGATGGCGGCGAGGCCTCGCCCGCGCTCGCGCAGCTGCAGGCCAAGCCGCAGCCGGCGCTGCCGCAGCGCAAGGCCGCCCCCGCATTGAAGGCGCCCGCCCGCGCCGCGTCCGCACCCCGCGCGGTGCCGCAGCCCAGGCTCGCCGCGGCGACGGCCGCCGGTGCGGGCGACTGGACCGAGTTCTAACCCACCCAGGACAACAAAAATGAAATGGTTCCAGTCGCTTCGTGTGGCCACGAGGCTGATCCTCAGTTTTCTCGTGGTCGCGGCCGTGGGGGCCGCGCTCGGCGGTCTCGGCATCTTCCAGATGGGGCGCATCAATGCGTCGACTGAAAGCCTCTACAACGACGACCTGCGCGCCATCAAGGCGGTGCAGGCAGCGAACATCCACCTGCTCGACGCGAGCCGGGCCCAGATGAGCCTGCTGTCTGCCGGCACCAAGGGCGAGCGCAACCGCGGCTTTGCCGAACTCGGCAATGCCGTGAAGGGCGTCGAGGCCAGCGTGGCCGAGGCGCAGCCGATGCTCGAGCAGGCGCCCGAAGGCCGCGAACTGGTCGCGCAATACCAGCGCCTGATGCCGCCGCTCAAGAAGCACCTGTCCGATTTCGCGGACCTCATCGGCAAGCAGTCGCTCGACAGCTCGCAGTTCGAAGGCAGCGTGCCGCAGGAGAGCGAAGCCCTGCTGAAGGAATCGCGCGCCCTCGAGAAGGTGCTGCAGAGCATGGTCGCCTACAGCGACCAGCATGCGCGCGACAGCATGGAAGCCGCTGCGAGCACCTTCGAGACCTCGCGGCTGCTGATGGCGCTGATGGCGCTGGCCGGCATCGTGATCAGCGTGGGCCTCGGCGTGCTCGTGGCCCGCCTGTTGTCGCGGCAGCTCGGCGGCGAGCCCGGCTACGCGGCCGAGGCGGTCGGCCGGATCGCGGCCGGCGACCTGACCCAGGCGGTGCAGGCGAAATCCGCGCGCAGCGGCAGCCTGCTGTTCTCGATCGGGCGCATGCAGGACCAGCTCACGCACGTCGTGACGCGCATCAAGGGCGCGAGCGACGCCATCGCCACCGCTTCGGGCCAGATCGCCGCGGGCAACCAGGATCTCTCGTCGCGCACCGAGGAGCAGGCGAGTTCGCTCGAACAGACGGCGGCGTCGATGGAAGAGCTCACGAGCACCGTCAAGCAGAACGCCGACAACGCCCGCCAAGCCAACCAGCTCGCGCTCTCGGCCTCCGAAGTGGCCGTCAAGGGCGGCGACGTGGTCGGCCAGGTGGTCGACACGATGGCCTCGATCAATGCCTCGTCGCGCAAGATCGTCGACATCATCGGCGTGATCGACGGCATCGCGTTCCAGACCAACATCCTGGCGCTCAATGCGGCGGTCGAAGCGGCACGTGCAGGCGAACAGGGCCGCGGCTTCGCCGTGGTGGCCTCGGAAGTGCGCAGCCTGGCGCAGCGCTCGGGCGCGGCGGCCAAGGAGATCAAGGGCCTGATCGACGACTCGGTCGGCAAGGTCGACCGGGGCAGTGCACTCGTGGGCGAGGCCGGCAAGACGATGGAAGAGATCGTCGGCAGCGTCCGGCGCGTGACCGACATCATCGGCGAGATCACCGCGGCGAGCCAAGAGCAGAGCACGGGCATCGAGCAGGTGAACCAGGCGATCGCGCAGATGGACCAGGTGACGCAGCAGAACGCGGCGCTGGTCGAAGAGGCCGCGGCTGCGGCGCAGTCGATGCAGGAGCAGGCCGCCAGCCTGGTCGATGCGGTGAGCGTGTTCCGGCTCGAAGCCGGCGCACAGCCGGTGCACGTCGAGCCGGTGCAGGCGCAGGCGCCGCTGCGCCGTCCGGCGATGAAGCCGCGTCCGCCGAAAGAGGCCATCGCCTCCGCGGCGCCCCTGGCCCTCGCCCGCGGCACCGCGGGCGACTGGACCGAGTTCTGAACCCGGGCCCTCCGTTTTTTCTCACGAACATCCACCATGAACTTTCTTTCCAACACACGCATCGGGACGCGCCTGGCCATCGGCTTCGGCCTGGTGCTCGCCCTTACCCTGGTGTCTGCCGCCTACGCGCTGATGACCGCCCGCAGCAACGCCGAGGCCACGCGGCAGATGATGCGCAGCCCGCTCGCGAAAGAGCGGCTGATCTCCGACTGGTACGTGCTGACCTACTCGGCCATTGCACGCACCGCGATGATCGCGCGCACCACCGACGAGACCCTGCCCGTCACCTTTGCCGACGTCATCTCCGACAGCGTGAAGAAGGGCGGCGAGACCATGGCCAAGGTCGAGGCGCTGCTGGTCACCGACCTCGAGAAGTCGACCTACAAGAACATCGTCGAGCTGCGCGCCAAGTACCAGTCCGCCAAGGACGCGGTGCAGAAGGCCAAGGCCGGCGGCGTGCCCGGCGAGGCCGAGAAGGTCTTCAAGGACGTGTTCCAGCCGGCCGCCAAGGCCTACGAAACGCGCGTGCTCGACCTGCTGGCGCTCGAACGCAACGCCATCGACGAGATGAGCCAGCGCATCGACGCCGCAAACGATCGCAGCTTCAACCTGCGCATCGTGCTCACGGCGCTCACGCTGCTGATCGGCGCGCTCTGCGCCTGGCTGATCGCGCGCAGCGTGACCCGCCCGCTGGCGCATGCCGTCACCGTCGCCGAGACGGTGGCCAGCGGCGACCTCAGCGCGAACATCCAGGCCGATTCACGCGACGAGACCGGCCAGCTCATGCAGGCGCTCAAGCACATGAACGAGAGCCTCGCCAAGGTGGTGAGCGAAGTTCGCCAGGGCACCAATGCCATCGCCACCGCCTCGGGCCAGATCGCCGCGGGCAACCAGGATCTCTCGTCGCGCACCGAGGAACAGGCCAGCTCGCTCGAGCAGACGGCCGCCTCCATGGAAGAACTCACGAGCACCGTCAAGCAGAACGCCGACAACGCCCGCCAGGCCAACCAGCTCGCGCTCTCGGCCTCGGAAGTGGCCGTCAAGGGCGGCGGTGTGGTCGGCCAGGTGGTCGACACGATGGCCTCGATCAATGCCTCGTCGCGCAAGATCGTCGACATCATCGGCGTGATCGACGGGATTGCGTTCCAGACCAA
>NZ_JBDGJQ010000032.1:0-2508 GCF_057656815.1 Variovorax sp. Soil_C_39
GTAAGCGGTCAATAAACCACGCCCTTGCCCGCGGCGCCGGAATCGATGCGCGCGCAGAGGTCTACGGCTCGACGAGTTCGATGTTCCAGGGAAGCAGCGCCTCGTAGTCGTCGACGGTCTGCGCCAGCGGCAGCTTCTTGAACAGCGCGACGAGGTACCGGTAGGGCTCGATGTTGTTGGCCTTGGCCGTTTCGATCAACGAGTAGAGGTTGGCGCTCGCGTTGGCACCGCCCACGGTGTCGGCGAACAACCAGCTTCGTCTTCCGACGACGAAGGGCCGGATCGCGTTCTCCACCGGGTTGGAGTCCAGCGGCCAGGAGCCGTTGTCCAGGAACCGCACGAGCTTGGGCCACTGCCCGTGCAAGTAGTGCAGCGCTTCGCCCAGCAGGCTTGACGGCGCCACGCTGTGCAGGTGCGTGAGCAGCAGCCGCTCGATCTCGCGCACGACCGCGGCGCTGTAGCGCGCACGCAGCCGCAGCCGACGCGCAGGCGCCCAAGCCTTGGCCAGCGCCTCTGCACGGTACAGCTTGCCAATCAGCCGCACGAACCGGGTCGCGATCTGATCCGGTGAGCGAACTGCCTTCGGGGTGGCCTCCTCGGCCTTGATGAACGGCCGACGCGCGTGGACCCAGCACCCGAGATGCGTGAGACCGCCGGCCTTCGCGATGCCGTTGTAGACCTCGTAGCCGTCGCTCATGAGCGTGGTGCCTGGGCGGATGCCGGCATACAGCTTGTCGGCGTGCACAGTGCCACGTCCCGGCGCATAGGCGAACAGCCGTACCGGTGGACCGGTGCCATTCATCTGCGCCCACATGTAGCTCTTGGTCTGGGCTTTCCTTCCGGGCTCCTTGAGGACCTGGACCGTGGTCTCGTCACCGTAGATCAAGTCGCTGTCCAGCAAGTGGTCGCGCAGCAGGTTGATGACGGGCTGCACGGCCCGGCCGATGCGCACGATGCCGGAAGCCAGCGTATTGCTCGCGATGTCGCCACCGAAGCGGCGCAGCAGCGCGGCCGTGCGGTACAGCGGCATGCCGAACTGGTACTTGCCGGTGATGACCCAGGCCTGGGCCTGCTCGGTGAGGAGGCCTCGCGGAATGATGCGCGCCGGCGCCGGTGCAACCTTCAGACTCTGATCGCAGCAGGGGCAGGCGTACTTGACGCGGTGGTGCTGCAGCACGCGCACCTGCTCGGGGATGACGTCCATCTGCTCGCTGACCTCGGCGCCGATCTCCACCAGCGCGTGCCCGTCATGCGCGCACACGCGCTCGGCCTCGGGCAGCTCGTGGCGCACGATCTCGCGCGGCAGCGCGGGGTCCAGCGGCTTGCGTCCACGCTTCTTGCGTTGATGCCCTGCGACCGGTGTCGACTCCTCTTCGTCGGTCTCGGCGGGCGGCGTCTGATCGGTAGGCGCGAGTGCCTCGGCCTCGTTCAGGAACAGGTCCTTCTGATCGGTGCCGCGGGCTTCGCTCTTGGCAGCGAACAACTGGCGCTGCAACGACCTCAATCGCTCCAGGGCGAGGTCCCGCTCGGTGGTCGCGACTCGAAGCGCGCCGGCCAACGCATCGCGCTCGGCAATGAGCGCGGCGAGTTCTTCAGCGGTGATGGAGGCAGGCGACGACACGCCAGCTTGGATCGGCATGCCCCATCATTGTTCCTTCAGGCGACGCTGGAATAGCGCAGACGGGAGTGGCGTTGCACCACCGCGATGTCGATGCCCTCCAGCAACCAGTGCAGCTGCTCGGCCGTCAGCGTGGGAACCGCCTCGGACGAGGGCCAGATGAACCGGTCCTTCTCCAAGCGCTTGAGCAGCAGCCAGAAGCCGTTGCGCTCCCAACCCAGGATCTTCACCCGGTCGCGTCGGCGGTTGCTGAACACGTACGCGCACGAGGCGAACGGGTCCAGACCCAGTGCCTGCTCTACCAGCACGGCCAAGCCGTTGATGCTCAGCCGGAAGTCCACGGGCGTGCGGTGCAGGTAGACCTTCAGCCCTTCGTCGAGACGGAACACCGCAACCTCCCAAGCGCCTCGATCACTTCGCCGACGTGGCGCAGCTCTATGCCACGAAGTTCGAGCGCCACGCCATTGGGCAAGCGCGCCTGCATGTCCATCACGGCGACCGTGTCGTCGCCCGAACGAGCCTTCACCGGCGACGCTGGCTGCTGCATTGCGACAGCCACAAACGCAGGCGCTGGCACCACGTCGGTGGCCTTGCGCGCACGCCCGCCGAAGCCATGCTCGCGAAGCCAGCGGCTGACCTGGTTGGCGTTGACGCCGCACTCGCGCGCCAGACGCGACACCGAGGCGCCCGGCTGTCGGCACAGTGCCACCAGCTGCGACTTCGCCGCCTCGTCGTACACGCTGCGTCCGTCGCTCTTGTGTCCCACCACCAGCCGGCGTTTGAGGTCTTCCAAATCGTCTGTCATTTACGTTCCCACGTTGCTCTATGTGGGAACGTAGGCTGTCAGGTCATAGCCTGCGGCTCAAGGACGTGGTTCGTTGACCGCATAC
>NZ_JBDGJQ010000033.1:0-1531 GCF_057656815.1 Variovorax sp. Soil_C_39
TCGTTACGGCCCACACCCCGCTGGGTGAAGAGCAGCTGAAGTTCCGCTCGATGCGCGGCACCGAGGGGCTGTCGCAGCTGTTCGAGTTCGAGGTCGATCTGCTGAGCGCGGATGCGGCACTGGATCTGAAGTCGGTGCTGGGCAAGCCGCTGACGCTGGAGATCCAGACCGCGGTGGCGGGCGCGCCGCGCTTCCTCAACGGCCAAGTGGTGCGCTTCTCGATGGTCGGCCGCGAGGGCGGCACCTCGCGCCACACCGTCTACCGGGCCACCGTGCGGCCGTGGCTGTGGTATCTCACGCGTTCGAGCGACAACAAGATCTTCCAGAACAAGAGCGTGGTCGAGATCCTGGAAGACGTGTTCGGCGACTACGGCTTCGCGTTCGAGAAGAAGCTCTCGGGCAGCTACCGGCAGTGGGAATACTGCGTGCAGTACAACGAGAGCGACTTCGCGTTCGCGAGCCGGCTCATGGAGCTCGAGGGCATCTACTACTGGTTCAAGCACGAGAAGGGCCAGCACACGCTCGTGCTGGCCGACGATGCCGGCGCGCACGAGCCGATGCCCGGCTACGAGACCATCGACTACTTCGCGGCCGACCGCGACATCGGCGAGGACATGGAGGTCATCCGTGACTGGCAGCCGAGCGAAGAGGTGCGCCCCGGCAGCTACACCGTGGACGACTTCAACTTCACCACGCCCAAGGGCGACCTCGTCAACGTGCGCAGCCAGCCGAGACCGCACGACAACGCCGACCACGACATCTACGAATGGCTCGGCGACTACCCGGCCGCGGGCGACGGCGAGCACTATGCGCGCGTGCGGCTCGAAGAAGTGCAGGCGCTCGCGCAGCGCAGCAACGGCCAGGCCACCGTGCGCGGCATGGCGCCGGGCTACAAGTTCACCATGCGCAACTCGCCGCGCGCGGACGACAACCAGGAGTACCTTGCGGTGGCCGTGTCGTATTCGCTGCGCGAGGGCGGCTATGCGAGCGGTGCGGCCAGCGGCGAATACAACTTCGACTTCGTGGTGCAGCCCACCTCGCTGCCGTTCAGGGCGCCGCGGCAGACGCCCGTGCCGCGCACGAGCGGGCCGCAGACCGCGACCGTGGTCGGTCCCGAGGGCGAGGAGATCTGGACCGACCAGTACGGCCGGGTGAAGGTGCAGTTCCACTGGGACCGCTACGGCCAGAAGAACGAGAACAGCTCGCGCTTCGTGCGCGTGTCGCAGATCTGGGCGGGCGAGCGCTTCGGGGGCGTGTTCACGCCGCGCATCGGCCAGGAGGTGGTGGTGGACTTCATCGGTGGTCGCGTGGACCGTCCGGTGATCGTGGGGCGCGTGTACAACGCCGACCAGATGCCGCCGTTCGCGCTGCCGGGCGAGGCGACCAAGAGCGGCATCGTCACGCGCTCGAGCAAGGGGGGCTCGAGCGCCAATGCGAACGCCTTCGTGTTCGAAGACAAGATGGGCGCCGAGCAGATCCTGCTGCATGCCGAGCGCAACCTCGACGTGGAGGTGGAGGGCGACGAGACGCA
>NZ_JBDGJQ010000034.1:0-1377 GCF_057656815.1 Variovorax sp. Soil_C_39
TGAGCTGGCCCCTTGAATGACAGGACACGGTCTATCGCTTATCTTTAAAGATAGGAGTAGGACTGTGAGTACGACTAGGAATACGGATACCGTCGAAGTGATCATGAGGGACCAGCGCCGCAGGCGCTGGTCCCCTGCAGAGAAGGCCGCGCTGGTTCGTCGAAGCTACGAACCTGGCATGAGCGTGTCGCTCGTCGCACGCCAGGAAGGCGTTGCCGCAAGCCTGCTGTTCCAGTGGCGCAAGCTGGAGCGGCAAGGGGCGCTGACGGCTGTATCGGCGGGCGAGGCTGTGGTGCCGGCTTCGGAACTGGCCACCGCTCGTGCCGAGATCGCCAAGCTACAGCGCGTGCTTGGCAAGAAGACGCTGGAGAACGAGATCCTCAAGGAAGCTGTGGAGTACGCCGCAGAAAAAAAGTGGATTGCGCGCTCGCCCTTGCTGGACGGGGACGGCCAGTGAAGGCCGTCTGCCAGGCCCTTGGGTTGGCGCGCTCGAACATTCATCGCTTGCAAGCTCGCCCCGAGTCCTGGATCGACGCCCGGACACGACGCACGGCGCCTGCAAGCGACGTGGCCTTGCTCGACGAGATCAAGGCCCAGATCATCGAGTTGCCGACCTATGGCTACCGGCGTGCCTGCGCATTGGTGAACCGGCATCGAGCCACCACCGGTGCGCCGCGAGTGAATGCCAAGCGCATCTACCGCGTGATGGCGGCTCATGCATTGCTGCTACCGAAGGCGCCGAGACGGCGCCAGTCCAGCCGGCCCCACGAGGGCAAGGTGGCCGTCGCGCACAGCGACATGCGCTGGTGCTCGGACGGCTTCGAGATCAAGTGTGATTCGGGGCAGACCGTGACCGCGACCTTCACCAAGGACTGCTGCGACCGTGAGATCCTGGCCTATCGGGCATGGGAGGGCAAAGGGCTGCCGGGCGAGCCGGTGCGCGAAATGCTCATCGAGGCCGTGGAGAAGCGCTTCGGCGGCGTCGAGGGTGTTCCCAGTACCCACGCCTTGGAGTTCCTCTCGGACAACGGGGGCGCCTACATCGCGGCCGAGACCCGGCAGATCGCTCGACAACTGGGCCTGAGCCCAGTCAACACGCCCGTGTGCAGCCCCCAGAGCAACGGCATGGCCGAGAGCTTCGTGAACACGTTCAAGCGCGACTACGTCAGCCGCATGGACCTTGCCGATGCGAGAACGGTGATGGCGCAGATGGCCGCAGCCTTCGAGCACTTCAACGAGGTGCATCCGCACTCGGCATTGAAGATGAAATCACCCAGGGAGTTCAGGCAGCATCGCGCTGCCCACCAGCGCCTTGCTCAGATCGAGCAGACGCTACATTGCGAATAGTCCGTGTCCTGAAATACGGGGGCAAGATCA
>NZ_JBDGJQ010000035.1:0-1128 GCF_057656815.1 Variovorax sp. Soil_C_39
TGGCGAGCGTTGTCGGCGTTCTGCTTGACGGTCGAGGTCAGCTCTTCCATCGAGGCCGCCGTCTGCTCGAGCGAGCTGGCCTGTTCCTCGGTGCGCGACGAGAGATCCTGGTTGCCTGCTGCGATCTGGCCCGAGGCGGTCGCGATGGCGTCGGTGCCGTGGCGAACTTCGCCGACGACCTTGGCGAGACTGCCGTTCATGCCCTTGAGAGCCTGCATGAGCTGGCCGGTCTCGTCGCGCGTCGTCGCATCGATGTGGCTCGTGAGGTCGCCGGCGGCCACTGCCTCGGCCACCTCGACGGCGCGGCGCAGCGGACGCGTGATGCTGCGGACCAGGAGCCATGCGAGCACCAGGCCCAGGGCCAGCGACAGCACGCTGCAGACGATCAGCACCATGCTCGTGGCGGCGCGCGTTTCCTTGCCGCGTGCGGCCGCGGCGTCCAGCTGGGCCCGCTCGGCGTCCACCATCTGCTGCACGCCCGCGAGATAGCTGCGCGAGGTGGGTTCGAAGCGCTCGTTGAAGATCCTGTCGGCACCCTCCACGTCGCCCGCGAGCTTGGCCTTGCTGACCTCCTCGCGCGCGGCGAGGTAGGCCTTGCGCAACTCACCGACCTTGTCGAACACCTGCTTCTTCTCGGGCGTGTCCATCTGCTCCTCGATGAACTTCTGCAGGTCGTTGGTTTCCTTGATGGCGGCGGCCGTGTGCGGTGCGAAGTAGGCGATGAGGCTCGAATCGCTGCTTTTCGCAATGGCTGCGGCACGCTGCACACCGGCCGTGGTGTGGCGCAGCCAGTCGGCGCCCGCACGTTCGGTCTTGACGTTCTTCTCGACCATTGCGTCGATCTCGACGCCCAACTCCCGCAGCTCCAGCATCGCCACCACGCTGCTCGTGAGGGAAAGCGCAAGGATGGCGCCGATCACGACGGCCAGCCGCTTCCCGATGGACACGTTGCTCAAAAACATTCATTGCTCCAAAATTTCAGACCGGGAGGGCACGCAGCGCGCGCCTGCCATCAACTCAGGCGGCGGCCCGTTCGACCAGGCCCATTTCCTCGCTCGACATCAGCCGATCGATGTCCACCAGGATCAGCATCCGCTCGTCGAGCGTGCCCAGCCCGATCAGGTAGTC
>NZ_JBDGJQ010000036.1:0-1110 GCF_057656815.1 Variovorax sp. Soil_C_39
CAACGAGCGCCAGGCCGCCAACGTCGCCATCAAGCAGCTCGTGGGCGAGCCGCTCACCGCGCACATCGTGCTCGACGGGCGCCCGGGCAGCGGCCCGGCCCAGCGCCACCTCTCGGGCCTCGTCACGCGCGTGCGCTTCCTGCGCCTGGAGAACCGGCGCGCGCTGTACGAGGCCGTGATCGAGCCCTGGCTCACGCTGGCCACGCGCACCAGCGACTACCGCATCTTCCAGAACCAGAACGTGCTGGACATCGTGCGCGAGGTGCTCGGCAAGTACGGGTTGGCGTTCGATGTGCGCGCCACGCGCAGCTACCCGCCGCGCGAGTTCCAGGTGCAGTACGGCGAGACCGACCACGACTTCGTAGCGCGCCTGCTGCACGAGTGGGGCCTGTACTACTACTTCGAGCATGCGCAAGACAGCCACCGGCTGGTGATCGTCGACGACATGGCCTCGCACCAGCCCTTCGCGCATGCGGGCTACCAGCGCATTCCGTTCCACGCGGCGGAAGCCACCGTGCGCGAGGAGCACTGCGACCGCTTCAATGCCTGCGAAGAGCTGCAGAGCGGCCGCTGGGTGACCGACGACTTCGACTTCCAGCGCCCGCGCGCCGAGCTGCAGCAGGTCAGCGCGATGCCGCGCAAGACGGCGCAGGCCAGTTGGGAGCGCTATGGCTGGCCTGGCGACTACGTGGTGGAGTCCGAAGGCGAGCAGTTGGTGCGCACGCGCATGGAAGAGACCGGCAGCCAGGGCGAGCGCGCGAGCGGCGCGGGCAACCTGCGTGCGGTGGTGCCCGGCTGCCTGGTCGCGCTGGAGCGCCATCCGCACAACGAGTCGAACCGCCAGTACCTGGTGACCGCAGCGCACCTGCGGCTGCAGGACGTGGGCGACGCGAGCGCGCAGCAGCCGTTCGAGTGCCGGGTCGATTTCGAGGTGATCCCCGCGAGCAAGGTGTTCCGCGCGACAGCGCCGCCGGTGCCCAGGCCGCGCACCACGGGGCCGCAGACGGCGATCGTCACGGGACCGGCGGGCCGCGAGATCTGGACCGACGAGTACGGCCGCGTGAAGCTGAGCTTCCACTGGAACCGCTACTGCACGAAGGACGAGAACAG
>NZ_JBDGJQ010000037.1:0-1094 GCF_057656815.1 Variovorax sp. Soil_C_39
GACAACAAGGGTGCGGGCGGCGCGGTGCGCATCGGCGGCGCGCAGTTCGCGGTCGACGGCTACAGCATCGTCGGCGATGCGTTGACGATCAGCGCACCGGCGACGGTGGTGCGCGTGGGCGACGGCACAGCCGCGAGCGCGGGCATGACCGCGACCATCGGCGCGGCGATCGGCGGCGCGGGCGGGCTCGTGAAGGCAGACGGCGGCACGCTGGTGCTCGGCGGTGCGAACACCTACACGGGCGGCACCACGGTCAATGGCGGCACCCTGCAGATCGCGGCGGACAACAACCTGGGCGCGGCGGGCACTGCACTGGCGCTCAACGGCAGCACGCTGCGCGTGGCCAGCGGCGGATTGACGGTGGCTTCCAAGCGCGCCATCACGCTAGGCGCGGGCGGCGGAACCTTCGAAATGGCGGACGGCGCGTTCGAATCGAACGGGTCGATCGGCGGTGCGGGCGGCCTCACGGTGACCGGCACGGGCGGCGCAGTGCAGCTGAACGCCGCCAACACTTACGGCGGCGGCACGGTGCTGCGAGACGGAGCGACCGTCGCCGCGACCGCGGATGGCGCGTTCGGCAGCGGCGACGTGCGCCAGGAGACCAATGGCACGGAGGTGACGATCACCGGTTCGGCCAGCGCCGGCAGCACCCGCTTCACAGTCGGCCGCGCCGGCAGCACCGACACAGCGAACCTGCTCGTGTTCGCGCAGTCGGCCACCGGCGGCACGGCCCAGATCGACGTGCATGGCCAGGGGCTCGCGGGCGGCATCGGCAATGCGGCCCTGTTCATCAATACCAGCAGCGCCGACGACGCGACCATCAACAACCAGGGCGGCCTGGTCCTCTTCGCCGAGTCGGCCAGCGCAGGCACGGCCAAGGTAAACAACCAGGCCGGCAGCATGGTGTACTTCGCGGGCGATGCGTCCGCGGGCGGTGCATCGATCACCAACGCCGCGGGCGGCACGCTCGACGTGTCGGGCATCACTGCACCGGCGGGCCTCGCGATCGGCTCGCTCGCGGGCGGCGGCGCGGTGGTGCTCGGTGCCACGCGGCTGACGCTCGGCGCCACCAACGCGAACGACGCGATCTCCGG
>NZ_JBDGJQ010000038.1:0-714 GCF_057656815.1 Variovorax sp. Soil_C_39
CTGCGACAGCCCCTCGGTGCCGCGCATCGAGCGGAACTTCAGCTGCTCTTCACCCAGCGGGGTGTGGGCCGTAACGATCCTGGTCATCACCACCATCCTTTTCAGTTCGCCTTGACGAAAATCGTTCCCTTTACTGCACGCACGCCATGGGTCTTGGCTTCCTTCGCGAACTGTCGAAACTTCAACCAGCCGACCGTGTACTTGTTCATCGTCTGGATCTCGGTCTTCGCTGCGAGATTGACGAAGATGCCGTTGGCAGACAAGAACCACCTGCTCACCATCAGCTTCATGCCGTAGATGTCGAAGGCCAGGTTGTGCGTCCCGCCCTGCCACACTTCGATGTCGTAGCGCGTCCAACGCCAGTGGCTGTGCTCCTGGATGTGGAGCGTCTGCGTGGGCTTGTTGTGAATCACCACCTTGGCGTTGACGATGTAGTTGACGGTGTTGATCGTGTAGGTGTCGGCGTAGTGAATGATGAATGGGGCAAACACGATCTTGGGACCGGTCACGGTGGTGATGTTCGGCCCGAGCACCACCTTGCTATCGATCGCGTTGATGATCTCGATGCGCCCTGCGCCGATGATCCGTAGATCGGTACCGCTGAGGATCCGCACCACCGTGCCATTCACCGTCAGCATCACGCCGCCATTGACCGTCTCGGTCAGCCCACCGGTGACCATGCGCGTCTCGCCACCCGTGATCGTCTCGGTCGCA
>NZ_JBDGJQ010000039.1:0-676 GCF_057656815.1 Variovorax sp. Soil_C_39
AAGGGCTTGTCGTTGAGCCTGACCAGCAACGGCTCGATCGCCTCGTTGACATCGTCGACGGCCGCGAAGCGTTGGTGACGCAGGCGCATCAGGATCCAACGTTCCACGACCTGCACGGCCGACTCGACCTTCGCCTTATCCTGCGGATGACGCGGCCTTGCCGGCAGCACCGAGGTGCCGTAGTGCCGCGCGAAGTCCTCCACCGTGTCGTTGGCCCGAGGCTCGTAGCGGTTGGGGTTCGCGATCATCGCGCGCGGGTTGTCCGGCACGATGAGCTGCGGCACGCCGCCGAAGAAGCTCAGGGCACGCGCGCAGCCCTCGAGCCAGTCGGCCATGGTCTCGCGCGGTGTCGCCCAGGCGAAGGTGTAGCTGGAGGCGCCGAGCGCGGCCACGAAGATGTGTGCGCGGCTCCCGTCGACGAGCTCGACCGTGGGGCCGGCGTAGTCGACGAAGAGCTTCTCACCGGCGCGGTGGATCTGGCGCATCGAGCGCTTCAGGCGCAGTGCATAGCGCCGATACCGCTCGCAGAACTGGCTGTAGCGGTAGGTCGGCTGCCCGGGGTGGGCCGCGACGTGCTCCTCCCACAGCAGCATGAGGGTCATGCCCTTGCGCCTCAACTCCTGGTGCACGCGGCCATAGTCGGGCAGCACGTAGTGCGAGGGGCGGTCCAGCCGGC
>NZ_JBDGJQ010000040.1:0-653 GCF_057656815.1 Variovorax sp. Soil_C_39
AAGGGCGAACTGGGCGAGGGCGCCATCATGAAGCTGGCCGAAGCGCTGGACAACTACATCCCGACGCCCGAGCGCGCTGTGGACGGTACCTTCCTGATGCCCGTCGAAGACGTGTTCTCGATCTCGGGCCGCGGCACGGTCGTGACCGGCGCTGTCGAGCGCGGCGTGATCAAGGTCGGCGAGGAAATCGAGATTGTCGGCATCCGCCCGACCGTCAAGACCACCTGCACCGGCGTGGAAATGTTCCGCAAGCTGCTCGACCAGGGCCAGGCTGGCGACAACGTGGGCGTGCTGCTGCGCGGCACGAAGCGCGAAGAAGTCGAGCGCGGCCAGGTGCTGTGCAAGCCCGGCTCGATCAAGCCGCACGTGCACTTCACCGCCGAGGTGTATGTGCTGTCGAAGGACGAGGGCGGCCGTCACACGCCGTTCTTCAACAACTACCGTCCGCAGTTCTACTTCCGCACGACGGACGTGACCGGCGCCATCGAGCTGCCCACGGACAAGGAAATGGTCATGCCTGGCGACAACGTCAGCATCACCGTGAAGCTGATCAACCCGATCGCGATGGAAGAAGGCCTGCGCTTCGCCATCCGTGAAGGCGGCCGCACCGTGGGTTCGGGCGTCGTGGCAAAGATCCTCGACATCTAAGCCGG
>NZ_JBDGJQ010000041.1:0-582 GCF_057656815.1 Variovorax sp. Soil_C_39
GCTGTGGAGCGAGATCACCCACGGCAAGCTGCCCGGCACCCTGGCCGACGTGTGGGCCCAGGAGCGGCCGCTGCTGATGCCCGTGCCTCGTCCCTTCGACGGCTTCGTCGAGCACACCAAGCGCGTCTCACCCACCTGCCTGGTGCACTTCGAGCGCAACCGCTACAGCGTGCCCGCGTCGTATGCGAACCGACCGGTGAGCCTGCGGGTCTACGCAGACCGCCTGGTCGTGGCTGCCGAGGGGCAGCTCCTGTGCGAGCACACGCGGATCATCGACCGCCGTCACGACACGGCCGGCCAGACCGTCTACGACTGGCGTCACTACCTGGCGGTGCTGCAGCGCAAGCCCGGGGCGTTGAGGAACGGTGCGCCCTTCAGTGAGCTCCCGCAGGGCTTCAGACGGTTGCAGGCCGTCCTGCTCAAGCAGCCTGGCGGGGACAGGGAGATGGTGGAGATCCTGGCACTCGTCCTTCACCACGACGAGCAGGCCGTGCTGACCGCGGTCGAGCTGGCCCTGGAGGCTGGCGTAGCCAGCAAGACGCATGTGCTCAACGTCCTGCACCGGCTGCTGGACGGCAAGCC
>NZ_JBDGJQ010000042.1:0-550 GCF_057656815.1 Variovorax sp. Soil_C_39
GAAAAATGGCAAAAGGTAAATTCACCCGCACCAAGCCGCACGTGAACGTGGGCACGATCGGTCACGTCGACCACGGCAAGACCACGCTGACGGCGGCGATCGCCACGGTGCTGTCGGCCAAGTTCGGCGGCGAAGCCAAGAACTACGCCGACATCGATGCTGCGCCCGAAGAAAAGGCCCGCGGCATCACGATCAACACGGCCCACGTCGAGTACGAGACGGCCAACCGCCACTACGCACACGTCGACTGCCCCGGCCACGCCGACTACGTGAAGAACATGATCACCGGCGCTGCCCAGATGGACGGCGCCATCCTCGTGTGCTCGGCCGCTGACGGCCCGATGCCCCAGACCCGCGAGCACATCCTGCTGGCGCGCCAGGTGGGTGTGGGCTACATCATCGTGTTCCTGAACAAGTGCGACATGGTCGACGACAAGGAGCTGCTCGAGCTGGTCGAAATGGAAGTGCGCGAACTCCTCGACAAGTACGAGTTCCCTGGCGACGACACCCCGATCATCCATGGCTCGGCCAAGCTCGCCCTCGAAGGCGA
>NZ_JBDGJQ010000043.1:142-549 GCF_057656815.1 Variovorax sp. Soil_C_39
CGGATTGACAACGACGGTGCCGTTGGCGGGCGGCGTGCCCACCACGTAGCTCAGGCTGTCGCCATCCAGGTCGACGCCGGTCACCTGGCCGTTGACAGGCGTGTCCTCTGGCGTGGTCAACGTGTAGTTCGGCACGGTGGGCGCATCGTTGGTCGGGCTGACCGTCACTTCCACCGTGCTGGTGGCCGTGCCGCCGTTGCCGTCATCGACGACAACGGTGAAGGTGTCCGTGCCATTGAAGTTCTCACCCGGTGTGTACGTGTAGGTTCCGTCCGGATTGACAACGACGGTGCCGTTGGCGGGCGGCGTGCCCACCACGTAGCTCAGGCTGTCGCCATCCAGGTCGACGCCTGTCACCTGGCCCGCGACGGGCGTGTCCTCGGGCGTGGTCAGCGTGTAGTTCGGAA
>NZ_JBDGJQ010000044.1:0-492 GCF_057656815.1 Variovorax sp. Soil_C_39
CTGCTTCACCGAGACGGCCGAGGTCGCTCGCGCGGCACTCGATCTGGGGTTCTACATTTCGTTCTCGGGCATCCTGACCTTCAAGAAGGCCGAGGAACTGCGCCAGGTTGCAGCCTTCGTCCCGCTGGACCGGATGCTGATCGAGACCGACAGCCCCTATCTCGCGCCGGTGCCGTACCGCGGCAAGACCAACAACCCATCGTACGTGCCGTTCGTGGCGAAGCAGATCGCCGAGCTGCGCCAACTGCCCATCGAAGCGGTGGCGAAGGCCACGAGCGACAATTTCGAACAGCTTTTCACGGGAGTAAAAACATGAAGAAGTACATCAAGAAGTTCTTGTATCTATCTGTCGCAGCAGCAACTTTTGCAGCGCATGCCGGTTCGTTCGAAGACTTTTTCCGCGCCGTGCGCGGCGACAACGCAAGCGGCGTGCGCACGCTGCTGAACCGCGGATTCGACCCCAACACGCGCGACGAGCATGGCCAGACCGGC
>NZ_JBDGJQ010000045.1:0-475 GCF_057656815.1 Variovorax sp. Soil_C_39
TCGCCTTTGTTGTTCACGGCACGGTTGGGCGCCACGTAGCTGGTGATGCCCTGGGCGTCCAGCGCTGCAATGTGCTCCCCATTGGCGTAGCCCGCGTCTGCCACCACCGTGCACGGCTGCTGCAGCACCCGGCTGGCCGCCTCGGCCATGGGCTGTAGCTGGCGCTGATCGTTCACCTCGCAGACCACCTCATGCGCCACGATCACGTGGCTTTGCGTCTCCACCGCTGTCTGCAGGTTGTAGCCCGGACGGCTGTCAAGACTGCGCATCGGGCGTGCCTCGGGCTCGCCGTTGACAATGGTGCTGGCACCGCTGCGCATGAGTTGCTGGGCCTGGTTGGCAATGGCACGGCCCTCGGCCTTCAGGCGCTCCAGGGCGGCGCGTACTTCATCTGGTTTGCCAGTGCCCCCTTCGGCGCCATCGCTGCCCTGGTCATCCTCTCTGTCCCGCCTGTCCAGCAACCGCAGATAAGCCG
>NZ_JBDGJQ010000046.1:0-471 GCF_057656815.1 Variovorax sp. Soil_C_39
CTTGCCGTAGCGCCGCGCCAGCGACAGCAGCCCGAGACATGCCCGGTAGCCGTGCTCGGGATGGCGACGCTCCTCGATCAGGCGTGTCACCAGGCGCCCCGTAGCCGCGCCGATGCTCTGGCCCCAATGCACCAGGCGCTCGGGCGTCCACTCGAGATGCGCGCGGTGCGCTGCCGGCAGGTGGGCGACGACGGTCGTGAAGCCACCCTTGTGTGCGCTGCGCTGATGCGCGGCCACACGCTGTCCGCGGTGCAGCAGTTCGACCGCGTGGGCTGTGATGCGTGCCTCCAGCAGCAGGCCCACCAGGTTCTGGGGCACGCTGTAGCGGTGGCCTTCGATCTCCACATGATGGTCGATGTGCACCCGCACGCTCTTGAAGGCGGCCCACTCCCAGGGCTGCAGCGGCAGCGTCTGCAATGCGGGTGCATCCAGATCGGCGAAGGCGCTCGCGCGGCTGCCGGGCAGCTTCTG
>NZ_JBDGJQ010000047.1:0-452 GCF_057656815.1 Variovorax sp. Soil_C_39
GTCAGCGTGCCGGTGTAGTTGATGAGCCGGTACAGGCCCGCGCCGAACTGGCCGCCGGCCGTCTGCGCCACGTTCAAGGTGCCGTCGAGCTGCAGGTTGCCGTTGACGTTGACCAGGTCGTTCAGCGTGCCGCCCGCCACGCCGGCCTGGCCGAGGTCGTAGTTCAGCACCGCGCCGCTGCCGAGGCTGAGGTTGCCCGTCGTGAGCGTGCCGACGCCGCTGGCGACGCCTGTGTTGCCCGCGGACAGGACGGCGCCCTTGCCCAGTGTCACGTCGCCTGCGATGGTGCCGCTGCCGGACAGGGTTGCGCCGCCCTGCACCTGTACCGCGCCGCTGCCGGTGGCGCTGCCGCTCGTGTTGTTCACGCTCAGGGTGCCGGCCGCCACGGTGGTGCCGCCGGTGTAGCTGTTGGCGCCCGTGAGCGTGAGCGTGCCGCTGCCCACCTTGACGAT
>NZ_JBDGJQ010000048.1:0-423 GCF_057656815.1 Variovorax sp. Soil_C_39
GTCGACCGCGAACTGCGCGCCGCCGATGCGCACCGCGCCGCCCGCACCCTTGTTGTCGACCGTGACGGTGCCGGCCGCGCCGCTGAAGATCGCGAACCCGTCCTGCTTCCAGGTGCCGTTGGCGACGCCCGCCACGTCGGTCCAGGTGTCGCCGGGGCTGCCTGCGCGCCAGGTGCCCGAGCCGCCAGCGATCTTGCCGTCGTTGAAGTTGGCGCTGTCGTTGCCGTCCCAGAGGTTGAGCGCCACGCCTTCGGAGTTCACCAGGTTGACCTGCTGCGCAACCGAGGTCTGCACCTGCAGGTTGCTCGCGTCGGTGGGCGCCGTGCCGATGTCCAGGCCGTTGTCGGTCAGCGTGCCGGTGTAGTTGATGAGCCGGTACAGGCCCGCGCCGAACTGGCCGCCGGCCGTCTGCGCCACGTTCAA
>NZ_JBDGJQ010000049.1:0-417 GCF_057656815.1 Variovorax sp. Soil_C_39
TGCGGTGCTCGCGTTTCGCGGGGTCTCGCAGAACTCGCTTCGCTCAAACAGCTGCGAGCCCTGATCCGCGAAACACTCCGCTCCTCGGCGCAGCCAGAGGGGATTTGGGAACCATGCAGGCCATCGCTGCGCTCGGCCCTCTTTTTCCCTCTCCCTCCGGGAGAGGGTCAGGGTGAGGGCCGACGGCCTTGGGAGAAGCGCGCCATATCCACCGCCGCAGCCCTCACCCCCGCCCTCTCCCGGAGGGAGAGGGAGCAATACAGCCGAGCGAAGCGATGGCCCGCGGGGCTCCCACCCCCTTCTGGCTGTGCCGAGGAGCGCAGGCGGAGGCGGGATCAGGGCCGCAGCTGTTTGAGCGAAGCGAGTTCTGCGGACCCCCGCCGCAGCCGAGCACCGCAGGTTGCCCGTAGCGAAGCG
>NZ_JBDGJQ010000050.1:0-404 GCF_057656815.1 Variovorax sp. Soil_C_39
TGCTGCGTCACCTGGTCCATCTGCGCGATCGCCTGGTTCACCTGCTCGATGCCCGTGCTCTGCTCCTGGCTCGCCGCAGTGATCTCGCCCATGATGTCGGTCACGCGCTTGACGCTGTCGACGATCTCTTCCATCGTGCGGCCCGCCTCGGCCACCTGCCGGCTGCCCGCCTCGACCTTGCCGACCGAGTCGTCGATCAGGCCCTTGATCTCCTTGGCCGCCGCGCCAGAGCGCTGCGCCAGGCTGCGCACTTCCGATGCCACCACAGCGAAGCCGCGGCCCTGTTCACCGGCGCGTGCCGCCTCGACTGCCGCATTGAGCGCGAGAATGTTGGTCTGGAACGCAATCCCGTCGATCACGCCGATGATGTCGACGATCTTGCGCGACGAGGCATTGATCGAGGC
>NZ_JBDGJQ010000051.1:0-400 GCF_057656815.1 Variovorax sp. Soil_C_39
TCGCTCGACATCAGCCGATCGATGTCCACCAGGATCAGCATCCGCTCGTCGAGCGTGCCCAGCCCGATCAGGTAGTCGGTGTCCAGCACCGAGCCCATCTCCGGTGCCGGCTTTATCTGCTCCGCGCCCAGCGTGATCACGTCCGACACGCTGTCGACCACCATGCCCACCACACGGCCGCCGATGTTCAGCACGATCACCACCGTGAACTGGTCGTAGCTCGGCGTGCCCAGGTTGAACTTGATGCGCATGTCGATGATCGGCACGATGATTCCGCGCAGGTTCACCACGCCCTTGATGTACTCGGGCGCGTTCGCGATCCGCGTCACCGCGTCGTAGCCGCGAAGCTCCTGCACCTTCTGGATGTCGATGCCGTATTCCTCCTGGCCGAGCGTGAAGG
>NZ_JBDGJQ010000052.1:0-329 GCF_057656815.1 Variovorax sp. Soil_C_39
GGGCGCCGAGCAGATCCTGCTGCATGCCGAGCGCAACCTCGACGTGGAGGTGGAGGGCGACGAGACGCACACGACCGAGAAGACGCGCACCACGCTGATCAAGGGGCACGAGTCGGCCACTTACGAGGCGGGCGAGGAGCGGCACATCACGGGCGGCGCGGTGGAGACCATCGACGGCGGCGAGGAGCGCACGGTGACGGGCGGCGCGACCGAGACGGTGACGGGTGGCGAGACGCGCACGATCACGGGCGGTGCGACCGAGACGATCACGGGTGGCGAGACGCGCATGGTCACCGGTGGGCTGACCGAGACGGTCAATGGCGGCGTGA
>NZ_JBDGJQ010000053.1:0-277 GCF_057656815.1 Variovorax sp. Soil_C_39
CGCTGAAGTCGTTCAGCGAAGCCTTCGATTATGCACTGCTTTTTCAAACCGCGTCAACTTCGAAGGAAGTTTTTTTCTTGGGGCTTTCAAGGCACTCACTCGCAGAGAGCGAATGCCTCGAAGCTTGCTCGCAGCGCCTCGAGAGACACTGTTTGCTTGCCCTTTTGTGTGAGCACCTTCTGGGTGCTCACACAAAAAGGAAAGCCCAACCCTTTCGGGGCTGGGCTTTTCTTGGCTGTAAGAGCCTGACGATGACCTACTTTCACACGGGAACCCG
>NZ_JBDGJQ010000054.1:0-254 GCF_057656815.1 Variovorax sp. Soil_C_39
GCATCCAGATCGCGCAAGCAGCGGCGCACCCTCAAGCAGATGCATGCCGACCTGGTCGCGCTCGGCTACCAGGGCTCATACAACCGCGTGGCAGCGTTTGCACGAGCGTGGCATGCGCATCGCCATGAGGTTGAGCAGACCACGGGCCGAGGCACCTTCGTGCCCCTGACCTTCGGCCCGGGCGAGGCGTTCCAGTTCGACTGGAGCGAGGACTGGGCGGTCATCGGCGGGGAGCGCACCAAGCTGCAGGTCGC
>NZ_JBDGJQ010000055.1:0-252 GCF_057656815.1 Variovorax sp. Soil_C_39
GTGTGTACGTGTAGGTTCCGTCCGGATTGACGGTCAAGGCGCCGTTGGCCGGCGGCGTGCCCACCACGTAGCTCAGGCTGTCGCCGTCCAGGTCGACACCGGTCACCCGGCCCGCGACGGGCGTGTCCTCGGGCGTGGTCAGCGTGTAGTTCGGAACGGTGGGCGCGTCGTTGACCGGGCTGACCGTCACGTCCACCGTGCTGGTGGCCGTGCCGCCGTTGCCGTCGCTAACGACGACGGTGAAGCTGTCGC
>NZ_JBDGJQ010000056.1:0-237 GCF_057656815.1 Variovorax sp. Soil_C_39
GGGCGGCATGTTGTCGGCGTTGTAGACCCGCCCCGTCACGATCGGCCGGTCGGGGTCGCCGTTCTCGAAGTCGACGACCACCTCCTGGCCGATGCGCGGCACCTGGATGCCGCCGAACTGCGTGCCGGCCCATGGCGAGGACACGCGCACCCAGCACGAGCTGTTCTCGTCCTTCGTGCAGTAGCGGTTCCAGTGGAAGCTCAGCTTCACGCGGCCGTACTCGTCGGTCCAGATCTC
>NZ_JBDGJQ010000057.1:0-227 GCF_057656815.1 Variovorax sp. Soil_C_39
GAGCACATTGCAGCGCTGGACGCCCAGGGCATCACCAGCTACGTGGCGCCCAACCGTGCCGTGAACAACAAAGGCGACGGCAGTCTGTACGAGCGCAGCGCCTTCACCTACGAAGCGGCCAGCGACAGTTTTACTTGCCCTGCAGGCAAACAACTCAGACGCAAGCAACTCTCGCGCACGGACAAGATGGTGATCTACGCCGCCCAGCCCAGCGACTGTGCCCAGTG
>NZ_JBDGJQ010000058.1:0-211 GCF_057656815.1 Variovorax sp. Soil_C_39
GAGCTGGCCCTGGAGGCTGGCGTAGCCAGCAAGACGCATGTGCTCAACGTCCTGCACCGGCTGCTGGACGGCAAGCCGGTGACACCGGCGCCAGTGACGGCGCCCCAAGCGCTTCGCCTGACGACCGAGCCCCAAGCCAACGTGTTGCGCTATGACTCCCTCAGAGGGCGCGTGAGCGCAGTCGATCCGATCATCATCCAGGAGGTGCGCC